>NZ_JBEPOS010000016.1:0-179844 GCF_040546885.1 Bradyrhizobium sp. S3.2.6 | reverse complement strand
TGTGATTATGCCGACCCCAACGCAGCGATCGCCGCCGCCAGAGCCCGTTCAGAGGCAATGGTCGGCATAATCCCGAGGTCGGCATAGTAGAGATTATGCCGACGTCGGCATAACGTCTATTCGATCACCACCAACCAGGCGGCGATCGCCGATCTCTTCCGCGTTGTCCGGCGCTATGAAGGCAACCTCGCGCCGATGCCGGGCGTTTTTCCGGATTATCCGGCGCCGGTCATCCGCGATGCCGGCAACAGCGAACGCGAGATGGTGATGATGCGCTGGGGCATGCCGCCTCCGCCGCGCACCGGCGGCCCGCCCGTGACCAACATTCGCAATACCTCCTCCCCGCACTGGCGCGCCTGCCTCAAGCCGGAGCACCGCTGCCTCGTGCCGGTCAACAGCTTTGCCGAATACGCGCCGGAGCCGAACCCGGAGACGAAGAAGAAAGATGTTGTGTGGTTCGCGCTCGCGGAGTCACGACCGCTGTTCGCGTTTGCCGGCATCTGGACTACCTTCAATGGTGATCGCGGTACGAAGTCAAAGCCCGTTCCGGGGCCGCATCAGGTCTATGGATTTCTCACGACGACGCCGAATGCGGTCGTCGAGCCGATTCATCCGAAGGCCATGCCGGTGATACTGACGACGGCGGAAGAGGGAGACAGGTGGCTGCGAGCGCCGTGGGATGAGGCGAAAATCCTTCAACGGCCTTTACCGGATGAGCAACTCAAGATCGTAGCTCGCGGAGCCGAAAAGGAAGATCGGCAGCCGCAAGGCTAGAGCGCAAAAGACTTCTGGCGCTTGACTTTGAAACGGTCGAAAATCTCTTTCGAGATTATTCCCTCCAACCGCGAACCCCCGGAGTACCATCATGCGCGCGCTTCCCACTCTCCTCCTGGTCGGGATCACAATGGCTGTGGCCACTCCGGCCTCAGCTCAACGGTTCGCCGGAAATGCTCCGGTGTGCATGCAGAAATGGCAGTGGGGTGGCTCCAGCTATATCACCTGCCAGTTTGCTTCGTGGGACGAATGCAGAGCGACCGCTGCGGGCCTTTCCGCCATGTGCCTGTCGAACCCCTATGTGCAACGGCCGGCTCATCCGGACCGCAGTCCGCGATTCAGATAGGGCTGCGGCGGCCCCCAGGCAAATTCCGGCGGATACGGACACTCACGATGGGTTTCGCGAACCTGAGGAAGCATAGGTGCAAGAAACCGGGTTCCTTTGGAACGCTGCATCACGGCAATCATTGAGCCGGCGGGGCGAAACTCCCTCAGGAAAAAGGCGATGCGTTCGATTCTGGCCTTGAGCGTTTTGATAAGCCTGTGCGGGGTCGCGAACGCGGCAAGTGTGCATCATGGGCACCGGCACGCGGTGCTTCGTCCCCATCACCACATGTACCCATCAGGTCGAGCCTCGGGCTTTGCCTATGCGCCGCGTCAATACGACCGGTCCGCCGACCCCTGTAGCAGGCCGGAAGCGTATTACGGCTCCTGTCAGGGTTATGCGCCTGGCGAAAAGGAGCAATTTCTCGAGAGTGTGCTCAACCCTTATTAGTTGGAAAGCGCACAACCGGGAGCCCTGGTAGGGCCGCCGTCTCCAAGGGCCATTTCCGCGGAGGATCGGCCATGACACAAAAACCCATGACACAAAAAAACCTCGCGCAATCTGCCGGAGCCCGAGCCGCGCAAGGACAGCGAACGCGACACGCGAGAGGCGATCATCGCCGACGCCGACAAGACCAAGGCAGAGACCTTCGTTCACGGCGACGGCGGCACGCTCGACATGCCGACGAAGCGCGGCGATCTGTCGGGAGATGATTGAGGGCGGCGCGGTCTGCCGGCGAACCAAGACGGGAAAGCCCGCTGCGGATTGCTCCGCGTGGGCTGAACCGGACTTTTCCGATGATGCCATTCTGCCAGTGTTTTGCCCGACGCGTCAAACGCCTTAGCGATTGCTAAGCGACCAAACCGCCATCACGGCCTCGTTCAATCCGGCACGGTGATCCACCACGGCCCCCTCTCCCTTGGCGGTGAGCTCGCAGGTGTCGCCGACCTTTTGCACGTAGCCGGCGGTGATGAGCTCGAGCAGCTCTTCCCTGTTCTCATCGCTGAAGGCGATGGACTGGCCGATGTCGCAGAGCAGTGCGATCTGCGCTTCTGTCAGCATGGACTCCTCCGACGGTACAAGTGCCTGGGCCCCAGGCTGTTCCTCCGGGACGCCATGTCAGGCTGCCCGCCGGAATCAAAAAAGCCCGCCGCGGATCGCTCCGCGCGGGCTGAACCAAACTTTTTGATGATGCCATCATGTCGGTGTTTTGCCCGACGTGTCAAATACGGAAAACGGCCCCGGCGCTGACGGGGGGCTTGGGCGCCGGAGCCGCCATTCCAGGCCGGTCAATCGGCGGCGAGACCGGCCACCCGCTCAATTCGGGGTCGGACCCGGAAGTTCCTAACGGAGCCACCATGGTCGTGCGGCCGCCGGCGTAAGCCGCCTCGCGGGGACGGATCGCGGATGCGCGGCGGGGATATCCGGTCGCTTTCGTTCGACTTGAAGGACGCGAAAGTCGCTCACGCAGCGCGCGACAATTCGGCCGCGCGCGCCTCGCGCCCCTGCAGCATGGCGATCGAGGCCCGCAGATTGTCCCTGCGCGACCGCAAGGCCAGAGCCAGCATCGAATAGGTGGGACTGCCGGGGTCAGCATTGCCGGCCTTGCGCTCCTCCTCGACAATGTCGCTGTCCAGCATCTGGATTCGCCAGCGCAGGTCGGAGATCAGAGCGTGGAGCGCGTTCGCTTCGTAACGGGACGTTGTCTGCATGTGATCGCCTCAATCTGAAACGGTCCGATTGGCCGGGCCGGGATCAAGACCTCATGCAGCAAGAGCGATGCCAGCGTTTGGCGGCAACGGAGCCAGAGCCCGAGCCCTCATTCCTCCGCCAGCTTCCGCTCGATATAAGCATCCACCGTCTCGGCGAACGAGCGCTGCACGCCGACCGACGTGACATGCAGCTCGAGCGCATCCTGCTGGAGCACGCGCAGGCCGCGGCTGCGTGCGCTGACCGGCGCCACCGCCAGATAATCATCGATGGCGCCCGTCGCCAGCGGGATGCCTTTCGGATCTCCTCTCGCAATCAGCAGACGCAGAAAGCTCAGGCAATCGGCCAAACCCGGCATGGGAATCTCAGCTCTGCTGCGATTTCGGCTTCGGCATCCTGACGGGCTGGGTATGGGTCCCGAACAGCGCCAGCAAAAATGCGACTTCTTCCTTCGAACCGACCTCGATCATGACTTTCTCCTTTTCGCTCCGTTGGTCGGGGCGAGCGGCGAAGGCGTTCAGGACGATCTGGTTTCAGGAGCGTTTCAAACCTGTTTCGTGCGCCGACGGCATGCGCAACGGAGCATCGGGCGGTTCGCGCCGGACGCCATGCGGATGCTCAGCCGTGCGGCTGCCACCCGATGATCGCACCGGCGAGGCACTGCAGCGCGCCGAACGCGGTGCCGACCATCTGCATCCAGTACCGGATCGGCATGGTGTCGCGATCAAACACCTGTCGCGACCACCGCGACCAGTCCAGCCAGTCGTCACTGACGAACAGGATCTTTCGCTCGACATAGCCATACCAGGCCTTGCGGGCGCAATAGATGCTGATCCCGATCGCAGCGACGTGATAGAGCAGATCGAGAGCGGGGTTCATGCCAACATCCGTTTTCGGGGCGGGCGTTGTGATGACCGGGCCGTATGTCCTCTCGGCCGGCAAGGTCGCAACAGCTCTGCCTGTCTTGGTGTCACCGGAGAGGATGCAGGTTCAATCGCGGTCGCGATCGGGATATATTTTGCCCAACGGGTCAAACTTTAATCGAATGCAACGTAGCGGATTCGGCAGAATGCAATCTGTCCGCGCCATGCTGGCACACACGCGTTCCAAGGAGAGATGCGCGATGTACTACGTCGCCGCCGCATTGCTGGGACTGTCAGGACTGTTCTATTCCGCGAGCCATCACGAGCTCGGCCAGTTCGGCTCGAACGTGTGCAGCTACGGCAGCACCTTCTGCGAGAATCCGGTGGTCGTCTTCACCGGCGCTGCGCTCGCCGCCGCCTGGGGCATGTTCGTCAGCATCAAATAAAACGAAAGCCCGGCGCCGACAGGAGGCTGGCTTGATGATCGAACGTGCCGCCTGACCGACGCGCCTAGCGGGCCGGCCACGTCGTCGGCTCCTTGCGGACGGCGGCGGCAGCGGCCGCATAGTACCACGCTCCAACACCACGCGTCGGCCGGGGAACTTTCCGACTATGATGGCGCTTAAGCCTTGGATTCGTAATTTCCGGAAGGTGAGCCCTGTCGAACCGATCGCCACATCGCCCCACTAGGCACGGCCGCGCCGATGCGCCGACGAAGTCCGCTCCGATGCTGCTGCGCCGGCTCGGTCCCGGCCTGATCACCGGCGCGGCCGACGACGATCCGTCGGGCATCGCCACCTATTCGCAGGCCGGCGCGCAATTCGGCTACGGGCTGCTGTGGACAGTCTTTCTCACCACCCCGTTCATGATCGCCATTCAGCTCGTCAGCGCGCAGATCGGTCGCGTCACCGGCAAGGGTCTTGCGGCCAACGTGATGCAGCTCGCGCCGCGCTGGATGGTGATGGGGCTCGTGGCGCTGCTCGTCGTCGCCAACACCTTCAACATCGCCGCCGACATCGCGGCGATGGCGGAGGCGCTCTCACTGGTCATCGGCGGACTCAACCACGAGCACGCGCTGATCTTCGCGGCCGGATCGACCCTGCTCCAGGTGTTCGTGCCCTATCGACGCTACTCGCCGGTGCTGAAATTTTTGACGCTGACGTTGTTCGCCTATGTCGCTACCGCCTTCACCGTCAAGATCCCGTGGAGCACGGCGCTGCTTGCCACGGTGTGGCCGAAGGCGACCGTCAACGCCGATTATTTCATGATGGTGGTCGCGGTCCTCGGCACCACCATCAGCCCCTATCTCTTCTTCTGGCAAGCCTCCCAGGAGGTCGAGGAGATGAACCAGGGCAAGCGCGACCGGCCGCTACGCGAGGAGACGCAGCGCGGCGGCGATCCCGAGATCGCGCGCATCAAGGCCGACACCACGCTTGGCATGCTGCTATCGAACGGCATCGCCTTCTTCATCATCCTGACCACGGCCTCGGTGTTGAACGCCAACGGCGTCACCAACATCAATTCGGCGACGGAGGCGGCCGAGGCGCTGCGGCCGCTCGCCGGCGACTTCACCTTTGCGCTGTTCGCGCTCGGCATCATCGGCACGGGCCTGTTGGCGATCCCGGTGCTGGCGGGCTCGGCGGCTTATGGCGTTGCGGAAATTTTCGGCTGGCGTGCAACGCTAGAGGCAAAGCCGGAGAAGGCGGTCGGCTTCTACACCATCATCGCAGCCGCGACCGTGATCGGCTTCGGTCTCGGCTTCACCGGCATCAGCGCGATCCACATGCTGGTGTGGAGCGCCGTGCTCAACGGCATCGTCGCCGTTCCCATCATGGCGATGATGATGTTGATTGTCTCGAACGAGAAGATCATGGGGCGCTTCAAGGCCCGGTCATGGCTCGTCATGCTGGGCTGGCTCGGCACCGCGCTGATGGCGCTGGCCGTCCTCGCTCTGCTCGGCTCGTCCGCGATCGGCTAGAGCGGCGCCTGGCCAAGTGCTTGCGGGCTTCACGGCAGGCCGTCGTTAGCCTAACAATTGTGGCTGGGCTCGGACTTACGACCCGGACACAAAACCAATAACACCCGGCGGGGCGACAGGGAGCGACATGACAACATCATCAAAAGCAACAGGTCTCGAGATCCTCGCCTGCGACGCCGGCTGGAGAAACTACCATTTCGTCAAGGTGACGACGGAAGACGGCATCGTCGGCTGGAGCGAATTCGACGAGGGCTTCGGCTCGCCCGGCGTCGGCGCCGCGATCCAGCGCCTCTCCGCTCGCGTCATCGGCCGGAACGTCTTCCAGCACGAGCGCATCCATGCCGAGCTGTTCGCCGCCACACGTCCCGCCGCCGGCGGCGTTGTTGCGCAGGCACTCGGCGCGATCGAGAATGCGTTGCTCGATGCCAAGGCGAAATGCTTGGGCGTGCCCTGCTACGAACTGCTCGGCGGCAAGATCCGCGACCGTGTCCGGGTCTACTGGTCGCATTGCGCGACATGGCGGATCAATCATCCGTCCTGGTACAAGCCGCCGATCGAAAATCTCGACGGCGTCAAGGCGATGGGCCGCGAGGTGCGCGAGAAGGACTTCACCGCGCTCAAGACCAACATCTTTTCCTATGACGACGGCAAACCGACTGGCTGGCGGCCCGGCTTCGGCTCGCCCTTTGCGCCCGAGATCAATGTCGACCGCAAGATCCTGCGCGACCTGCGCATGCATCTGGAAGCGATCCGCGACGGCGCGGGTCCCGACGTCGATATACTGCTCGACTGCAACTTCAACGCCAAGACCGAAGGCTACTTGAAGATCCTGCGCACGATTGCCGATCTCGACATGTTCTGGATCGAGATTGACAGCTTCAACCCGCAAGCCCTCGGCTATATCCGCAGGCGGAGCCCGCATCCGATCTCGTCCTGCGAGACGCTACTCGGCCTGCGCGAATTCCTGCCCTATTTCCACGAGCAGGCGATGGATGTGGCGATCATCGACACACCCTGGAATGGCGTGTGGCAATCGATGAAAATCGCTTCAGCTGCGGAAGTCTTCGAGGTCAACGTCGCGCCGCATAATTTCTACGGCCATCTCTGCTCGATGATGAACGCTCATTTCTGCGCGGCGGTACCGAACCTGCGCATCATGGAGATCGACATCGATCGTCTCGCCTGGGACCGCGAGCTGTTCACGCACGAGCCGGAGATCCAGAACGGCCATCTGATCATTCCCGACCGTCCGGGCTGGGGCACCGAGCCGAACGAGGAGACCCTTCGCGCCCATCCGCCGAAGACCACAGGCGGGCTCCTCAATTACGGCCGCAAGAGCTGAGAGTTACGGTGTCACCGGATTGATGGTCGGGGACGTCTTCGGGCCCGGCCGCTCCGGCTCAACCGCCGATTTTGGTTCGGTCGGAAGCACCTTGGCGCCTGCCGCGCGGGCGGCTTCGCCCGTGGTCGCATACATCGCAACGTGGGCCGGCTGGGTCCTGGCGCGATTCCACGGCCCGTGATCGACGATCAACATTGCAGCAATCGTCACGCCGGCCACAATCAGCGCGATGACGCCGGGATGGCGAAGCGCTGAGGACATGGAGTTTGCGAAGCGGCCGCTTGTCATCGAAAAATCCATCGTTTTTCCTGTCGCAGGTTAATTCAAATGCGGCCCGCGAGTTCCGTACCTCACTTAAGCAAGTTCCGAGCCAATGCCCGGAACTTCACTATTCCGCTTCGTTCACTTTACGTCGGGGCGCGCGTCACCGACGAACTTGTCGCGGTTCGGCATTTTGATCGCCGCGAGCGATTTGGCATCGACCGTCGCATCCGCTCCGACCAACCCATTCAAGTTCAGGATGTAGGCTGACACCGCGTACACGTCTTCATTGCTCAGCGACTGCGGCGCGTTCTGCGGCATGGCGCGACGGATGTAGTCGAACAATGTCGGCGCATAAGGCCAGTAGCTTCCGACGGTGCGGATCGGCTTGGCGGTCCCGATCGTGCCCTGGCCGCCGACAAGGCGATCGCCTAATCCGCCCTCGCCGTTGTCGCCATGACATGACGCACATTGCTGGGCGAACACCTCGCGTCCATGACTGACCGACCCGCTTCCCTTCGGCAGATTGCTGCCATCGTGCCCGACATCGATATTCCAGCCCGCGATCTCGGCCGCCGTCGCGGGCCGTCCGATGCCATAAGGACTTTGCGCCCGTGCGGTGCTCACTGAAGTGCAGAGCAGGATCGCGAGGACTACGCCGCAGATCTCACGCCAGCGCATTGGTGACCTCCCCGTCGGCGGCGACGCGCCAAGGCCAGATCGCGTTGTTGTGGTAGAAATAATTCTCGCCTCGTACCGCGAGCAGCTCGGCGAGCGTCGGCTGCACATACCCTGTTTCGTCGATCGCGCGGCTCTGGATCACGGCGGGCTTGCCGTCCCATTGCCAGGGCAGGCGGAAGCGCGTGAGGGCACGGGTCAGCACCGGCTCCTGCAATTGCGCATCCTGCCAGCTCTTACCGTCATCGACGGACACCTCCACCCGCTTGATCTTGCCATGACCGCTCCAGGCGATGCCGGTGATTTCGTGGAACCCGGGTGCATGGAGATGCTGGCCGCCCGAGGGACGCGTGATGATCGACTTCGCCTCCATGTAGAAAGAGAACTCTCGTGCCGTGCCGTCCGGCAGGAGGTCGGTGTATTTCGAGGTCTCCTCGCGCGAATAGGCGGGCTCTGCGGTGACGTGCAGGCGCCGCAGCCACTTCACGTTCATATTGCCTTCGAACCCCGGCAGGAGCAGCCGCAACGGATAACCCTGCTGCGGACGAAGCCGCTCGCCGTTCTGGCTATAGACGAGCATGGCATCCTCGAGGCATTTCTCGATGGGGATACTTCGGGTCAGCGCTGCCGCGTCGGCGCCTTCAGCGATGATCCATTTGGCTTCCGGCTTCAGCACGGCCTCCCGAAGCACCCGCTTGAGGCTGACGCCGGTCCATTCGGCGCAGCTCAGCAGACCGACGAGGTCCGACGCAGTCTTGCCATAGGGCTTGGTGTAACCGGGATTACCGGAACATTCGAGAAAGTGGATGCGCGACTCCGAAGGGAAGCGTCGCAGATCGTCCATGGTGAAGATCAGAGGCTTTTCGACAAGACCGTGAAGCATCAGCCGGTGTTGCGCCGGGTCGATTGTCGGGACACCGCCGTGATGCCGCTCGTAGAACAGGCCATTCGGCGTGATGATGCCGTCGAGCTCCTGCAATGGTGTCCGGCCGGACGCGGAGATGTATTGTTTGAGGTTCTTCGAGATGTTCTTGACGACGCCCTTCTCGAACGGCGACGGCGCGCCGTAAGGCTGGCTTCCCATCGGATCGCCCGGCGCTTTCATCCAATCCGGAATGTTGGGCGGAAGATTTTCGGTCTCCGCGGCGGCTGAGGCACCGGCTGATAGGACAACGCCACCGGCCACGGCGCCGCTCCCTTTCAGGAAGCGACGACGCGTTGTCGTTGCGGATTTGTCGGGGGTGTCAATCGTGCTGCTCATAGCGGACCCTCGGATGAAGCTCGGCCCGCATGAAACCTTCCGCGAAGCACATTTGCAATCCGCGTGCGTTTCAAACGCAGCCGATTTCAATCAGGATTGACCTAAATCCGCCGGCAGCGGCAGCAGTTCCATGCTTTGCGATGCACAAATGGCTCGCGTGTCACTCACCCGGCGCGATTGCATTGCTGGGTGTCGGCCGATCTGTGATCTGCTGGCCGAACAGGCTGCCGATCAGTTCGACCGCGGTGCGTGCAGTGCGGCCGCGCTCGTCCAGAAACGGATTCAGCTCGACAATGTCGACCGATCCCACCACGCCGGAATCGTGCAGCAACTCCATGATCAAATGTGCCTCGCGATAGGTCGCCCCTCCTGGGACCGTGGTGCCGACACCCGGCGCTACGCAAGGATCAAGAAAATCGACATCGAAGCTGACATGCAGCACGCCGTTGCTCGCCTTGACACGTTCGATGACGCGCCGGATCAGCACCGCGACGCCGAACTCGTCGATCTGGCGCATGTCGACAACTCTGATCCGGCGTGCGCGCATCAGCTCCTTTTCGAGCTTGTCGATTGAACGCGCACCGAACAGGTCGAGTCTATCAGGATCAATCGAGGCGCGCGGATCATTACCCAGGAGGCCATCAAGGCCAGCCTCGCCGCACAAGAATGCCGCCGACATGCCATGCATATTGGCTGTGATCGTCGTCTCCGGCGTATTGTAGTCGGCATGGGCGTCGAGCCAGAGCACGAACAGCTCGCGTCCGCGCTCCTGCCAGTGCCGCGCCATCGCATTGACCGAACCCATCGACAGCGTGTGATCGCCCCCGAGGAAGATCGGCAGGGCACCGGTTTGCGCGATCTCATAGCCGCGGCGGCTGAGCATGCGCGTCCAGCGCTGGATTTCGCGGTAATGATTGGCCTTCTCCGGCGGCCTGTCGGCGAGATCCCTGACCTCGGCCACAGAGAGATCGCCGTAGTCGACGACTTCGAAATCCAGGCTTTCAAGCAGCATTGCAAGGCCGGCGGTCCGCAGCGCCGCGGGGCCCATCAAGGTGCCGCGCTGGGAAGCGCCCATATCGATGGGCGCGCCCAGCAACGCGATGCGCCGGGCTCGATCCTCGATGGTTCGATCGGTCACGGCAATCTCCTGAGGTCAGCAAGGCTGCACCAGCGTAACAGAGATTCGCATCCGTCGTTTCACGGGGGGCCGGAACTAAATCCCGGACGCCGCATTTTCTTTGGCAAGGCCGGTACCCGCCGTTCAAAACGGCGCCTGTCGCGGATAGCCAAAGGCGCCGGCCTCAATTTCTTCGTCAGGTCTGGAGGTCGCGCTTGAGCACGGACATACCGCAGCCCCATCCCCAGCCGGGCATGGCCGAGCGCGCCATCGATGCGGCGACCGACGTGTCCCACACCATCGGCGAGGTCGCAGGCGGCTTGCGTGCAGCCGTCGATCGCCTCACCTACGCGATCGATGAAGCGCGAAAACCCGGACGGCCGCTCTCGACAGTGGCGGCGATCACGCGCGAAGCGCCCTTGGCCAGCCTGTTCGTCGCCTTCCTCTTTGGCGTAGCGGTTGGGCGCCGGCGCTAGCACCAGAACAGGCGCGCTTAGGCGGCGCTGACGGCTTTCAGCTCGGCCGCCAAAAACTGCTTCTCGAACGCGTCGGCAGGCATCGGACGGCCGAAGAAGTAGCCCTGCCCTTCCTCGCAGCCTATGCTGACCAGGAAATCCGCGGTGGCGCGATTCTCAATACCTTCGGCAACGACCGTAAGACCGAGCTGTTTGCTGAGGCCTATGGTTGAGCCGACGATCGCCGCGTCGTCGGAATCTGCGAGCAGATCGAGCACGAACGAGCGATCGATCTTGAGCCCGTCGAGTGGAAACTTCTTCAGGTAGCTCAGGCTTGCATAGCCCGTTCCGAAATCGTCGAACAGGATACGCACGCCGAGCTGCTGGATCCGCTTGAACATGTCGAGCACGCGGCCCTCGTCGTGCAGCAGGATGTCCTCGGTGACTTCGATCTCGAGCAGCGAGGGGGTTAGCCCCGTCGTTCTCAGCAACTCCGCAACTGAATGCGCGAGATCGCCGGAGTGGAGCTGCGAGGGCGAGAGGTTGATTGCGACGCGGACAGCGTTGCCCGACAGCTCCCACGCGCGCGCCTGCCGGCCGGCGGTCTCCATCACCCAGTTCGCGATCCGCTCGGACAGGGCCGAGGTGTTGACCACCGGCATGAACTCTCCGGGCGAGACATAGCCGCGCACCGGGTGCCGCCAGCGAATCAGCGCTTCGGCCCCAATCAGGCCGCCGTCGATCAGGCGAACCTGAGGTTGGTAGAACAGCTCGAACTCGCCGCGGTCGGCGGCAAGCGCCAGTTCACTCTCCAGCGTCAGCCGGTTCTCCAGCTCCTGCCTGATCGCGCTCTCGAAGATCACATGGCTACCACGCCGGGTCGCCTTGGCGCGGCTCAGCGCCAGATGACCGTTGCTCAGGAGATCATCCGCGCTCTGTCCGCCCTCCGGATAGGCGGCGACGCCGATGCTGATCCTGACGCGGTGCTGTCGCGCGCCGGTCACCAGCGGCGCCTCGAACGCGCGCGCAATCCGCTCAGCGAACGCGGCAATCAGCTCATGGCTCTCCACACAATCCAGCGCAATCGCAAATTCGTCGCCGCTGAGCCGCGCCACCACCGCCTTGCCATCGACCTCGGTCCGCAGGCGTTCAGCGACCGCCCGCAGCACGAGATCGCCGATCGAGTGTCCAAGCATGTTGTTGATCTGCTGAAAACCATCGAGTCCCAGCACGAGCAGCGCGACTTCGGAGGACCGCCGCTCCGCCGCAACAATCAGGGTGGCGAGTCCCGCATGCAGCGTGTTGCGGTTAACGAGACCAGTCAGCGCATCATACTCGGCGAGATATCTGACGCGTTCGGCCTCGCGCTTGCGTACGGAGATATCGCGCAGGATCGCGCCGTATTGGAAACCTTCCGTTCCTTGCCAACCCGAGAAACTCGCCTCGACCGCGAACGTTTCGCCATTCTTGCGCCGGCCCTCGAACTCGACGACCACGGCTCCGCCGGGGACCAGCAGCGCCTGGCGCGCAGCGTCGCGCATGGCGAAGGTCCTTGTGCCTGCCTCCACCGGTACTGCGCAAAGCGTTTCGAACGGGCGACCGATGATCTCGGTCGGCATGTAGCCAAAGACCGCGCTCGCGCCGGGATTCCAGACCGTGATCCGGTGATCTTCGTCGGTGCAGACCAGACCGTCGCCGAGCGACATCGCGATGCGATGAAATCGGCTTTCGGCGATGCGACCCAGCAGACTGCGGAAATCGATCTCGTCCAGCGCGATCGCCGTCAGATAGGCGACGATCGCGATGTGGAACAGCGACGTGTCGATGACAAGCGGCCAGCGCTCCTGTACAAGCACCGCAGTCAGTTCGATCCCTGCTCCGGCTGCGACCAGGATCGCGACGCGGAAACCCGGTGCGACGCGGCGCCATGAATACATCATCAGCAGGCAGATCGCGCCAAGACCAGCAATCATGCCGGCATCGGACGTCCAGCGCAGCATGCGGCTCTGCAGGACCGATTCTGTCGCCAACGCCTGGAGCACGGGTCCCGGGACGATACGGCCATTTGGAACGCTGAACCGGTCCCCCAGCTCGAGTGCCGTAGCACCGACGATGACCTTCTTGTCCCTCAGCCTGTCGAGGGTCGCGGCATCGCCCCGCAGCACATCGGCATAGGAAACACTCGGGATAGACGTCGCACGAATGCTGAAGTCGATCAGAAAAGGCGGCCGCCGATTGGCGTCCTGCCCGGCCAACACGATGGCCATCGACGGCATCTGCGCATCGCCGAGCTTCTCCCCGACCGGATAGCGGCGAACGAGCCCATCGGATTCGACGGCGACATTGACGACGGCCGGCCACGACTGGTTGCCGAACAGCTTCAGCGGACGATTGATGTGAGCCGCGCCACCATTTGGTGTCGGCTGCTTGAAGGACGGCAGAATCGTCGAGCCGCCAACCTCTCGAAGCGCTGTGAGGAAGGCCTCGTCGGAGCCCGGATCCGACGGCGTGCTGAAATCGATGTCGAAAGCCACTTCCTGCGCACCGGCGGCCTCGAGCCTGTGCAGGAGGTCAGCGTGCAGGCTGCGCGGCCAGGGCCACACGCCGATCCGATCGATCGAAGGCGCGTCGATAGCCACGACGACCACGTTGCCGCTGGCCGCCCGCGACTCCCAGGCAAAGCGCAGATCAGTCAGCGCATTGCGAAGCGAGCCGTGCCATCCCGTGGACAGCACGACTGCCAGAGCGATCACGACGAGGATATGTGGCCGATAGTGTTTCACCTTGCTTCCCCCGCACCGACGGCGCTCGCCGCCAGGTGCCCCTTTACGTGCCCCTTTACGTGCGCCCCTTTACGACGGCACGGCCCTAGTGATGCTTGTACCAACCGTAGTGGTTGCCATTATTGCCGCTATTTCCATTTCCGTTGCCGCTGTTGCCGTTCCCGCTATTACCGTTCCCGCTATTACCGTTCCCGTTATTGCCGTTGCCGCTGTTGCCGTTGCCGGTCGCGCTTGTCCCGCCGGTTCCGCTTCCAGAGCTGCCACCAAGCGCATCACTGGTGGACCCGGCGGTGGTCGCAACGGTTGTCGTCGCACTCGACGGAGTCGATGTTCCGCTGGCTGCAGAAGCGCTGCTGCTCACGGTGACCGCCGTGACGGTGGAGCTATTCGCGGCAGTGGTCGTCGTGCTCGACTTGCTATCGCTCCACACCGTGTCGGTGCCGGCATGCGCGTTACGCACCCGCCTCGGCGCGACGGCGTCGTGGGCCAGCCCGTGCGTGACCTTGTGAAAGTTCAGCTTGACCTCGCCGAGCGAGCTCGAGATACGCACGACGCCGGCCTTCGGTGCGTGAGTCTCGCTCACCTGACGCGACTGCGTCGGCGCGCCGGCTGTCTTGGTGCCCTTGTCGATCGTACCAAGCGCATGGATCGCATGGCCGCCTCCCGCATCGCGCGGCGCCGACAGGCCCGACTTCGGCACGGGCACACGCTCGATCATCGACGCGCGCGGCTTGCCTTGCTCGATCGGATTGAACGTGCCGGCACCGCTCAGGCTGAGACCGGGCTTGCCGTGCTCGAAGGCAGTGGCCACCTGCCCCGGCATGACCTGGGCAAGCTGCCCCGTCCTGAAATCGGAAACTTCGACCTGGCCGCGGAGCACGCCGACTTTGGTGCTGCCTGCGCCCACCGTGACGCTGAAATGCGTGCCCTTGACCACGGCGGCGAGATAGGGCGTCTCGACCTCGAAATGCCTGACGTTACGCTTCTCGACCTCGAGCAGGATCGAACCCGCCTGCTGGATGATGGTGGTCGAAAGTCCCTCCTTCTTCTCGGTCGGCACACCGACCACCGAGTTGGGGGAGATCAAAATGGTCTCTTCGCCGCGAAGGAGCAGCACGCGCCCGTTCCGCCCGGTGCGGATGGTATCGCCCGGCTTCAGAGTCTCCTGCTGATTCAACGACACCTGCTGGGCGCCATTGGTGGCGAGCCAGACCTCGCCCGATGACTTGCTGACCGACCAGACGCCGTCATCCGCAGCGGATGCACCCGATGCCGTTCCCAGGATCAGCGCTGCCATCACGGCGCACCGCATTCCAATTCGAACAAGCATGATGACCCTCAGTCTGAGTTGCTGCGAGCCTGATGCGTATCCGAAATCACTCAAGATTGGCTTAGCAGGACGCCTGGAGTCCGGCGGCCGCATTAACCAATAGTTGACCATAAAAAACTATGAAAAATCATGTGGCTACTGAATCCTTACCGGCGCCTGGAGACCTCTCCGTCAAACTACGGAGAATGGTCCGCGCGTGGCGCGGTTGGACGGTATCTTGCTGCCACGCTGGTGCTACTCGGACCGACGTTTGCGGGAACTCCGCAGGCGTTCGCGCAGCAGGCGAACCAGCCGGGGTTCGATCCACGCCAGCAGGAGAAGTATTTTGAAAACCAAACAGAGCAGGAATCTCTGAACCGCCCTCCGGTGAAGTTACCCTCGGTTGGCCAGCCGAACATTGGCGGCGACACCAAGCCACAATTTGTCCTGCGCGGCATCAACATCAGCGGCGCCCACGTCATCTCCCGGGATCGCATCGCCGTCCTCTATCAGCCCTATCTCGGCAAGAAGGTCTCGCAAGCCGATCTCGCTGCGATCGCCGGCGCGATCAGCGATCTCTACCGCGGTGACGGCTTCCATCTCAGCCGCGCGATCGTGCCGCCGCAGGACATCGCCGACGGTCGTGTCCGGATCCAGGTGATCGAAGGCGCGATCGTCCAAGCCGATCTGAAGGGCGACGGCGCCGAGCAGTTCGGCGTGAGGCCGATGCTCGGGCCGGTCCTGGCCGAGCAGCCGTCACGTCTGGCAACGCTCGAACGCCAGCTCTTCCTCATCAACGGCAGGCCGGGCGTTCGGATCACCGATACCGCGCTGGAGGAGATCAGCGGCGCAACCGGTCGCTTCCGCCTCACCGTCTTTCTGAAGACCTGGCACGTCTTCACGTCGTTTGGCCTGGATAATCTCGGCTCGTCGTCGGTCGGCCCATGGCAGACCTACGCGACGGGCGCCTTTAACTCATACCTCACACCCGGCGACACGCTCGCGGTGAACCTGTCGACCATTGCCAACGATCCGCGCGAGCTCGGCTTCGCGCGGTTGTCCTATGACGCGCCGGTCGGCGTCGACGGGGTACGCCTCGGCGCCTCCGTCCTCTATAGTGCAGTCCGGCCAGGTGACGCGCGCCGTCTCGACGGCGACATCACCACAACGGAGGCTTTCGAGGTGCGGGCAAGCACCGTTCCCTTCATGTCGCAATCGTCCGGACTGACGCTCACCATGGCCGGGACCTTCAGCAACGTGTCGGAGCACGACCTGTTCGGCCCGTACTACAACGACCACATCAGGACCGCGAGCCTCACCGCCGACTACCGGCTTCAGGATCGCTTCGGCGGCACCAACTACGCAACGCTGACCTATCGCCAGGGCCTCGACGTCTTCGGCGCCTCGCATTTCGACGATGATCTGTTGTCGCGCGATGGCGCGTCCTCGAATTTCTCAGTGCTGAATTTTTGGTTCACGCGCTACCAGACCCTCAATGACGACTGGTCGCTCAAGCTCTCGGCGGCAAGCCAGACCGCGTCGCGGCCGCTGTTCACCTCGCAGCAATTTTATCTCGGGGGTGCAGCCTTCGGCCGCGGCTATGGTGCGGCCGAGATCAGCGGCGATAACGGTCTTGCCGGCTCGCTCGAGCTGCGCTTCGACCAGAAGCTCAATTTCCGTTACTGGAGCGGCTACCAGCTCTACGCTTTCGGCGACGCCGGCGCAGTCTGGAACGATGGCTACCGTCTGAGCGACGGCTTGGCGCTGACGTCGGCCGGTGCTGGCGTGCGGTTCTTTCTGCCGCAGGATTTCCAGGCGGATTTCGGCGTCGCCGTGCCCTTGAGCTACCGGGCGCCGGACAATGAGCGCCGCAGCCCTCGGTTCCTGTTCACCCTGTCGAGCGCGTTCCGGCTTTGCCCCGAACGCGGCAGGGGCGGCTGTCTCTAGCCGCGCGGTCTTCGCCTCGATGCGGCCCTTTTGGGGCCCTTCTCACAGACTTGCTCACAGACTTGCCTAAATTTAATCCCGTAACGTGCTCACGATCGCTCGATCCGGGGGTTTTCGATAGCCATGTTCAGTCAAAAGTGATTGAGACGGAACCATGAAGAGGGTGTTTGCAATCCTGGCCTTTCTCTGCGTCCTCGCGGCGGGCGAATATTTCGTCGTCAGCAAATTCGCGATCCGTCACGAGATGCTGTCCTTGTTCGACGCCGCGCGCCAGCGGCCGATCTCGGTCGACATTGCGGTGCGGCGCGACTACGAGACCAAGGCCAATCTTGGCCTGTGGAAGCTTCCGGTCGCCATCATCAGCAATGGCAACACGGTCAAGGCAACCGAGTATTCCTTCCTCGCCAACATACTTGCGGCGCGCGGCTATCTCGTTGCAAGCATTCAGCAGGATCTGCCGAGCGATCCGCCCCTGATGACCCATGTCGGCCAGAAATATGTCGGCCGGCGCGGGGTCTATATGCGTTGCGAAGCCAACATCCTCTACGTGCTGAACACGTTGAAGGGGCGCCAGGAGAACGCAGACTACGATCACATCACGCTGGTCGGTCATTCCAATGGCGGCGACGTCTCGATGTATGTCGCCCAGCAGCATCCCGAGCTGGTGTCGAAGGTGATCACGCTCGACAATCTCAGGGTGCCCTTCGTGCACAACGACCGAATGAAGATCCTGTCGTTCCGCTCCAAGGATCCGCATTTTCAGACCGACCCCGGCGTGCTGCCGACGCCCGAGGAAGCCAAGGCACGCGGCATCGACATCATCCATACCGCTGCGCAGCATACCGAGATGAGCGATCGCGGACCCGACTCGGTCAAGGAGAAGATCCAGGCAACACTTGACCGCTTCCTGCGCGACAGCGCCAGCAGCGCACTCGCGCCGGCCGATACGACCACCCCGATGATCATGAATCCCGGTGACTACTAGCCGGGATCCTTTGCGGCAGATCAAGCTTTGCGCCAAGCGCGCAAACAAGCCCTCAAAATGCAAATCCCTGCCGGGTGAACCGACAGGGATCAGCAGAAAGGATGACAGACGGCGAATGAGGTTCACCCGGTGGCCCGTCATGGACCTGCACCGGAATTGAAAGGCGCAACGCGTCAGTACGCAAGATCAATTTGTAAGCACACGGCCGTGGTGCGGGACATCCGAACTTTCCCTGGTCAGGATTTGTCCTTGCCCGGCTGCATGAAATTGCCGGTCATCTGGCGCATGTGATCGCCGGCATTGGTGAACTGGCTGCGCAGGAACTCGGACTGGATTCGCATCGCTTCCTGAAGGTCGGTTGCGTGAACCAGCTTGCGAGCGTGTTCGAACGCCGCCTTCATGTTCTGCTCGGTAAAGGCGAGCGCCTGCTTGGATACGTCCGCACTCGCTCCGGGAACGGACGACATCGATTTGGTGGCGGCATCGAAAAACATGCCGAAGGCCCTTTCGGCCTGGTCAATGGTTTTCTCAGCCAGGTCGCGCAGTTCGGCCGGAACTTCGAGCTTCGGTTCGATCATGGTCGCACTCCTCCCTCTTTTTCCTGACTGATTAGCACATTTGTCGCGCCGCCTTCCAGCGGCCAGGCGCCAGCAACGGACGCCACCTGGCGGTCCGCTTGCCGGTCTGAAGGGTGGCAAAGCGTAATATCGGCCCGTGGCCGGGCTCAAGACAGCGGGTGTTCGGGGATGGTCTCGTCGGTGACGAGGTCTTCGACGAGCTTGATGACCTCAAAGCGCTGCCGGGGAGCGAGCTTGAGAAAGGCGCGCAGCAGGCGGAGACTTTCGACGGTACCGTTCGCGGGCGCGCCGAGCTTAAGATGCAGTTCAGCCGCGAAATTGAGGTTTTTCATCTCGCACCTATGACAGGACTCGGCTCTTCGTGGTCGGGCGTCGGCAGCCCGATGGAGAACCGCACGCCGTCACCGAACGCGATGGCGACGCCGAACTCTAGGTCGGAGCACCCGAGCAGGTCGGCATGCCGACCTGCAGATCTGAAGAGACTCGGCACGACCCGAGAAGTTGCAATTATGGCAAGGAACAACCCCTCGATCAAGCCAAACCGTAAGGCTAGCGATGCTTCGTCGGCATCGTGCTACGGCAATTCCGGATAACAGGAATACGCGCCGCCGTCACCCACCTGCGTCAAGAAGCAGCAATCGATCACGACGTGGCCCCGATCGCCGTCAATTAGACCTGAGTTTCCGCTTATTTCCCGTGTGGACGGAGATTGGCAGCCGCGAACTAACGCTTCTTCAGCGTATACACGTAATCGTTGAGTCCCGTTTCGGCGGTTGCATCGTCCACGAACGTCGGGGTCCATCCGATATTTCCCGCTCCGTGAACCGTTGTTCAAGATCGCACGACCAAGCGGTTGCGAAACGGCCACGCAGATCACGGGCGCCATGGCTGATGGACTGTTTGATTCGGGCGCGCGTCAGCACCAAAGGACGACGGCATGCTTTCTCGCTGCGATCTCATCAAGGGCGCCGCGGTTGCGCTTCTTACACTCTCTGCACAGGGCGCATGGGCGCAGGAGACCAAAATGAACCTTTTCAAGATCGTCACCATCAAGGACGAGATCGTCATCGGGCTATCGTCCGAGGAGCTTCAGGCGCTCGGCGGCAACGACGCGAGCGCGGTCGCGCACGCACTGGCGCAGAAGGGCGACCTCACGGCCTGGCAGTACAACGTGCATCGCGGGCAGAACGGTGAGATGCAGCAGGCGCCAACTGCCAAGATCGGGCTGCTGGCCAACGCCTCGCTCCGCGTCGAGCCCTACACCACGCCCTACCAAATCATGCCGCATCCGTGAGGAGCGATGGAGGACGTGCCGACGGTGAAAGCCGCAGGCACGTCCCGCTCAGCGGCGCCGCGCCGGCGCATCCGTCGCAAAGCCGTAGACCAGCGCCAGCCGGTCGAGGCATTCGCGAAAACGCCGCGCAAAATAGTCGTTCCAGCGCTGGGTGCGCACGGCGCGTCGCTCGCCGATCTGGTCCATCGTCAAACCAAGCACCAGCACGTCATGCACCAGCGCGGCGCCGTCGGTGCCAAGCTCGCGCTCGACCCGGTTCAGCCGCAATACGGCCTGGCGTTGGCTCTCGGTAATGGGCGCGCGCGAGCGCGTGCCGTCGACATATTCGCGGGTCGGATCCATGGCCTGAGGGCCCCGCTCCGCCCGCTCCCAGTCGTTCTGGTAGGCGCGGCCACCCCGATATTGCGCCTCGTCGACCTGGTGGTGCGAGTGCAGCCGGCCGAGCGGATCGCTGCGGATCGACCGCATCGCCACGATCTTCTCGTCCAGATCGAGCGCCAGCGGATTGTCGACCTCGACCTCCGCCAATTCTGCGTTGAACGGCAGATCGCGCAATCGGCGGTCGTGAAGCCCGGTCAATTTGTAGGACATGTTGCGTCTGGCACGTGCCACTCGAAAACTCCTTGCAAACTGAATTGAGAAGGGGCGCCGGTCAGGCGGCGGAGACCAGCCTCAGCACGGCGGCACCGACGCTACGGCCGGACGCCGCTCCAGGACCGCGGGTTAGATGCGCATGCGGCGCGCAATAGCTCGAGCCGAGCTGACGCGGGTGACCGCAGAAGCGGATCTCCTCTCCCTCCCTGTCACCGCCATAGGGATAGCGGCAATCGCCTCGCTCGAGCTCGAGCAGCGGGATCAGGCGCGGGCGGACACCGACACAGCGCAATTTGACCGGATTCGCCGGCCTCAGTGCCGATGGCGGCGGCAGGATCAGGCCGGGTATTGCAACACGAAGCGGCGAGAGGGGGCCGGGCTCGCCCGGCAAGGACGGCACGATCGATGGACTCGTCATGCGTTCGGGCTCGGCAAGCCCGAGCCGCTTGGCGCGGCCGACCACCGCATTGCGCGTGTAAGCCGTTCCAAACCTTGCGTTAATCTCCCTTCCGATCTCCGCATATGACAATCCCTTGAAAAAATAGTCGCGAAGCGCGTCGGAATGCTCCGACGACCAATGGCCCGGTTCCATGCTGCTGTCCTGTGATGCGCCCCGATGCACGATCCGGAGGCGGAACACACATTCCGTTATTCCGAATACGAAGTCAAGCAATAATTCTGATATTCATAATTGCATCAATTCCGAATTTCGGATTACAAGAGGCAGAGCCAATGGGCAATCGAGGGAATCACCATGTTAGACGTTGCGATGATCGAGCGGGGCCTGGAAAAGACAGGCAAGAGCAAGGGCGGGCTGGCCGCGGCGATGGGCGTTCGACCGGGCGCGGTATCGGAGATCCTCGGCGGCGAACGCCTGGTGAAGGCCTCGGAAATCATTCCGATCATGGAATATCTTGAGCTGAACCTCGCGCCGATCATGGGCCGCGTGGGTGCCGGCGCCGTGATCGAGCCGGATTTCGAGCAGGTTCCGCCGGAGGGGCTCGGCGACATCGCGCTGCCCTTCCCGATCATGGAAGAGACCGTCGCCTTTGAGATCGTCGGCGATTCGATGCTGCCCAAATACGAAAGCGGCGACGTGATCGTGGTCTACAAGGACCAGCGTCATCCGCTGTCGAGCTTCTACGGCGAGGAGGCCGTGGTCCGGCTCAAGACCGGTGAACGCTATTTGAAGACCATCGAACGCGGGAAAACGCCCTCCGTCGTCAATCTCAACAGCTTCAACGCCAAGCCGATCGTCGGCGTCAAGCTCGACTGGGTCGGAGAGATCTGTCTCTCCATGCCCAAGGGCCAGCTCGAGCGGATGCGCGCAAAGTCGGCCCGGCCCCGCAAAAAGGGCAGATAGCGCCAATTTCCGATTTCTGGAAATCTACCTTGACCTAATTCCGTTTTTCAGAAATACTCTGCCGCGCACCCGGCCTTGGGGCGCGCGGCAGGATCGTTTCATGCAGTATTTCGTCGTGATGATCGACTACGGGCGGCGCGGCCGCGAGGCGATCGTCGACCCCGAGATCACAAGGCGCGGGGTTGTCTCCCGCGTCACCTCAGGCGAGTACCAGAACATCTCATTCATCCACGAAATCGTGGAGAATTCGGTCGAGGACGTGACCGAGGCGATCCTGGCCGAGGCCGCGCTTCCGCAAGTTCCGCCTGAAGAAGTCGACCTCCAGGCGATCCGCCTCGATCACGCCCGCGACCTGCGCAAGCACGAGAAAGCTTGACGCAAGCTCAGGCAACCTGCGCCATTGCTCAATCCGGGATCACACCGTCAGAACGGTCGATCCCGTGGTCTTGCGCGCGGCGAGATCGGCATGCGCCTTCGCAGCATCCTTCAGCGCGTAGGTCTGGTGAACCTCGATCTTGACCGCGCCGGACTTGACGACGTCGAACAGCTCGTTCGCCATCGCGACCAGATTCTCGCGCTTGGCAGCGTAAGTAAACAGCGTCGGGCGGGTGACGTAGAGCGAGCCCTTCTGGGCGAGCAGGCCGAGATTGAGCGGCTCGACCGCCCCGGAGGACGCACCGAACAGCGCGGCGACGCCGAGCGGCGCGAGGCAGTCCAGCGACTTCAGGAACGTGTCCTTGCCGACGGAATCATAGACCACCGGCACCTTCTTGCCGCCGGTAATCTCGTCGACGCGCTTCACGAAATCCTCGCGCGTGTAGATGATGACATGGTCGCAGCCATGCGCCCTGGCGAGTTTTGCCTTCTCGTCGCTGCTGACCGTGCCGATCACGGTCGCGCCGAGATGTTTTGCCCACTGGCTCAGGATCAGGCCGACGCCGCCGGCCGCCGCATGCAGCAGAATGGTATCGCCGGCCTTCACGCGATAGGTCTGCCGGATCAGGTACTGCGTGGTCAGCCCCTTCAGCATCATTGCTGCCGCAGTCTTGTCGTCGACACCGTCAGGCAGCTTCAACAGCCGGTCGGCCGGGATCAGCCGCGCCTCGGAATAGGCGCCGAGCGGTGATGCACCATAGGCGACGCGATCGCCCGGCTTCAGATCGGTGACGCCCGGCCCGACTTCCTCGACAACACCCGCCGCCTCGCTGCCGAGACCGCTCGGCAATGGCGCGGGATACACACCCGAGCGGTTGTAAATGTCGACGAAATTGAGACCGACGGCAGTGTGGCGAATGCGCGCCTCGCCCTGCCCCGGCTTGCCAACATTGACCTCCTCCCAGACCAGGACTTCCGGACCGCCGGTCTTGTGAAAACGAATGGCATGGGTCATGGGCGTTGCTCCCTTATTGTTGCGTTGATCGTCCGAGAAAAGCGGATCGGCCGGAGAAATAGGCATTCGGCCCGCCCGTTACAGTCCAAAGACGTAACAAGAATGTCACAGCGAACGACAAACCCTCGCCGTTCCGCCTCTGTTCGAAAGAGTTGATGACGACATCGACGCGGCCGGCAGTAGCTTTTGCGCGGGGTTTGGTGGTCGCCTGCGAAGGAGAGCCGAGATGCCAGCTTATGTACAGCATCATCAGGATGTCGAGATCGCGCCAGTGATTTGCCCGACATGCATGGGGTTCCTGCCGATGTATGTGCGCGAGGTCGAGCCGCACTGGAGCCTTGCCAAGATCGACTTCGTCTATGAATGCGCCGATTGCGGCGCCGAGGTCAGGCAGACCATCCGCAAACCGGAGCTGCAGCGGCACTGACCGCACCGCCTCCTAAGTATTTGCGCTGAGCGGAAAAACCGGCCGCAAGCGCGGATCAGGCCCGTCCCAAACGAGGCTTGTTCTTTGCCGGGAACGCAGGCAGAACAAGCCTCAAGCAAGACCTTTGGGAGCGCCCTTTCGTGGCTGAACAGAAGGCCTCGACCTCGATCGAGGCAGTGGAGAGCGGCCTCGCCGCGCAAGGCTATATCGCGAGCCGCCAGATCGCGACCGCCGTTTATTTGTCGCAGCAGATCGAAAAGCCGATCCTGGTCGAGGGCCCTGCCGGCGTCGGCAAGACCGAGCTTGCCAAGGCGATTGCCGCCTGGCGCGGCCTGAAGATGATCCGCCTGCAGTGCTACGAAGGCCTCGACGAGGCCAAGGCGCTCTATGAGTGGAAATACGCCAAGCAGCTGCTCTACACGCAAATCCTCAAGGATAAGCTCGGCGAAGTTCTTGGCGGCGCGCAGACACTGCACGCTGCGCTCGAACAGCTTCATGATTTCGGCGACGTGTTCTTCTCCAAGGAATTCGTCGAGCCGCGCCCTCTTCTCCAGGCGCTGGAGCAGCCGGGCGGCTGCGTGCTCCTGATCGACGAGATCGACAAGTCCGATGCCGAATTCGAATCGCTGCTGCTGGAAATCCTCTCCGACTTCCAGGTCACGATCCCCGAGCTCGGCACCGTCTCGGCGATCACGCCGCCGACGGTGA
The DNA here is from genome assembly GCF_040546885.1 of Bradyrhizobium sp. S3.2.6. Classification (NCBI taxonomy): domain Bacteria; kingdom Pseudomonadati; phylum Pseudomonadota; class Alphaproteobacteria; order Hyphomicrobiales; family Nitrobacteraceae; genus Bradyrhizobium; species Bradyrhizobium sp. S3.2.6. The sequence continues at coordinate 155,702 of NZ_JBEPOS010000016.1, read as the reverse complement.
TCCTCACCTCCAACAGCGAGCGCGATCTCGGCGACGCCTTGAAGCGGCGCTGCCTGCATCTGCATATCGGCTTCCCCGAGCAGCGGCTGGAGGAGCGCATCGTCGAGAGCCGCGTCCCCGGCATCTCGCAGACCCTGCGCCGGCAGATGGTCGGTTTCATCCACGAGATCCGCTCGCTGGATTTGAAGAAGCTGCCCTCGGTGAGCGAGACGATCGACTGGGCGCGCGTGCTGGTGCTGCTGCAGGCCACCGAGCTCGACACCGAGATGGTCAAGGACACGCTCAACGTGCTCCTGAAATACGAGGCCGATATCGAGGCAGCTCACCCGCAAATCACCACCTTCATTGCCAAGGCGGCCCGGTCCAACGTCTTCGGTTGACGTCCGATGCGCGAGAACCTTCATCGTTTCTTTCGGGCGGCGCGCGGGGCCGGTGTCCACGTCTCGCCCGCCGAAAGCATCGACGCGATGCGCGCCGTCGCGCAGGTCGGTTTCACCGATCGCGCCGTCCTGCGCGACGCGCTGCTTCTGACGCTCGCCAAGTCGCAGGACGAGAAGCTCGCGCTCGGCGACTGCTTTGATCTGTTCTTCAGCCAGCCCGAGCCGCGACAGGATCAGCCTGAAGCCGACAACGCAGACGACGCCTCTCGGGACTCGGACCAATCGCCCTCCTCAAGCTCGGCCGGCGATGCGGGCGAAGGACATCCTTCCGAAGCATTGGGTCCACTTGCACAAATGCTGATGTCGCAGGATCGCAATGCGATCTCGGCCGCCATCGCCAGCGCCTCCGGCGCAGCTTCGCTCTCCGACATTCGCTACTCCACCCAGCGCGGCATCTTCTCCAGCCGCATCCTCGACGCCATGGGCCTTCAGCGCCTGCGCGACGATCTCGATGAATTGACGGCAACCAATCCCGCGCTGGCCGAGCGCCTGCGGGCCGCGCTCGATGGCCTGCGCGAGGCCGTGCGCGACACCGTCTCACAAGGGCTTGCGCTCTATGCGCGCGAAGAGGCCGAGAACCTTCGCAACGAGATCCTCCGCAATGCGCCCCTCGCGCGCATCGAGCGGCGTCAGGTTGCGGAGATGCGCGCGCTGATCCGCCAGATTGCGCGGCGGCTGCGCGAGCGCTATTCGAAACCGCGCAAGCGCCAGCGCCGGGGCCATCTCGACGTCCGCCGCACGCTTCGCCGCAACGCTGCCTGGGGTGGCGTCCCCTTCCTCACCGCATGGAAGCGCAAGCACCGTGACCGGCCGAAGATCGTGGCGATCTGCGACGTCTCCGGCTCGGTCGCGCAGGTCTCCGACTTCTTCCTGCTCCTGATCCACTCGCTGCACGAGGTAGTCGACGACGTCCGCTCCTTCGCATTCTCGTCGCATCTGATCGAGGTCAGCGAGATCCTGGAGAAGAAGTCGCCCGAAGAGGCGATGGCCGAGATCATGTCCAAGGTCGGTTTCGGCTCGTCCGATTACGGCTCTTCGCTGGTCGATTTCGAAAAGGACTTCATGAGCGCACTGACGCCGCAAACCACGGTGATCGTGCTCGGCGATGCCCGCAGCAACAATCTCGACCCACGTGCGGACATTCTGCGCCGCGTCTCCGAACGATCGAAGCGACTGGTCTGGCTCAACCCCGAAGGACGGCTCGCCTGGGGCTTTGGCGATTCCGAGATGCCGCGCTATGCGACCTTTTGCAGCGTGGTGCGGCAGTGCGCCACCGCGCAGCAGCTCGAGCGCGCGGTCTCCGATATCGTTGCGACTTACCAGTAAGTCCCCAGCTCACGCCAACATCAGCTTCGCGCAAGCTCCGCATGAACGACATTGCACTCGCGAAAGTGATAGGCAATTTCGTCGAGCGCGCGCTGTTCCCATTCCCGGGCCTGTGTAAGCCAGAAAACCCGACGCTCAAAATCGCGCGCCGCACGCTCGCGACACAGGGATTCCTGACTGCGAATCTCCACCAGCCTGTTCATGCACTCACACTCCTTGTCGTGTGAAGCCATTCCCCGTGAATCAGCGTAGCAGAATCACGAACCCGGTGTCTCACCGTTTCCATGCATATCGCGACGCAGAATGAGACAGCAGCGCTTCCCATGCACTGCGGCCGCCGCAGCGCAACATCAAGAAGATCATCAATTAGTGATCAATGATCGGGACAATCATCATGTCCGGGCGATCTTAACTATTGTGGCGCAATAGACTGCGGCAATTCGTGAAGAGAAATTCTAAACAGCTCACCGAATTCCCGACTCATTGTCGTCGCACGGTCTTCATGCAGCGCCGCTAACAGGGGCGCGCGAACGTGACTATCGCTTGAGGCAACATGAACGACGATTTCGACTTCGATCTTTCGCCGGATCAATGGGCAGCCCTGCGCACACTTCGTAATCCCGTAGCGAACAATCGCCTCGCGAAGGCCTATCTCGTCGACAGCCTGGTCAAGCTTGGTCTCGTTGTCATTGATGATGGCGTGCCCGCGATGACCCCCATCGGACGCAAGGTGCTCGTGCGCGGATCGTGTCGACTGCTGGACCTCGCGGCTTGACGCACGCGTCAAAAGATCTGTGCGATCACGATCGCGTATGCGACGAACACGACCCCGAGTCCCCACACCATCGCCGGAATCTGCGACCGCCGGCCGACCGCCACTTCGAGAGCGATGTAGCTCAGCGTGCCCAGCGCCATTCCGTTGATGAGGTTGTTGGTCAGCACGGTGACGAGCAGCGTCAGCACGATCGGAACCGCGTTGACGAGATCGGTCATGTCGATGCGGGCAAGTCCTTGCATCATGAGCACGCCGACGAGCACCAGTGCGGGCGCGGTCGCTTGCGGCGGGATGATGACGAAGATCGGCCAGAAGAACAGTGCAAGGAAGAAGAATCCCGCAACTGTCAGCGAGGTCAGGCCGGTGCGACCGCCGGCCTGCACGCCGGTGATGGATTCGATGTAGGCCGTGACGACGGAGGTCCCTAGCAACGGTCCGACGATGGAAGCCGTCGCGTCGGTCGCAAAGGCGGCGGTAGCATTCGGGATCGAGCCATCGGGCTTGCGCAAATTGGCGGCCCCCGTCACGCCGATCAGCGTGCCCAGCGTCGAGAAGAATTCGGCGCACAGGAAATAGAACAGCAGCGGCAGGGCCACGACGAAGTGGCTGAAGAGATAGCCGATGTCGAGCGCCATGAAGGTGCTGGTCGGCCAGCGCGGCCAAGCCATGATGGCTGATGGCACTGACGTCACCATCTTGCCGTTGGCGCCTGGGACGAAGAAGCCGATCAGCGTGAGCACCGCGATCGACAGGATCAGCGCCGCCGGCACCCGGCGCGCCACCAGCACCGGCGTGAGCAGGAGGCCGGACAGCGTCAGCAGCACCGGCGGGCTGCGCAAGGAGCCCATGGCGACATAGGTCGACGGGTTCTGGACCACGAATCCGGCGCCCCGTAGCGCAATGAAGACGATGAGAGTGCCGACCGCAGCCTGGATGCCGATCTTCAGCGCTTCCGGCACGTCCTTTGCGACTTTCTCGCGCAGCTTCGACAGGCTGAGGATCAGGAACAGCACGCCGGTGAAGGCGACCATGGCGAGTGCGCCCTGCCAGGGCATCCCCATCTGCTTGACGATGACATAGGTGAAGATGACGTTCGAGCCCATCGCGGGTGCTACCGCAAGCGGCAGATTGGCCCACAGCCCCATCATCACCGAGCCGACGATCGCGGCGAGCGCGGTGGCGCTGACGAGATCGGCACGGTCCATCCCAGCGTTGGACATGATCGCAGGATTGACGGCGATGATATAGGCCATCGCCGCGAACGTCGTCGCGCCGGCCATCACCTCGCGACCGACGCTCGTGCCACGCCCGGTGAGGTCAAAGGTACGATCAAGCAGTCCCGAGGCTGCGCGCGGTGCCGGCTCGGCAGGAGCGGCTTGCGGCTTCGTCATCTCGTTCATCCCAGTTCTCCCCTACCAGACCACCGGGTGCGCTTCGCCGGTCTGCACATTGATGAAGCCGAGCGGCGCCTGCTCGCACGGCGCCACCAGCACCCAGCTCCAGGGCGCACAGGTCAGCGTCGCAAACATGAGCCTCTCCGGAAATCCCGGATACCAGCGCGGCCGGAACGTCGGCTCGTACATCCAGTCGACCTTCCGACCTTCCGCATAAAGCGCCTGCATCTCGTCATCGAGCGCCTGCGCCGAACGGCAGCTCATCAGCCCGCCGACCTCGAAACGCACGGTGGCAACGAGCTCGCCCTCGCGCACCAGCGCCCAGCCGCCCTGAAGCTCGATCAGCGCGTTGACCGCCTTTGCCATCGCCGCGTCGGACGAGCCCACCACCCAGATGTTGTGCTTGTCGTGCGCCACCGAGCAGGCAACCGCCGTCTCCGGCGTACGCGGACCACAGCCGCGCCAGAACATCTTTGCGATGCGCCCATCGCCGGAGAAGCGATCGACGATGGCGAATTTGGTGATGGCCTCGCTCTCGTCTCGCTGCACGGCACCGTCACGGACCGGCAGCTCGAGAGTGTAGAAGTCGGGATGCCAATGGAAGGGACGGATCACCGCCGCCTTCATCGTGGCACGGCCAGGCGCGGCCGGCAGTTCGAAATCCTGAGGCTTGATCGAGCGCTTGATGTTGATCGTCTTCGTTGCCCAATCCGGCCACTGGATTTCGGGCACCTGACCAAGATAGCGCTTGCCCTCGGAGACCTGCGCGCCATCGGCCCACACCTCGGCGATCGCGAGCTTGGCGACGTCCGAGAGCAGCACGACGTCGCCGAAACGCCCCGGGGCCAGACTGCCGACGAACGGCGTGATGCGCATATGCCGCGCCGGGTTGATGGTGAGACACTGGATTGCGATTTCAGGCGCAAGACCGGCTTCGATCGCAACCCGCGCATTGTGATCACTGGCGCCGAGCTCGAGCGTGTGGCTGGCACTGCGGTCATCGGTGGTGAACGCGATCTGCGACCAGTCCTGCAGACCCTTCGCGAGCAGCCATTTCACGATCTCATCCATCGCGTAGACACGCAGCTCGACGAACAAGCCGCGGGTGAGCTTGTCCCAGGTCTCTTCCGGAGTCTGCACTTCGTGGTCGGAGGCGAGCCCCGCCGCGGCGAAGGCGTTGATGGAAGGCAGATCCCGCAGGCCGGAGGCGTGGCCTTCGACGACGCCGCGCGCTGCGAACGTCGCCTCGATCATGCCCCAGAGCCGCTTGTAGGAGGGATTGTCGGGATTCCACACCGCCGGCCAATCCATGACCTCGTCGAGCCCGGTGACCATCAGGCTCTCGCTCATGAAACGCGCCTGCTCATCGTGGCCATACCAGCCGCCACCCCATTCGTAGGCCGTCGGCGGCACCGCCGATCCCGGCTGCGGAAAGATCTTGAGCGGCGAGCCGCGGCGCCGTGCCTCGAACCAGAATTCGAGATTGCGCGCGCCGTTGACGTTGGAGAACTCGTGGCTCGCCTCGCAAGTCCAGGTATTGCCATGGGGCAGCACCAGTGCCGCCTCCCATTCCGGCGTCAGATGCGAGCTTTCGATGTGCTTGTGCACCTCGCCGAAGCCGGGGACGGCCGCAAGATCCGGCCGATGCACGCGCTCGCGGACCTCGCCGGGATAGCTGCCGGCCGGCCCGACCCAGGCAATGCGCCGGCCCTTGAAGACGATCTCCTGATCCTCGCTCCAGGTGCGGCTGTGCACATCGAGCAATCTGCCGACCCGCAAGGAGCGATCGGCCGGGCGCCGGCCGAGCGCCGTCAGCACCAGGTCCTGGCGGATGCGAACCTCGTCGGGCGCGTTGATCAGGAGGTCGTCGGGGATTGCATTCATGGCCTGCCTCACTCTACGCCGGCGCTCTCGCGCGCGGTGGTTCGCTTGCGCGGCGATCTGCCGGCCTTGCCGTTGCGCGCCGCAGCGGCATCGCGCTGACGGACATCGTTCAAAAGGGTCGTGAGCGCCCACTCGACCGTGTCGGCGATCTCGACGCTGGACATGCCAAAGTCCTCACGCATCGCATTCCAGGCCAGCACGTTGTTGAGATAGGACGCGACCGCCTCCGCCTGGCGGACCTCCTTTGCGGGGAGGTGCCGCGCCAGCGGCGCCATCGCCTTGCGATGCTGCTCGATCAGGTGCCGCCGGAAGCCGGCACGCACCCGGCGGCCGGCCCGCGTCATCGCAATCGCGCGCGCCAGGTTCGGATGACGGTCGAACCGCTTGCAGAGCTTGCGGAAAATCTCCGGCAGCTCGTCGGGCGAGGTGAAGGGAATATAGCTGAAGACGTTGTCCTCGATCCACTCGCCGGCCGCCGCAAACAGCTCAGCGCGGGTCTTGAAGTGCCGATAGATGGTTCGCTCGGCCACTTTTGCGCGCTTGGCGACCGCGGCCATGGAAATGTCGTCGGCCGCCTCGTCCTCCAGCGTCTCGACAAAAGCCGCGACGATGCGCTGCCGCGTCATCTCGGCATATTCGTCGCGAAGGCTGGCGACATGTCGCTTTGCTGTACTCATGTCATAAGTCTGACATCAGGCGGATTGGAGGGTCAAGCCGAGACTTGAGGCACACCCCGCCGCGACAATGGGCGTCGGCATGCTCTGGGGCCGGGCGGCCCATGCGGGCACGGCTATGCCTGCCGCCTGAAAAATGGACTTTTGCGCGCTGCCAAAATCGGATTTGCTCTGCCGAGAACTGCGCGCAACGGCGTCGCGCGGATGGCAAGGAAGCCGACGGAGGGAGCTGATCATGAACGGGCTGGGCGGGTTGAACAAATCGCCTGAGGGCGTGGTCATCGGACTGGTTCAATTGCAATTGCCGGTCGTCGTGACCAAGGCCGATCTCGCCAAGCAGACCGAGCGCATCGTCTGGATGGTCGGCAAGGCGCGCCGCAATCTCTCCACCATGGATCTGGTGGTGTTCCCCGAATACTCGCTGCACGGCCTCTCGATGGACACCAATCCCGAGATCATGTGCCGGCTCGACGGGCCCGAGGTCGCGGCATTCAAGAAGGCCTGCATCGACAACAATATCTGGGGCTGCTTCTCCATCATGGAGTTCAACCCGCACGGCAATCCCTACAATTCGGGCCTGATCATCGACGATCACGGCGAGATCAAGCTCTATTACCGAAAGCTCCATCCCTGGATTCCGGTCGAGCCGTGGGAGCCGGGCGATATCGGCATTCCCGTGATCGAAGGCCCGAACGGGGCGAAGATCGCGCTCATCATCTGCCATGACGGCATGTTCCCGGAGATGGCGCGCGAATGCGCCTACAAGGGCGCTGAGATCATGATCCGGACCGCTGGCTACACTGCGCCGATCCGCGACGCCTGGCGCTTCACCAACCAGGCCAATTCGTTCCAGAACCTGATGGTCACGGCCAACGTCTGCATGTGCGGCTCGGACGGTTCGTTCGATTCCATGGGCGAAGGCATGATCGTCAATTTCGACGGCACCGTGCTGGCGCACGGCACCAACGGCCGGGCCGACGAGATCATCACAGCAGAAGTGCGACCCGATCTCGTGCGCGAGGCCCGCATCAACTGGGGCGTCGAAAACAACATCTACCAGCTTTGGCACCGCGGCTATGTCGCGGTGACGGGCGGCGCGATGGACTGCCCCTACACCTTCATGCAGGACATGGTCGCGGGCACCTACCGGCTGCCATGGGAAGATCAGGTCAAGGTCACCGACGGCAGCTCCTGCGGGTTCCCGACCCCGAGCCGGATGTACGGCAAGACGGCGAAAGCGGCCGAATAGCCCGCTTTCTGCAAAAGACGCGACATTCTGGCACGGTTGTTGCTCCTATTAACGATCAAGACGTCGTTGAAACGGGGGATTTGTCATGTCGACCATTGCCGCGGCCCCGGCCGCAGAGCGCAAGCCACTTTACGCCTCGCTGTTCGTCCAGGTTCTGGCGGCGCTGATCCTGGGCATCATCCTCGGCGTGGTCGCCCCGGACTTCGCCATCAGCCTCAAGATCCTCAGCGACGCCTTCCTGAAGCTGATCTCGATGATCGTGGCGCCGATCGTGTTCTGCGTCGTCGTGCACGGCATTGCCGGCGCCGGCGATCTCAAGAAGGTCGGGCGGGTCGGCGTCAAGGCGTTGCTCTATTTCGAGGTGATGACCACCGTGGCGCTCGTTGTCGGGCTCATCCTCGCCTACCTCTTCGGTCCCGGCCATGGCATGAACATCGATCCCTCGACGCTCGATGCCAAGGCGCTCAACACCTATGCCGACAACGCCCACAAGCTGCAAGGCGCCGGCATCGGCTCCTTCCTGCTCAACGTGATTCCCAGCACTTCGTTCGACGCGCTGTCACGCAACGACGTGCTTCAGGTGCTGTTCTTCGCGGTGCTGTTTGGCGTCGGCCTCGCGCTGGTCGGTGGAGAAAAGGGCAAGCTCGTCACGTCGATTATCGACGCGGCGTCAACCGTGCTGTTCCGCGTCATGGGGCTGATCGTCCGCGTCGCCCCGCTCGGCGTGCTGGGCGCGGTCGCCTACACGGTCGGCAAATATGGCGTCGGTTCGCTGAAGCAGCTGGTCTCGCTGGTGATGCTGTTCTACGTCTCGGTCGGCATCTTCGTCCTCGGCGTGCTCGGCAGCGTGATGGCACTCGCCGGCATCAACATCCTCAAGTTCCTCTCCTACCTGCGCGAGGAGCTGACCATCGTGCTCGCGACCGCCTCCTCCGACGCGGTGCTTCCTCAGATCATGAAGAAGCTGGAGCGGATGGGGGTGAAGGATTCCGTCGTCGGCCTCGTCATTCCGACCGGCTATTCCTTCAACCTCGACGCCTTCTCGATCTACCTGACGCTTGCCGTCGTCTTCATCGCGCAGGCCACCAACACGCCACTGTCGTTCGGCGATCTTCTGCTGGTGTTGGGCGTCTCCCTGATCACGTCAAAGGGCGCGCATGGCGTACCGGGCTCGGCGATCGTGATCCTGGCCGCGACGCTGAACGCAGTGCCGAGCATTCCGGCGATCGGCCTCGTGCTGGTGCTGTCGGTCGACTGGTTCATCGGCATGGCCCGCGCAGTCGGCAACCTCATCGGCAATTGCGTTGCGACGGTCGTCGTGGCCGCCTGGGAAGGCGACCTCGACCGCGCCAAGGCAACCAAGGTTCTCGGGGGCGGCGAGCTCGTCGACGTGACCGAGGGCTAGGCCGCGGCGCTTAGCGCAAGTGCCCACGCTCAAAATGGCTGCGCTCCGCTGCTGTTAGCGGGGGCCTGGCTGCATTCGCCGGCGTTACCGCAGCGAACACGGCGGTGCTGGATCGCTGCGCCGCCAGCACCAGCACGTCGACGCCGTCGGCGGTAACCTGCATCGCATAATCATGACCGCTGAGGAGCCGAGCCACCACCCGCCGCAGTGGTCCATCGAAGACCCCCGTGGTCTGCGTATCGAGCGCATCGATGGTGCGATAACGCAGATTGAAGTGCTCTTGCAGCGCAGCCAGCACATCCTGGAGCGAAGCGTCGTGGACTTCGAGGTGCACGGCCTCCGGCCTACCTCCGACCTTCACTTCGGCCGACGCAGCTTGACCGAAGGCCAGGAGAACGGCAGACGCGGTCAAAAGGAGCAGCGATGGTCGCAGCGTTGTCATGCCAGCTCCGCCTCCGGAATCTCGCGCGCCAGGCGCTCGCGCAGCGGTTTCAGCCGATCGGCATGGTGACGCCATTTGCCGACCGAGGAGGCGTAGACCGGTCGGCGCACCTGTACGGCACTGGCTGTTGCCGATGGCGCCGGGCTTTCATGAAAGCGCATCACCCCATCTTCCCAGGGCAGCCCGAGAAAGCGGATGATGTGCTGGCTTGCCGCCGTCTGATCCCGCACAATATCCTCGTAGTTGATTTCCATGAGCACATCCGGCGGCAGCACAGCGCGCCAGTGCCGCGACAGACGGCGGTACGCCAGATAATACTCCGCAAGCTCGGTCTGCTGATATGAGAACGAGAACTTCCCGCGGAAGTGCGCCTTGTAGATCGCCCAGCACGAATCGATCGGATGCCGTTGCACGAGGATGATCTTCGCGGACGGAAGCGCCGCGTGAATGAGGCCACAATAAAGGTAGTTCTCCAGCGTTTTGTCGATGAAACGCACATTGACCGGCACGCGAAGCGCCGCGGCTGAATCCAGATAGCGCCTGCCGATGCCTTCGGGGTCGCGGACGCCCGGACCCTTCGCCATCGCGCGGCGCATCTCGGCCGCGAACGCGCCGGTCTCGCCTGCGGAATGCATCGCCGAGTGGCTCGCGATGATTCGCTCCACCAGCGTCGTGCCGGTGCGCGGCAGGCCGGTGACGAAGACTGGCGCAGCGTCGGCATAGCCGCTCGGCGCTGCATCGATCCAGCATCGCGTGTGCGCCTGGATTATGGCATCGATCTCGGTAATTTCGGCGGCCGGATCACGAGGAAGCGATCGACGCTGCAAATCGCAGCCCGCCTCGACATGATCGAAGGCGCGCCCCCAGAGTCCCACGTCCTCGTATTCCTTGCCGAGCGCAAAACGAAGCATGATTTCGCTCGAGGTGGACAAACCTCCCTCACCGATCAGCGCTTCCATCTCGTCGATATGATTGTGATTGGAGCTCTGAATACGCAGGTCCGATCGCAAATAGTGCGCAAGGCCGTAATGGCGGTCGCAGGCAACGGCCGCATCGCAATGCGCTTCGGCATCGCCGAGTGCGCCGATCATCCGCTCGGCAGCAGCCAGGTTGAAGAGATATTGCGGCACGCCCGGCCGCCCGAGGACGGCGCGACGAAAGAGCTCTCTCGCCCGCTGCTGTAGCCCGAGCAGACCAAACATCGCGCCAACCGCATCGAGCGCATCCGGCGTATCGTCGAGATGCCGTGCCGCGACGTCCGTCGCCGCACAGGCCTGACGTGTCTCGCCGGTCATGAACAGGCATTTCGCGCGCAATACCAGCGCAATCGGATTCGTCGGCGCGAGTGCGACGGCGCGATCGGCGCTGACGGCTGCTGCATCGTGCCGGCCTCGCAGCAGCGCAGTTTCTGTCAGCAATGCCCAGGCACGCCACTCGGAAGGATTCCGTCCGAGAATGCCCGCGCAGATCTGCTCGGCGACATCCAGTTTGCCTCCGGCAAACGCATCGCGCGCCGCATCGATCGAAGCGGCGCTCCCCGCGAGAGTAACATTCACGCGAAACACTCCATGCAACGAAGAGTGATGAGAAATCGACCCGGTGGCCAGTCAGCCTCCGGGTCGACAAGTCTAAGATTATGAGTTGTGATCACTCATCGTCACGATCATCGTCGCGACGATCGGCGAAATTGAAATTGCCGAAGAGATCGCCGATCGCAGGCCGGTTGACGGGAACGTAGGGATTGTCATCCGAGGCTACAGGGTTGGGCAACGTGTCGCGCGTCTTGGGCCCGAGCGGCTTGAGATGCCAGTTGCGCTCAACGAACTTGGTGATGGAGACGTGATCGCCATATTCATGCGACACGTGTCCGCCGCGCGAATATTTCGACACGACCAGCAACGGAATCCGTGTGCCGTCGCCGAAGAAGTCGACCGGCTGGATATAGCCGGAATCGTAGTAGCCGCCGCCTTCGTCCATGGTGATGACGACGGCGGTCGACTTCCAAAGTTCCTTGTTGGACTTCACCTTGTCGACGATGTTCTTGGTGAACGCCTCGAAAATATCCACACGCGACGACGACGGATGACCGTCGTTGAAAGTGCTCGGCTTGACGAACGACACGGCCGGAAGATTACCGTCCGCGATGGCGTCGTAGAAATCGAGTGTGTCCTTCATATGCGCATTGCGCTGTGCCGCATTGGTCATGACCGAGGCGGAGAACAGGAACGGATTGCAGATGTTGCAATAGAGATAGGCGACCGGGTCCAGCGCGCCGAAATTGGTGCCTTCTCCGGGGGCGGTCTTGAAGTCATTCCAACGCTCGCCGAAATAGGCCCAGGAGACATCGGCCTGGGTCAGCGCATCGCCGATATGCCGCTGCTTGATGACAGGCGGCAAGGTGAACGGACCGTTGTTGATCGGGTCGGTGGCACCGCTGCCGATATAGGCCGGAACGTAGTTGTTCAGGAGATAATAAGCGTTAGGCGCACAACGCGGCGACACATGGATGGCGTTGAGGTAGGTGACGACGGCGCCAACGCCGGGCTGGCTCGGATCGGCGCAGTTCGAATAGCTGCCACCGCCGTAGCCGTCGTTGAGATACCAGTTGTTCGTGCCAGGCGCCGGGTTGGGATTCTCGACCTCGTTGACATATTGCGGCGGATTGGAACCGGGGACCAGGACGTGGTCGGGCTTAGCGGGATCGCCCTTGTCGTCGGCATAATAGAGAGCATCGGCGTAGCCTATCATCATGTGATTGGCGAACGTGCCACCCATTACGCTCTGATGGAAATTGTCGTTGAGCGTGTACTTGCGCGCAAGCTCGGTCAGATAAGGCGCGTCGCCCCTGGCGACGTTGTAGAAGCCGAGCGCGATCGCACCTTCCTTCAGCGCGTGCGGGGTCGGATTGCCGTTGCTCCCCGAGGAGACGCTCGATTCCACAAAGGTGAAGAGATCGGCCTGGCAGCCGCTCGGATTATGGTGCGTGGCCTTGGCGACGTCGCAGTCTAGCTCTTGCCACATCTGGTAGAACCGGTGCACCGGGCTGCCGCCGTAGGTCTTGTAAAGGCTGGTGGGAGTTTCGCCGGCCTGTGCCAGTGTCACCAGCGGATAGGCACCATTCGGCAGATTGTCGAAATCCAGGACGCGCGAGTCCGGCGAATTGCCGGGCAGACCGGTCGCGCCAGTCGTCAGCAGCGGCAGGTCCTGCTTACTGAGGCCATAGTCGGCCTGCGCCGCGACTTGCAGAGTAGCGAGACATCCCGGACCATTGAGCGCGGCCTGATCGACGGATGTGTAGCAGGATTGCGGCGCGTAGGAGGTTCCCGGCGCCTGAACTTTGTTGGTCGTGTTGTTGTAAGGGGCCTTCTGGCCGGGGTTGATGGAGTAGGTGTTGTTGACCACGGCGGAGAATTGCGCCGACTTGGCGTAGTTCGGTCCGGGCAAGCCATCCTTGGTGATGATGCCCTTGGAAAGGAGGTTGTCGACACGCTCGCCCGGGCGGTGCGGTTCATAGGTCGCGAAGACGTGGTCGAAGGTACGGTTTTCGCCGAGGATGACGATCACATGCTTGATCGGCGACTCGGTCCGATCGCCGTTCCTGTTGCTCCCCCCGAGCGAATTGGCGTCGGCCGCATAAACGTCATATCCCATCAGCGACAGGATCGCGGCGGTGACCACGGTGCGATCGCGTAGACGTCGTGTCATTCTCGAAAGCATTGCACACCCCTTTGTTCTTTTCTGAAGGCTGAAAGATTGTTTCAGTGCACTTCAAGCTAGGGGGCGCACTTGTCAGAAGTGCTGCGCGAGGATGTCACTTGGATTACGCGATTATGACAACGTGCAGAGACACGTTGTCGCAACTGGCCGTCGCTTATGAATTGCTGCCAATGGCTTGCCGGCGATCTCACCCGAGGTTCGATCGCATGAAGGGCCCGGAGCGAGCGGGAAACCGCAAACTCGTTGAGGCGCCTTCAATCATTCCAATGGAGCAAGGGCGTTCCGGACGCCCTGCTCCAGACGGACAGGAAACGCGGAAACCAGGAATGCGCCACGGCACCTTTATAGGCCCAGGTGCGGTATTTCAGGCCCTGCTCGGAGATCAGCTCCTGATAGCCGCCGTGGACTTCGGTCGCAGTGCGAATGTCCTTCAATATCCCTTGCGCGCAGGCGCGGTAGGTGTCGCTCCCCGCGAACTCGTCAAAGTCCAGCATGCGGTCCGCGAACTCGACGTTGAAGGTCGGCCAGGACGAGCGCCCCTGATAGGCCGGCGCCGCGATCTTGTGGATCATCTTGTTCCGCGGATTATCCGCCGACACCAGGAAGTGGAACGTGCTGGGGATGCGGAAACGCGGCTCGGCAATGATCAAATCCGTCGTGGCCGCAAACAACGCGCGTTCGCTGGCATCGCTCATGTCCCAGAAGCCGCGATGCACGCTGACGAAATCCAGCGCGACCAGGGACACCGGCGTGCCAGCCGGTCCATCCAGCGAATGCCTGATATAGCCGTCCTTGCCGAACAGCCGGAGCAGGTCCCGCTTATACTGCCCGAGGTCGCGCCCAAGCAGCCGCTTCAGCTCGTTCTCGTCGACCACACCGAGCTGCACGCCCCACACGAAGGTCGTGTAGACGCAGGCATTGGTGACAAAACGCCGGCGCTCGGCGCGGGTGTCCGTTGCCGCAGAGCGAGGCCCGCTGGCATCGCACAGCAAATATCCGGCGCCGTCAGCCTCGAACGGCTCGAGCTCGCTTGCGAGCTTCAGGATTGTGCGCTTCAGATCGCCGCCGTACTCGGCCAGCAGCAGACGGCCGGCATGCGCGCATTGCGACATCGCCAGATAGGACGACGCCCGCGCCTCGGCGGAGAGCATCTGCCGGAGGCCAGCGAGAATGCCGAGCAGCGTGTCCGAAGGACGCGAGAAATAGTTCACGCCGAGATACCGGCCGCGTCCCGCCGGAACGATGGTCGTCGTCACGACGTCGGCGCGAACCGCCTCCAGCAGCAGGCGCACGCTCTTTTCGAGCAGGCGCGCCCGGCGCACCGCGTCCTGCGCATCCATGATGGTCTCGGGGTCGAGAACGTCGGGATAAAACCAGGCAAAGTCGCGCGGGTAATAGGCTGAGGCGTGCGGTGCGCCCGTGACGAGGAACGCCTCGGTCACCGAGAAGGCGCTGTCCATCGAGTGCCGGTAAAGGTCCTCGATGACTGACAAGGAATGATGCGACTGTCTCAGGAAGCGATCACCGAGAAAATTGACCGCCTGGAGCGCATTCGCGACAAAGGTCGCGGCCATGCCCTGGTAAAACCGGTTCTCTCGATGGGATGAAAGGGAAATATCGCTGTTCATCTGTGTAGGTCGGCCGATGTCTGGTGATCCCGGAGCTGGGCAGTCGCTATTCTAGCCCTGCCTGATTCGTATCTCTACCCGGTGACTTGCGGGGGGCTTAGCCCACTCGCGGCCTGAAATTCTCGACCACCCGCAGCAGCACCCGTGCGCCGGCGTCGGCATCCGCCAGCTCGACATGCTCGTCCGGATGATGGCTGATGCCGCCGCGGCAGCGGACGAAGATCATGCCGACATCAGCGATATCGATCATCGCCATGCCGTCGTGCCCTGCTCCACTCGGCAGCTCGAATGCGGAAAAACCTTCGGCGGCGATCGCCTGTGCGATCTGTTCCTTCAGCCAGGGCGCGCAAGGTGCGGTGCGGTTCTCATGGGTGACGTCGAGCTGAAGCGCCAGCTGCCGGCGCCTTGCGATCGCTTCGATCTGGCGGACGACGTCGGCGACCGCGCGCTTGCGATGCATGTCGGTCGGCGCGCGCATGTCGATGGTGAAGGATACTTCGCCCGGAATGACATTGGTCGCGCCGGGCCTCGCCTGGATATAGCCGACGGTGCCAACCAGGCCCCCCTCGTCGGTCCGGCAAAACTGCTCGATCGCGCCAATGCATTCGGCAGCACCACTGAGCGCGTCACGGCGCAGCGCCATTGGCACGGTGCCGGCATGCCCAGCCATGCCGGTGAGCCGGGCCGCCAGCCGCGTCGCACCCGCGATCGCGGTCACGACGCCGACAGGGAGATTGCGGGCTTCGAGCACCGGCCCCTGCTCGATGTGCAATTCAAGATAGGCCAGCAGCTCGCGCCGCGCGCGCGCGGCCGCGCCGATATGGTCAGGGTCGAGGCCGAACTTGATAAGCGCATCGCGCATCGACACGCCGTCGCGGTCGCGCGTGTTCAAGACGCTCTCGTCGAAAGTGCCGGCGACCGCACGGCTGCCGAGCAGGGTCGAGGCGAAGCGCACGCCTTCCTCGTCGGCAAAGCCGACCACCTCGATCGCAAACGGAAGGCGCTTGCCGCGCCGGTTGAGCGCGGCGACGCAGGCGATCGCCGTGATCACGCCCAGCGGCCCATCCCATTTGCCGGCGTCACGTACCGTGTCGTAATGCGAGCCGAGCATCAGGCAGGGCGCCCCCGGCCGCTCGCCTTCGTAGCGGCCGCAGACATTGCCGATCGCATCGAGATGCGCGCTCATGCCGGCCTCACGCATCCAGCCAAGGATGAGGTCCGAGGCTGTGCGCAGTTCCTTCGTGAGATAGATCCGGGTGAGCTTGCCGTCTTCTTCCGAGATCGCCGCAAGCTCGTTGATCCGGCGCACGATCTCCTCGCCGAGCGATGCATGTTCAACGGCAGTCACGGCAGCCATCTCGGTCAAGCTTTCCATTCTGGAGACCGCGCCGCGGTCGCAACCCCAATCGATACAAGTTCGGTGCCAGCGAATTCAGGCCGCCGGCGCCGCTTCAAGTCAGCGCGTGGTTAGCATGAATGCGGGTGGTCGGCCGACCGCCCCGGTGCCCTCATGTACATGCGAGTGCGAGTTAAGACTGCTTAACTACCTTGCATACAATCGGACAATACTGCTCATAATTTAATCTGCCGGTTTCCTGATCAGGATTTCAGCAGCAGATATATCTTATAGTTTTCAATTGCCTATACCGAAATGCCCGCTCCAGAGTCTCTGGCACGAAGCTTGCGACATCCAGTTCCGGGCTCCGCCAGACCGGCGCAGCCGCGAGATTAGGGCGGTCCAGCCGCCAAGGGGAGCAAGCAATGGATTTTGGCAGGATTTCACGACGTCACTTGTTGCAGGGCGGTGCCGCCCTGACCCTCGGCGCGGCGGCTGGCGCCCGCCCGGCCTTCGCGGCCGACACGACCATCGGCTTCATCTATGTCGGCTCGCGCGACGACTACGGCTACAACCAGGCCCACGCGCAGGGCGCGGCGGCGCTGAAGAAGCTTCCCGGACTGAAGGTTGTCGAGGAAGAGAAGGTGCCGGAGACCGACGCGGTCGAGAAGACGATCGAGTCCATGATCAATCTCGATGGCGCCACCCTGCTCTTCCCGACATCGTTCGGTTACTACAATCCGCACATGATCAAGATGGCCAACAAGTTCCCGAAGCTGCGCTTCGAGCATTGCGGCGGCCTCTGGACCGACAAGGACCCGAAGAACGCCGGCAGCTATTTCGGCTATATCGACGAAGCCCAGTACATCTCCGGCATCGTCGCCGGCTACGCCTCCAAGAGCGGCAAGCTCGGCTTCGTCGCTGCGAAACCGATCCCGCAGGTGCTGCGCAACATCAACGCCTTCGCTCTCGGTGCAAAACTCGCCAATCCGAAGGCCACGACGCAGGTGATCTTCACCGGTGACTGGTCGATGCCGGTCAAGGAAGCCGAGGCCACCAACAGCCTGATCGACCAGGGCGTCGATGTTCTCACCTGCCACGTCGACGGCCCCAAGACCATGGTCGAGAACGCCGCCCGCCGCGGCGCCTTCGTCTGCGGCTATCACACCAACCAGTCGCCGCTTGCGCCGAAGGCGTATCTGACCGGCGCGGAATGGAATTGGGAAGCGCTCTATCCGAAGTTTGTGAAGATGATCGCCGCCGGCGAAAGCATTGCGAACTTCTACCGCGGCGGCCTCAAGGAGGAGATCGTCAAGACCTCGCCCTATGGCGAAGCAGTCTCTGCCGAGGCGCGCAAGCACGCCGACGAGGTCAAGGCAAAATTCCTCTCGGCCGAAGGCTACGCCATCTTCAAGGGTGGGCTGGTCGACAACAAGGGCAAGACGGTGATCGCGGCCGGCACCGATCGCGGCCAGAAGGATCCCGAGCTCGAGAAGATGGACTACCTCGTCGAGGGCGTGATCGGAGCGACTTCGTGACAGCAGAAGCGGCAGATTCTGCCGAGGCGGTCGGGACAATTGCCCCGGCCGCCAACCCGGGGTTTCTCCAACGCCACGGCCGCACGATCGAATATATCCTGATCCCGGGCGCGGCGCTTGCCGGCGCGCTCGTGGTCTTCGGCATCTTCGTCATGCTGTTCGGCAAGAACCCGCTCGACCTCTATTTCTACATGTACTACGGCGCCTTCGGCACCTGGTTCTCCTGGCAGAACACGCTGACGCGTGCTGCGCCCCTGATCCTCACCGCGCTCTGCACGGCGCTGCCGGCGCAACTCGGCATGGTCATCATCGGCGGCGAAGGCGCATTGCTGATCGGCGCGCTGTCGGCGACGAGCGCGGCGCTCGCACTCCAGGGCATGCCGCCACTCGTCATCCAGATCGCCATGGTCTGCGCCGGCGTCATCGGCGGCGGCTTGTGGATCATGTTGGCGGGCGCGCTACGCCAATATCGCGGCGTCAACGAAACGATCTCGAGCCTGCTGCTGGTCTACATCGCGCTCGCGATCCTCAACCATCTCGTCGAAGGCGCGATGCGCGACCCCGCGAGCCTCAACAAGCCGTCAACCCGCGAGATCGGCGCCGCCAACATGATCGGCTCGATCCCCGGCACCGACGTGCATTGGGGCCTGGTCTTCGGCCTGATCGCCGCGATCGCGGCTTACATCCTGATCTATCACACCGTGTTCGGCTTCGCCGCGCGCGTGGCAGGCGGCAATATCCGCGCCGCCAAGATCGTCGGCCTCGGCGTCAGCAAGCTCATCCTGACCATCTGCTTCCTCGCCGGCGGTGCCGCTGGACTTGCCGGCATGGTCGAGGTTGCGGCCGTGCAGGGCCGCACTAACGCCAATCTCGCGGCCGGCTATGGCTTCACCGGGATTCTTGTCGCCTTCCTGGCGCGGCAAAATCCCCTCGCAATTATTCCCGTCGCGATCCTGCTCGGCGGCATCAGCGCCAGCGGCGGCCTGTTGCAGCGCCGCCTCGGACTGCCCGACGCGTCCGTCCAGGTACTCCAGGGCATCATCTTCGTCTTCGTTCTCGCCAGCGATGCCCTGTACGGCCGCATCGGTTTCCTGAAGGGAAAATCCTGAGATGGCAGATGGATCGATCGGACTCTGGACCGTCCCGCTCGCCGTGCTCGGCGGCGCCATCCGCGTCTCCACGCCCTTCCTGTTCGTGAGCCTGGGCGAATGCATCACCGAGCGTTCGGGGCGCATCAATCTCGGCCTTGAAGGCACGCTGGTGATGGGCGCAATGAGCGCCTATGGCATTTCCTACCTCACCGGCTCGCCCTGGTTGGGCGTACTCGCCGCCGGCATCACCGGCGCGCTTCTTGGCGCGCTGCATGCCGGCATCTGCTCACTGCCGCGCGTCAATGACGTCGCCGTCGGCATCGCGCTAATGCTGTTCGGCACCGGGCTCGCTTTCTATCTCGGCAAGCCGCTGATCGAGCCGACCGCGCCGCGGCTACCCGCAATCGATTTCGGCTGGTGGAGCGACATCCCGCAGCTCCGCGCCGCGCTGCGCGTCAATGTCCTGTTCCTGATCGGCGTCGCGCTGGCACCGATCCTCTATTGGGCCTTCCGCACCACGCGCTGGGGCTTGCTCATCCGCACCGCGGGCGAGAGCTCAGACGCCGCGCGTGCAATGGGCCACTCCGTGCTGCTGATCCGCCTGCGCGCGACCATGGTCGGCGGCTTCCTCGCCGGCATCGGCGGCTCCTTCCTATCGCTGTTCTATCCCGGGAGCTGGAACGAGGGCCTCTCCTCGGGCCAAGGCATCACCGCGGTGGCGCTCGTGATCTTCGCGCGCTGGGATCCTCTGCTCTGCCTGTGGGCCTCGCTCGCCTTCGGCGGCGCCGCGGCGCTCGGACCGGCACTGCAATCGGTCGGCGTTACCTCCGGCTATCACCTCTTCAACGCCGCGCCCTACATCCTGACGCTGGCGATCATGATCATCACCTGCTCGCCGAAACGCACGCTGACCGGAGCCCCGGCCGAATTGTCGATCACCCGCTAGAGAGCAAAACCATGCCCGAGCGTTATATTAAGTCGGAGCCCTACGCCTGGCCTTACAATGGTGATCTCCGTCCCGAGAACACGGCGCTCATTATCATCGACATGCAGACCGATTTCTGTGGCATCGGCGGCTATGTCGACAAAATGGGCTATGATCTGTCGCTGACGCGAGCGCCGATCGAGCCGATAAAGAAGCTGCTCGCCGCCATGCGGAGCCAAGGCTTTCACATCATCCATACCCGCGAAGGCCATCGCCCAGATCTCTCCGATCTTCCCGCCAACAAGCGCTGGCGCTCGCGCCAGATCGGCGCCGGCATCGGTGATCCCGGCCCCTGCGGTCGCATCCTGGTGCGCGGTGAGCCCGGCTGGGACATCATCGAAGAGCTCGCGCCGTTGCCGGGCGAGCCGATCATCGACAAGCCCGGCAAGGGCTCGTTCTGCGCCACCGACCTGGAGCTGATCCTGCGCGTGCGCGGCATCGAGAACATCGTCCTCACAGGCATCACCACCGATGTCTGCGTCCACACCACCATGCGCGAGGCCAACGACCGCGGCTTCGAATGCGTGCTGCTGCATGATTGCTGCGGCGCGACCGACAAGAGCAACCACGACCATGCGCTGAAGATGATCAAGATGCAGGGCGGCGTGTTCGGCGCCGTCTCAACATCGGATGCTTTCATCGGAGCGATTTCGTGATCATCGGCGAACCGCCTCCGCCCTCCGGCGCCTTCGGCGTCGACGCCATCGCCATGACCATGCGCTTTGGCGATTTCGTTGCGCTGGACAATGTCGAGCTGAAGGTGCGGCCCGGCTCGTTCCATGCGTTGCTCGGCGAGAACGGCGCCGGCAAGTCGACCCTCGTCAAATGCATCATGGGCTATTACCACGCGACCGAAGGCGACATCCTCGTCGGCGGCCGCGAGCAGGCGATCGCCAATCCGAAGGACGCGCATGCGCTCGGCCTCGGCATGGTCTACCAGCATTTTACACTGGTGCCGGCCATGACGGTTGCCGAAAACCTCGTGCTGGCGCGCGACAATGTGCCGGCCGTGGTCGATTGGTCGAAGGAGATGAAGGAGCTCGAGGCGTTCCTGGCGCGGATGCCCTTCAAGGTGCCGCTCTCGGCAAAAGTTTCCGATATCTCGGCCGGCGAGCGGCAGAAATGCGAGATCCTGAAGCAGCTTTACCTAAAGCGCCGCTTCCTGATCCTGGATGAGCCGACCTCGGTGCTGACGCCGGCCGAAGCCGACGAGGTGCTCGGCATGCTCCGCGACATGGTCGTCAAGGGCGAGCTCACCATCCTGATGATCACACACAAGTTCCGCGAGGTCATGGCCTTCGCCGATGAGGTCACAATCCTGCGCCGCGGCAAGCTCGCCGGTGCCGGCAAGGTCGCCGAGCTGACGCCGGACGCGATGGCGCGCACCATGATCGGCGCAGAGGAGTTGACCGTGCAGCCGCCGCGGACCGGCGAAGCCGGACAGGCGCGGTTGGAGCTGGCAAAAGTCCGCGCGCTCGACGATGCCGGCGCCATCGCCGTGCATGACGTTTCCCTCACCGTGCGTGCCGGCGAGATCGTCGGCATCGCCGGCGTCTCCGGCAACGGCCAGCGCCAGCTGGTCGAAGTCCTGGCCGGCCAGCGCGAAGCGGAGGGCGGTGAAATCCGCGTCGCAGGCGATCCCTATCACGCCAGCCGCGAAGAGATGCGGCGCCACAGGATGTCGCTTCTGCCCGAAGAGCCGCTGAAGAACGCGTGCGTCGGCGGCATGAGCGTTGCGGACAACATCGCCTTCCGCGAGTTCGACCGCGCACCCTTCGCCAGCGGCGGCTGGTGGCTCAACCGCGGCGCCTTCCGCGACGACGCGAAGAAGAAGATTGGGCAGTACAAGATCAAGACCCGCACCCCGGATACGCCGATCTCGGCGCTGTCGGGCGGCAATGTCCAGCGTGCCGTGCTCGCCCGCGAACTTGCGGGCGATGTCGAGGTGCTGATCGCGGCCAATCCCTGCTTCGGCCTCGATTTCGCTGCCGTGGCGCAAATCCACGCCGAGATCATGGCGGCGCGCAACCGCGGCGCCGCAGTGCTGCTGGTCAGCGAGGATCTCGACGAATTGCTAGAACTTTCCGACAGGCTGGTGGTGATGTTCCACGGCGAATTCGTGTATGAAGCACGGACCAGCGAAGCCGATCTTACCGAGGTCGGCCGGCACATGGCGGGGCACTGACTAATCGTTTGAGCATGATTTTTTCGGAAAACCGCTGCACACTTTTCCGGATCATGCTGTGGGAGCATCGATGGACGGCGCAAGCGAACGCGACGAGTATTTCCTGCGTCTGTCCTTCGCGGTCGCCCGCCGTTCCCTTGCCCATGGCAACCATCCGTTCGGCTGCATCGTCGTCGACGCCGATGGCAAGGTGCTGATCGAGGCCGAGAACGGCTACATGCCGGACCACGACGGCACCGCACATGCCGAGCGCCTTGCGGCCACTCAGGCCTGCCGCACGCTGAGCCGCGGGGTGCTGGCGACGGCGACGCTCTATTCCTCCGCCGAACCCTGCGCGATGTGCGCCGGCGCGATCTACTGGGCCGGCATCGGCCGCGTGGTCTATGGCCTCAGCGAGCACCGCCTGCGCGGCGTCACCGGCAATCACCCGGAGAACCCGACGCTCGACCTGCCCTGCCGTGAGGTCTTTGCCAGCGGCCAGCGGCCGACGACGGTGGTCGGACCGCTGCTCGAAGACGAGGCCGAAGCGCTGCACGACGGCGTGTGGACGAAGTAGGCGCCGCGGGGTCGATGCGCTCCCTCGTCCCGCTCTTGCGGGGAGAGGGTTGGGGTGAGGGGCTGCTTCCGCAAATATCGTAAGAGTTGGATTCGCGGAGAATCCCCCTCACCCGGATCGCATCTGACGATGCAATCCGACCTCCCCGCAGGCGGGGCGAGGTGAAGAAAACAAGATGACGCCGCGTTGCTGCGCGGCGCCATCGTTGTAGCTCGGAAACCTTCAGCCGATCAGAACTTCACAGTGATACCACCGTAGACCGTGGACTCGGTGCAGCTCTTGGTGCTCTGGCCGGTCGCGGCGACCGTGCAGACGCCAGCCATGGCATTGTGGTCGAGGCCGAACTTGTTCTGCCAGTAGCGGTAGGCGACCCAGAGGTCGACGAAGTGCGAGTACTTGTCACCCAAAGCCGCCTTCGACGCATCGAAGGTCAGGCGGATCGGTTCGCTGTTCAACTCGGTCTTGGACTTGGTGCTGAAAATGCCGGTGCCCGAAAGCGCAGGAAGGCCGTTCGAGTCGCCCTTCGGTCCGTACCAGCCGGCGCGGCCGCTGATCGACCAGAACTGCATGTTCGGCGGCAGGAAGCCGAGGTCCATGTAGTAGTTGACTTCGACGGCCCAAGTCGGGTTGTAGCTGACATTGCCGTCGGAATTACAGGTCACGCCCGCGACGCCGGCACCGAACAGGCCGCACTGGGTGAAGGCGTTGTGGTTCAGGAACTCCCAATACATCAACGGAGCGACGTTGATATAGCCCTTGTAGGGAAGGTCGAAGGCGAACTGGAGACCAGCGACCACGTCACGCTTGGCAGGCGCAAGGAAGTTGTTCTCGGTATTGGCGTCCATACCGACTTCAAACGAGATGTTGTGCAGCGGCCCCATCGTGAAGGTCTTGGTGTTGAACAGCTCGTTCCAGCCGAAGGTCGAGCGGAACAGGCCATAGATCTCGGTTGCGCCCGCGCAGTTGCCGACACCGCCGGTGATGGTCACGCCCGGCGCGACGCAGGGCGAGGCGGGGTCGTTATGACCCGACTTGAACATCGAGATCGTGAAGAAGTTGGTGCCGTAGGCCCAGAGGTCGAAGTGCGTGAACGAATAGACCTGCTTGGCGGTGGTGCCGTTGATGCTGCCGTCCGGGCGGGTGCTCCACATGCCGGGGTCGGTGCCCTTGGGCATCCAGGAGAACGACACGCGGTCGTCGATCACCAGGAAGAACGGGAGATCAGGAGCCTTCTTGGCGGCCTTGACCGGCAGATCCGCAGCCTGCGCCAGACCACCGGTGGCGAGCGAAGCAAGTGACAGCACTGCAGCTGCAATTGCCCTGAAACGAAACGACATTCTGAATACCCCCAAGCTTGGACACGCAAAAATTAATGTCCCTTGAGAGCGACACTTGCGCCGAAGTCCCGAAGTGAGAAGCCTCAACTTCTTTCAAGGCATGGCGCTTGTTTCGGCAGCGTATCGCATTTCACTGCGGAATTTTGAGGGTATCCGATGCGACATCGTCAACGGCCGTGGACAACGTCTTGCCGAACATTCCCGTTTGATTCTGTTTAGCTTTTGCATCGGCGCGATAACCCAAGCGCGACTGTCGAAGGCGGCCGTCGTGGTCACGGAGAAATGCATACAGGCGGGTGGCGCGACTTTGCTCAGCTTCAGGTCAGGCCTGCCTAGCGGGTTCCGATTTGGCTAGAACCGTCACAAATTTGCAACAGCCGCCGCGTGCAGCGCGCAACCGCAAGAGCCGTGCAAGGGGCCATTGCGGACGCCTGGCGTCCCCGAAACAGCCGCGACTCGCGCGACCGGCCTTCTGCCGAAGCGTTAAGCAAGGGATGACGCTTTTTCACACCTTACGCAGCGGTTCAAACTAGCCCAGTATTAAGGCACTTCATCCCATGCAAGCGCATCAGCGAATGTTAGATCCGACATCCAACGGCCTGCATTCCGGCGAGTCCCCGTTACTCAGGACAGTGGGACTCACCAAACGCTATGGGGATTTCCTTGCCAACGATTCCATCGACATCGAGATCTGGCCGAACGAAATCCACGCGCTGCTCGGCGAGAACGGCGCCGGCAAGTCGACACTGGTGAAGGCGATCTATGGGCTGATCCAGCCCTCTGCCGGCGAGATCCGCTGGCACGGCGATCGAATCGTGCTGTCCGGCCCGTCGGAAGCGCGCCGCCGCGGCATCGGCATGGTGTTCCAGCACTTTTCGCTGTTCGACAATCTCACCGTCGCCGAGAACGTCGCGCTTGGGCTCGACGGCACGGAATCCTTCAAGGACATGTCGGCGCGGCTGGAGCAGGTGTCGAAGACCTATGGCCTGCCGCTCGATCCCAGGCGCGAGGTCTGGCAGCTGTCCGTCGGCGAACGCCAGCGCATCGAGATCGTCCGCGCGCTGATGCAGGACCCGAAATTCCTGATCCTGGACGAGCCGACCGCGGTGCTGACGCCGCAGGAGGCCGACCAGCTCTTCATCGTGCTGGAGCGGCTCAAGGCCGAAGGCCGCGCCATCCTCTACATCAGCCACAAGCTCGAGGAGGTGAAGCGGCTCTGCGATACCGCCACGATCCTGCGCGGCGGCAAGAAAATCCAGACCTGCAATCCCCGGCTCGAGACCGCCGCCTCGCTCGCGCGCATGATGGTCGGCGGCGAGATCAAGGAGGTGAAGGCAGCCGCCGGCCGGCAGACCACGATACCGCGGCTGGTCGTCAACGATCTCTCGCTCGCGCCCGACGAGGCGCATGGTGTGCGGCTCGAGCACATCTCCTTCGAGCTGAAGGGCGGCGAAATCCTCGGCATCGCCGGCGTTGCCGGCAACGGCCAGGACGAGTTGTTCGCAGCACTGTCCGGCGAACGGCTGTCGAAGGATCCCGGTACGGTGGTGATCGAAGGCATCGCCGCCGGCCACCTCTCGATCACCAAGCGGCGCAAGCTCGGCGCCGCCTTCGTGCCCGAAGAGCGGCTCGGCCATGGCACCGCACCGCGCATGAAGCTGTCGGAGAATGCGCTGCTTACCGGACACGCCGCCAGCGGCATGGTCCATCACGGCTTCATCGACACCGCGGCAACGCTGAAGACCGTGGACAAGGCGACCGAAACTTTCGACGTGCGCAAGGCCAAGCGCGATCCGGAAGCAGCATCCCTCTCCGGCGGGAACTTGCAAAAATTCATCGTCGGCCGCGAAATCCTGCGCAACCCTGCAGTGCTGGTGGTGAGCCAGCCGACCTGGGGCGTCGATGCCGGTGCCGCCGCCGTCATTCGCCAGGCGTTGCTGGATCTCGCCACCGCAGGCGCCGCGGTGCTGGTGACCAGCCAGGATCTCGATGAGCTCGCCGAAATCGCCGACCGCATCGCCGTGATGTTCCACGGCCGGCTCTCGGAGCCGCTCGCCACACGCGACGCAACACGCGAAAAGCTCGGCCTTCTCATGGGCGGCAGCAGCCTGGAGCCGAAGGAGGCCGCGCATGCAGTTGGTGCTTGAGAAGCGCGCCGAGCGCTCCAACACGATCGCGCTGGTCTCGCCGCTGATCGCGATCGGCTTGACGATCGTGACCATGACCATCCTGTTCGCGATCCTCGGCAAGAATCCGTTTCTCGCGCTGCAAGCCTATTTCGTCGCGCCTTTGATCGACAGCTATTCGCTCCAGGAGATTGCGGTCAAGGCGACACCGCTGGTGATGATCGCGATCGGGCTGTCGCTTTGCTATCTCGCTAACGCCTGGAACATCGGCGCAGAAGGGCAATTCTTGATCGGCGCCGTCGCCGGAAGCTGGATCGCGGTGAAGACGCAAGGCACCGACGCCGGCCCTTGGGTGCTGCCGGCGATGTTGGTGCTCGCGGCCGCCGCAGGCGCGCTCTATGCGCTGATCCCGGCGATCTGCAAGGTGAAGTTCGGCGCAAGTGAAATCCTGACCAGCCTGATGCTGGTCTATGTCGCCGACCTCCTGCTGGACTATCTCGTGCGCGGTCCCTGGCGCGATCCGAACGGCTTCAATTTCCCGACGACGGCCGAGTTCGATCCGGTTGCGACGGTGCCCCTGCTGATCGAAGGCGGCCGGCTGCATCTCGGCTCGATCATCGCGCTGCTGGTGGTTGCGGCGGCTGCGATCCTGCTCGGGCGCACCATCAAGGGGTTCGAAATTCGCGTCGTCGGTGCCGCGCCGCGCGCGGCACGGTTCGGCGGCTTCAACGCCAACCAGCTGATCATCCTGACCTTCGCGGTGTCGGGCGCGCTGGCTGGCCTTGCAGGCATCATCGAGGTCGCCGGTCCCGTCGGACATCTCCAGCCCGGCATCTCGCCCGGCTATGGTTTCACGGCGATCATCGTCGCGTTCCTCGGCCGGTTGAACCCGATTGGAATATTAATTGCAGGCCTTTTTCTCGCACTAACCTTTATCGGTGGCGAGCAGGCGCAGATCGCAATGAAGATCCCGTTGGACGTCACCAAGGTCTTCCAGGGCATCTTGCTGTTCTACGTGCTCGCCTGCGATTCCCTCATCCTCTACCGCTTCAAGCTGGTCTTCCCGAGCCGACAGGTGGCCCGTGGAGCTGGTTGAAGCCATCATCCTGTCGGTGCTCGCGGCGTCGACGCCGCTCCTGATCGCGGCAACCGGCGAGCTCGTGACCGAGCGCTCCGGCGTGCTCAATCTCGGCGTCGAGGGCATGATGATCGTCGGCGCGGCCTGCGGCTTTGGCGGCGCGTGGCTGACGGGCTCGATCTTCGTCGGCGCGCTGTTCGGCATCGTCGCGGGCACGCTGATGTCGCTGATGTTCGCGCTGATGGCGCTCGGGCTCGCCGTCAACCAGGTTGCGACGGGGCTGGCGCTGACCATTCTCGGCGTCGGTCTCTCCGGCTTGATCGGTGCCGGCTTCGTCGGCGAACGCATCACGCCGGCAGCTCATCTCAACATTCCCGGCCTCACCGACATTCCGCTGGTAGGTCGCGTGCTGTTCGGCGAAGACGCCTTCATCTATTTCTCCATTGCACTCATCATCGGCGTCTGGTGGTTCCTGTACCGCACGCGCGCAGGATTGATCCTGCGTGCCTGCGGCGACAACCACATCTCCGCGCACGCGCTCGGCTATCGCGTGCTGCACATTCGCACCCTCGCCGTGATGTTCGGTGGCGCCTGCGCCGGGCTGGCCGGGGCCTATCTGCCGCTCGCCTACACGCCCTTCTTCATTCCTGGCATGACCGCGGGCCGCGGCTGGATTGCGTTGGCCCTGGTCGTGTTCGCATCCTGGCGCCCGGGCCGGCTGGTGGTCGGCGCTTATCTGTTCGGAGCTGTGACGATCCTGCAACTGCATGCGCAAGGCTGGGGCGTCGGCATTCCCTCGCAATTCATGTCGGCACTGCCTTATCTCGCGACCGTCATCGTGCTGGTCCTGCTCTCCCGTGCGCGCACCGGCGGCTCGACCGCACCGGCCGCGCTCGGCACCGTGTTCGTGCCTGACCGCTAGCGTTTTCATTTTCGCAACGTGCGCGATGGGGCGCGCACGTTGCGGATCGTGGCTTTCCCCTGATGTTTGGAGATTGATAATGAGGAAATCACTTCTTGCGCTGGCTGCCGGCCTTCTGATTGCCGGGAGCATCGGTGCAGCCTCCGCCGCCGACAAGCTGAAAGTCGGCTTCATCTACCTCGGCCCGATCGGCGATCTCGGCTGGACCTATCAGCATGAGCTCGCCCGGCAGGCTCTGGTAAAGGAGCTCGGCGACAAGATCGAGACCACCTATCTCGAAAACGTGCCGGAAGGACCCGATGCCGAACGCGCGATCGAGCAACTGGTCCGCGCCGGCAACAAGCTGATCTTCACCACCTCGTTCGGCTACATGGACCCGACGCTGAAGGTCGCCAAAAAATATCCGAACGTGCATTTTGAGCACGCCACCGGCTACAAGCGCGACAAGAACATGTCGACCTATTCGGCCAAATGGTATCAGGGCCGCTACATTCAAGGCCTGATCGCGGCCAAGATGTCGAAGTCCGGCGTGCTCGGCTATATCGGCTCATTCCCGATTCCCGAGGTCGTCTCCGGCATCAACGCGACGATCCTCGCGGCGCAGACCATCAACCCGAACATCAAGGTCAAGATCATCTGGGCCAACACCTGGTTCGATCCAGGCAAGGAGGCCGACGCCGCCAAGGCACTGATCGACCAGGGTGCCGATATCATCATGCAGCACACGGATTCGCCCGCCGCGATGCAGATCGCCAGCGAACGCGGCAAGCTCGCTTTCGGCCAGGATTCCGAGATGATCAAGTTCGGGCCCAAGACCCAGCTGACCTCGATCCTCGACACCTGGGGCTCCTACTACATCGAACGCGTCAAGGCCGAGCTCGACGGCACCTGGAAATCCGAGGACAGCTGGGGCGGTCTCGATAGCCACATGTTCGCGATGGCGCCGTATACCAACATGCCTGACGACGTGAAGAAGATCGCCGAGGATGCCCAGGCGGCAATCACCGCGGGCAAGCTGCATCCGTTCAAATGCCCGGTGATTGGGCAGGACGGCAAGGAGATCGAGTGCAAGGGCGGCGCCAATCTCGCCGACGGCCAGATCCTCGGCATGAATTTCTACGTCAAGGGTATCGACGACAAGCTGCCGGGCAAGTAGCACGCTTCTTGCATTGACTAAATCACCTGCTCCTCCCGGAGGAGGTTCGGAGGGGGTGGCCAGAAGCACCCGGCACTTGTGGTCGCCCCCTCCTTCTATTTTACCCCGCCTGCATCGCCCGCGCCGAGGAACTGTGCCGGCGGATGAGGTCCGGCACGTCCAGTCCCGGGATCGCGCCGTCGACCACGGCCCAATTCCCTGCCACCATCACCCGATCGGCCTGATGCGCCCCGCACAGAACCAGTGCAGCCACGGCATCACCGTGGCCGGAGAAGCGGAGCTCATCCAGCTTGAACAGCGCGAGGTCGGCGGCCTTGCCGACCGCGATCTCGCCCAACTCCGGCCGACCGACACACGCCGCCGAGCCCTTGGTAGCCCAGCGCAGCGCATCCTTGTGGCTAACCCTGGTCACGCCGTAGCGCGCCCGCTGCAGCAGGAACGCGGCCCGCACCTCCTGCATCAGGTTCGATCCATCGTTGGAGGCCGAGCCGTCAACGCCGAGCCCGATGCCGACACCGGCCTCTTCCATCTCGCACACCGGACAGCATCCGGAGGCCAGCAACTGATTGCTGCACGCACAATGGCTGATGGTGGTTTTGGCCTTGCCGAGCCGCTTCATTTCGTCGGCATTGAAGAAGATGCCGTGGGCGAGCCAGGTCCGCGAATTAAGCCAGCCGCATTGCTCGAGATAGTCGAGCGGACGGCAGCCATACTTCTGCTGGCAGAATTTGTTCTCGTCCTCGGTCTCGGCGAGATGGGTGTGCAGGCGCACGTCGAGCTTGTCGGCGAGATCGGCGGTGGCGCGCATCAGCGAGGTCGTTACCGAGAAGGGCGAGCAAGGGGCAAGCGCAATCTGCACCATGGCATCCGCACCGCGCTGGTGATGCTTGGCGACCACGCGCGCGCTGTCGGCGAGGATCGTATCCTCGTCCTGCACGACGCTATCCGGCGGCAAGCCGCCGTCGCGCTGCGACAGGTTCATCGAACCGCGCGTCAGCAGCACGCGCACGCCGAGTCGTTTTGCGACGCCGACCTCGATATCGACGGACTCTTCGAGCCCCGCCGGGAAAACATAGTGATGGTCGGTCGTGGTGGTGCAGCCGGACAGCAGCAGCTCGGACATCGCCAGGGTAACACCGAGCTCCAGCGATTCCGGCGTCATCCTCGCCCACACCGGATAGAGTGCCTGCAGCCAGGGGAACAGCTCGCGGTCCATCGCCGCCGGCAGTGCCCGCGTCAGCGTCTGGTAGAAATGATGATGGGTGTTGATGAGACCCGGCAGCACGACATGTTCGCTCGCATCGAACACCGTGACATCTGCCGTCGCAGGCGTGCCGCCCACCGGCACGAGTTCAATGATTCGACCATCCCTCACGACTACACCGCGCCCGGCACCATCGGCGAGAATGGCCAGGGGATCCCTGATCCAGATCGGCTCTGCGTCGCTCATGATCCTGTTTCTCCTCGCCCTCGTCAACGAATGGCCTGCAAGGCAGAGGCCATTCCGAGCGCGTTATTGCTGCGACTTGTTGTTGCCAGTTGGCGCTGGTCTTGCAAGACTTTCCGGGAGAATAATGCGTTCGGTGGAAGCGTTGGCGCAGCCATGGACTTGAATACCATCACAGCGGTCGCCCATCCGCAAACGCGCGCGCAATTGCCCGCTTGGACGCCAGGCGATGCTTGGCTCGCGGGCGGCACGTGGCTGTTCTCGGAGCCGCAAGTCCACCTCATGCGGCTGATCGATCTCACCGATCTGAAATGGCCGGCATTGACGATCACCGGGAGCCACCTCAGCATCGCCGCGACCTGCACGATCTCGCAACTCGATGCGCTCACCTGCCCAACCGACTGGCTCGCAGCACCGCTGATCAGCCAATGCTGCCGCGCTTTTCTCGCCTCCTTCAAAATCTGGAAGACGGCGACCGTGGGTGGCAATCTCTGCATGTCGCTGCCGGCAGGACCGATGATCTCGCTCACCGCCGCGCTCGATGGCGTCTGCACGATCTGGAAAGCCGGCGGCGGCGAGCAGAGGATTCCGATCGTCGAATTCGTCACGGGCAACCAGCGCAACCGCCTGTCGCCGGGCGATCTGCTGCGGCAGATCGACATTCCACTTGCCGCACTGAAGCGCCGCTCCGCGTTTCGCCAGATCTCGCTCGCGCCGGTCGGCCGCTCCGCGGCCCTTCTGATCGGAAGCCTTGACAGCGCTGGCGCGCTGAAGCTCACCGTGACCGCATCGACCGTGCGCCCGATTCCGTTGTCGTTTCCAAAGCCACCCGATGCGAACGCGCTTCGCTCGGCAGTAGCCGAGGCAATCACGGATGATCTCTATCACACCGACATTCATGGCAAGCCGCTCTGGCGCAAGCACATGACGCTGCGGCTCGCCGAGGAGATCCGCGTCGAGCTCCTGGGAGCAACGCCGCCATGAGCTTCGAGGTCAATGGCGCGACATTTCCGCAAGCCCCACGCGCCGGCCAGTGCCTGCGCACGTTCCTGCGCGAGCTTGGCCATTTCGGGGTGAAGAAAGGCTGCGACGCCGGCGACTGTGGCGCCTGCACCGTGCTGCTCGACGGTGAGCCCGTGCACAGCTGCCTGATCCCCGCGTTTCGCGCAGAGGGACGCGCAATCACCACGATCGAAGGTTTCGGCGGCGAACATGGCGCGCATCCGATGCAGCAAGCCTTCCTCGACGCGCAGGGATTCCAGTGCGGCTTCTGCACCGCCGGCATGATCCTCACCTGCGCCTCGCTGGACCAGGCGCAGCGCACCGATCTCGGCGCCGCGCTGAAGGGCAACATCTGTCGCTGCACTGGCTATGGCGCGATCGAGGACGCGATCCACGGCAAGTCCAATGTCGATAATAGCGTCGAGGCCGGCGGCGCGTTCGGCCGCAGCCTGCCGGCGCCCGCGGGCCCGGACGTCGTCCGCGGCACAGCGCGCTATACGTTCGACACCACGATCGAAGGCCTGTTGCACATCAAGCTGCTGCGCTCGCCGCATGCGCACGCAAGAATCGTCGCGATCGACCGATCGGCGGCAATGGCCGTGCCCGGCGTACACGCGGTCCTGACGCACGAGGACGCCCCATCGGTGCTGTTCTCGACGGCGCGGCACGAGAAGGACTGGATGGACCCCGAGGACACCCGCATCCTCGATGACGTCGTCCGCTTCATTGGCCAGAAGGTCGCCGCCGTCGTCGCCGAGAGTGAAGGCGCTGCCGAGGAGGCATGCCGATTGCTGAAGGTCGACTACGAGATATTGCCTGCGCTGATCGATCCCGAACAGGCAATGATGCCGGGCGCGCCGCTCGTGCATCCGGATCGGACCAGCGCGAACCGCGTTGCCGACGCGCGGCGCAATCTCGTCGCGGAGACGCATGGCGAATTCGGCAATGTGGCCTCCGCCCTCGCCACATCCGCGGTCACCTTTGATGCCACCTTCCACAGCCACCGTGTGCAGCACGCGGCGCTGGAGACCCATGGCGGCCTCGCCTGGCTTGACGATGCAGGTGTCCTCAACATCCGCACCTCGACGCAAGTGCCGTTCCTGACCCGGCGTGCGCTTTCGGACATCTTTCAACTTCCGATGGATAAGGTCCGCGTGTTCTGCGAGCGCGTCGGCGGCGGTTTTGGCGGCAAGCAGGAGATGTTCGTCGAGGATATTCTGGCACTCGCCGCGCTGAGGACGGAGCGGCCCGTCAAGCTCGAGCTCACGCGTGAGGAACAGTTCATCGCGACCTCGACGCGGCACCCGATGCGGGTTCATATCAAGGCCGGCGCCGATGCCGACGGCAGGCTCACCGCGCTGCAGCTCGACGTGCTCTCCAATACCGGCGCTTACGGCAATCACGCCGGCCCCGTGATGTTCCACTCGCTGTCCGAGTCCATTGCCGTCTATAATTGCCCGAACAAGAAGGTGGACGGCTTTGCGGTCTACACCAACACGGTGCCGGCGGGCGCATTTCGCGGCTATGGCCTGCCGCAGACGCTGATCGCGGTCGAGGCCGCGATCGACGAGCTGGCCAAGCAGCTCGGCATCAACCCTTACGAGATGCGCCGGCGCAACATCGTCAAGCCCGGCAATCCCATGCTGTCGCCGCCGCCGTCGGAATATCACGACGTGCTGTACGGCTCCTACGGGCTCGACCAGTGCATCGACCTCGTCGAGCGCGCGATGCAGGCGGATCATCCGCAACCTGAACTGTCGCCGGACTGGCTGACCGGCGACGGCATCGCGCTGACCATGATCGACACCGTGCCGCCCGCCGGCCACATCGCCGACGCGATGATCGCGCTCAACGACGATGGCAGCTTCGATCTCACCGTCGGCACCGCCGAGTTCGGCAACGGCACCAGCACCGTGCACCGGCAGATCGCCGCGACCGTTCTCGCGACCTCCGTCGACAGGATCCGCCTGCGCCAATCCGACACCGCCCACGGCGGCCACGACACCGGCGCCTATGGCAGCACGGGCATTTTCGTTGCCGGCAAGGCGACCCAAGCCGCGGCCATGCAGCTTGCGACCGCATTGAAGGCGGCCGCTGCCGGTGCATGGCTTTGCGATGCCGGGATCTGCACGCTCGAGGGGGAGTTCGTCGTCAGCGGCGTGCGGCGAATGTCCTTTATTGAGCTGGCGAAGCTCGCACGCGAGACAGGTCGTCCGCTCGTGGCGCACGGCAATTCCGAGGGAACGCCGAGATCCGTCGGCTTCAACGTGCAGGGCTTTCGCGTCGCCGTGAGCAAGGGCACAGGTGAGATCAGGATTCTCAGGAGCGTGCAGGCGGCGGATGCGGGCGTCGTCGCCAATCCCATGCAGTGCCGCGGCCAGATCGAGGGCGGCGTCGCGCAGGCCCTCGGCGCGGCGCTCTACGAGGAGATGGTGATCGATGCGAATGGCCGCGTCACCAATCCCAAATTCCGCGACTACCATCTGCCGTCCTTCGCGGACGTGCCGCGCACGGAAGTGTTGTTCGCCGAGACATCCGACACGATCGGACCGTTAGGGGCGAAGTCGATGAGCGAGAGCCCGTACAATCCGGTCGCAGCGGCACTGGGCAATGCGATTGCCGATGCCACCGGCATCCGCTTCACCGCACCGCCGTTCAAGCCGGATCGGTTGTTTCCGGCGCTGCACGAGAAGTTCGGCGACTAACTGCCGCGATAGGTCGAATAGCTCCAGGGCGTCACCAGCAGCGGCACGTGATAGTGACTCTCCGGCTCGCTGATCGCGAACCGCAGCGGGATATCGTCGAGGAATGGCGGATTTGACAGCTGCACGTTGCGCTCGGCGTAGTATTTGGCGACGCTGAAGCGAAGCTCGTAGCGGCCGATCGGCAGCGGACGCCCGCCGATCAGCGGCTGGTCAGTGCGGCCGTCTACATTGGTGAGGGTGCGCGCGATCACGCGGCTCTCGCCGAGACTCGCGAGCTCAATCAACTCGACCGCGATGCCCGGCGCGGGCTTGCCCGCGTGATTATCGAGCACATGCGTCGAGAGCCGGCCGTGCACCTTGAGCTTGTCATCCGCGATGACGAGCTGGTCGAGCCGCAGAGCAGCGATACGAGATATTTCCTCGAGGGCGCGGCGTGTCTCGGTCTTAGCGATGTTCTGCAGTCGCGCCTCGAAGTCCTGCAGGATGGAATCCTTGGTGTGCCGGCGCGCGCAGACGATATACGGGATGCCAAATTTTTCGCGATACGCATTGTTCGCCCGCTCAAAGGCCGCATATTCGGTGTCCGACAGACGGTCGAGACCGGCGCTGTTCTGCTCGGCACTCGAGTCAGGCGTGAGTCCCGCTGCGCGCTGGGTCTTGTTGGCGAGGTCGGGATGAGCGCGTATCAGCGCCAGTTGCACCTCGGGCTCAGCGCTCGCGATCGCCGCCTTGATCGCGTCGAGCAGTGGATTGATGCCGGCAAACGGACGGCGCGCCGCGGCTTCTTGAGCAATCCAAGGCGAATATTCGACCACGTTTTCAAGTACAGCGACGAAATCGTCGAAGCTCGCGGCATTGAGATCAGACAAGGCGATCTGCGACATTGCTTCCCTA
Organism: Bradyrhizobium sp. S3.2.6; assembly: GCF_040546885.1. NCBI lineage: Bacteria > Pseudomonadati > Pseudomonadota > Alphaproteobacteria > Hyphomicrobiales > Nitrobacteraceae > Bradyrhizobium > Bradyrhizobium sp. S3.2.6. The sequence continues at coordinate 120,410 of NZ_JBEPOS010000016.1, read as the reverse complement.
CCCGATCTCGAACGCGTCGGTGGCAAGATGCGCAAGCTTGTCGTGCCAATGCTGCGCGATCTGCAGCCGCGTCGGCACCCAGACGCGCTCGTGCTTGCTTATATAGTCGAGAAAGCGGATCAGGCCTGCCGCGCGACCCGGCCGGCCGGCGAGACGGCAGTGCAGGCCCACCGACATCATCTTCGGCGCGGTCTCACCCTCGGCATAGAGCACGTCGAAGGCATCTTTCAGATAGGTGTAGAATTGCTCGCCCTCGGCAAAGCCTTGCGGATTGATGAAGCGCATGTCGTTGGCATCGAGCGTATAGGGAATGATGAGCTGCTTGCCCTTCGCGCCCTTGACCCAATAGGGCAGATCGTCGGCATAGGAATCGCAGAGATAGAGGAAGCCGCCCTCCTCCATCAGCAGACGGTTGGTGTTGATCGAGGAGCGCCCGGTGTACCAACCGAGCGGCCGCGAACCGGTCGCCTCGGTATGGACGCGGATCGACTCGGCAATCTCGGCGCGCTCCTGCGCTTGCGTCATGTCCTTGTGCTCGATCCATTTCAGGCTGTGGCTCGCGATATCCCAGTCGGACTCCTTCATCGCGGCGACGATTTCCGGATTGCGCTTCAGCGCGGTGGCGACACCGAACACGGTGGTCGGCCATTTGCGCTCGTTGAATATCCGCCACAGCCGCCAGAAGCCGGCGCGCGAGCCATATTCGAACATGGATTCGATATTGGCATGACGCTGGCCGGGCCAGGGCTGCGCGCCCAGCACGTCGGACAGGAACGCTTCCGACGCGCGGTCACCGTGCAGAATGTTGTTCTCGCCGCCTTCTTCGAAATTGACGACGAACTGCACCGCGACCCGCGCGTTGCCGGGCCATTGCGGATGCGGCGGATTGCGGCCGTAACCGCGGAGATCGCGCGGGTAGCGGGCGTTGGTCACTCAGACTTCCTCGAAGCGGATCGGCAGTGCGCCCTTCCACAGCACGCTCTTGCCCAGCGTCGCCAGATTCTCCAGGCCCGAGGTCACCGTGATGAAGTGATTGCCGGCGAGCTGGCCCATCTTGCTGGCGAAGTGCACGCCGCCATAGGCCATGAGGATTTCGGTCTCGCTGATGCCGCCGGGATAGAGGATGATCTGGCCGGGCGCGGGATAGCTGGTGTGGTTCTCGTAGCCGACGCCGAAGTCGAGATCGCCGAGCGGCATCCAGACGCCTTCGCCGCTCCAGCGCACATGGATGATATGGCTCTCGAACGGCAGCGCCTTGCGAAACGCCGCGACGGTCTTGGGCGCCGCCTGCTCCTCGAAGCGGGCGTCGAAGGTGAAATCGCCGGCGCGGATAACGAGTTTGCTCATCTCATCTCTCTGGATCGGGGACGGTGGCCCCACGGGGAACTTGCAAGCAAAGAGCATTCCAGCGAGCTTCGCGCAAGTGGCGCCGCCCCCTCACCTGCGGTCGTAAGACCAGCCGAACAGGCCGCTCCGCCGCACCTCCGGCTCGGGCTCTGCAGCCGGTGCGGGCGCCTCTTTCAGTTCCGCCTGCGGCGGGGGCGGAGGCGGCGCCGGCAGGTTGTCGCACTTCATGGAATAGACCAGCTTGCCGTCCGCGGTTCGTCCGATCGGCACGCAGGGGTCGGGATGCGCCACCGAGGTCTTGGGAGCAGGTTTCACCTGTGCCATAGCCGGCGAGGCGATCAAAAGCAGGACCAGCAGATATTTCGACATCGTTGTCGCGCCTGAAACCTTCATTGGCCCTATTCAACCGGATTGCGCCGGTCAAGTCCATCGGGCCCGGCCGGGCGATTGCCGAATATTTAGCCGGGACCAAAAAAGTTGCTCGCACCATCGTGAAGCCGCGTTGCCGATCGTGAAGCCGGCGACGGTGACACTCGGCCGGACGCATCGCCATGTGAGCGTCAACGACGCGCAGATGAGATCGTCCTCAGTCGGAAGCGTCGTCACGGGAGAAACAACCATGCAGAAGACTCTTGCCATTCTTGGCGCTATGCTGATAACCGCCATCACCATCCAGACCGCCGCGGCGAGCGACCGCCATCACGCCCGCAAGCCCCAGCCTGCTCCCATCACCCAATCGGTCCGCGACTCCAGCGCAGCCATGTGGCCATCGCAGCCGACCGCCCCCGACTGGTCGCGCTACGCCAACGGCGCAATGTCGGCGCCTGCGGGCAGGTGATGTTGGGAGGGTAGAGCGCGGTTGCTTCAGCGTCGTCCTTGCGAGCGCAGCGAGGCAATCCAGAGTCTTTCCGCGGAGACAGACTGGATTGCTTCGCTGCGCTCGCAATGACGGAGCAAGGGGCGGCATTGCCATCCTCCAATGCATGTTTCAACTCGCAGACACACCTTCGCATTCTCGCGGCTGATTTCGCCCGAGCTTTGCCTGGTCACTCCGCCCTCTTGTCCAAGAGGGCGCAGGGAAGACCGGGTGCTGACCTCGCACCCACGGTCCGCTGTGCGCATATAGCGCAAGGAAAAATGCACAGCGGCATACAGGTGGAGCCGAACACACGGCCTTCCCTGCGCAATGGGTTGACGGCTTATGCCGTGCTCTCCCGGGAGCCGAATTCCTTCTGGCCTCCCTCGCCTCGCAGATTAGCGATGCGGTTAACCCGGTTGGGCGCTCCGCACCTCCGCAGCAGGCTTGGCCGTAGCGACGACGGCCAGGACCACACGATTTTGCCGTACGCTCTCAGCGCCGTCCGTCTACACGTGGCCGCGGACTCACGGGGACTACCCGCCCTGCCCTTAACCTCTCGTGCCGACGCTGCCGCGTCCACCGCAAGTCCGGCTCTCGATCAGTGACGACGTACGATCGCCCCTCCAGGTCGAGCCGGGATGGGCGATACATACGTCATTTCCGAATTTCGGTAAAGCGGAATATTTTTACCGGGAGAGGTTGACAGGCCGCGCAGGTGTTTTGCCCGTCGGGCAACCCTCAATACGGATTGTAGTAGCGCGGGCCGCCATAGTACCCGTAGCCGGGACCATAATAGCGCGGGCCGCCATAGTAATAGTTGTCGTAGTACTCCTGGCGCCGGCTCTCGGCGATCGCGCCTCCGATCAGACCGGCCGCGACGCCCATGAAGGCGAGGCCCGCAGCGTTCGGTCCGCGCCGGTAATAGTGGCGACGCCGCGCAGAGCTGAAATCGGTAGCATTGGATGAGCCTTGCCCTGCCACGGTCGAGGGCGTTGCCCTGGCCGGCGTCGGGGACGCGGCGGCCGACGGCGAGATAGACGCCGCGACCAGGGCCAGACTGGCGAACGCGGCCAGCGCTGCGTTGCGGCCAACTCTCGAATTCACGGACCTGTCACTCATCTTCACGTCCTCTGTTCTCGCCCAATGAAAGATATGGAAACAGCATATAATGCGCAAAGCACTGAAATGGTTTCGTGATCGCGGCAATCTGCCACGCTTGGAACGCTTTGGATCAACCCGGATGACACCACGCACGACCTCTAGGCCCGATAGCTCCAGTATTTCCGGAGCGCATCGCCTGAGGCCTGGAGGTCGAAGCGCCGGTCGGGGGCGAGTTGCTGTGCGATCAAATTGAACATGTCGTTCAGGATCGAACGCTTCTCGCCGAAATAGGAGTGGTGCAGGCCGACCAGGCTGGTGTCGACCAGCGACGCATCGATCGTATCGATGCCGTCAACGATCGTCAGGGCCTCGCCGGCCTCGCCCGCCCGGGGATAGCCGTGCACGAATTTCGAGGCCAGCAGCGCCACGTCGCGCGACGAGGCGTAGAGCGTGACGCGCGCAGCACAGCCTTTGAACTTCGCCGCGAGCTGGACGAAGCGGTCGCGGTCGATGTCGGGCGCGGCAAAGATGATCTGACCGAGCTTTGCGGCGCCCGCCGGCAGCTGCCAGGAGGTGACGCGTTCGAGCGTGTTGATCACCGCGCGGTTGCCCATGCTGTGGGCGATAATGTGAACCTTGCCGGCGCCGATTTCGCCGAGCGCGAGCTGGAGAAACGCCTCGAAATGATCGCGCGACCAGTCGATCGTGCTCTCGTCCACCGTGTACTTCCTGGTGTCAGCCGCCGACGCCCAGCTATACAGCAGCGTCCGGCCTGCGAATTTCAAATCCACGGCAAGCTGCCCGGCCCGCCGCGCCGCATCCTCGAACGTCACGTTGTAGCCGTGCACGAAGATCAGGACGTCATGATCGCCCGCCGCGGCAAGCGAGTCCTTCAGGCTCGTGACGAAGGCATCCCGGCCAAGCGCCCCGACGGTCTTGAGGATCACGTGCTTCTCGGGATCGGCCGAGAATTCGAAGTGCCACCAACTGGGACCGGTGAGCTCGCCGAGGTCGCGGCCGCGCGTGGGCACGCTGACCTCCGCGACGCCTAAGGACAGCGTGCCGCGCGCGCCGCCAAAATAACGCGCCGGCGTGTCGTCGTCCCGGGCGCGGTCGGTGCCGTAGAAGACCGGGATGGTGACGACGCCGGTCGTCTCATTCGTGGTCGGCCGGACTGTGTCCGGGACGACGGGCGGCGACACCCGGCCGCGACGGGTCACGGTCTCCCTGGCGGCGGTGGGCGCCGCCATGTCTGCCATCAAGCGCTCGACAAGCTCCATGGCCGGCGGCTCCGCAAGCAGCCGTACGACCAGCAGGTCGAGCGACCGGCGAAGCTTGTCCGGATCTTCGCCGCGGCCGGCGCGCCCGGCGAGCTCCTGCAATTCCTCGCCATAAGGCGGCCATTTGTCGCCCAGCAGATCCTTCAACCGGGGCCCTAGCTCGAGCAAGGCAAGCAACAGGCGAAGCGTGTCCGACATCGCACGTCCCTCGTCGCTGAATGCGGCCAGGCACCAGCCCCGCCGTCCATCGCTAGCCTAGAGGTTGTGAACGATCTGGCAAGTCCGCTGCGCGTGCCAGCGTCAACTTGCCCGGGGCGCGGCGCGCGCTTTACGACAATGCGCCCAGCACGCCGCGCGTTGCCTTGTCGATTTCCTCGACATAGCGGCGCCGGGCAAAGGTCTCGGTGAGGAAGCCGACGACCTTGCGGCTGTCGGTGGAATCGACCACCGCCAGCATCTCGGCCTCGGCCTCGTCGAACACCGCCATCGCGCTCTTCACGTTCATTTCCGGGATCAGAACGATCTCGGTCAGGCGTGCGAGCTCGATGACCTGGATATCGTCGGCGATGGCGTCGAGGTCGCTGGAGAACAAATCGGGCAGCAGGACGAGGCCGACATATTCGTCAGCATTGTTGACGATGACGATGCCGGGCCGCGACCCCAACGCGAATTCCCCCCGTGTGGCGGCGATGGTGGTGGTCGACGGCACCTTGCCGACGTCGGAGCGCATCAGCCGCTCGACGGTGAGGTTGCGCAGCCAGCCGACGTCGTTGGCGCTGCGGATGGTCTCGCCGCGCAGATGCAGGCGCCAGGTCGAGAAGGAGTGGCCGAACATGAAGCGGACGCAGATCGAGGTGACGATGCAGCCGGCCAGCACCACGGCGGTGACGTCGACGTTGCGGGTCATCTCGAGCACGAGGAACGACATGGTCAGGGGACCGCCGACGATGGCGACGCCGAGCGTCGCCATGCCGGTCAGCATCGCCACCAGCGGATCGATCACGAAATTCGGGCTGATCAGCAGCAGGACAGCCGAGAAGAACTTTCCGATCAGGCTGCCGACGAACAGCGAGGCGAAAAAGAGACCGCCGCGGAAACCGGAGGCCAGCGAGATCAGGCAGGCCGTCACCTTCAGCGCGATGATGATCGCGATCAGGCCGATGGTCATGTCGTGGAAGAGATCGAGCACCATGGCGCCGTGGCCGGCCGCGAGCACCTGCGGCGTGATGATCGCAAAGCCGCCCACGATGAGGCCGCCGATCACCGGGCGCAGCCAGACCGGCAGCCACTTGAACAGCCGCTCGAACACCGAGGACGAGCGCATCACCGCGATGCCGACGCCGCTGGTGACGAGTGCGAGCACGATCAATGCGAGATATTGCTCGACGCCGACGGCGCTGACCTTGGGGATTTCGAGCGAGTAAGGCGCACCGCCGAGCCATTGCGCGGTCAGCGCGCCCGCAAGCGAGGCCGCCAGGATCGGGGCTGCGCTGCCGACCGAATAGACGCCGACGATCAGCTCGCAGGCGTAGAAGGCGCCGGTGATCGGCGCGCCGAAGGCCGCCGCGATCGCCGCCGCAGCGCCGCAGCCCACGATCAAGCGGAGGTCGTTCCGGCGGAGATTGAAGAACTTGCCGAGCAGCGAGGCGATGCCCGAGCCGATCTGGGTGTAGCCGGCCTCAAGGCCGACCGAGGCGCCGCAGCCGTTCGAGATCAGGGTCTGGCTCGACACCACCACGCTGTCGCGCATCGACAGATTGCCGCCGCGCAGCGCATTGGCCTCGATCGGGTCGACTGCGCTCGAGAGCTTCAGCCGTCGCCGCCACCATTCCATGATGCCGAGCGCCAGGCCGCCAAGCGCCGGCGCGATCATCGCCGCCCAGGGACTGATATAGGTGTTGGCGGAGAGGCGCACGTCGATCGGAATGCCGTAGATCACGACATGGGCGATCTGCGCGATCTCGGCCATCAGCGTCACGATCGCGCCGGCCAGCGTGCCGATCACGAGCGCCAGCGGGATCAGGTAGAACTCGTTGCTGCGCAGGAGCGCGCGCAGCCGGACCATGGTGCGGTTCGTCCCCTTGCCGTCGACGAAATATCTGATCCGCGCGAACACCGCCTGCCCTACCCCTCCGACATGCCGTAGCCGGCCATGCGTTGGCGGACCCGTTCGATTTCGGCGCTCGACAGCAGCGGCGGTTTGCCGATCTGGAGACAGCCGTGATATTGCCGCGCCAGCGTCTCGACCTCGACGGCGAGCCACATCGCCTTGTCGAGCGTCGCGCCGATCGCGATCATGCCGTGATGGTCGAGCAGGCAGGCGAGCCGGTCGACCAGCGCGCGCACCGCGTGCCCGGACAGGTCCGCCGTGCCGAAAGTGGCATAGGGCGCGCAGCGGATGCTGTCGCCGCCGGCGGCCGCAATCATGTAGTGCACGGGCGGGATGTCCATGCCCATGATCGCCAGAATGGTGCAATAGGTCGGATGGGCGTGCACGACGGCGTTGACGTCGGCACGCGCCTTCAGGATGTCCAGATGGAAGCGCCACTCGCTGGACGGCTTCTGGCCGGGGGCATGCGAGCCGTCCATCGCCATGAAGACGATCTGGTCCGGCATCATGACGTCATAGGGTACGCTGGTGGGCGTGATCAAGAGCCCGTCCCCATGCCGCAGGCTGATATTGCCGGACGTGCCCTGGTTGATGCCGAGCGCGTTCATGCGGCGGCAGGCGTCGATGATGGCCTGTCTCTTGTCGAGCTCGTCCGTTGTCATCGACATCCCGATTTCATCTCGACCTTCTTGTCGACCTTCTTGGCGATGGGCGCTTGTTAGACCCGAAGTACGTCAAAGCAACATGGCAGTGCAAGCGAAAGCGGACCTGTTCAGGCGCCGTCGTGCCGGCGAGCCCGCCACACCGATAATTATATCGTAAAATCAACAGATTAACAGATTGCCGCAGCCTAATGACAGGCTCGCCCGGACGGCCGCGATCCCGTTGATCACAAACTGCACCGAATAGGCCGCGAGCAGCATGCCGAGGACGCGCGACAGCACGGCATTACCGGTGCGCCCCAGCGTCCGCGCGATCAGGCTCGCCGAGACGAAACAGAGCACGCACAGCAGGCAGACCGCGAACACGATCGCGATAATGATCGCGACTATCGCCTTCGGCGCCGCGGAACAACTCCGCGGCGTCGATGCGTCAGACTGCAAGGGCCTGCTCCGCTTCGAGGAGCCAGGCATGCTCCAAGCGCGCGATGCTGGAATTTGCTGGAACCATCACCATATCCTCGCTTTCCAACCACAGCGCCTTCCCCGAGTTTTTGCCATGCAACCCAAAAACCCCTTCGACTGGATGCTGTCCGAAGCCCTGGACCAGCTGACCCGCGGCGAACGGCTGCGCCACCAGTTCGGCCGCCAGGAAGCCTGCTGGGAGCCGCCGATCGACGTGCTCGAGACCGAGCATGAGCTCCTGATCCTGGTCGCGCTTCCCGGCGTCAGCCCGGACAATGTCGAGACGGTGATCGAGGACGGCGTGCTCATCATCTCCGGCCAGCGCACGCTTCCGCCCGAGCTTCGCAACGCCCGCATCCACCGGCTCGAGCTGCCGCAGGGGCGTTTTGAGCGACGCATTGCATTGCCCCTTGGCCGCTACGCCATCAGCCGCTTCGTGATGGACGGTTGCGTCGCTCTGCGCCTCGCCAAATCCTGAGGTCGATCATGGCTACCGAACAGATGACTACCGCACAGACCAGTCCTGACGTGAAGATCCCCGAAGACGCACTGATCATCATCCCCGTGCGCGAGATGGTGCTGTTCCCCGGCGCCATCGCGCCGATCGCGATCGCGCGGCCGAAGTCCGTCGCCGCCGCACAGCAGGCGCTGCGCGAGCAGCGGCCGATCGGCATCGTCCTGCAGCGTAGCCCCGAGACCGAGGAGCCCGGCCCGGACGATCTCTATCGCGTCGCGACCATCGCCAACATCGTGCGCTACATCACCGCGCCCGACGGCAGCCATCACATCGTCTGCCAGGGCGTGCAGCGCGCGCGCATCCTCGACTTCCTGCCGGGGACGCCGTTCCCGGCCGCGCGCATCCAGCAGATCCCCGAGCCGATCACGAATTCGCCCGAGATCGAGGCGCGGGCCCTGAACCTGCAGCGCCAGGCCATCGAGGCGATCGAGCTGCTGCCGCAGGCGCCGCCCGAGCTGGTCGCGATGTTCCAGAACACCACCGCGCCCGGCGCGCTGGCGGATCTGGCGACCTCGTTCATGGACATCAAGCCGCAGGACAAGCAGGAGGTGCTGGAGACCATCGACCTCGCTCTGCGCGTCGAGAAGGTGTCGAAGCATCTGGCCGAACGGCTGGAGGTGCTGCGCATCTCCAACGAGATCGGCCAGAAGACTCGCGCCAGCTTCGACGAGCGGCAGCGCGAGGCGATCCTGCGCGAGCAGATGGCGACCATTCAGCGTCAGCTGGGCGAAGGCGACGGCAAGGCCGCCGAAGTCGCCGAGCTGACGGCTGCCATCGCCAAGGCCAACATGCCGCCGGAAGCGGATGCGCATGCGAAGAAGGAGCTTCGCCGCTACGAGCGCATGCCCGAGGCCGCCGGTGAATCCGGCATGGTCCGCACTTATCTCGACTGGCTGATCGAGCTGCCGTGGGCGCTGCCCGCGGAGAAGCCGATCGACATCAAGGAAGCGCGCCGCATCCTGGATGCCGATCATTTCGGCCTGGAGAAGATCAAGAGCCGGATCATCGAATATCTGGCGGTGCGCAAGCTCGCACCGCAAGGCAAGGCCCCGATCCTGTGCTTCGTCGGCCCGCCCGGCGTCGGCAAGACCTCGCTCGGCCAATCCATTGCGCGCGCGATGGATCGCCCCTTCGTGCGTGTCAGCCTGGGCGGCGTGCATGACGAGGCCGAGATCCGCGGCCACCGGCGCACCTATATCGGCGCGCTGCCCGGCAACATCATCCAGGGCATCAAAAAGGCTGGCACGCGGAACTGCGTCATGATGCTGGACGAGATCGACAAGATGGGCCGCGGCGTGCAGGGCGATCCCTCTGCCGCCATGCTGGAGGTCCTCGACCCCGAGCAGAACGGAACGTTCCGGGACAATTATCTGGGCGTGCCCTTCGACCTCTCGCGCGTGGTGTTCATCGCGACCGCCAACATGCTGGACCAGATTCCCGGTCCGCTCTTGGACCGCATGGAGCTGATCAGCCTTGCCGGCTACACCGAGGAGGAGAAGCTGGAGATCGCGAAGCGGTATCTGGTACGGCGGCAGCTGGAGGCCAACGGCCTGACGGCCGAGCAGGCCGAGATCGAGCCGGAGGCGCTGAAGCTGGTCGTCAAGGGTTACACCCGCGAGGCCGGCGTGCGTAACCTCGAGCGCGAGATCGGCAAGCTGTTCCGCCATGCCGCGGTGCAGGTCGCCGAAGGCACGGCTGCGAAGGTCGTGGTGACGCCGAACGACATCGGCACCGTGCTCGGCCAGCCGCGCTTCGAAGGCGAGATCGCGCAGCGCACCAGCATTCCGGGCGTGGCCACCGGCCTTGCCTGGACGCCGGTCGGCGGCGACATCCTGTTCATCGAGGCCTCGCGCGTGCCCGGCCGCGGCGGGATGATCCTGACCGGGCAGCTCGGCGACGTCATGCGCGAGAGCGTGCAGGCGGCGATGACGCTGGTGAAGAGCAGAGCCACGCAACTCGGCATCGATCCCCAGGTGTTCGAGAAGAGCGACATCCACGTTCACGTGCCGGCGGGTGCAACCCCGAAGGACGGACCGAGCGCGGGTGTGGCGATGTTCACGGCCCTGACGTCGCTGCTCACCAATCGCACGGTGAGGAGTGACACCGCCATGACCGGCGAGATCTCGCTGCGAGGGCTGGTGCTGCCGGTTGGCGGCATCAAGGAGAAGGTGGTGGCCGCCGCCGCCGCCGGACTGAAGCGGGTGATGCTGCCGGCACGCAACAAGCGGGACTACGACGACATCCCGAAGAGCGCCCGGGACAACCTCGAATTCATCTGGCTGGAGCGCGTCGACGAGGCCATCGCGGCGGCGCTCGAGCCGGCTGAGGCCAAGGTCGAAGCGGCGGAGTGATGTGATGAAGAAACTGCTGGAAGAAGCGAAAAGATCGCGGCAGACGCAGCGGCTGCGTCAGTTGCTCGATCGTGCCATCGACCGGGTGCGCGATGCGCTCGCAGGACCTGAGCCGCGGCTTCAGCCGATCCCGGTCCGGGTGAAGCGCCGCAAGGGCTGAACCCCTCCGCCTCAGCCCTCGCGGTCACATACTCAGTACAAAAGGCCCCCTCTCATCGAGGGGGCCTTTGCGTGATCAGGCCACGGCGTCCTTGGCAGCCTTGACCGGGCGGGCGCGGACGATCTTCCGGGCCGGCTTGGCCTTGAACATCATCTCTTCACCCGTGAACGGGTTGGTGCCCTTGCGCGCCTTGGTCGCGGGCTTCTTGATGACGACGAACTTGGCGAAGCCCGGCACCAGGAACAGGCCGTTCTTCTTGAGCTCCTTGTGGCCGACGTCGGTCAGCGTCTCCATGACGCTCTTGACGTCGCGCTTGGAAAGCTCGGTGGCGGTCGCAATCTTTTCGATCAACTGCGATTTGGACATTTGGGCTGGCATCGTGTCTCCTCTGATTCGTTGCCGGTTGCATATTAGACCAACCGGCGAAGGCCTAGAGCCTTCTGCACAGTTTTGTCGCGGTTTTACGGGCTTTTTTGGCCCCCTGAGGCAAAAAACCCTGCATTTTAGCGGCTTCCTGAGCGGAAGGCGCCTCGGGCAGCGGTTTTTGCCTTGTTTCAAAGGCCCGCAAGCAGCCTTGCTAAAGCTGATTCGATGCTTTCGACAAGCGACGACCGGCCTCTTTGCCCGAGGAGGAGCGCGTTTCACCCTAGAAAATAAGGCTAGATCCGTTCGATGATGATAGCCGGTGCCATGCCGCCGGCCGCGCACATGGTGACGAGGCCACGCTCGAGGTCGCGCCGTTCGAGCTCGTCGAGCACGGTGCCGATCAGGATCGAGCCGGTCGCGCCGATCGGATGGCCGAGCGCGATCGAGCCGCCATTGACGTTGACCTTGGCGCGGTCGAGCTTGAGATCGCGGATATATTTTTCCGCAACGACCGCAAAGGCCTCGTTGATCTCGAACAGATCAATGTCATCAATGGTGAGCCCGGCCTTCGCCAGCACCTTGCGCGTCGCCGGCACCGGCGCGTTCAGCATCAGGGTCGGCGAGTCCCCCATATTCGCCATCGCCACCACGCGGGCACGCGGCTTGAGACCATGCGCCTTGGCGTAGGACGGCGATGCCAACAGGATCGCAGCGGCACCATCGACGACACCCGACGAGTTGCCGGCGTGGTGCACGAAGTCGATGTTGAGATCAGGATATTTCTGCAGGATCAGGCCGCGATAGGTCGTGCCCTTGTCGTCCAGCGCATAATCGGCAATCGCGGGGAAGGCGGGCTTCAAGCTGCTGAGCCCTTCCATCGTGGTCTGCGGCCGCGGATATTCTTCGTGGTCGAGCGCGAGGCTGCCGTCCTCGCGATGAACGGGCACGAGGCTCTTCTTGAAGTGGCCACCGGCAATCGCCTGCGCCGCCCGTTTCTGGCTTTCGAGCCCGAGCGCATCGACGTCCTGCCGCGTGATGCCTTCCAGCGTCGCAATCGCATCGGCGCAGACGCCCTGATGCGACTGCGGGTGCCGCGCACGCAGGCGCAGATTACCGCTATCCATCATCATCGGACCGCCGCCGCGACGCCCCTCCATCGACATCATCTCGCATCCGCCGGCGATGACGAGATCTTCCGCGCCAGCCATGATCGAGGACGCCGCCATGTTGACGCTGGTGATGCCGGAGCCACAAAAGCGATCGAGCGTCACGGCGCTGGCGCGCACGTCATAGCCGGCATCGAGCGCCGACATCCGCCCGAGATCGCCGCCCTGCGTTGCGACCTGTGCGCTGCAGCCCCAGACGATGTCGTCGACATCGGCGGTGTTGATGCCGGTGCGATCGGCGAGCGCGCGCAGCACGGTGGCGCCAAGCTGCTGCGGATGAATGCCGGAGAGTGCTCCCTTGCCCGCCTTGCCGACGCCCCGCGGGGTGCGGCAGGCATCGATGATCAGCGCGTCGGTCATGGCGTTGTCCTCTTGTCATGAGCGTTGAAGGCGGTTTTGAATCACGGGGAGAGCGGAGTCAATGCGCGGCGTTTACGCCCCCGCCGCGTTGTTTGCGATCACGTTGCGGTAAAAGCTCGCGCTGAGTTTTGGCGTACGCACCTGGGTGTCGAAATTGACGTGATAGAGCCCAAAGCGCTTGTTGAGCCCGAACACCCATTCGAAATTGTCCATCAGGCTCCAGAGGAAGTAGCCGCGCACCGGTACGCCCTCGGTGGTGGCGCGCTGGAGCTGGGCGAGATAATTGCGCAGATACATGATGCGGTCGGTGTCATAGATCTTGCCGTCCTGCATCACCTGGTCGTCGCCGGACGTGCCATTCTCGCTGATATAGATCGCATCCGTCTTCCAGATATTTGCAGCCAGCTTCGGCACCCAGTAGATCGTCTCGGGGCCAACGCGGAGCCAGTCCGAATTCATGTGCGGAAACGCTTTCGGGATCGGCAGCGGCATGAAGCCCGCGCCCTGGTCGGACGCAACGATGTAGTGCTGCGGCGCGTAGATGTTGAGGCCGAGGAAGTCGACCGGCGACGAGATGATCTTTAATTCCGCCTCGGTGTATTTCGGCGCGGCGGCGCCGGCATATTTCAGGAATGCGTCGGTGTAGCGGCCTGTCATGATGACGTTGAGATAGCCGGCATTCAACTCGCGCAGCGCGATCTCGGCGGCGCGGACGTTCTCGGGCGTGTCGATCGCGGGAATGCAGGCATCGATATTCTCGGCCGGCCCGACGCGCGTGCCGCGTCGGCCATGAGCGCGCACCGCCTGCACCGCAAGCCCGTGCGCGAGCGCGCTGTTGTGCCGGATCTGGTTCAGTTCAGCCTGCGGCAGGGTCAAGCCCGGCGCATCGATGCCGATGCCGTAGCCGAAATAGACGAAGCGGCCGCTCTCGTTCAGCGTGAACACGCATTTGACGCGATCGGTCAGGTGCTCGGCGACATAGGCCGCGTAGTCGCCAAATATCTTGCAGGTCTCGGTCGAGCGCCATCCGCCAAAACGGTCCTGCAGCGATTGCGGCAAGTCCCAGTGATAGAGCGTCAGCCACGGCTCGATGCCGTTTTTCAGGAGCTCGTCGACCAGGCGATTGTAGAAGTCGAGCCCTTTCGGGTTCGGCTTGCCGTCGCCGTCCGGAAACACCCGCGGCCAGGCCACCGAGAAGCGATAGGCCTTGCAGCCGAGCTCCTTGATGAGTGCAATGTCCTCCTTGTAGCGGTGATAATGCTCGTTGGCGCGGTCGCCGTTGGTGCCGTCCTCGATCTTGCCGGGGATGCGGACGAACTTGTCCCAGATCGAGGCTCCTCGCCCGTCCTCCTCGACCGCGCCCTCGACTTGATAGGACGAGGTCGCCGTGCCCCAGAGGAAATTTTGCGGAAAGCCGCCGGCGCTATGCGGCACCGCTGCCGGCATGGCGTCGGCGAGCTCCAGGGGGGCCGTCATTCCGGCTGCGGACAACCCCGCGATTTTCGCGAACTGGCGACGCGAGACCTTGTCCGACATTGGTACTGCTCCGCTTCCATCGTTTTCGGACGGCACAATGACGAGTTCCGGCCGATTTGAGAAGCAACCTCCCTGGTGTCTCGACTGCAATCGGCGCTCACACCTGTCGTCTCCGACGTGGAGCGCCGATAAAGCGTTATCGGACCAAACCATGGTTTAGCTTGAAGAGAACCCGGTTCCTGAGGTCTCATCCGGACGGCTTGCACCGAAGCGGATCGGACGTTCCCCCGTTGTGGATACCGGGACTTTTCTGTGTCCAAGGCATGAAACTCGCATGACAAGGTACCGGGAGACCCGTAACTTTTCGCCTTGAAGGCGCACGAGGGGACAGGGATGATTCACGCTGGCGTAAGCCTGATGGCGTTGCGTGGTGATCGGCCCGGCCAGGATGTCGCTGCCGGCCTCACCCCAGGCCTTTCGTTCGCTTTGGTGCGACTTGCGCCGCGAGAGATGCTGCGCGTTTTACGGCGCGGCCCTACCGTCACCGTGGAGATCCATTGGCCGTCCGGAGAGGCAGGCCTCTTCCTGCGATGCCGTATCGAGCTGAACGCGAGAGACCAGTGGCGGTTGCGGCCTCGGTGGCACGCCCATCAGGCTGCGAACCATCAATCTTCTCAATTGGCGATCCTTGCAATGACATTGCTGCTGGCCATCTGCGGCTGGATCGCCGGCGGAGCCGAGGGCATGCAACGGGCGCTGTTGGGAAGCACGCCCCGTCCCGACGAAACGGTCCTCTCGCGCGAGAATGTGTATCGCTGGTTCGGCGCCCGCCTGCTGTCCCCTGCCGCGGTGCCGGACCTGTTCGCCATTCTGACGAAAGTTTGCAGCCGGGCCGGCCTGGTGCGATTGCCGGATCTCTATTGTCTGCCGGCACCGCGCGACATGAATGCCTATGCACTCGGCGGACCGGAACGCAGTGCGATCGTGTTGACCGAAGGCCTGCTACGCGGCCTGACGCACGACGAGATTGCCGGGATATTGGCCCATGAAGTCGCTCATATTCGCAACAATGACGCCCGGACGATGGGCTGGGCGACAGCGTTGCGACACGCGATCGATTGGACCTCGCTCGCCGGTCTCGCGCTGCTGCGAACCAGCCATCATCACGGTGGCATGACGTCAAGCCGGCCATTGGCGATGCTGCTGAGCGCAGCACCGACTCTCGGCCAGCTCCTTGGACTCGCTCTGTCGCGCGTTCGCGAACTGGATGCAGATGCAACGGCGCTCGAACTGACCGGCGACTCGCGAGCGCTCATCGCCGCACTCGACAAGCTGGAGCGCCATCACACCGGCTCTGCACCAAGCCGCACGTCCGCATTCGTGCATGATCCGATGCGCTTGCTTCGCAGCCATCCCGCCACCTCCGAGCGCGTCGGCACATTGCTCAACCTCGCCTATTAGCATTCGCTGAAGTTGACACAGATGCACATCGGAAGGCTCGCTAACCAGGCAAAGAGTGCTGACGAAAATCCGCGCGGCTTGAAACTTTTGTGAAATTTGATTGCCGCCAAAATATCGCCGCGCTTGCGCGAAACCATTTGGAGGTGAGTACGTTTTCCGCGTCTCTGCTCATTGCAGAACCGGGGAGAAGCCAGCGTAATTGCCGAACGCTTGAGCGGGACGTAAGACATAAATGGCTGGCCACCATGCCAGCGAGGAAAATCCGCTCCCATATCTCTCGACGGCTATCATTTTGCCGCTCTAAAACATTTCACCGTCGGCTTGTCATCTTGAGGGGACGCAGCTCGCGCCTCCCAAGCGGGTGATATTGCTTGCGGCTGAGACTTCCGTGCCAAGCATTTGAACTTGAAGGTCCAACGCCGACTCACCGGCGTGATGGACGGCCATTTCCAGCGAAGGGGTCGCGCATGCGACCGGCCTGAGCAGAATTTTGGGCTGAGGGCACCAACCATCGCAAGGAGATCAAGCGATGACCTACTATGACACCCTTCAACAGAACCTCGCGCATGGTTCGCCATTTGGACAGTTCGGTCCGCAACAATGGGGATCCGGAGCTTTCGGTTCGCAAGGCGGCCAACAGTATGGAGGAGGCGGTCTTGGACTGGGCCAGGCTGCCTATGGACAGCAATACGGGCAGTTCGGCGGTCAGCCGCCCTTTGGCGCGTCTGGATATGGCCCCGGCTGGGGCGGGCAAATGGGTGGGGGACAGCAGCACTGGGGCGGCCAACAGCGCCAGCTTTCGCCACAGGACGTGAATGAGGTCGTGCGCCAATTGGTACCCGCGCTACCTCAAATTCTCGCGCAAGCTCAGACTCCGTTCGCGGGAATGGGCTATGCGGCTTACGGCCAGGCGCCGCGGCAGCTAAGTCCGCAAGACGTGAGCGAGGTCGTGCGACAGATCCTGCCCATCGTGCCGCAGATCGTGGGAATGCTGCAGGGCCAGCCCCAAATGCAGCATTCGGCCATGCACGGCGGTCCCGGTCAGGGTCAATTCGGAGGCCTTGGTCAATTCGGTCTCGGCTATCCGACGCAGACTCAGCCGGCGCAGATGTGGGGTGCGCAGTTCGGCGCGCCGCAGTTCCAGGCGGCATTCGGCGGTCCGACCGGCTTTGGCCAGCAGCGACAACTAACGCAGCAAGATGTCGCCGACATCACCCGCCAGTTGATCGGCGTCATTCCCCAGGTCATCGGTAACCTTCAGGCCTACGGCCAGCAGCGGATGATCTGACCGTGCGGTAAGGCGCGACCGCCGCCAAAAGCGGCGGTCGCGCCTGCCGTTGCGAACGCTTCCTCCGAAGGAGAACCCTCATGTCGGATTCCAATCCCTCTGCCGCAACCGCGTCACAGCGGCACTCGTCAGACATTCAGCAACTCGTGGGCCTGCTCAGCAATCTGATGCCGCTGCTCTTGCGCCTGCAGTCCCAAGGGTTCGAGCAGCCGTTCCGGACCATGCCCGGCACCTTCCCGATACCGAACCCGGTGCTCGATCATCAGGCTGCGGAAAACATGATCGGAGACATGACCGCAGAATCGCTGCGTTCGCTCTCTGCCTATCTCGAGGCCAACGCCGCACAGCATGCGGGCCTCGAAAACTGCGTCTCGATCGTCACCCAGGCAGCCAACAAGTTTACCGAGCGGGATTTTGCGCAGGCCTTCAACCTGATCTATTTCGCCTATCGCGCGATCGAAGCCGCCCGCGCAGCCGATCCCCACCTTCCGTTGCTGCGACAGGCTTCGATCGATCGCACGCAATCTTCTATCCACTGAAATCAAAGGAGGCGACGCCATGGCAACGAGTCCAGATGATGCGCGACCGACCTCGAGCGACAATCGACGCAAACCAGTGCGCACCACTCAATACATGATCGCGCCGGCGGGCGCCGGCATCAGCGCTCAAACGCTGGCCGAACAACTGAACCAGTTCGGCAACATCCTGTGGACCCACGACCAGCGCGGCGTCAGTGGCCCGCCAATTGCGATCGTGCGCATGCCCGGCGAAGCCGCCGCCGCCTTGCGCCGCTCCACGGCCGGCAGCCTGATCATCGAGCCGGACAGCCATCTGCGGGCTGCATCCTTTGCCGGCTCGGCCTCCTCTTTCATCCCGGCGGCCACGACGATGACCGCGCTCGGGCCGGACTTGAAGGTGACGATCCGGGTTCTCGGCGAAGCAGGTGCACCTGTGGAACATGCAACTGTGCGGCTCGTTGGCGAGCAGGCGTCAGCTCAAGGACGGACCGACCGTGATGGCAACGTCGATCTTGCGCTGCTGGGCGAAGTACCGGAAACAATCGCCGCCATTTTCGTCAGTGCGCGCTCCGGCCATTGGGGCTTGTGGCAACAGCGGCCCTATATCGAGGCCGATGCGGTGAACACCCTCACCCTGAAACCGTTGCCGCTACATGGCCGGCTGGATTGGGGCGGCGAAGCGATGCACTTCGATCAGGTTCCTGACCACTGCCGTGGAGCTGACGTCAAGATCGCGCTCATCGACAACGGCGTGGCGACCAGCCACAAGCAATTGGCTGACATCAAACACGGTACCGATGCCCGAAGTGGCGAAGATCGCTCATGGTCAAAGGACGTCACCGGCCACGGCACGCCTTGCGCCGGCATCATCAATGCGGCCGCACAGGCAGATCACGGCATCCGCGGCTACGCCCCGGACAGCGAGCTGCATGTTTGCAAGCTTCCCCTGGATGCCCGTTGCAGCGACCTGATCGCAGCGCTCGATGATTGCCTGCAAAACGGCATCGACGTGGCGTGCGTCGGAGTCGGTTGCGAGCGCGGCTCCGTGCTGGTTGAGCAGCACATTGCCATGGCCAAGCAGCAAGGCGTCAGCATCATCGCGGCCGCCGGCAACGCCGGAGAGGGCATGCTGTTTCCGGCCTGTTCTCCGCATGTCGTGGCGGTCGGTGCGGTCGGACAGATGGGAAGCTTCCCGGAAGACAGTCCGCAGGCGGCGCAGGCCGCAGCCGCCACTACGGCGGCGGGCGGGTTGTTTGTACCGCCGTTTTCTTGCCGCGGGTCCGAACTCGACCTCTGCGCGCCCGGTGTTGCGGTCATTGCCTGCCAGTCGCCGGACGGCTACGCGGTCTGCGATGGCACCTCGATTGCGGCGGCTTACGTCGCCGCGCTCGCAGCCTTGATCCTCGCCGACCACATCGACTTCAAGGGCAGCTTCGTCGCCAAGGATGCCCATCGGGTCGAACGCCTGTTCCAAATTCTGAAGGATACGGCGCAGCCCATCGGCCATCCATGGCAGACCGGGGCCGGGTTGCCGGATGCAGCCCGCGCGCTCGGCGTCTGGTCCGATCAGCGGCCCCTCGCCATGCCCCTGAATTCGGGATTGCGCGAGATGCGCAGCGCCATTCGGCAGCTCGACCGGATTCCATTCGGCGCAAGCCAGGCGATGATGTTCGAGCCGCTGCGCGGCCCTGCCAACGTGACGCGGCTTCCGCTGAATCCGGCCCCTCTGGCGTTCCAGGCTGCCGGCGGGGGAACAGCGACGGTGCATGAACTCAGAGCAGCGATGGCGCTGGCGGGTCTAGCGGAGGGACCTTAGAGAATGATCGGGCCCCGCAGTCCTCAGAACGTCACCCGCGCCCCCGCGTAGAACGCACGCGGCCTTGCCGGGCTCAGCGAGCGCGGATCGGTGAAGGGGTTTCCGCCATTGGTGAAGTTCGGCAGAGCGCCGGTGTCGAAGAACTGTCCGTAGGTCGCGTAGCGATTGTCGAAGACGTTGTCGATCTTGCCGTAGATCTGGAAATTCTTGGCGACCTGGTAGGACGTGTGCAGATTGAAGACCGTATAGGATGACAGCTTGGAATACTGGTTGGATTCGTCGCCGACCAGGTATTGGCTGGAGACAAACAGCGCATTGCCGCCAACCTTCCACTCATCGGTAACGGCGTAGTCGATACCGACCTTGACGCGGTGACGCGGGATCGCGGGTATCTGGTTGCCGGGCAAGACCTGGATGTTTCCGTCGGCATCGGCGAACGGGCTGTTAGAGCCGAGCGTCAATGCGTCGAGGAAGCGGGCATCGACGAAGGTGTAGCTGGCCTGGAACTGAAGCGTCGGTGATTTGATGTTGACCTCGGCCTCGAGCCCCTGCCGTCGTGTCCTGCCGACATTGGTGAAATAGCCGAAGCCGGTCCGGCCGGGAACGGGGACGGCCAGGATGTCATCATAGTTGGTGGCGCGGAAGCCGCCGATCTTCCATCCGAGCGTGCCGATGTTCAGCTCCCTGGTACCGCGCAGGCCAGCCTCCACCGTTTTGGACACGACCTGCTTCAACGGCGGGTCGGAGACCAGAAACGCCGCGATGAGACAGGGATTGTTCGGATCGGCGCAGCCGAGCTCGAGCGGTGTCGGCACGCGGTTGGCCTCGGAATAGCCGGCATAGGCGGTCAGCTCCGGCGTGATCTTGTAGGTCCCGCCGATCACCGGATTGAACCGGGTGTAGGTGTAGTCGCCGTTGAGCGCAGTGCCGAGCTGGTCCTCCAGCGAGATGCGCGCCACGTTGAAGCGGCCTCCGCCGGTAATCGCGAAGGCATCCGTGACGTTGAACGTGTCCATCGCATAGAGGCCGTTATATTGATTGACGGTCCGCAGCGAGACGGGACCGGCAAACCCGGTATCGATCGTGCCGGTCGGCCCCAGGAAGATGCCGCCGCCGCTCACGACATAGTTCTCTCCGATCGAACCGATCTCGGCGGTGGCACCGTAGCGCGTAACGCTGGCATCATAGCTTGTGCCGATCACGAAGCGGTTGTCATGCCCAAGCAACTGATCGGTGTTGGTGGCCTGCCCCGATGCGCCGAAGCTGGTCGACCGTATCGAGCTCCGGTCGATCTCGCCGAGGATCGTTCCCGGCGCCAAGGGATTGCCAAGCTGCACGCCGTTCGTGCCATTCGCGGGCGTCGCACCGTCGCCGAAGCACAGCAACGTCGCGTCCGCCGTGCACTCGCCGACGTTGGTTGGATTGCCGTCCATGATCTTCTGCTCGTACCTGCGCACATGCGCGGTGCCTTCGAGCGTCCAGGTCGGCGTCGCGTCGGCCCTGGCGGTCAGGTTGAGATAGCCGACTCGGTTGGCGCTGGTTTGCGGTGTCGTGTAGGTCGCGCCCCAATATTTACCCAGGAGCTCGGCCGGAACGGTGGCGTTGGCGCCGAAATCGTTCTTGGCGACCCCCATATTGACGTGGAATTCGCTGTCGCCGGCCTTGTAGCCGACGTCACTGTAGAAGCGCCGCACGTCCGATTGGGAGAAGTTGCGAAAACCGTTGTCGTGCAGGCCTTCGAGCGCGGCGTAGATGCCGTAGTTCTGGTCGACCACCTTGCCCCATTGCGCCGAGCCCTGGATGCGGCCGAACGAGCCGCCCATGGCATCAAGCTCCGCGCCTTGATAGGTGAAGCCATCCTTCATTTGCAGATTGATCGCGCCTCCGAGCGCGTTCAGGCCGAAGACCGGGTTATTGGTCACCAGCGTCACCGACCTGATCGCCGCGGTCGGGATCAGGTCCCAGTTGGCGGCGTCCGAGAACGCTTCGTTGATCCGCACGCCGTTCTGGTACACCGCGAGTCCTTGCGGCGTGCCGGTCACGGGCGAGGCGACAAAGCCGCGAAACTCGACGTTCGGCTGGAACGGGTTGCCGGTCACCTCGCTGATGCTGACCCCGGCAATGTTGTCGCGCAGCGCATCCGTGACGTTGAGCGAGCCGGTGCGCTTGATCTGGTTGGCGTCAACGGCGTTGATCGCCGACGGAACCTTGTCGACATCGAGACCCCTGCCGGTGCCAGGCGCGGTCGGGTAGACGTAAATCCTGCCCTCCCTCGGCTTGCCGGAGCTCGCAGCCGTCCGCGCGACCGGCCGCGGCGACGCGCGCCGCGGGGTCGGCTGCGGCGCCACCACCTCGACTGCGGGCAGGTTTTGAACGTTGGTCTCTTCGTCCTGCGCAGCGCGGGCCCTGGTCCCGAAACAGAGTCCGGACACCAACCCGGTCGCGACCAAGGCCATCAGCAGACGCCGCGTGTGTCCCAGCTTGCGCATTCCTAGTATTGTCCCACCCGTAACCTTCAGCTGTTTTGGTTTTCACCGTTGGTTGTGACGAGTGTATTCGGCGGCGGCTCATGCACCAGCCGCAAAAGGTCGGGCACAATCCGTACCCGTTTTCCCGACCAAATCGGGAATTCTTCCCGATCGAACCGGACGCGATCAGGCCGCAGCGGTTGGAACCAGCGCCTCTACGGTGACGCCGCCCTCGCCCGACGCCACGTTGAGCGTGCCGCCCAGCGCCAGAATACGCTCGCGCATGCCGACGAGGCCGAAGCCGAGCTTCTGGCCCGGCTCCATGCCGTGGCCGTTGTCGCTGACCCGGACCCGGGCGCAGCAGCGACCGTCGCGGCCGGGCTGCTCCGCCGGCTCGATCACGACATTGATCGCGGTCGCGCCGGCGTGGCGGAACGCATTGGTGAGCGCCTCCTGCACGACGCGATAAATCGTCAGGTCCGCGGTCTCGCCCGTAACCCCAAGCGCCGGCGAGATCGTCGTCTCGATGTTCACGTCGGGATGCGATTCCCGCCACAGCCGCGACAGCGATTCCAGCGCCTTGCCAAGGCCAAGCTCGGCAAGGCCGACGGGCCTCAAGCGCTCCAGCACGCGACGGGTGAACTGCTGCAGCGCATTGATCTGCTCCAGCAAGGCTCCGCCGTGTTTTCGCACTGCATCTGCACTTGGTGCGCGTCCGTCGGCGAGCTTTGCGAGAGCGCTGGCATGCGCGCGCAGCGAGAACAGATACGGCCCGAATTCGTCATGCAGCTCGCGCGCGATCTCCTTGCGCTCGACGTCCTGGAGCGACACCGCGCGCTCGGCAAGCCGCCGCTTGTCCTCGACCGCCTCGCCAAGCGTCGCCGCGAGATGATTGAGCTTGGTGCAGATCGCAGCGAGCTCAGGCGCGCCGTCGGGCACTGCACGCGCGTCGTAGCGGCCGTCCTCGAGCTCACCCATCGTCTGTGTCAGCGACTCAAGCGGCGCGAGCGCGCGGCCGACGACCGTCATCATCACCAGAAACAGCACCAGCGCGATGACTGAACCGACCTCGAGCTGCGTGACGATGGCATCCCATATCTCGGCAATCTCGTCATTGGGATGCGAGGTAATCACCAGCGAGCCAGGCTTGCCATGGACCGAGACCGGCACGTTGACGGCGGTCTGCTCGGGATGAACCAGGCTGACGAACCAGGCCGGTGGCCCGGACGTGTCGTCATCGGCCTCGGTGCGCGGCGGCGTCAACGGGTTCCCACCTGCGTCCCGAAGCGCAATGCTGACATGGCGGAGCCGATTGAGGTCACGCGCGATCTGGCTCAGCCTGGCGTCGGGATCCGGCGCCTCGTTGAGATCGGCAACGATCATCTCGATGAACTCGCGCGCCAGCCGGATCACGCTCTGGTCCTCGGCCTGGACGCGGGGACCGGCCTCCGCCACCTGTCGGGCGATGTTGACGGCGAGCCCGAGCGCAAGCAGCAGCGCCAGCAGGAGGTTGATGCGCCCGCGCAAGGATAGATTTTGCCACATTGCTCTCGCCTGCCCCAAAGGATCGCTCGCGCCTGTCCGATAGCGTTGACAGAGACGAAGCGCCCGATATCTAATCGGAAGCGTACAGCAATCCCGGCCGGGTTGCATGACCCGACATGAGGCGCGCGTCCGTCTCGTCCGGAATCATGCGGCGCGAAAACAGGCAAATTCTTTCACGGGGATGCGCTGTCACGGGGAACGCCTATGCGCATTCTGATAGTCGACGATCATCCCATTGTCGCTTCCGGCTGCCGCGCGGTGCTGGCCGACGAAGGCGAGATCGAGATTTTGGAGGCCGCCGATGCCGAAGACGGCGAGTGCGTGTTCATCGTCGAGCGCCCCGACCTCTGCGTCATCGACATCAACCTGCCGACCGTCTCCGGCTTCGAGCTTGCGCGCCGCATCCTCGAACGCGCGCCTGATGCCCGCATCATCATGTTCAGCATGAACGACGACCCGGCCTTTGCCGCGCGCGCGATCGAATGCGGCGCCAAGGGCTACGTCTCCAAGACCGGCGACCCCGACGATCTCGTTGAGGCGATCCGCACCGTCGGCGGCGGCGGCACTTATCTTCCGAGCGCGATCGCGCGCAGCATCGCCTTCGCAGGGCCCATGCTGGCGCAAAGCCCGCTGTCGAAGCTGAATGCGCGAGAGATGGAGATTTTGCGGCTGCTCAGCGCGGGAAAGAGCCTGTCCGAGATCGCCTGGCTGGTGCAATCGTCCTACAAGACGGTCGCCAACACCTCCTCGATCATGCGCCAGAAGCTCGGGGTGAAGACCTCGGTCGAGCTGGTGCGGCTGGCGATCGACAGCGGTGTCGCCTGACCCTGGGTCAGCCTTTGCGTTCCCGCGCTAATTCGGACACACGAGCATTGCATTCTTGATGTGGTGAGATGCCACGGAGCAAACCGGCATGACGATCCAGACTGTCTCGACCAACACTTCCTATGGCGGCGTACAGGGCGTGTATCGCCATGCGAGCCAGGCGACCGGCACCGACATGGTGTTCTCGGTCTATGTTCCCCCGCATGCCGACGGCACCAGGCTGCCCGTGGTCTGGTATCTCTCCGGCCTCACCTGCACCCATGCCAACGTCACCGAGAAGGGCGAGTTTCGCAAAGCCTGCGCCGAGCTCGGCCTGATCTTCGCCGCGCCCGACACCAGCCCGCGCGGCCCCGACGTGCCGGGCGACGCCAACAATGCCTATGATTTCGGCTTGGGCGCGGGTTTCTACGTCGATGCGACCGAAGCGCCGTTCGCGCGCAATTATCGCATGTGGAGCTATGTCACCGACGAGCTGCCGAAGCTCGTGGCGGGACATTTTCCAGTCGATGCCAAGCGGCAATCGGTGATGGGCCATTCCATGGGCGGCCATGGCGCGCTGACCGTGGCGCTGCGCAACCCGCACCGCTATCGCGCGGCCAGCGCCTTCGCTCCGATCGTGGCACCGTCGCAGGTGCCGTGGGGTATCAAGGCGCTGACCGGCTATCTCGGGCCGAACAAGGATACGTGGCGCGGCCATGACACGGTGGCGCTGATCGAGGATGGCGCGAAATACGCAGGCTTTCTGGTCGACGTCGGCGAGGCCGATAATTTCCTGAAGGAGCAGCTTCGTCCCGAGCTGCTGCAGGCGGCCTGCAACAAGGCCAACATCCCGCTGACGCTTCGGCGTCAGCCGGGTTACGACCATAGCTACTATTTCATCTCGACGTTCATGAGCGACCATCTGCACTGGCATGCGGAGCGGCTGAAGGGGTAGCTTCTTCCTTCTCCCCCTGTGAGGGCTTTGCACCTACTCCGGCTTGCCGTAATTCGGCGCGAGCAGGCGGTTGCGGATCAGATAGCTCATCGTGCGCGACCAGGATTCGTCGGTGTTGCCGCGCATGTCGGCGCTTGCCGCGGTGATCATGTTGCCGGTCTTCACGTCGCGCAGATAGATGTTCAGATTGATGATCAGGTTCGAGACCTTCTGCACCATGCCGGTGATCTCGAGGTCAGCACCGAGCTCTCCGGCAAGCTTGAGGTCGCAACCGCCGCAGGCCTGCAGATTGGCGTGACTGGCGGCATCCCTCACCGGCGCGATATCGAGCAGCTGGAACCGGCCTGAGTCGGCCAGTTGCTTGCGCAACTGGTCGCTGATATGCGCGAGCCGCGCCTCTTCCGGCCGGGAGCCGTAGAACTCGCCGGGCAGGCTGGTGTCGATCAACTCGAAATCGAACACGGCAAGTTTTGGCGGATCGGCGGCTGCCTGCGAACCCATCAGCAGCAAAGCCGCGAAACATATCAGCGCTCGCATGATCGTGATTCCGCCTGTGGTGTCGCGACGACCAAATGCGGGGTTGCATGCCCGGCCAAATCGGTCATGCTTCAAGAGAGACAATTCTTCACCGACGGTCAAGCCGGGGAGGACGTCAGGAGGAAGCATGATCCGATGGTTGCTCGGCCCGATCGGCCTGTGTCTGGCAGCGATGCAAGCGCTCGCGGCCGACCCGGTCACGATCGGCGTCGGCTATCTCGGTGTCGCCGGCACCAGATCGACGCTCTCGCTGGTCGAGCAGCCCACGGACAATGACGGCGTCGCCGGCGCGAAGCTCGCGATCGAGGACAACAACACCACAGGGAAATTCCTGAACCAGCGCTTCACGCTGGAGGAGCGCCGCATTAGGGAAGGTGAGGACGTGGTCCAGGCCGCGACCGCGCTCGCCGAGCACAACGGCTTCATCGTCACCGACCTGCCGGCCGATGCACTGTTGAAGGCCGCCGACGCCTTGCGCGACCGCGGCACGCTGCTGTTCAACGCCGGCGCAATCGACGAGCGGCTGCGCGAGGCCGATTGCCGCGCCAATGTGATCCACGCCGCGCCGACACGCTCAATGCTGGCCGACGCGCTCGGCCAGTACCTGGTGTGGAAGCGATGGCCGCGCTGGCTGCTGGTGGTCGGCTCGCATGACAAGGACAAGCTATACGCCGATGCACTCCGTCGCGCCGCCACGCGCTTTGGCGCCAAGATCGTGCAGGAGCGGACCTTCGAGGACACCGGCGGCGCGCGCCGCACGGACTCGGGCGTGACGCTGATCCAGCGGCAGATGCCGGTGTTCACGCAAGCCGCGCCCGCCTACGACGTGCTGGTCGCCGCCGACGAGAGCGAGGTATTCGCCGCCTATCTGCCTTACCGCACCTGGGATCCCCGCCCCGTCGCGGGCTCGGCGGGCCTGGTGCCGCGCAGCTGGGACGCCGCGCAGGACCAATGGGGCGCGACGCAGATGCAGAACCGCTTCATGAAGCTCAATTCGCGGCGCATGACTGCGCTCGACATGCAGGCCTGGACTGCCGTGCGCATGATTGGCGAGGCCACCTCGCGCACCAATTCCGGCGACGTCAAGAAGGTCACCGATTTCATCAAGGGACCGGACTTCTCCGTCGCCGCCTTCAAGGGCACCAAGCTGACGCTGCGCGACTGGAATCTCCAGCTCCGCCAGCCGATCCTGCTGGTCGACGGCCGCATGGTGGTGTCGGTGTCGCCGCAGGAAGGATTTCTGCACCAGGTCTCCGAGCTCGACACGCTCGGCTACGATCGCCCGGAGAGCAAATGCAAGCTGAAATGAGGACACGGATGTTGCGTGTGGGATTGCTGTCCGGATTGGTGCTCGTCGCGGCGCCCGCGCATGCCTTCATCGCCTATGTCTCGAACGAGAAGAGCAACACGGTGTCGGTGATCGACACCGAGAGCTGGGCCGTGACCAAGACCATCAAGGTCGGCCAGCGTCCGCGCGGCATCGAGTTCACCCGCGATGGAAAATTCGTGATGGTCGCGGTCGGCGACGACGACACCATTCAGGTGATCGACGCCAAGACGCAAGCCGTTGTCGACACCCTGCCCTCCGGGCCCGACCCTGAACTGTTCACCCAGGATGCCGCCGGCAAGACACTCTATGTCGCCAACGAGAACGACAACACGGTGACGGTGATCGATCTGGAGAAGCGCGCGCGCCTCGGCGACATCCAGGTCGGCGTCGAGCCCGAAGGCATGACCATCAGCCCGGACGGGAAGATTCTGATCAACACGTCCGAGACAACCAACATGGCGCATTTCATCGACACCGCGTCGCGCCAGATCGTCGCCAATGTGCTGGTCGATGCCCGGCCGCGCTTTGCCGAGTTCAAGCACGACGCGTCCGAATTGTGGGTGTCCTCCGAGATCGGCGGCACCGTGTCGATCGTCGACCCGCAGAAGCACGAGGTCATCGGCAAGGTCAATTTCGAGATTCCCGGCTTGAGGAAGGAGGCGATCCAGCCGGTCGGTATCGGCATGACCAAGGATGATAAAACGGCGTTTGTCGCGCTCGGCCCCGCCAACCGAGTCGCCGTGGTCGATGTCGCCACGCGCAAGGTGACGAAATATCTCCTGGTCGGCCAGCGCGTCTGGCACATGGCGTTCACGCCGGATGAAAAATACCTGCTCACCACCAATGGCGTGTCCAACGACGTTTCCGTCATCGACGTCGCCGCGCAAAAGGTGATCAAGACCATTCAGGTGGGCGAACTGCCCTGGGGCATCACGATCGCGCCATGACCAGCCCCGCTCCCATCGCCGAACCTCGCGAGACGCCACGGCCTGATCCGGCCGCGGTGCCGGCGCTGTCGATCGACGGCGTCAGCCATTCCTACGGCCCGCGCCGGGCGCTGATCGACGTCTCCTTCAACGTGAGACCTGCGAGCTTCACCGCCTTGCTCGGCCTCAACGGCGCGGGCAAGAGCACGCTGTTCTCGCTGATCACGCGGCTGTTCGGCATCCAGACCGGCCGCGTCGGTATTTTCGGCCATGACATCAGCCGCTCACCCGGCGAGGCGCTGCGGCTGCTCGGCGTCGTGTTCCAGCCGCGCACGCTCGATCTCGATCTGTCGCTGACGCAAAACCTGCTCTATCACGCCGCCCTCCACGGCATCAGCCGGCGCGAGGCGGCTGCGCGCAGCGCCGAGCTGCTCGCGCGCATTGGCCTCGCCGACCGCGCCGGCAGCAAGGTGCGCGATCTCTCCGGCGGGCAGATGCGGCGGCTGGAGATCGCCCGTGCGCTGCTGCACCGGCCGCGGCTGTTGCTGCTGGACGAGCCGACCGTCGGCCTCGACGTCAAGGCACGCGCAGACATCATCAGCCATGTCCGCCAGCTCGTGACGGAGCAAGGCATCGGCGTGCTCTGGGCCACGCATCTGTTCGACGAGATCATGCCCAGTGACGACCTCGTGGTGCTGCACCAGGGCAAGGTGCTGGCACAGGGCCCGATGGGCCGCGTCATCGGCGAGGCCGGCGCGCAGGACGTCAACACCGCCTTCATGCGCCTGACCGGCGCGCAAGTGATGCCGGGAGGCGGCGCATGAGCAGCATCACCACGCGCGAGGCGCCGCGCGGCTTCTCGGCCTCCGAGTACATGACCTGCCTGACCGGCATCGTCTGGCGCGAGGGGCTGCGCTTCCTGCATCAGCGCGAGCGCTTCGTCTCGGCGCTGGTGCGGCCGCTGGTGTGGCTGTTCATCTTTGCGGCCGGCTTCCGCCAGGTGCTCGGCATCTCCATCATCCCGCCTTACGAGACCTACATCCTCTACGAGGTCTTCATCGCGCCGGGATTGATGGCGATGATCCAGCTCTTCAACGGCATGCAGTCCTCGCTCTCGATGGTCTATGACCGCGAGATGGGCAACATGCGCACGCTGCTGGTGAGCCCGCTGCCGCGCGGCTTCCTGCTGTTCTGCAAGCTGCTCGCGGGCACCGCGGTGTCGCTGCTCCAGGTCTATGCGTTCCTGATCATCGCCTGGTTCTGGGACATCACGCCGCCCCCGATCGGCTATCTCACGGTGCTGCCGGCGCTGATCCTGTCCGGGCTGATGCTGGGCTCGCTCGGCATGCTGATCTCCTCCGGCATCAAGCAGCTGGAAAATTTTGCCGGCGTCATGAACTTCGTGATCTTCCCGATGTTCTTTGCCTCCTCCGCGCTCTACCCGCTCTGGCGGGTGCAGGAGGGCAGCCCTTATCTCTATTATGTTTGCCAGGCCAATCCGTTCACCCATGCGGTCGAGCTGATTCGCTTCGCGCTGTATGGACAGATCAACTGGATCTCGCTGGCCGTGGTCGGAGTTTGCACAATCGTCTTCATGACCGCCGCGATCTATGCCTATGATCCCTCGCGCGGGCTGGCGCGGCGCGGGCCTGCGGGAGGCGAAGGATGATGGTTCGGACACTTGCCATGGCAGCCCTCGCGTTCGCGGTCTCGACCGCCGCCGCGCGCGCAGCCGATCCGCGCTATCCCGACTGGCCCTGTTCGCAGGCCAAGGTTCCGGACATCTCGCTCGCCGCCGTCTGGGCCGGTCCTGCGCTCGACGACGCCGAGAGCAAGTGGAAGGACGACAGCAAGGTTAGCGCGCTGGTCTCGAAGCTGGCCGCGCGCAAGACGCCGCTGGACGAGGCCGAGAGGTCGATCAAGGAATTTTTGGGCGGCTCCGCGGCCGACAAGACCGCCAACGCAAAACTGCTGTTCGCCGGCCTGTTCGACACGCTCAACGCCCAGCGCTCGCAAGTCATGAGCGGGCTCGAACGCGTCAGCCGCAAGCAACGCGAGGCCGCCGACAAGATCCGCGAGGAGACCATCCAGCTCCAGGCGCTCCAGGACGCAACGCCGCGCGACGACGCCAAGGTCGATGCCATGAGCAACCAGCTGATCTGGGAGACCCGCATCTTCGAGGATCGCCGCAAGGTGGTGCGCTTCGTCTGCGAGGTTCCGACCGCCATCGATCAGCGCCTGTTTGCGCTCGGCCGCGTGATCCAGCAGGAGATGGAATAGCGTCAGCCCTGCTGGCGGCTTTCACAAAAGTTCCCGCGATTTCAATGCGATCATTAATGTTTGCCACGCTATCTGCCGGAACCAAATCGATCTAGGATGGCTTGTCGATGTGAACATCCAATGCCGGGAGGCCTCGATGGGAACAGCAAGATTCATCCTCGCAGGCGCTGCAGCCATCAGCATGCTCGCGTCCTCCGCTTTTGCCGACGACATGACCGGAATGGTCACCAGCATCAATCGGCTCAACAATACGATCTCGATCCAGCAGACGCAGAAGGGCACGGTCGGCGGCAGTGCCGGCGGCGCCGGCGCGTTGCAGCAGTACAAGGCTAAGGACGCCGCGATGCTGGATACCGTCCATGCCGGCGATCGGGTGACGTATTCCGCGACCGACGCGGATGGCTCCGGCACACTGACGAAGTTGCAGAAGCAGTAGGGCTGGGTTTCGCTGCGGAGGTTGCTCGCCGCGGGTCGATCCGGCTGACGGATGCAATCGGCCTCCACATCGTCGTTGCGAGCGCAGCGAAGCAATCCAGAATCTTTCCGTGGAGAGGGACTCTGGATTGCTTCGCTGCGCTCGCAATGATGGAGGAATCGAGCCACTCACTGCTCAGGCCGCGGCTCCGGCTGTGCCTCCTCTGTTGGCAGCTTCGCATGCTCCCAGCCGTCGGTGCCCTCGGGATACCAGGCGACGTTGGAATAGCCGTAAGCGAGCGCGCGCTTGGCGGCGTTCCAGGACATCCAGCAATCGGCGAGGCAATAGATCACGAGCAGCGTGGCCTTGTCGCCATATGACGCTTGCGCGAGACCGCGCTGGAGATAACCGTCCATCGCCGATGGCAACGCGCCGTAGCCGGTATCCGGCAGCCAGATGCTGCCGGGTATGTTTTTCCGGGGTGCGTCGCGCCAGACCGTGCTTGCTGGAAGGTTCTTTGGCTTCGGCGCGCGCGGCAGCACGTCGATGAAGGCGCCGCTCTTTGCGCGCCAGATCGCCTCGGCCTCCGCCGTCGTCAGCACGCGCGCGCCTTCCAGCGTCGCCGGCACCGGCGCGCGGTAATTGTCGGTGCGATACCCTTCGGGCTCAAACGGCTCCTGCTGCTGCGCCAAAGCCGGCACCGCCAGGGCGGCGGCGACGAGCGCAGCGGCAAGAGGCCGCCTCATGGCGCCTTCTTGGCCGTCCCCGCACCGAGCGGCCGGTCGTTTTCATCCAGCAGCGGCACGCCGAAGTCGAGCAGGATCTTGTTGATCTCGCCCTGGTTCTCCTGAATCAGCTTGTTGAGCTGCCGTTTCCAGTTCTGGTCGACGGCGCGCACGCCCATGCCGATACGATACACCAGTTTTGGACCGGTGGTTTCCTTCACCAGCGGCGTCACGTGCAGCGAACCGACCTTCTTGGCGTAGTACCCTGCCATCGGTCCCCACAGCACGCCGGCGTCGATCTTACTGGCAGCGAGGTCGTCGATCATGGCCTGCGCCGAATTGTCGTAGCGCGTGTCGATCATCAACGGATAAGGTTTTGCATCGCCCATCAGGCCTGCGATGGCCATGTTGGTCGCGGGTGGCGTGCCGGCGACGATGCCGACATGCTTGCCCTTCAACTTCGGGTCTTCGAGCGTGTCGACGTCCTCCAGCCCGCTGCCCGCTTTCGCAACCAGCGCGTACGATGTGCGATAATACGGATTGGTCCCCTGGACGAGATCGTCGCCTTGCGGGAAGCCCATGATGACGTCGCAGCGATGCGCACCCAGCGTCATGCGCACGAAGCCCGTGGCCTGCGGGAAGAAGACGTAGTCGAGCTTCTTCTGAAGCTTGTCCGCGAACAGCTCGGCGAGCTTGTTCTCGATTCCCTCGCCCTTCTCGTTGGAGAATGGCAGATTGCGCGGATCGGCGCAGACGCGCAGCACCTTGGGGTCGACCAGCTCGAACGAGAGGTCACCACTATCGGTCGTCTGCGCGCGGGCGACGTCGCCGATCGCACAAGATGCCGCCATCACACACAGTGAAAACAACCAGCGACGATGTCGTCCGACCTCCATCGCGCTTCCTCCTCATTTCATTTCATTCGAATGCTATCCATGCAACGCAGGACGCACCATGTTTGCCAAACCTTGCGTTGGCTTGTTGTGCTGCAGTGCAATGCGGCAAGCCCTGAACTGAGGCGGAAAAGTGTCGCATCTCACGTCAAAGATCGCAGCCCTGTCCCTGCTAGGACTCATGACGGTAGCACGCGCCGGGGCGGCCGAATTGCCTGTGAGCGAAGTCGCACCGGGAATCTTCGTGCACTCCGGGACCATCGCCCTGATGACCCGCGAGAACGAGGGCGATATTGCCAATATCGGCTTCGTCGTCGGCGAGGATGCGGTGGCCGTGATCGATACCGGTGGCAGCCTTCGTGAAGGCGAGGCGCTGCTGGCCGCGGTGCGAGCCCGCACCAGCAAGCCGATCCGCTACGTCATCAACACCCACGGCCATCCGGACCACGTTTTCGGCAATGCGGCCTTCATCGCGGACGGAACCAGCTTCGTCGGCCACAGCAAGCTGCCGCAGGCGCTGGCGACGCGCGGGCCGTATTATCTCGATAGTTTCCGGCGCATCATGGGCGGCGAACTGATCGATCCCGTGAAGATCGTGCCGCCCACTGTGCTGGTTAAGGACGTCATGGCGCTCGATCTCGGATCGCGCCGGCTGACCTTGCGGGCATGGCCGGCCGCGCACAGCGACAATGACCTGACCGTGTTCGACGAGACGACCAAGACGCTGTTCGCAGGCGATCTGGTCTTTCTCCGCCACATTCCGGTGGTGGATGGCAGCATCCGCGGCTGGCTCGCCCTGCTGAAGGAGCTGGAGAGCGTTCCGGCGGCCCGCGTCGTTCCCGGTCACGGCCCTGTGAGCGACTGGCCAGCGGCTTTGACCGATGAGCGGCGTTATCTCTCGACACTGCTGTCGGACGTCCGTGCCTCGAACAAGAAGGGCGAGCCGATCCGAACCGCCGCCGAAAAAGCAGCCGCGACCGAGCGGTCGCATTGGGAACTGTTCGACGACTACAACGCCCGCAACGCAACCGCAGCATTTTCGGAAATTGAATGGGAGTAGCGGACGCGCTACGTTGTCTCCGGGATCAGCTACGCTGACTCCGAGATCAGCTACGCTGACTCCGAGATAACTGCGTCGTCCGCACAGGACCATCATCATGGGCCATACGCTCCGCCTCATCGCCGCACTGGCCGGCATCGCCTTCGCGCTGCCGGCGAGCGCCGAAGAGGCCTACGATCCCTGGCCGGGCCTGGTGCAGGATATCTTCAGCAACCGTCCGATGAACGATGGCAACAATGTCATCGCCATCGAGATGCCCTATCGCGCCGAGGATGCCGCCATCGTGCCGGTGACCCTGCGCAGCAAGCTGTCGCCGGGCGATGCGCGCCGCATCCGATCGATCACGCTGGTGATCGACCGCAACCCGGCGCCGATGGCCGCGAAATTCGAGCTTGGCGCGGATGCCAATATCACCGAGATCTCCACGCGCGTGCGTGTCAACAATTACACCGACGTTCATGCGGTAGCGGAGCTCAGCGACGGCCAGCTCTACGTCTCAAAGACCTATGTGAAGGCGTCAGGCGGCTGCTCGGCGCCGGCGGGAAAGAACGCGGAAGAGGCCCAGAACCGCCTCGGCCAGATGCGCTACCGGCAATTCGCCCGCGAGGAAGCGCCGGCGAGCCGCATCCGTGAAGCGCAGATCATGATCGGCCATCCCAACAATTCCGGCCTGCAGATGGATCAAGTCACGCAGCTCTATATTCCCGCCTTCTTCGTCAACCAGCTGAAGCTGACGCAGGACGACAGCCTTGTGCTGTCGATCGAAGGCGGCATCTCGATCTCGGAAGATCCCAATCTGCGCTTCACTTACGTGTCCAACGGCGCGAAGCGATTCCGCGCGGAGGCCAAGGACACGGATGGGCACATTTTCCGGAATGAGTGGGACGTGGAGAAGCCGGGGACGTAGGTCTCTATCTTCAGCTAGAAACACCTCACCTCAGCCTCAGCCTGCGCCCGCCGCAAATCATTCACGGCCGAATTCGCCTGCTCTGATGTCCGGAATTGGGTGCCGAGATTGCCCTGGACCTGGGACATGCTGAGCGCGGTCTCGGCGGTGGCATAGCGCTCGTAAGAGACAATCGAGGCGACCACGTCGATCGAGCAGGAGCATTGCTCGATCGCCTGCCGCGTCTCGCCATTGGCTTTCATGCAGCCATAGACATATTCCGCGCGCGCCGACGTCGGATAATCATTGGGCTCCTCGGCCCGCGCCGCGTAGACGGTCGCCGCGAGCACGATCATAGCGGCGACAATCGGTCGTACCTGTCCCGCAAAACTCATGAGCGTCCTCCCACTGGTTGCGATGGAAGCTATGCTATGCGTATTGTCCTGAAAAGCACTCCCTTCGAGGAAATGGCTCACAAGGTGATCAGAGTTTTGGCACGAATATTGGCGCTCGCGATGATGCTGGCACTGACGCTGGGCACCTCGGCTCGTGCCGCGGACACCATCCGCCTGGCGGTGCAAAAGACCGGAACATTCTCCTGGGAACTGGCCACCATGCGCGAGGCCGGGCTCGACAAGGAGGCCAACCTGGCGCTGGAAGTCACCGAGCTTGCGAGCCCCGAGGCCGGCAAGATCGCGCTGCGCGCCGGCAATGCCGACATCATGTTGTCGGACTGGCTCTGGGTGTCGCGCGAGCGCTCGCTCGGCGCCAAGCTCACCTTCTATCCTTATTCCAGCGCGCTCGGCGCGGTGATGGTGCCCGCGGCCTCGCCGATCAAGACGCTTGCCGACCTGAAGGGCCGCAAGCTCGGCGTCGGCGGCGGCCCCATCGACAAGAGCTGGCTGCTGCTGCAGGCACGGATGAAGCAGGACGGCATCGACCTCAAATCGGATGCAACCATCGCCTATGGCGCTCCGCCCCTGATCGCCGCCAAGGCGCTCGACGGCGAGATGGATGCGAGCCTGAATTTCTGGAATTTCTGCGCCCAGCTCGAGGCCAAGGGTTTTCGGCGCCTCGCCGGCATCGAGGAGATTTTGCCGAAACTCGGTGCCAAGGGCGCGGTGTCCGCCGTCGGCTACGTCTTCGACGAGAGCTGGGCCGCGAGCCATCGCGACGCCGTGGCGCGTTTCATCGCCATGACCCGCAAGGCCAAGCAGCTGCTGGTCACCTCGGATGTGGCCTGGGACAAGATCGCCCCGCTCACCGGCGCGAGCGATCCGGCCATGCTCAAGACCTACCGCGACCGCTATCGTGACGGCATTCCACGCCGGAACATCAACGATGAGGAAGCAGATGCGCGCGTGCTCTATCGCGTGCTGGCCGAGATCGGCGGCCGCGACCTGGTCGGTCCGGCGGCCGGGCTCGATCCCGGCACGTTCTATCACGCAGTGCCCGGAGACTGAGGTGCTGCGCCTTCTCTCCTTCGCCCTGTTTCTCGCGATCTGGTGGACCGCCGCGCTGTTCGTCGGCGGCGCAAAGCTGCCCTCCCCGTCCGCCGTGCTCGATGTCATTATCGCGGAAGCGTCAAGCGGGGCACTGTTCCTGCATCTCGGTGCGACATTGGCACGCGTCGCGCTGGC
The DNA here is from genome assembly GCF_040546885.1 of Bradyrhizobium sp. S3.2.6. NCBI lineage: Bacteria > Pseudomonadati > Pseudomonadota > Alphaproteobacteria > Hyphomicrobiales > Nitrobacteraceae > Bradyrhizobium > Bradyrhizobium sp. S3.2.6. The sequence goes on along the minus strand of NZ_JBEPOS010000016.1, from coordinate 84,646 downwards.
TTTCGTCCTGGCGATGTCGCTCGGCAGCGCCATCGGCTATCTGATGGGGCGGGTGAAGCTCGCCGACCGGCTCGGCGATCCCTGGCTGATCCTGCTGTTGAACCTGCCGGCGCTGGTGGTGATCGTGCTGGCCTATGTCTGGGCCGGGCTCACCGAGGCCGCGGCGATCGCGGCCATCGCCATCAACAAGTTGCCGACGGCGGTCGTTACCTTACGCGAGGGCACGCGCGCGCTCGACCGTTCGCTCGACGAGATGGCGAGCGTGTTTGCGATGCCGCGTTGGCGCGCATTCCGCCATGTCGTGCTGCCGCAGCTTGCGCCCTATATCGCGGCCTCCGCCCGCTCCGGCCTGTCGCTGGTGTGGAAGATCGTGCTGGTCGCCGAGCTGCTGGGACGGCCGAATGGCGTCGGCTTCGAGATCGGCGTCGCCTTCCAGCTGTTCGACACGCCGCGGCTGCTGGCCTATTCCCTAACCTTTGCCGCGGTCGTGCTCGTGATCGAGACGGCGCTGGTGCAGCCGTTCGAGGCCCGCGCAACGCGGTGGCGCCCCCGTGCGGCTTGAGGTCGAGATCACAGGCAAGACGTTCAAAAGCGCTGCGGGCGGAACGCAGGAGGTGCTGGCGCCGATGAAATTCGCGCTGCAGTCCGGCGAGGTCGGCGTGCTGATCGGCCCGTCCGGCTGCGGTAAAAGCACGATGCTGCGCATCATCCTCGGGCTCGACCGCGATTTCGACGGCCATGTCGCGCGCCCACCGGAGGCGCGGATCGGCATGGTGTTCCAGGAGCCGCGGCTGTTGCCGTGGCGCTCGGTCGAGCAGAATGTGCGGTTGGCGGCACCCGACGTGAGCGACGCAAAACTCGCCGAGCTTTTCAGGATTTTGGAGCTGGAGGCGCATCGCAGCCACTTCCCCGGCGAATTGTCGCTGGGGCTTGCCCGACGGGTTGCGCTGGCCCGCGCCTTTGCGGTCGAGCCCGACGTTCTGGTGCTCGATGAGCCCCTCGCCTCGCTCGACGACGCGCTGGCCGGCCGGTTGCGCGACGAGATCGCGACGCTGGTCGCCAGCCGGCCCGTCACGACGCTGCTCGTGACGCACAGCCTGGACGATGCGGTGCGTCTCGGCGACCGCTTGTTCTTCCTGTCGCCCCGCCCGGCGCGCATTCTGGCCGAGGTCCCCATCGGCATCCCTCGCGAGGCACGCAGCGACGCCGCGATTGCCGCGATCAGGGCCGGGCTTGCGCGGCGAGCCCAGGATGAACAAGGCGGCGAACGCGCCGGGCGGGATGTCTCATAGGCAGCCGCACGGTCCGTGTGCTAAACAGGCCGGCAGCGGAGCCTGACGATGAGACGAACCGTTGCTCTGACGACGCTTGGCTTCGCGCTCGTCGCGACCGTGGCGAGCGCCCAGGACATGATGCGTGACGTCGACCTCACCTCACCCGCCATGGTTTCCGCTGAAATGAGCCGGCAGGAGGTCGAGGCCGTGCTGGCCAAAGCGGGCGCCGGCGCGCCCGCGGACTTCACCGGCACGCGCTTGTCGGGGCTCGATCTCTCGGGGCTCGACCTTTCCAGGTCGGTGCTTCGCGCGGCACGGCTCAACAAGACAAAACTCAGCGGCGCCCGTCTTGATCGAGCGATCCTCGATCAGGCGTGGCTTCTCGACGCGGATCTCACGGGCGCGAGCCTGAAGGACGCCAACCTATTCGCCACGCAGATGGCGCGCGCCCACCTAGACGGCGCTGATCTGACCGGCGCGCACATCGCAGCCGACCTCAGCGGCGCAAGCCTGGTCGGCGCCTCGATCGCCGACGCGCATCTCGGCGCCGACATGCGCAACCAGTCGATGGGGCTGATGCGCGCCGTGCTGCGATCGGCCAATCTGGAACGGCTGAACGCGCGCAACGCCGACCTGTCGCGCGTCGATCTCGAGTTTGCTTCCCTCAGGGGAGCCGACCTGACCGGTGCGTCGCTCCGGAACGCCCAGCTCGGCGGCGCCGACCTGAGCGGGGCGACCGTCATCGATACCGATTTCGAGGGCGCCGATCTCGCCTCCGCCAGGCTGATTGCACCGATCGGCCTTGACCGCGCCAAAAATTTCGACAAGGCAAAGAACAGCGAGCGCCTGATCAGGCAATAGCGGCGGCGCTTTGGGAGGACGATTTGATGCGTTGGGGTCTGGTGTTGATCGCGTTGCTGGCGTTTGCCGACGAAGCCGCCGCGCAAAGCAAGGGCAAGGGCATCCGGCTCTGGAATCTGACCACGGAGACCATTTCCGGCTTCCAGCTCTCGCCGGCCGGCAAGACCGAATGGGGCCCGAACCAGACCTTGAACGACAAGGACAAGGAGGTCGACCACGACGAGCGGCTGCGCATCACCGGCGTCGAGCCCGGCCACTACGACGCCAAGGTCAGCTACCCCAATTCACGGCAATGCATCGTCCGCGACATCGAGATCAAGGCCGACGCGGTGTTCTCGATCGCCGACAAGGATTTGAAGGACTGCACGAAGTAGCGCGGCAACTTACGCCTTGTCGCTCGAGTGCGGATATTCGCAGCGCCAGCGCACCGCCTGCCACTTCGGATGCTCGCCGACCCATTGCGCGATATAGGGCGGCGCGGCCATCGCGCATTGCGTCGGCGACCCCGCATAATTGAACACAATATGCTGCTCCTCGCAGGTCGCAGGCGAGAGCACCGCACACACAGTCACCACCAGGTCGATCGGATTCATGCCGGGATCCTCGCGCGGAAGCAGTTCAGGCTAACACAAAGGGATACGTTCCAAGGAGCCGGAAGTTTCAATCCGGCGTGAGAAGTAGGCGGGAACCGCTTTGCTAGAAGTTAATCCCGAACACCAGCCTTGCCTGATGCCGCTCGAAATTGACGAGGTCGAGATTGGCTCCCGCTCCGGCCGGACGGCCCCAGGCCTGCATGCTCCAGCTTAGGGTGAGCCGCGATTGCTCGGAGAGCTGGAAGTAGGCGGTCGGTCCGACGAACAGCGCCTGGCCCGAGAACCCGCCGAGGCCGATGCCCTCATACTGGCGGAAGTAGCGCAGCTCGCCGCCGAGCAGGACATTGGGGCGCACGCGCACCATGCCGGCAAAGGCCGCGCCGATGGTGGAGCTCTTCTCGGACAGCCCGCTCACCTCGAAGCGCGTCCATTCCGGCTGGTAGATCAAATTGAGCGCGCCGATCGCAAAATTCGGGATCAGCTCGCGATCGAAGGCGAGCGTGAAGGCAGTGCCGTACATCCGTCCCTTGGCGCCGCTGACTTCATCGATGCGATCGCCATGGGTCTCGGTGGCGATCGTCATCCCGAACGGGGCCCTCTCGCGGTCGAGCAGGCGATAACGCAGGTCGAGCGAGAGGCCCTGGAAATTGAACTGGCGGCGGTCGTCGATATCAGGGACGCCGGTGATGTCATGCAGCGTGGCGGTGCCGCCGACCTCGATACGAAAATTCGGCAGCGGCACGATTTCGATCTCGACCTCATGGCCAAGGGCGCGATAGCTGCCACCGCCTTTGCCGAAGCGTCCCGTCGTCTCGGTCTGAAATTCGCGCTCGCCGGGATTGCCGACATCGCTGCCGATCATGAAGCCGAAGATATGCTCGGTATCGAAGCCCTCTTCGGCCCTGGCGCACATTGGCACGAGCGTGAGCGTACACGCGACCGCCGTCCAGATTGTGTGGGCTCCAATGCGCATCACGAACACTACCACGGCTTCGACGGCATCCGCCATCAAAGCCGCGGCAGGTCGTCAGTCTTACTTGCGCGCAGCGCAGGCGTACATGTTGATTTCCATGCCGACCGGCACTTCCACGATCTTCGGAGCTTTCCAAGCCATTCGGGTCTCCCCAAGTATTGAGCGCGACATCGCGCCGGGCAAAACCTAGGGCTGCCTCAGCAACTGCGCAAGTCTGGAATCGGACCACGAACACAGCGAACTGTCGCGTCACACGCGTACAGTTCACTCTCGGGCAAACCGCCTTCGCTCCCAGTCAAGCGCTTCTGTTCTCAACGCAATAGCCGCAGCAGTGCGCGACCCGCACGCGAGTTCAGCTCCTTCGCATCCAGCGTCCCATCCTTGTCGGGATTCGCCGCGTTGAAGCGCTGCTCCACCACGGCAAGATATTCGTCGAGCGTCAGCGTCCCGTCGTGATCGGGGTCGGCGGCGGCGAGTTCTTTCGCCGTTAACCGTCCGCGCAACTCACGCACGTCGAGCGTCCCGTCATGGTCGGGATCAAGCTTTGCGAACAGCGCGGCAGCCGCCTTCTTCACCTCGGCCAAGTCGAGCGTGCCGTCATTGTCGGTGTCGAACATTTTGACCGCGCCGCCGGATGCCGACCAGGCCGGACCGGAGACCACAGCGAGCGTGAGCGCAAGCGCAACTGAGCGACGCGATATCATTTGGACCTCCCTGACCATGAGCCCCGATTCGCCGGGGATAGCGACAAGATAAGTCCGCAAGCCGACCCCGGTTCAAGCCGAATTGCGATGCTTCGCCCGGGACGGAAACGGGTTGGGCCAAAATTCTCGCGCTGCGCCAATCTTCGCGCCGTGGAAATTGGTGCAGCGCATCCGCGCAAGACGCGCAAAATTTCTCGAGGATTGGCGCATCAAGCCTGGCATCTGGCGTCTAACATATCGGCAGCGTGCTTTCGACTTTCGTATTGACGGGTTTTGCTTTCGGGCGGAGTGTTGCAATCGCAGCGTCAAAAGGCGCGCATATTGGGAGGAACGGATGAAACGCTTTGCGATGGCCGCGAGCCTCGTCATATCCGCATGCTCGGTTGCGAGCGCACAGACGACCGATCAACTGGTCAAAGGCGCAACCGATACGTCGAACGTTCTCAATTACGGGATGGGCTACAATCTCCAGCGCTTTTCGACGCTGAACCAGATCAACAAGGATACCGTCAAGAACCTCGTCCCGGTTTGGAATTATTCCTTTAATGATGATCGCAGCGAGGAATCGCAGCCGCTGGTGTACCAGGGCGTGATCTACGTGACCTCTCACAACGCGACCATGGCGGTCGACGCCAAGACCGGCAAGCAGATCTGGAAATCCAAGATCGAATATCCGGCCGAGACACCGCGCATCGTCTGCTGCGGCATCATCAACCGCGGTGCCGCGCTGTTCGACGGCAAGCTGTTCCGCACCACGCTCGACGCCAACGTAATCGCGATCGACGCCAAGGACGGCAAGGAGCTGTGGCGGCAGAAGGCGGCCGACATCAAGGAAGGCTATTCGATGACGGTGGCCCCGCTGGTCGCCGACGGCGTGGTCATCACCGGCATCTCCGGCGCCGAGTTCGGCACCCGCGGCTTCATCGATGGCTGGGATCCGGCCACGGGCAAGCATCTCTGGCGCACCCATTCGGTCCCCTCGCCGGACGAGCCCGGCGGCGACACCTGGAAAGGCGACACCTGGAAGCTCGGCGGCGGCTCGACCTGGATCACGGGCTCCTATGATCCCGAGCTGAACACGGTCTATTGGGGCATCGGCAATCCCGGCCCGTTCAACGCCGCCGTGCGCCCCGGCGACAATCTCTACACCTGCTCCGTGCTGGCGATGGATCCAAAGACCGGCAAGATCAAGTGGCATTACCAGTTCTCGCCGAACAATCCGTTCGACTATGACTCGGTGGCCGAGATGGTCCTCGCCGACATGAACGTCGAGGGCAAGCCGACCAAGGTGCTGATGGATGCCAACCGCAACGGCTTCTTCTACGTGCTCGATCGCACCAACGGAAAGGTGCTCGCGGCCAATCCTTACGTGAAGGTGAATTGGGCCACCGGCGTCGACCTGAAGACCGGCCGTCCGATCGAGACCGACGTCGTCAAGGATGCGCGCGAGGGCAAGAAGGTCGTCGTCTATCCGTCGATCCTCGGCGGCAAGAACTGGGAGCCGATGTCGTTCAGCCCGCAGACCGGATTGGCCTACGCCAACACGCTCGCCTTCGGCGGCAGGTACAAGTCGGAGCCGGCCACCTTCAAGCAGGGTGAATGGTATCTCGGCATGGACCTGACCGATCCCTGGGAATGGGGTGACGGCGCGCGCGGCCATCTGAAGGCGATCGATCCGATGACCGGCAAGGCGAAGTGGGAGGCGGCAAGTGACATCCCGCGCTTCTCCGGCGTGCTGTCGACTGCGGGCGGCGTCGTGTTCACGGGCGCGCTGACCGGCGAGTTCGAGGCCTTCGACGCCGACACCGGCAAGAAGCTCTGGCAGTTCCAGACCGGCTCCGGCATCGAGGGACAGCCGGTGACCTGGCAGCAGGACGGCGTGCAGTACATCGCCGTCACGAGCGGCTATGGCGGCGTCTACTCGCTGTTCTCCGGCGACGAGCGGCTGGCCAAGGTGCCGCCCGGCGGCTCGCTGTGGGTCTTTGCGGTGAAGCAGTAACGGCAAGAGACGTTGAGAGACAAGAGACGTTGAGAGATATGGCTCACAAGGCGGTGGCGATCCTTGCCACCGTCGCGGTGCTGACGGTCGCGCTTGCGGCGACCGTTCGTGCCGCGGACGATTCGAACGGCAATCCGCTGCAGGCGCAGATCGATCACGGCAAGTCGACCTATGCCGAAAAATGCTCGCACTGCCACGGCCCCAACATGATGAATTCCGGCACCATCACGCCGGACCTGCGCGCCTTTCCCGACGACAGGACGCGCTTCGTCACCACCGTGAAGAATGGCAAGAACAACAAGATGCCGCCATGGGGCGACATTTTGAACGACGACGAGATCGGAAATCTCTGGGCCTTCATCTCCAGCCGGAGGAAGCCATGACAGGCCGGCTGGCAGCGCTCGGTCTCGCCATCATGCTTGCGGCTCCGGCAATGGCGTGGGCGGCAGATCCCCTCGGCATCTGTCTCGACGAGGACCGCCCGCCGCTCTCCGCGCATCACCGCGGCAAGCCGGACTCGGGCTTCGACGTGCTGCTGGCGCAGGCGCTCGCGGAGGGGCTGGGACGCCCGCTCAGGATCCAGTGGTTCGAGAGCAAGCTGGATGAGGATTCGAGTCCGCAGCTCGAGGCCAATGCGCTGCTGTCCGACGGCCGCTGCTCGCTGGTTGGCGGCTACGCGCTGACGACGGATTCCCTCGTCAAGCCCGGCCTGAAGACGGCGCGCTTGCCGGATTTCGCCGACGCCACGCGCGATGACCGGCGCCGCCGCGTTGCGCTCGGCGTGCTCGCCCCGAGCCGGCCTTACGTCTATTCGCCGATGACGGTGGTGCTCGGGCCGAAGGCGCGCGACCGCAAGATCAGCGATATCGGCGACCTCGCCGGCCTGCGCCTCGCGATCGAAAGCGGATCCCTGGGCGACGCCATCCTCATGACCTTCGACAGGGGGCGGCTGATCGACAACATCACCCATCTCGTGCCCGCCCGCGACGACCTCCTGGGCGCGCTCGATCGCGGCGATTATGATGCGACCCTGATCGATCTCGCGCGCTACGACGCCCATCGCGACGCGCATCCCGACACCGCGATATCAGCCTCCGGCTATTATTATCCGATCGGGGCCAATCGCGGCTATGTCGGGCTTGGCAGCGATCCTGCCTTGATCGAGGCCGTCAACAAAGCGCTGACGGATCTTGCGGCCGAGGGCAAGATCGCCGAGTTCGGCAAGCAAGCCGGCCTGACCTATCTGCCGCCGCGCGAGCCGGCGATCCTCGGCGACGTCTGGACGAAGATCATGCAGCGGTGAGCCGAGAGCGCCCGCCGCAACCCGTCCGCTGGCCTAGCGGCACCGGCCGCCGTATGATGCCGCCGGAAGCCCTTGCCGTCCCGAACGAGAAAGGCAGCCCTCATGAGACCTGATGCCGTCGCCGTTGCCGCCCTGGTCATCCTGCTTTTCCCGGTGGGCTATTTCCTGCTTGCGTCGCCCGCTTTCCTGCTGGTGAAGCTCGACATCCCGCCCGTCACGCAGCTATTGCGCGGGATGTTCAACATCCAGTTCAGGATGGTGAGCGTCGCCGGCGTGATCGGGACAGTAGCTTTCATCTTCGCCGGACGACCGCTGTTCGCGGCAGGCGTCGGCCTGATAGCGGTCGTCGCGATCTGGGGCCGCCCGTGGTTCATGCAACAGATAGACGACCAGCTTAGTGCCAGAGATGCGGGCGATGCGGACGCGGTGCGCCAGCTGCGTCATTTGCATTGGAAAGCAATGCTGTGCAACGCGGCGCTGGTCGCCGCTCTCGTGGCCAGCATTCCCTACGTCGCCATATCGGCGTGAGCTATCGCGTGTCCAGCAAGCCGCGACGAGCAGCAGCGTGAGGCGCGCTTAATTCTGATCCACGGCAACAGCGCCCTGTTGCCCCTTGTGGATCGAGGACGGCACCACACCGAAATATTTCCGGAACACGCGGCTGAAATGCGATGAGCTGGAGAAGCCCCACGAGAACGCGACGTCTGTGATGGTCTTGCCGCCGTGAGCTTCGAGCTCCTGGCGGCAGTTCTGAAGGCGCGCCTGCCAGATGTAATCGCTCACCGTGGTGCCGCGCTCTGAGAACAGCATGTGCAGATAGCGCTTGGAGCAGCCGAGCTCGGCGGAGATCTGGTCGATGCACAGATCGGGATCGCGCAGGTGCTCGCGGATGAAAAATTGGGCACGCACATACATCGCCTCGGGCCCGACCCGATCGAACATCGTGTCGGCTTCGCGCAGCGGCAGCAGCAGCAGGTCGATCAGCGAATCGGCAACACCGACCGCGCTGTTGGCCGACAGCTTCGCCGCCTCGTCGAACGTGGCATGGACGAAATCATGGGCGATCCGTCCTGTCCCCGTCTTCGCCGACAGCTTGCAGGCCGGCATGCGCTGCGACGGGAAGCCGCGATCGCGCAGCAGCGCCTTCGGCACGATCACCACGTCGTGGCGCGTGAAGGCGGGACTGACGATTAGATGCGGACATGAGACGTCATAGGCGATGATGTCGCCCGGGTTCAGCTCGATGTGGCGGCCTTCCTGCTCGAAATAGGACACGCCATATGTCTGGAAGTGAATTTTGATGTAGGGGTGCTCATTGGCCTTGGCGCGCGCCAGCGTGTGCGCGATGCGATGCTGGCTGACCTCGATCTGACAGAGCTTCAGGCGCGAGACGCTGGTGTAGTCGATGCGTCCCTCGAGCGAGGTTGCTTCCAGCGGATCGACATCGAAGTGCCCGCACAGACTCGTCAGCCCGTCGATCCAGCTCTGGATCTGTCGCTTCGGCGTCAGTCCGGTCGTCGAGAGCGTGTGAATTGTGTCGGACATTAATCCAGCCACTGGTGATACCCGGAGATCCGACGCGAATCGCGGCCAGCGCCTGCTGGAGCCCTCAGCCTTGATTGCGTGACGTTTACCTCAACTTTGGGCGGTCTTTGAAACGAGCGCCATCGTTCCTTTGCCGCCCTTGAAAGTTAATCCTCCGCCTTAGTTGCAACGCCGTCAAGCGGAACCTGAGCGTTGGCGCGCGGCGCCAAGCCGCGCGGAAGCCGCTGAATTCGCTACTGCAAAATCAAAAACTTTGCCTCCGTGCGCTGTCGAGCAAAGCGGCTTCTCTCTTGGGCAAGTTTCCCGATAGCGAAGTCGTTAGGAATTACGGCAGGAACAAAAAAAACGGGCCGCTCCTGCACGCGGACCTGTAGCTCTCATCCTGAGGAGGAAACAGCCCAGCATCGTTTCTGGTCCCCAACGTGACCGCCCTGCACGAGCAGACGCCGGACGAAAAGCCCGGTGATTAAGCAATGCTTCGGAAACAATAAAACGCGACCAACGGAGGAATGACTATGCGCAAGGTGCTACTGGCGACCTTTCTTGGCTCCGCAGCGGCTCTCGCCGTCGGCGGCGCCTCTGCCAATGACGAGCTGAACAAGATGTCGCAGAACCCGAAAGATTGGGTGATGCCGACGGGCGACTATGCCAATACCCGCTACTCCAAGCTCAACCAGATCAACGCACAAAATGTCGGCAAGCTCCAGGTCGCCTGGACCTTCTCGACCGGCGTGCTGCGCGGCCACGAAGGTGGCCCGTTGGTCATCGGCAACATGATGTACGTCCATACGCCGTTCCCGAACAAGGTCTACGCCATTGACCTTTCGCAGGAGAACAAGATCGTCTGGAAGTACGAGCCAAAGCAGGATCCGAACGTCATCCCGGTGATGTGCTGCGATACGGTTAACCGCGGCCTGTCTTACGGTGACGGCAAGATCTTCCTGCATCAGGCCGACACAACCTTGGTTGCGCTCGACGCCAAGTCCGGTCAGGTTGCATGGACCGCCAAGAACGGCGATCCCAGCAAGGGCGAGACCGGCACCTCCGCGCCGATGGTCATCAAGGACAAGGTGCTGGTCGGCATCTCCGGCGGTGAGTTCGGCGTTCAGGCCCACATGACCGCCTACGACATCAAGACCGGCAAGGTCGCCTGGCGCGGCTATTCGGAAGGGCCGGACGACCAGATCCTGGTTGACGACAAAACCACCGCACTCGGCAAGCCGGTCGGCAAGGACTCCAGCCTGAAGACGTGGCAAGGCGATCAGTGGAAGATCGGCGGCGGCGCGACCTGGGGCTGGATCTCCTACGATCCCGAGCTGAACCTCGTCTATTACGGATCGGGCAACCCCTCGACCTGGAATCCGAAGCAGCGTCCCGGCGACAACAAATGGTCGATGACGATCTGGGCACGTAACCCTGACACCGGTGTGGCCAAGTGGGTCTACCAGATGACGCCCCATGACGAATGGGACTATGACGGCGTCAACGAGATGATCCTCTCGGATCAGTCGATCAACGGCCAGCCGCGCAAGCTGCTGACGCATTTCGATCGCAATGGTCTTGGCTACACGCTCGATCGCACCAACGGCGAGCTGCTGGTCGCCGAGAAGTACGACCCGAAGGTGAACTGGACCTCCGGCGTCGACATGGACAAGAGCTCCGCCACCTATGGCCGTCCGAAGGTGCTCGACGCAGCTTCGACCGACAAGGCGGGCGAAGATCACAACGTGAAGGGCATCTGCCCGGCGGCGCTCGGCACCAAGGACGAGCAGCCGGCGGCCTACTCGCCCGACACGCAGCTGTTCTATGTTCCGACCAACCACGTCTGCATGGACTACGAGCCGTTCAAGGTCAGCTACACCGCGGGCCAGCCCTATGTGGGCGCGACGCTCTCGATGTATCCGCCGCCAGGTGAAACCAATATGGGTAACTTCATCGCCTGGGACGGCAAGACCGGCAAGATCGTCTGGTCGAACAAGGAGCAGTTCTCGGTCTGGTCGGGTGCGCTCGCAACCGCCGGCGGCGTCGTGTTCTACGGCACGCTCGAAGGCTACCTGAAGGCAGTCGACGCCAAGACCGGCAAGGAGCTCTACAAGTTCAAGACTCCCTCCGGCATCATCGGCAACGTCACCACCTACGAGAACGGCGGCAAGCAGTATGTCGCAGTGCTCTCCGGCGTGGGCGGCTGGGCCGGTATCGGTCTGGCAGCCGGCCTGACCGATCCGACCGCAGGTCTCGGCGCGGTCGGTGGCTACGCGGCGCTCAGTAACTACACGGCACTCGGCGGCACGCTGACCGTGTTCTCGCTGCCGGCGAACTAGCCTCACCTCCGTATCGCTCCGGCGCGTGTATCAACTCCACGCGCCGGCTCGTCTCCACCGAACGCCTTCGAGGAACACCTTTTGCGTAAAATCTGCTCTGTCATTGCTGCGATGATCTTCGTTGCGTCCGGAGGAATTGCTGTCGCGGACGGCTCGGGCGACCCGACCGCCGTCAAGCAGAACGAAACTGGCGAATGGCTCGATAAGGAGGGTAACCCGACCTACAAGATCAACGGCGACTCCGTCGACTGGTACACCTATTCCGGATACCGCCGCTATCACTCGGACTGCCATGTGTGTCATGGCCCGGACGGCATGGGCTCGACCTATGCGCCCGCACTGAAGGATTCGCTCAAGACGATGAACTATGCCGATTTTCTCGGCGTCGTCGCCTCGGGCCGCAAGAACATCTCCACCGCCGCAGAGAACGTGATGCCGGCCTTCGGAGATAACCCGAACGTCGCCTGCTACATGGACGATCTCTACGTCTATCTGCGCGCCCGCTCCGACGAGGCCTGGGGCCGCGCCCGTCCCGGCAAGCATGAGGACAAGAACGACGCCTATACCAAGAGTGAAGACTCATGCATGGGCAAGAAGTGAACGTTTGCAGCCCGGCCGAGGCTTAAGTCTTGGCATCCTGCGAGAATTTGAGGAGTTACCGATGAAGACACGTGCCGCTGTCGCTTTTGAAGCCAAAAAACCGCTCGAGATCGTCGAAGTCGATCTGGAAGGGCCGAAGGCCGGCGAGGTCCTGGTCGAGATCAAGGCGACGGGCATCTGCCATACCGACGCCTACACGCTCGACGGTCTCGACAGCGAAGGAATCTTCCCGTCGATCCTCGGCCACGAGGGCGCCGGCATCATCCGCGAGATCGGCGCGGGCGTGACCTCGGTGAAGGCCGGCGATCACGTCATTCCGCTCTACACGCCGGAATGCCGTCAGTGCAAAAGCTGTCTGAGCCAGAAGACCAATCTCTGCACCGCGATCCGCGCGACGCAGGGCAAGGGTGTGATGCCTGACGGCACCAGCCGCTTCTCCTACAAGGGCAAGCCGATCTACCACTATATGGGCTGCTCGACCTTCTCCAACTTCACTGTGCTGCCCGAGATCGCGGTGGCCAAGATCCGCGAGGACGCCCCCTTCGACAAGAGCTGCTATATCGGCTGCGGCGTCACCACCGGCGTCGGCGCCGTCGTCAACACCGCGAAGGTCGAGCCGGGCTCCAACGTCGTCGTGTTCGGCCTCGGCGGAATCGGGTTGAACGTGATCCAGGGCGCCAAGATGGCCGGCGCCGACAAGATCATCGGCGTCGACGTCAACGACTCCAAGGAGGAATGGGGCCGCCGGTTTGGCATGACCCACTTCGTCAACCCCAAGAAGATCACCGGCGACATCGTCCCGCATCTGGTGACCCTGACCGACGGCGGTGCCGACTACACCTTCGACTGCACCGGCAACACCACGGTGATGCGCCAGGCGCTGGAAGCCTGCCATCGCGGCTGGGGTACATCGATCATCATCGGCGTCGCCGAAGCCGGCAAGGAGATCGCAACCCGCCCATTCCAGCTCGTCACCGGCCGCAACTGGCGCGGCACTGCCTTCGGCGGCGCCCGCGGCCGCACCGACGTGCCGAAGATCGTCGACTGGTACATGAACGGAAAGATCCAGATTGACCCGATGATCACCCACACGCTCAAGCTCGAAGACATCAACAAGGGCTTCGACCTGATGCACGAGGGTAAATCAATTCGTTCAGTCGTCGTGTTCTAGCTCGCAAGCGTCACCCCCAAGGAGGATCGACCCATGACTGCACTCCATCCCTCGATCGACAACGGTATCAAGCAAGGCACAGGCCACTTCGCCGGCGGCACGCTCGCCTGCAAATGCAAGGACCACCAGGTCAAGGTCGGCGTGAAGGGCGACGTCGCCCACAACCACGCCTGCGGCTGCACCAAGTGCTGGAAGCCGGCGGGTGCGACCTTCTCGGTCGTGGCCGTCGTGCCGCGCCAGAACGTCACCGTGCTCGAGAACGGCGACAAGCTCCAGATCGTCGATCCCTCGGCGGCGATTCAGCGTCACGCCTGCAAAGCGTGCGGCACGCATATGTTCGGCCGCATCGAGAACAAGAACCATCCGTTCTACGGGCTCGACTTTATCCATCCGGAGCTGTTCCAGGAGCAGGGCTCGCAGGCGCCGCAATTCGCCGCCTTCGTCTCCTCGGTGATCGAATCCGGCGTCAAGCCGGAGCAGATGGCCGGCATCCGTTCGCGGCTGAAGGAAATTGGGCTCGAGCCCTATGACTGCCTGTCGCCAGCGCTGATGGATGCGATCGCGACCCACACGGCGAAGGCCAAGGCCGCCTGACAAGGCTGCCAGAACCTTGTCCGTCCCCTCGCTGGTCCCCAGAGAGGGGACGGACAGCTCTCGAATGGTTTGCGGCGAGCTTGCCGCCAGTGCACTTTGCGTATGCGAGCGCGTTCCGCTCCCTCAGTCCTGGTCTCTGAATGACTGCGCAGTGCCGCCCTCTTCCTGCTTGAAGTCAGCGTCCCTGCGATTCTCCCTCCCTCGACTGAGGCATACTGCTTCGTCCGCGCAGTCCCTCTGGCGGACGAAGCTTTTTTCACCGCGCCTCAGATTCCGTGATTGCGCGACGCGCGACCTGTTGCCGCGCCCTGCTTTTGACAAACCCCGGATGCAATCTGTTCACGTCGAGAACACCCGGCTGTGAATGCCGGTCCGGCGCGATCTCTGCTACGGTCGCGCCGTCACGATGCCGCGCGAGCTCAATCAATCAAGAACAAAACGGGAGGTATCGAGCACATCCGGACATTGCGATTCGTATTCCAGCTTCATGCCGGGATTTGCCCGCGCAGGACAACCGGCTGGAGTGCGGTTGCGACAGCGCACGGACCATTGTGCCGACAGACATCGGCCAGTCCAACATCGGCAAAGCTTATGAAGAGCGAGGGACGATCATGATCAAGGTGAAGATCAACGGCCAGGAACAGAGCTGGGACGGCGACCCGGATCTCCCGCTACTCTGGTTCCTGCGCGACGAAGCCGGGCTGACCGGCACCAAATTCGGATGTGGCCAGGCCCTGTGCGGCGCCTGCACCGTCATCATCGACAAGGAGGCGGTCCGCTCCTGCATCACCTCGATCAACGACGTGGCGGGGCGCGAAGTCACCACGATCGAGGGGCTGCATCCGGATGGCGATCATCCCGTCCAGAAGGCCTGGCGCGAGGTCAATGTTCCCCAATGCGGCTTCTGCCAGGCCGGCCAGATCATGCAGGCGGCTGCGCTGCTGATGGAGAACCCCAAGCCGTCGCATGACCAGATCCGCGAGGCGATGTCCGGTAACATCTGCCGCTGCGGCTGCTACCAGCGCATCGAGAACGCCGTCCACCTCGCATCAACGGGAGTGTGACATGAATTTCATCGACAATCCGCGGAAGCTTCGTGGCTTCGAAAAGAATCTGAAGGTCGAGAAGATTTCGCGCCGCAGCATCCTGAAGGGGCTCGGCGTCACCGGCGGCTTCGTGCTCGCCGCACCCGTGATGACGCGCCGGGCCTTCGCCTATGAGACCGGCGCCGGCAAGATGCCGCATGGCGTCGTGGTCGATCCGCGCGTGTTCGTCGCGGTCGCGCCTGATGGCACCGTCACCATCCTCGCCCACCGCGCCGAGATGGGCACCGGCGTGCGTACCAGCCTGCCGCTGATCGTGGCCGAGGAGATGGAGGCCGACTGGTCCAAGGTCAAGGTGCAGCAGGCCCATGGTGACGAGGTCAAGTTCGGCAACCAGGACACCGACGGCTCGCGCAGCACGCGGCATTATCTCATCCCGATGCGCCAGATCGGCGCCTCCGCCCGTACCATGCTGGAGCAGGCCGCGGCAAAGCGCTGGGGCGTGCCGGCGACGGAAGTGAAGGCAGTCAATCACGAGGTCGTCCACAGCGCCAGCGGCCGCAAGCTCGGCTTCGGCGAGCTCGCAGCCGACGCCGCCAAGGAATCGGTGCCGAGCATCGAAGGCCTCAAGCTGAAAGACCCCAAGGACTTCCGCTATCTCGGCAAGGGTCAGGTCAGCATCGTCGATCTCCATGACATTACCACCGGCAAGGCGCGCTATGGCGCCGACGTGCGACTGCCCGGGATGAAATACGCCGTGATCGCCCGCCCACCGGTGACCGGCGGCAAGCTCACCTCGTTTGATCCGGACGCTGCACTGAAAGTGCCTGGCGTCGAGAAGGTGATGCAGGTGCGCGGCTGGCCGTGGCCGTCGAAATTCCAGCCGCTCGGCGGCGTCGCAGTGATCGCGCGCAACACCGGCGCTGCGATCAAGGGCCGCGACGCGCTGAAGCTCGTCTGGGACGACGGCGCCAACGGCAAATACGACTCGGTTGCCTATCGCAGGGAGCTCGAGGAGGCCTCGCGCAAGCCGGGCCTCGTCGTGCGCCAGGAGGGCGACGCGGACGCCGCGCTGAAGGCGGCGGACAAGGTCGTGATCGGCGAATATTACCTGCCGCATCTCGCTCATGTCAGCATGGAGCCGCCGGTCGCGGTCGCCGATGTCAAGGGCGACAAGGCGGAGATCTGGGCGCCGGTGCAGAGCCCGGGCGGCACGCGCGAGGACGTCGCCAAGACGCTCGGCATCCCCGAGGGCAATGTCACCGTTAATGTCACGCTGCTCGGCGGCGGTTTCGGCCGCAAGTCGAAATGCGACTTTGCGCTCGAGGCGGCGCTGCTGTCGAAGGAGCTCGGCACGCCGGTCAAGGTGCAGTGGACGCGCGAGGACGACCTCCACCACGACTTCCTGCACACCGTCTCGGTGGAGCGGATCGAGGCGGGGCTGGACAAGGACGGCAAGGTGATCGCCTGGCGCCACCGCAGCGTGGCGCCGACCATCGCCTCGACCTTCGCTGCCGGTGCCAAGCATGCGGCGTCCTTCGAGCTCGGCATGGGCCTCGTCGACATGCCGTTCGAGATCGCCAATATCAGTTGCGAGAACCCGGAGGCAGCCGCATTCACCCGCATCGGCTGGTTCCGCTCGGTCTCGAACATCCCGCGCGCCTTCGCGGTGCAGTCGATGGTCGGCGAGATCGCAAATGCGACCGGACGCGACCAGAAGGAGACGCTGCTCGCACTGATCGGCACACCACGCATCGTCAAGCCCGCCGTCAAGGACATGTGGAACTACGGCGAGCCCTATGACAGCTACCCGATCGACACCGCGCGCCTGCGCAAGGTGGTCGAGCTGGTCGCCGAGAAGGGTGAATGGGGCCGACAGGTCCCGAAGGGCCACGGCCTCGGCATCGCCGTGCACCGCAGCTTCGTCAGCTACATTGCGACCATTGTCGAAGTCGCTGTCGACGACAAGGGCAAGCTGACGGTGCCGCGGGTCGATACCGCGATCGACTGCGGCACCTATGTCAACCCGGAGCGCATCGCCTCGCAGATCGAAGGCGCCGCGATCATGGGCCTGAGTCTCGCCAAATATGGCGCGGTCACTTTCAAGGACGGCAAGGTGGAGCAGAAGAACTTTGACGACTTCCAGGTCATCAGGATGGACGAATCTCCCGTGGTGACCAATGTCTACATCGTCCCGCCCGGACCCGACACGCCGCCGAGCGGCGTCGGCGAGCCCGGCGTGCCGCCGTTCGCCCCTGCACTGATGAACGCGATCTTCGCCGCGACCGGAAAGCGCATCCGCGCATTGCCGATCGGCAAGCAATTGGAGGCTTGACGGAACAGACGCGGCCTCGCGCCGTTTCCATCGATCTGACTGGAGCAGATCGATGACAGACATTCCAAGGGCGCTCGCAGTCTCGCTGCTGTCGAGCGCCTTTCTTTTGACGAATGCAGCCGCGTTCGCCCAGAGCACCGCCACGCCGCCGAGCACGGCGACGCACCCCACCGCGCCGGAGCAAAACTCGCTTCCCAACGCCAGCGCGCCGCCCGCCTCGACCACCCAGACAACGGGGCAAAGCAGCGCCGATCCGAAGGTTCAGGAGATGAACCAGAAGGAGAAGGACAAGGTGGATCGCCAGGGGAAGTAGCGACGTTCACACACGCAAAATGCGGCGGACGTTGCCGTCCGCCGCATTTGCCCCCACTCGCTCCGCCGTCTTCGATCCGCCTGCGGAGCTTATTTCTTCAGTGCGAACACCCAGATCACGCCGCCTTGCGGCACGTTGGACTCGATGCCGATATTGTTGGTCGCGAGCGCGTCCTGGATGCGCTGCGCGTCCACGCCCCAGCCCGACTGGATCGCGATGTATTGCGTGCCGTCGATCTCATAGGACATCGGCATGCCCATGATGCCGGAGTTGGTCTTCTGCTCCCACAACTGCTCGCCGGTCTTGGCGTTGAAGGCGCGGAAGTTGCGGTCGTTGGTGCCGCCGGCGAAGACGAGATCGCCCGCGGTTGCCGTGACCGAACCGAACATCTGCGATTTCGGGAAGTTGTGCTGCCACACCTTCTTGCCGGTCGCGGGATCCCAGGCCTGGATCTCGCCGAAATGATCGGCGCCCGGCTTGGTCTTCAGGCCGATATCCTCCGGCTTGGTGCCGAGCCAGAGCTCCCCTAGCTTGAGCGCGATCTTCTCGCCGGTGAAGCCGCCGCAGAAATTCTCGTTGGCGGGCACGTAGACGAGGCCGGTCTTCTGGCTGTAGGCCGCCGACGGCCAGTCCTTGCCGCCCCACAGTGACGGACAGAACTCGACGCGCTTGCCGACCACCGGCTTGTGCGCGGGATCGAGGATCGGCTTGCCGTTCTCGTCGATGCCCTTCCAGACGTCGGTCGAGACGAACGGCCAGCCGGCAACGTAGTTGATCTTGGTCGGTGTGCGCTCGAGCACCCAGAAGATTGCGTCGCGGCCCGGATGAACCAGGCTCTTGATGCTGCGGCCGTCACGCTGCAGGTCGATCAGCATCGGCGCATCGACCTCGTCCCAGTCCCAGGAATCGTTCTGGTGGTACTGGTGATAGGTCTTGATCTTGCCGTTGCCGGGATCGAGCGCAAGCACCGACGAGGTGTAGAGATTGTCGCCGGGATGCATCTCGCCGGGCCACGGCGCGGCGTTGCCGACGCCCCAATAGACCGTCTTGGTCTCCTTGTCGTAGGTCCCGGTCATCCAGGCCGAGCCGCCGCCATTCTTCCAGTCGTCGCCCTGCCATGTGTCGTGGCCGGGCTCGCCTTCGCCGGGAATGGTGAAGGTCCGCCACAGCTCCTTGCCGTCCTTGGCGTCGAAGGCGGCGACATAGCCGCGCACGCCGAACTCGCCGCCGGAGCCGCCGACGATGACCTTGCCATCGACGACCAGCGGCATCAGGGTCATGTATTGACCCTTCTTGTAATCCTGCACCTTGGTGTCCCACACCACCTTGCCGGTCTTGGCATCGAGCGCGACGACGTGGTCGTCGGTGGTGGCGAGATAGAGCTTGTCCTCCCACAGGCCAACGCCGCGGCTGGTCGGATGCAGCTGGAACAGATCGTCCGGGAGCTGCCGCTTGTAGCGCCAGTATTCATCGCCGGTTTTCGCGTTCAGCGCGATCACCTGCCCCATCGGCGTTGCCACGAACATCACGCCATTGTTGACGATCGGCGGCGCCTCATGGCCTTCGACCACGCCGGTGGCAAACGTCCAGACCGGCGTGAGATCCCTAACGTTGGAGGTGTTGATCTGGTCGAGCGGGCTATAGCCCTGCCCGTCATAGGTGCGCCGATAGAGCATCCAGTTGCCTGGCTCCGGATTCTCGAGGCGTTGCTGGGTGACGGGCGCGTAGCTCTCGATCGGTCCGGCGATTGCAGCGGTCGAGACAAGGCACGTGAAGGCGACGAAGCCGGACAGCAGTATTTGCTTCCTGGTCATGGACGTTTTCTTCGACGTTTTCATGGACGTTCCCCTTTTTCATCCGTTTGAATTCTTGTTTTGAATTCTTGTCGTTCGTCCCGACGTCCGCCCCTCGGCGGATGCGGCCTCTTGTGACGCGGGCACGACCCGCACGTCCATCATCCCGGCTGCGCGCCACCTACCTTTCCGATGAATCCACCCGCGACGCTGAGCGAACCGTCAGCGAGCGCAAGCGGCAGCGCGGCGAGCCGCCGCGGCGCCGGCCCGAACACCACCTGCGCGCTGGCGCGGGGATCGTATTCGGAGTTGTGGCACATGCATTTGAACACCTCCTTGTCGCCGACATCGCTCTTGACCCAGGCGGTGACGGGACAGCCGGCGTGGGAGCAGATCGCCGAATAGGCGATGATGCCGTCGACGGCACGCGCGCGCGTTTGCTCGTCGAGCTCGGCAGCATCGAGCCGGATGATCAGGATTTCGTTGAGCCGCGAGGCATTGCGCACCACCGATGTCTTGGGATCCTGCGGCCAGGCATGCACCGGCGGGCCGCCAGCCGTCAGATCAGCCGGTTTGATGAGCTTTCCTTCGTGATCGCCTTCGGAGAACACGAGCATGTCGCCCTTCTGCGGACGTTCGTCGGAGCCGGGCGGATCTTCGCCCGCACGCGCTGGCGCGGAACAGCCGAGACAGGCGGTGGTGGCGAGTGCACCGAGCAGCAATGTTCGCCGCGTTTGCTCCGCGCTCACATCGGCTTCGGGTTCCGCAGTGCTGCCGGGGGATGATAAAGTGATATTGAATGATGCGCGCGACATGCACGGTAGCAGGCGCTGGAACTCTGCCGAAATGAAGGCGAAGAATTGGCGCCGCAATGCATCAATATGGCTTTGCTCGCTTTGATTGAACGCGATTGAACGCATTCAAACGGGTTTTTGCCATTTCAACGTCATGCCGCGCGATCGGCATGATCATTTTGCAGATCAGACTGATCATGTTGGAATTGGTGCAACGCGCTTTTAACAGCGCGACGCAACCAGTCGTGTTCAGGACCTGAGCACGTGACGCGGCGACGCGATGCGGCCGGCGATGGTGGCCGACGCCATTTCAAAACTGTCGGCGATGCGACGCGCCTTGTCGATGAACAGCGCAGCCGCCGGCGGCGGGCAGACTTCGCGCGCGGTTTGTTCGAACAAATCGAGCCAGCGGTCGAAATGATCGCCGACCAGGCTCAGCGGCATATGCGCCCGCATCGGCGAGCCATGGTAGCGGCCGCTCATCAGCACCACCGACGACCAGAACCCCTTGAGCTTCTCGAGATGCTCGTCCCAATTCTGCACGATTGCGAACACCGGTCCGAGCAGCGTGTCCTCGCGGACGCGGCCGTAGAAACGGGTGACGAGTTCCCCGATCATCTCCTCGGTGATCCCGGTGCGCTCGATCGCATTCAGGGTCAGCAGGTTCCGCCGTTCGGCCGCAGCTTCCCGCTCGGCCTTCAGTCGATCCGACATGTCCTTTGTTTTCCGTTTTTTGTTGTTCCCGCGAGCCGCCCGTTCGACATTGTCGGGCCAATTGCACGCGGCGTCTTTGTCGCAGCGCAAATTGCGGGAGTGAGCGACGGGCGCTAAGCCCGCCGCCCGCGCCAAATCAGGCGCCGTAAGTGTAAAAGCCCTGCCCGGTCTTGCGGCCGAGATGGCCGGCATCGACCATTTCCTTGAGTAAGGGGGCCGGACGGTATTTAGGGTCGTTGAAGCCCTTATAAAAGACCTCCATCACTGACAGCATGGTGTCGAGCCCGACCAGATCGGCCAGTGCCAGCGGCCCGATCGGGTGGTTGCAGCCGAGCTTCATGCCGGCGTCGATTTCCTCCGCCGTTGCGATGCCCTCCTGGAGCGCGAAGATTGCCTCGTTGATCATCGGGCACAGGATGCGGTTGACCGCGAAGCCAGGGCTGTTCTTGGCCGTGATCGCCACCTTGCCGACGCGCTGGGCGAAATCAAGCGCCTGAGCGTGGGTGTCGTCCGAGGTCTGCAAGCCGCGGATCAGCTCCAGCAGCGCCATCACCGGAACCGGGTTGAAGAAGTGCATGCCAATGAAGCGGTCGGGGCGATCGGTGGCGGCGGCAAGCTTGGTGATCGAGATCGACGAGGTGTTGGTCGCAAGCAGCGTGCGCGGCGACAGCGCGGCGCAGAGGTCCTTCAGGATCTTGACCTTGAGCTCCTCGTTCTCGGTCGCGGCCTCGATGACGAGATCGCAATCGGAGAGTTTTGCGCGATCGGTCGTGCCGGTGATACGCTTGAGCGTCGCCTCGCGATCGGCCGCCGACATTTTCTCCTTCTTGACCAGGCGCTCGAGGCTGCCGCCGACGGTCGAAATGCCGCGGTTCACTGCCGCATCGGAGATGTCGACCATCACGACCGAAAGCCCGGCCGCGGCGCAGATCTGGGCGATGCCGTTGCCCATGGTGCCTGCTCCGATGATGCCAACGGTATTGATCATAGCCTGACGTCCTTCTCGTTGAGCGAGCCCGCAATCGACTACGGCGTGCCCGGTTTGACCCGAATTTCGATCCGCGGCCGCCAAAGTGCTGCGCCGCATCCAGGCTCTTCCTTAAAGCATCCGTGGCGAGAATAAAGTCGCCTTTCCGCTCGCGAAGGGCATGATTTCGCGGTCTCGCGACCGTTTTGGCCCGAGTTTTGCGGCTCGTTTTCGCCCCCGGGATTGCCGAGGGCGCAGGGAAGGCCGGGCGCCGGCTGGCACCCGCGGTCCGCTGTGCGCGGGTAGCGCAGTGGAGAACTGCACAGCGGCGTACAGGGCAGCCGAGACATCCCGACCTTCCCTGCGCGAGTGGTTTGACGGCTTATGCCGTGCCCTCCCCGGAGCCGAATTCCTTTGGCCTCCGTCGCCTTGCGAAAAGATGGCGACGAGGAGCCGGTTGGCCCGCTGCCGCCTTCCGCAAGGCTTGACTGTAGCGACGACAGTCAGGACCACACGGTTTTGCCGTACGCAGCACGCGCCGTTCGTCACACGCGGCCGAGTGCTCACGAGGTTCGGCTCAATCCTCCGCTCGCCCTGCTCCCGACCCCTGCGTGCCGACGCGCGCCCGCGTCCACCGCAACTCACCCACGTACCGGACGACTCGCGATCCGTCCCTCGTGCCGGGTAAGCTGGAACGATACATACGCCAATTCCGAATTTCGGTAAAGCGGTATATTTTCGTGATACTGGCTTGACAATCGGGAGCTCGCTGTTGGCAGAGTGTTTTGCCCGTCGGAGGAGACCTTGTATTCTCTAACCTGTCGGCACGAACGGCAGGGACCAAGTGTGAAGCAACTTCGCAGCCACGACATCGACCATTCCAGGACATTCGGCCCTGCACCGGGGCGTCAGGCCGGATGAACGACTTCGCACGATCCGTCGTTGCTGCCTTCACGCTGATTGGCGAAGCCGATCCCGAGCTGGTCGGCATTGTCGCCCTCTCGGTGCGCGTCAGCCTGACGGCCAGCATCGTCGCACTGCTGATCGGCGCGCCGTTCGGGGCCTTTCTTGCGATCACCCGCTTCCGCGGGCGGCAGGTCGTCATCGTGCTGACCAATGCGCTGCTTGGCCTGCCGCCGGTCGTGGTCGGACTGGCGCTCTATCTTCTGCTGTCGCGATCCGGTCCGCTCGGCGCCGCCGGCCTGCTGTTCACGCCGGCGGCCATGGTGATCGCACAGACGCTGCTGGCGACCCCGATCGTGGTCGCGCTGGTGCACCGGCCGGCGAGCCTGCTGTGGGCGGAATATGGCGACCTTGCGCGGATCGACGGACTATCGACGCTGCGCAGCATCGGCCTGCTGTTCGCACTCGGCCGGACCTCGCTGCTGACAGCCTTTCTCGCGGCGTTCGGACGCGCCATCGCCGAAGTGGGCGCCATCATCATTGTTGGCGGCAACATTCGTGGCTTTACCCGCACGATGACCACCGCGATCGCGCTGGAGACCAGCAAGGGCGACCTGCCGCTGGCACTCGGGCTCGGGCTGATCCTGCTCGCGCTCAGCGTGGCGGTCTCGACACTCGCCTTTCTGCTAGTGGGACGCATTGGGGAAAAATAGCTGCTCGCCGCCGACCTTGTAGCCGGCGATCGCGTCCTGCCCCTTGGGCGAGATTAGCCAGTCGATGAAGGCTTGCCCGTCCATCGCCTTCACGTTCGGATGCTTTTCCGGATTGACCAGCATGACGCCGTACTGATTGAACAGCCGCTTGTCGCCCTCGGTCAGGATCGCAAGCTCGCCGCGGTTCTTGAACGACAGCCAGGTGCCGCGGTCCGACAGAAGGTAGGCGCTCGACGACGACGCCATGTTGAGTGCCGGGCCCATGCCGTGGCCGATCTCGCGGTACCAGCCGTCCTTGCCGATCGCGACATCGACGCCGGCCTCCTTCCACAATCTCAGCTCGGCCGCATGCGTGCCGGACTTGTCGCCGCGCGAAATGAACGGCGCCTTTGACGCCGCGATTTTACGCAGGGCCTCAGCGACGTCCTTGCCACCGGCGATTTCTGCGGGATCGCTCCTTGGGCCGACGATGATGAAATCGTTGTACATGACGTCAAAACGCTTCACGCCCTGCCCCTCGGACATAAACTTGTCTTCGGCGGGCCTGTCATGGACGAACACCACATCAGCATCGCCGCGCCGGCCGATGTCCAGCGCCTGGCCGGTGCCCACGGCCACGACCTTGACCTCGATGCCTTCGGCCGTCGAGAACAGCGGCAGCAAATAGCCGAACAGCCCCGACTGCTCCGTCGATGTCGTCGAGGCCACGGTAATGCTGCGGTCTTGCGCCAGTGCACATGTCGACCAGACCAGAACCGCTGCGATGGCGGCAAGCTTTTTCATTGCGTCGTCCTTACGCCCATGGACTTTCAAATTAGTCGGGAAGGATGACGTAGGAAAGCCCGACGTTCGGCGTCGTCGGCAGGTCGAGCAGATCGCGCGCCGGACCGGTTCGCGAAGGGAACGCCTTCACGCCTGCCTCACGGCCGTTGAACCTCGCGTGAGCTGCCGCACGATGATGTGGTAGCGCGGAATATCGTCCGTTTCGCCCGATCCATTCGATAGAACGGTTTGGAGCGTCCCATGACAAAGACAAGCATCGTCGCCGCCTTGCGGATCATTTTGTCGCTTGCGATCGCCGGCCCGGCGCGGGCCTGGCCGGAACAGTCATCAAGCATCGACTGCGCGTGGCGCGGCGAACAGGCGGAATGCGAAGCGCTCACCATGGCGCTCGTCCGCAAGCACGCCCTCGCACATCCACACATCCGCAAGACCGAGCGCGCGGCCATCCCGCTTGCGCCAACGCACCAGCCCGATCGCAACCAAGATCCACTCGCATCGATGCATTTCGAATGAACGCCGCGGCGCGCGAGACTGTGCAGATGTTCTGCAATTGGTCCCGCCTAGATTGACAGGGGTGTGACGGCCGGGGCAGTTTTTCACATTGCTGGCGAATCAGCGATTGCCTACGGCCTGAGTATCTCTTGGACAACTCCCAGTGCTTTCGAGACTGATATCGTTGCTGAGCCGCATTCCTGCGGTGAAATGGGCGTTCAACCGGCTACGGCCTCTGCCGCACAGCGGCAGTCTCGAGGTGGTGCATAGCGCTGCGGATGAAGAGTCGGTCATCGAGGAAGAAGCTTCGATCTCTTCGGTTGGTGTTGCGAGCGGGACGGTCGACGCGCCCGAAGTCATCAGCAGTGATCCGCCTGCGGAACACTCGACGGATGTTGAACCCGACGTCGTCGAAGAGGTCCCGGTCTCGACTGTCGAAGTCGAAGCCATCGAGGCGCCTGAGCCCCTAATCATCAGCGAGGCATCTGCGGAACTTCCGGCCAATGTCGAGCCGGTCCTTGAGGAGCTGGTCTTCATCGCGCCTGTCGCGACGGAGACGGTTTCGGTCGAGCCCTCCGAGCTCGTCACGGAAGACGAACCCGCATCCGTCGCTTCCGTGGAGCCCGAACCGGTTGCCGTCGATGAGACGCCCGTCGCAGCCGTTGTCGCAGAGGAGACGATCGCCGACGCGCCGAAGGCTCGTGCAATGGCCGTGGAGCCCGCCGATCGCGCCGCGCTGATCCGGCAACGTTGGGCCGGGACCGGGATCAGGATGTGGAATCCGCGGCTTCACGGCACCGGCGATGCCACGCTGAACATCCAGGGGCGCATCGGACTGCTGCCGCCAGAGCCCGGCGAGACGATGCCGCGCTACGACAAGCTCGAATTCAGGATGCTCGGCGGCCAGATCGTCTGCGAAGGCGTGATTGTCGAGGCCCCCGTGCATGCCGGCCAGCGCAGCTTCACCCGGCTCGCCGAGCCGCGTGGCGCCGATCGCACCCGCGAGGCGGTGCGGGAACGTCAGGCCGCCCTCGCCTGATCCTTCTGCGATGACTCAAGGGATCGGATAGCCCTTCCAGACCCACTCCAGCGCCGAAGGCAGCGTTTGCGCGATCGTCGGACGATCGACGTGCTTGGCATTGCGCACGAACAGGAACTGGTAGTGGTAACCCTTCGCCGCCAGCACCTTCGCCATCACGGCGTTCGACAAGGTCCAGTCGTGCATGCCGTCGGGAATGGTTGGGTTGGGATAGAACAGGTCCTGGTCGCCGCCGAAATACCAGAAGCGGATCGGCTTGGTCGGCGCGGCGACGATCAGCGGCACGCCAGGCGGTTCGGCCGGCGTCAGCACGCCCGCCTTCGAGATCAGGTTCGGGCCCGCCGGTCCCGTCCACGCGCTGTGATATTCCCAGGCGCCGCCACGCAGTGACGGATCATGCGGCCATTGCTGGTTGACCATGGTCGGCGAGAACGCCAGCACGCGATGATAGAGATCGGGATAGAACCAGGCCATGGTGAAGGCTGCCACGCCGCTCGAGCTCAGCCCCATGGTGGCGCGTCCTTCGGGGTTCCTGGTGAGCTTGACGCCGGCGTTCTGCTCGACGAGCGGCAGCACCTCGCGCTCGACGAACTGCGCGTAGGCCCCCGACACCGCGTCATATTCACGGCCGCGCTGGCTGCCCTGCGCATCCTGCCCGCCATTGCCGATCTGGATCGCGATCATCGGCGGCACGCGGCGCTGCGCGATCAGATTGTCGAGTGTGGCCGGGAGATCCTTGTAGGCGGCAGAGCCGCCGTCGCCGATCACGATGAAGGGCGCCTCGGTACCGGGTACGTATTGCGCCGGCACATAGACGTCGATCGTGCGCGACCAGATGCCGGGATGGCTGGTGGTGACGATCATGTTCGACTTGTCGTCCGGCGCGGTCACGGTCGTCATGATCGAGGAATTGGTGCAGCCGGCGACGTCGTCGCGGATCAGGCCGGGATTGTAGATCGTGCTGTCCTTCGACGAGAGCGTGAATGATTTTGTCGTGCCGCGCGGCACGCCCTCCTTCGCGATGGTCTCGGGCGCGGGATTGTGGGTGGGGCCAATGATGAAATTGCCTTCCGCACCCGGTGGCGGCAGCGTGCCGTCGGGCAGCTCGGTCGCACGCGGATAGTTGGGATTGGAGGGATCGCGCGTCGGCGGCGTGGTCTTGAAATCGAGGCCGGTGGTGTCGATGAAGAACGGCGCCGCCTTGTCGGTGGTGTTGGCGCCCGGCGGCACGGCCATGTTCTGGGTCACGCAGGCCGGCTGCGCGAAGGCTGTCGAAGCCAAGCAGACGAGGGACATCAGCGCCCCCGTCAGGACGAACAATGATTTGGTCATTTCAGCTCCCGGTGCTGACGAGTCCTTGCTGGCTCGTCTTGAGGCAAAGTATGGCGGCCGGCCCGCACGCGGTCAAACGCGATCGGCGCAGTGCAGCAATCGCCGCCATGCTCAAACCGGACAGCGACCGTTATTCCGCGCATGACGCAGAATTTTTCGAGCATCAGGCCGTTGCTGCCCCACCGCGCAGCATTTAGCGTGCGCCTGGTCGATCCGCGGGCGTCACCTGCGGTCGCAACGACAACAACAACCGGGAGGACAATCCATGAGAAAGCTCGCGGCCGCGCTGTGCGCGCTGGCATTCTTCGCACCTGCCGCGCAGGCCCAGACCATCAAGGACTTCCTGGCGGCGGTCATGGTGAAGTGGACAGCGCCGTTCGAGCCATTCCAGCTCATCGACAACATCTATTATGTCGGCACCGACGGCATCGCCGTCTATGTCATCAAGACGTCGCAGGGCCTGATCCTGATTGACACCGCGATGCCGCAGTCGACCGGCATGATCAAGGACCACATCGCCAAGCTCGGCTTCAAGGTCGCCGACATCAAATACATCCTCAACAGCCACGCCCATCTCGATCACACCGGCGGCTTTGCCGAGATCAAGAAGGACAGCGGCGCGCAGCTTGTCGCGGGCGAACGCGACAAGCCGCTGCTCGAAGGCGGCTACTATCCGGGCGACGAGAAGAACGCGGACCTCGGATTTGCCCCGGTGAAGGTCGATCGCACGGTGAAGGAAGGCGACAAGGTGACGCTCGGCGACACCACGCTGACGGCGCATGAGACACCCGGCCATTCGCCGGGCTGCACCAGCTGGGAGATGACGGTGAAGGACGGCGACCAGGACCGCCGGGTGCTGTTCTTCTGCAGCGGCACCGTGGCGCTGAACCGGCTGGTCGGCCAGCCGACCTATCCCGGCATCGTCGACGACTACCGCGCGACCTTCGCCAAGGCCAAGGCGATGAAGATCGACGTGCTGCTCGGGCCGCATCCCGAGGTCTACGGCATGCAGGACAAGCGCGCGCAGCAGATCAAGAGCCAGACGCCAAATCCGTTCGTCAAGCCCGGAGAGCTCGCGACCTACGCCACAGGCCTGTCGGAGGATTTCGACAAGCAGCTCGCCAAGCAGACGGCCGCGCTTCAACTGGCGAAGTGAAGGCTGCCGCTACTTCGTCAGGCTCGGCAGCTCTAGCCCCTTGTCACGGGCGCAGTCGATCGCGATGTCGTACCCCGCATCCGCATGGCGCATGACGCCGCTGGCCGGATCGTTCCAGAGCACGCGCGCGATGCGCTTGGCGGCCTCCGGCGTGCCGTCGGCGACGATCACCATGCCGGCGTGCTGCGAATAGCCGATGCCGACGCCGCCGCCGTGATGCAGCGAGACCCAGGTCGCACCGCTGGCGCAATTCAATAGCGCGTTGAGCAAGGGCCAGTCGGACACGGCATCCGATCCGTCCTTCATCGCCTCGGTTTCGCGGTTCGGGCTTGCCACCGAGCCGCTGTCGAGATGGTCGCGGCCGATCACGATCGGCGCCTTCAACTCGCCGCGCGCGACCATCTCGTTGAAGGCAAGGCCGAGGCGATGACGATCGCCGAGGCCAACCCAGCAGATCCGCGCCGGCAGGCCCTGGAACTTGATGCGCTCCCTGGCCATGTCGAGCCAATTGTGCAGATGCTTGTCGTCGGGCATCAGCTCCTTGACCTTGGCGTCGGTCCTGAAGATGTCCTCGGGATCGCCCGAGAGCGCGGCCCAGCGGAACGGCCCAACGCCGCGGCAGAACAGGGGACGGATATAGGCGGGCACGAAGCCGGGGAAGTCGAAGGCGTTCTTGAGACCCATATCCTGCGCCATCTGGCGGATGTTGTTGCCGTAGTCGAGCGTCGGGATTCCCAGCGCGTGGAAATCCAGCATGGCCTGAACGTGCTCGACCATCGATGTCTTCGACGCACGCTCCACCGACTTCGGATCGGACGCCCGCCTGGCTTCCCAATCGGCCAGCGACCAGCCCTTCGGCAAGTAGCCGTTGATCGGATCATGCGCGCTGGTCTGGTCGGTGACGATGTCGGGCTTGACGCCGCGACGCACCAGCTCCGGAAAAATCTCCGCGGCATTGCCGAGCAGGCCGACCGAGACCGCCTTCTTCGTCTTCGCGGCCTCCGCCATGATCGCCAGCGCTTCGTCGAGCGTTGCGGCCTGACGATCGAGATAGCCGGTACGCAGGCGCATCTCGATGCGGCTCGGCTGGCATTCGACCGCAAGCATCGAAGCGCCGGCCATGGTCGCCGCCAGCGGCTGCGCGCCGCCCATGCCGCCGAGACCGGCGGTGAGAATCCATTTGCCGGCAAGGCTGCCGCCATAATGACGACGGCCGACCTCGACAAAGGTCTCGTAGGTGCCCTGCACGATGCCCTGGCTGCCGATATAGATCCAGGAGCCCGCGGTCATCTGGCCGTACATCATCAGGCCCAGGCGATCGAGCTCGTTGAAATGATCGAGCGTCGCCCAATGCGGCACGATGTTGGAGTTCGCGATCAGCACGCGCGGGGCATCGGCATGGGTGCGGAACACGCCAACCGGCTTGCCGGACTGAACCAGCAGCGTCTGGTCGGCTTCCAGCGTGCGCAACGACGCGACGATCCGGTCAAAGCTCTCCCAGTCGCGCGCGGCGCGGCCGATGCCGCCATAGACGACGAGCTCGCTCGGGCGCTCCGCGACATCAGGATCGAGATTGTTCATCAGCATACGGAGCGGTGCTTCCGTCTGCCAGCTCTTGGCGCTGATGTCGCTGCCGCGAGGGGCGCGGATGGTGCGGTCATTGTCCAGTCGGCGGTTCATGAAGACCTCTTCAGACGAGTCTTGTTCAGTCAAGTTTTGGGAACGGATCGATTGGAAGCGCCGTGAGCGCCGCGGCCGGCAGCGCGGCGGTTTCAATCAGCGCGGCGGCCTTGGCGAGATCGCCGGCCATGTAGCGGTCGGCGCCGAGCGCGGGCACTTGCTCACGCAGCGCCGCGATGACAGCGACGAGCGGCGCGCTGGTCGCATGCGGCGCGCGCAGCGTGATGCCTTGGGCTGCGACCAGAAGCTCGATGCCTAAAATCGCGGCGAGATTGTCGGCCATGTCGGAGAGCCGCCGCGCGGCATGGGCGGCCATGGAGACGTGGTCTTCCTGGTTGGCGCTGGTCGGCGTCGAGTCGATCGAGCAGGCCGCCGCACGCTGCTTGTTCTCGGCGTAGAGTGCGGCGGCCGTCACCTCGGCGATCATGAAGCCGGAATTGATTCCGGGATCGGGGGTGAGGAACGGCGGCAGGCCAAAATTGAGCGCGGGGTCAACCAGCGTCGCGATGCGCCGCTCGCTGATCGCGCCGATTTCCGACAGCGCCAGCGCGATCGTATCGGCGGCAAAGGCCACCGGCTCCGCGTGGAAATTGCCGCCGGAGACGATCTCGCCGGTCTCGACCAGCACCAGCGGATTGTCGGTGACAGCGTTGGCCTCGGTGATCAGCGTGCGCGCGGCCTGCGTGATCAGGTCGAGCGCGGCGCCCGCGACCTGCGGCTGGCAGCGCAGGCAGTAGGGATCCTGCACGCGCTCGTCGCCCTCGAGATGGGACAGGCGGATATCGCTGCCGTCGAGCAGCGCAGTCAGGGTCGCAGCCGCGGCGATCTGCCCGGGATGACCGCGGAGCGCCTGGATCTCGGGACGGAACGGCGCCGTCGAGGCCATCGCCGCATCGACCGACAGCGCGCCGGTGACAAGGGCGGCGCGCAGCAGGCCAAATGCGCGCAGCACGCCGGCAATGGCATAGGCAGTCGAGAACTGCGTGCCGTTGATCAGCGCGAGGCCCTCCTTGGGGCCGAGCGTCAACGGCGCAAGGCCGGCCGCGGCGAGCGCCTCACTGCCCGGCACCGCCTTGCCGTCGACGATCGCCTGCCCGTCGCCGATCATCACCGCCGTCATGTGGGCAAGCGGCGCGAGATCGCCGGAGGCGCCGACCGAGCCCTGCTGTGGCACCAGCGGATACACGCCCCGCGCCAGCATGGCCTGGAGCTGCTCGATGACCTCGCGGCGTACGCCGGAGGCACCGCGCCCGAGCGAGACGATTTTCAGCGCTATCATCAACCGCACGATCGGCTCCGGCGTCGCCGGGCCGACACCGCAGCAATGCGAGACGATGAGGTTGCGCTGAAGCAGCGCGGTCTGGTCCGGCGGAATCCGCTTCGACGCCAGCTTCCCGAAGCCGGTGTTGATCCCATAGACGGGAGCAGCGGCCTGCGCGGCCTTCGCAACGATCTCCGCGGCCGCCTCGACGCGCGGCCAGAACGCGGCATCGAGTATCACGGGCGCACCTGCCAGCACGCGCGCGAGGTCGTGGAGGCTCACCGTTCCCGGCTTGACGACGATCGCTGCGCGCGGCTCCATCATTGGCCCCTCCACACCCGGCGGTGCAGCGGATTGAAGCCGATGCGGTAGACGAGCTCGGCGGGACGCTCGATGTCCCAGATCGCGAGGTCGCACCATTTGCCGGCCTCAAGCGTGCCGGTCTCATCGAGCACGCCGAGTGCCCGCGCGCCTTCACGGGTGATACCGGCGAGACATTCGGCCACCGTCATCCGGAACAGCGTCGCACCCATGTTCATGGCGAGCAGCAGCGAGGTCAGTGGCGAGCTGCCGGGATTGCAGTCGGTCGCGAGCGCCATGGGAACGCCATGCTTGCGAAAGGCTTCGACCGGCGGCTTTTGCGTCTCGCGGATGAAGTAGAAGGCGCCGGGCAGCAGCACGGCCACCGTTCCGGCCTTCGCCATCGCCGCAGCGCCGGCCTCGTCGGTATGCTCCAGATGATCGGCGGAGAGCGCGGAGAATTTTGCAGCGAGCGCAGCGCCGCCGAGGTTCGAGAGCTGATCGGCATGGAGCTTGACCGGCAGCCCAAGCGCCCTTGCCGCCTCGAACACCCGTGCCGTCTGCTCCGCCGAGAACGCGATGCCTTCCGTGAACGCATCAACGGCATCGGCAAGGCCCGCCTTTGCGATGGTCGGCAGCATCTCGTTGCAGACGAGATCGATATAGCGATCCTTGTCGCCGTCGGCCTCCACCGGCAGCGCGTGCGCGCCGAGGAACGAGGTGCGGATCGAGGCCCTCCGTTGACGGCCGAGGCTGCGGGCGGCCGAGAGCTGGCGCATCTCGGTCTCGGTGTCGAGCCCATAGCCGGACTTGATTTCGACCGTGGTGGCACCCTCGCCGATCAGCGCATCGAGCCGCAACAGCGCGCTCGCGACCAGCTCGGCTTCGCTCGCCTTGCGCGTCGCGGCCACCGTCGAGACGATGCCGCCGCCGGCACGCGCGATCTCCTCGTAGCTCGCGCCCTTCAGGCGCAGCTCGAACTCGTGCGCGCGGTTGCCGCCATAGACGAGATGGGTGTGGCAGTCGACGAGGCCCGGCGTGATCCAGCGCCCTTCGCAATCGATCCGCTGGACGGCGTCCGCATCCACCGGAAAGTTTGCGGCCGCGCCCGCATAGACGACGTGGCCGTCGCGTATGGCGATCAGGCCATGCTCGATCTCGCCGAGATCGGGACGGTCGGGCCGCATCGTGGCGAGCCGGGCGTTGTGCCAGATCCGGTCGAAGCGCTCTGCCATGCCACTGTCCCTTCGCGAAGTCCCTGCGCCCTGGGATGCTTGACTTATATGTCTAGACATATAATCGTAAGCCGGTTCTGTCCAGCCGGCGTGTCATCATGTCCCGACTGCATTTCGCCTCCGCGCTCCTGCCCTCGGGCTGGGCCAATGACGTGCAGGTGGTCATCGCCGCCGGCGCGATCGCGGAGGTGACGCCGGGCGTAGCGCCGGCCGCGGGCGACGAGCGCCACGCCATCGCGCTTCCGGGACTTGCGAGCCTGCACAGCCACGCTTTCCAGCGTGGCATGGCGGGACTTGCCGAGCTGCGCGGCGACTCGGCCGATACATTCTGGACCTGGCGCGAGACGATGTATCGCTTTGCGCTAGCGATGACGCCGGACGATGTTGCCGCTGTCGCGACACTGCTTTATGTCGAGATGCTGGAGCGGGGTTTTACCCGCGTCGGCGAGTTCCATTATTTGCATCACGATCGCGACGGCTCGCCCTACGCCGATCCCGCCGAGATGGCCGCGCGCATTGCAGGGGCTGCTGAAGCCTCAAGCATCGGCCTGACGCTGCTGCCGAGTTTTTATGCGCACGGCTCCTTCGGCGGCGCCGCGCCTCACGATGGTCAACGCCGCTTCATCTGCTCGGTCGATCAGTTCGCCACACTGATGGCTGCCTCGCGCAAGGCCATTGCGGCATTGCCGGGCGCCAATATCGGGATCGCGCCGCACAGTCTGCGCGCGGTGACGCCGGACGAGCTCGCGGCGATCATTCCACTCGCCGAAGGCGGGCCGGTACACATTCATGCCGCTGAGCAGGTGAAGGAAGTCGAGGACTGCCTGGCCTGGTCGGGACGACGCCCGGTGCAATGGCTTCTTGAGCATGCCCCGGTCGATCAACGCTGGTGCCTCATTCATGCGACCCACATGACGGATGTAGAAGTCAGCGCATTCGCGAAGACCGGCGCGGTGGCAGGTCTCTGCCCTGTCACCGAGGCGAGCCTCGGCGACGGCATCTT
The DNA here is from genome assembly GCF_040546885.1 of Bradyrhizobium sp. S3.2.6. Classification (NCBI taxonomy): domain Bacteria; kingdom Pseudomonadati; phylum Pseudomonadota; class Alphaproteobacteria; order Hyphomicrobiales; family Nitrobacteraceae; genus Bradyrhizobium; species Bradyrhizobium sp. S3.2.6. Next base: position 50,852 of record NZ_JBEPOS010000016.1, on the reverse strand, counting down.
TCCGGCACGCGAATTTCTTGACGCTGGCGGCGCGTTTGGTGTCGGCACCGATTCCAACGTGCTCGTCGGCGTCGCCGAAGAGCTGCGCCAGCTTGAATATGGCCAGCGGCTCAAGCATCGCGCGCGCAACGTGCTGTCCGGCGGCGTCGGCCGTTCGACGGGGCGCACGCTGTTCGACGATGCCCTTGCGGGCGGGGCCCGGGCGCTGGCGCAGCCGGCTGCGGGCCTCGCGCCGGGCGTGCGTGCCGATATCGTCACGCTCGACGCCGCGCATCCGTCGCTGGCGGGACGCACGCGCGACGCCGTGATCGACGGCTGGATCTTTGCGGCAGGCCACGGCGCGATCGATTGCGTCTGGGCCGGCGGCAACAAGGTCGTTGAAGGCGGGCAGCACCAATTGCGCCGGTCCGCACGCGAACGCTTCAACGCATCGGTGCGGAGGCTCGTCGCATGAGCCTCGCAACTGATGCTGCCGACAAGCCGACGCTCTACAAGCGGATCCGCGCCGATATCGAAAAGCGGATTCTGACCGGCGAATGGCCGCCGGGCCATCGCATTCCCTTCGAGCACGAGCTGGTCGCACGTTACGGCTGCTCGCGCATGACGGTGAACAAGGCGCTGTCGGAGCTGGCCCAGGCCGACCTGATCGAGCGGCGCCGCCGTGCCGGCTCTTTCGTGCGGCGGCCGCAGCACCAGTCGGCGGTGCTCAAGATTGCCGACATCCGCGCCGAGATCACCGCACTCGGGCGCGGTTACGGCTACGAGTTGATCAGCCGCAAGCTGCGCGCCGCGACCGCTGCCGACCGCGAGCGTCTTGGCGTCAAGAAAGCCGGCAAGGTGGTCTCGATCGCCTGCCGTCACAGCGCCGACAATGTGCCCTTTGCGGTCGAGGACCGGCTGATCGATCTCGCCTCTGTGCCGAATGCTGCAACGGCGGATTTCTCGCGCGAGCCGCCGGGCTCGTGGCTGCTTCATCATGTCCCGTGGACAGAGGCCGAGCATACGATCAGCGCCATTGTCGCGGATGATCGCACCGCGGAGGCGCTCGACATCGCCGTCGGCGCGCCCTGCCTGGTGATCGACCGCTATACCTGGCGTAGCGCGCGCACCATCACCGCGGTGCGCCTGCTCTATCCCGGTGACTCTCACCGCCTTGTCGCCCGATTCAAGGGAGGTTGAGAGAACGATGTCGGCACAAATCGTGCAACGCTTCGGGCAACGGTCCCCACAGACCGACAGAGATCAACAGGACGTCAATCCATCGATCGGCAAGAGGACGACAATCATGCGTAGTTCGAAAGTATTTGCGACAATCATTGCGCTTACGGCCGCCACTCCCGTGCTCGCCGACGACGTCAAGGTCGGTGTCGGCATCTCCGGATGGACCGGCTTCGCGCCGCTGACGCTGGCGAAGGAAGCCGGCATCTTCAAGAAGAACGGCCTCGACGTCACCATCAAGAAGATCCCGCAGAAGGACCGCCACCTCGCGATTGCCTCCGGCGACGTCCAGTGCGCAGCGACGACGGTCGAGACCTGGATCTCCTGGAACGCCAACGGCGTCGCGACCAAGCAGATCTTCCAGCTCGACAAGAGCTTTGGCGCCGACGGCATGGCCGTGCGCAACGACGTCACGTCGATCAAGGAGCTGAAGGGCAAGACGGTTGCGGCTTCCGCGCCTGGGACCTCGCCCTATTTCGCGCTGGCCTGGATGCTGAAGAAGAACGGCCTCACGGTGAAGGACGTCACCGTCGTGAACCTCGAGCCGGCCGCGGCCGCGCAGGCCTTCGTCTCCGGCCAGAACGACGCCGCGATGACCTACGAGCCGTATCTGTCGACCGTGCGCGCCGCACCCGACAAGGGCAAGATCATCGCGACCACGCTGGACTACCCGATCGTGATGGACACGTTCGGCTGCACGCCGAAATTCCTTACCGAGAACCCGAAGGCAGCGCAGGCGCTGGCCGACAGTTATTTCGAATCGCTCGAGATGATCGCCAAGGACCAGGCCAAGGCCTATGAGATCATGGGCGCCGACGTGAAGCAGACCGGCGAGGCGTTCGGCAACTCGGCAAAGTACCTGCGTTGGCAGGACAAGGCCGCGAACCAGAAGTTCTTCGCGGGCGACTTCCTCGCCTTCAACAAGGATGCCGCCGAGCTTCTGCTCGAGATCGGCATCATCAAGGCCGCACCGAAGGTCGAAGACCTCTACGACGCGAGCTTCATCAAGTAAGCTTCAACGAGCTGCCGGTCCCGCCGCGAGGCGGGACCGGAGCCTGATCGACCATTCGGATAGATAGTTGATGCGTCCCCTGGATTCCGTGACATCGAAGCAGCGCGTGGCCTACGGCCTCGCGTTCTTCGTGCTGTTCGTCGCCCTCTGGTCCTGGGCGACTTTCGGCGGCCATGTATCGAAGACCTTCCTCGCCAATCCGCTGACCATGGTGCAGGAAGGTTATGACCTCCTGGCCAAGCAAGGCTTCCTGTATGACATCGGCATGACGATCTGGCGCGTCGTCGGCGGCTTTGCGCTGGCCGCGATCATCGCAGTGCCGCTCGGCGTCCTCATGGGCGCCTACAAGCCGATCGAGGCCTTCCTCGAACCGTTCGTCTCCTTTGCGCGCTATCTGCCTGCCTCGGCGTTCATCCCGCTGTTAATCCTGTGGGCCGGGATCGGCGAACTGCAGAAGCTGCTGGTCATCTTCATCGGCTCGGTGTTCCAAATCATCCTGATGATTGCAGTCACCGTCGGCACGACGCGGCGCGATCTGGTGGAAGCCGCCTACACGCTCGGCGCCAGCGACCGCGGCATCATCCGCCGCGTGCTGCTGCCCTCCTCCGCCCCTGAGATTGCGGAAATCCTGCGGCTGGTGCTGGGCTGGGCCTGGACCTACGTCATCGTCGCCGAGCTGATCGGCTCGTCCTCCGGCATTGGCCACATGATCACCGACAGCCAGGCGCTTCTCAATACCGGCCAGATCATCTTCGGCATCATCGTGATCGGGCTGATCGGCCTCCTCTCGGACTTCATGTTCAAGGCGTTCAACGCCTGGCTGTTTCCATGGAGGCTCGCATGACCACGCTGAAGATCGAGCAGGTCTCGCGAATCTTCCCGGCACGCCACGGCAACGCGCCGACCAGAGCGCTGGAGCCGACCGACCTCATCATCGGCAACAACGACTTCGTCACGATCCTCGGTCCCTCGGGCTGCGGCAAGTCCACGCTGCTTCGCATCGTCGCCGGCCTCGACCGTCCGACCAGCGGGCGCGTCACGCTCGACGGGCGCGAGGTCACCGGCCCCGGCGCCGATCGCGGCATGGTGTTCCAGTCCTACACGCTGTTTCCCTGGCTCACCGTGCGCGAGAACATCGCCTTCGGCCTGCGCGAGCGTGGCGTGTCCGAGGCGGAGCGCAACAAGATCGCCGACGCCTTCATCGGCCAGGTCGGACTGTCCGGCTTCGAGAACCACTGGCCGAAGCAGCTTTCGGGCGGCATGCAGCAGCGCACAGCGATCGCACGCGCACTTGCCAACGACCCAAAAATTCTGCTGCTCGACGAGCCCTTCGGCGCACTGGACAACCAGACCCGCGCCCTGATGCAGGAAATGCTGCTGGGCATCTGGGAGCGCGACCAGAAGACGGTGCTGTTCGTCACCCACGACATCGAGGAGGCGATCTTCCTCGGCAGCCGCGTCATCGTCATGAGTGCGCGTCCCGGCCGGATCAAGGCCGAGATCAATGTGGACCTGCCGCATCCACGCTCCTACAAGATCAAGACCACGCCGGAATTCGTCCAGCTCAAGGAACGCCTGGTCGAAGAGATCCGCACCGAGGCGCTGAAGGTTGCCGAACATGCCTGACACCAAGCCACGCGCCAATGGCGAGCGCGTCCTCGCCGATCTCAATGCACTGCGTAGCCTGGGCGCCTACAAGACCGGCGTGCACAAGCCGACCTTCTCCGAGCCGCACAAGCAATCGCTGGACTGGCTGGTGCAGAAGCTGCCCGAAGCCGGCCTCACTGGTGCGATCGACGGCATCGGCAATATCCTCGGCACCAGCGCGAAGGCTGGACCGAAGCTGCTGGCGGGCTCGCATCTGGAAAGCCAGAACTATGCCGGCTGGCTCGATGGCCCGCTCGGCGTCGTCTATGCGCTCGAGGCGGCGCGCGTGCTCAACACGGATCCCTCCGTGAAAGGCGCGGTCGAAGTGGCTGCGTGGTGCGACGAGGAAGGTCATTTCGGCAGCTTCCTCGGCTCGCGTTCCTATGTCGGGCAGGTGACCGAGGCGGAGATCGACGCCGCGCGGGACCGCACCAATGGCCGCACCATGCGCGACGCGCTGACCGACATGGGGCTTGCCGGACGCGCGCGCATCGCTGCCGAGCCGGGACGGCACGTCGGTTATCTCGAGGCGCATATCGAGCAGGGCGACACGCTCGAGAGCGGCGGGCTCGCGATCGGCGTCGTGACCTCCATCGTCGGCATCTGGCAATACCGCATCAATTTCACCGGTGAGCAGAACCACGCAGGCACCACGCGCATGGCCGTGCGCAAGGATGCCGGCCTCGCGCTGGCTAAATTCTGCGTGGCGGTCGACCAGCGTTTCCCGGCTGCGTGCGGACCGCGTACGGTCTGGACTACCGGCCGCATCACGCTCGATCCGGGCGCGCCGAGCATCATTCCCGGCGGTGCCGAAATGCTGTTTCAGATCCGCGATGACAACCCGGCCGTCATCGCGCGGCTCGAAGAGCTGCTGCGAACGCTGGCGGACGAGGCCAATGCCAAAGGCCCCTGTACCGTGACCGTGGAGCGGATCCGCTTGGGCGCACCTGCCATGATGGACTCCCGCTTCCAGGATGCGATCGAGGCGGCGAGCAAGGCCGTGGCGGACGGACGATCGGTGCGCATGCCGAGCGGCGCCGGCCACGACGCGCAGATGCTCGCGGCTATCATGCCCGCAGGCATGCTGTTCGTGCCCTCGATCGGCGGCATCAGCCACCACTGGACCGAGAACACCGCCGATGCCGACATCGTCATGGGCGCGCAGGTGTTTGTTGATGCATGCCGGCGGATTTTGGCCGGCTAGAACGACGTTCCGCCGCCGAACCTGAACTCCTGCACCACGTCGTATTTGCCCTTCGTGAGCGGCACGGCGTAGTCGAAGCGCAGCGGTCCAAACGGCGAAGCCCAGATCAGGCCGACGCCGACTGACGAGCGCACCATGCTGCTGTCGTCATATTGCAGTCCACAGGTCGGGCAGGCCTTGGTATTGACCTCGCCGGTGGCCGTCCACGAGGTCGGTCCCTGATAACCCCAGAGCGAGCCGGCATCGGCATAGACCGCGCCCTTCAGGCCGACCTCCTTGGGCAGGAACCAGAACGGCATCTGCAGCTCCATGGACGCGCCCCAGTACTTCGTGCCGCCCAGCGCATCGCCCGTGGCGCCGTAGCTGGCATAGGTGATGTCGCGCGGACCGATGCCGTTGGAGGCGAAGCCGCGCACAAGGTTCGGGCCCATCTGGAAGTGATCCAGCATGCGCAGATCGTTGTCGCCGATCTTGCTGAGGACGCCACCCTGAAGATGGATCACACTGACGATCTCGGAGACCAGCGGCGTGTAATACTTGGTGTCCAGCGCTGTCTTCAGATAGGTGACGTCGCCACCAACGCCGGCAAAATCCTGCTTGAAGTCAACGAGCAGGCCGTCGGTCGGGTTCTTGGTGTTGTCGAGCGTGTTGTAGGTCAGCGTGTAGCCCAGCGCCGAGGTCCAGGTCGGGCCGCTCGCCAGTTCTTTTCGGACCGGCAGGCTGGTTTCGCCATCGCCATAGCAACCGTAACCGTAGAGGCCCGAGCTCGTGGAATTCGTCGGATCAACCCCGCCCAGGACATTCTGGATGTAGGCCGGCGTCGGGTTGAAGGCCCGCGATGTGTTGGCTGCGTTGTTATTGCAATTGTTGTAGGCGCTGGCGAGCGTGATGCTCTGCTGATAGAGCGAGTAGCGGAGCTGGAGCGACAGGTCCTCGCGCAACGCGAAGCCCAGGCGCGGCGAGAAGCCCAGCGTCGTCACCCCGTAGCTCGTATAGCTGTTCGACAATTGCTGACGCCAGTAGGTGTCGAATCCGAGCGCGATCCGGTAGTCGAGCAAATACGGCTCGACGAACGACAGCGATACCCCGCGGGCATATTGGCCGTAAGTCACCGACGCCTTGCCGAAAAGCCCCTTGCCGAACAGGTTGCGTTCGGAGACCGAGACTTCGGCAAGCGCGCCGTCGGTCGTGGAGTAGCCGCCCGAGACCGAGAAGTCGCCGGTCGACTTCTCCTCCATGTCGACGATCAGGATCACACGGTCGCTGGACGAGCCGGGCTCCGTGGTGATCTTGACGCTCTTGAAATAGTCGAGGTTCTTCAACCGGCGCTCGGCGCGGTCGACCAGGGCGCGGTTGTAGGCGTCGCCCTCGGAGAGGTCGAACTCGCGACGGATCACGTAGTCGCGCGTGCGGGTATTGCCCCGCAGACTGATGCGCTCGATATAGGTGCGCGGCCCTTCGTCGATGTTGAACACCACCGAGACGGTGTGTGATTCGAAATTGCGGTCGCCGCTCGGCCGCACCACGGCGAACGCGTAGCCGCGGCGCGAGGCCTCGATCTGCATCTCCTCGGTAGACTTCTCTACCGATTCGACATTGTAGAGCGAGCCGACATTGACGCGCGAGAAGTTGCGCAGCGTGGTCGCGTCGAAATTGGCGATGCTGGAGCGGAAGTCGACCGTGTCGACGCGATATTGCTGGCCTTCCTCGATCTTGAAGCTGACGAGGAAGCCCTTCTTGTCCGGATCATATTCGGTCAGCGCCGCCACGACCTGCGCGTCCGCAAAGCCGTTCTTGAGATAGAAGCGGCGGATCAGGTCGCGGTCGGCCTCGACCCGGTCCGGATCGTAGATGTCTCCGCTGCTGAGGAAGCTCAGCAGATTCGATTCGTGCGTCTTGATCACGTCCCTGAGGCGGTAGGACGAGAAGGCGCTGTTGCCGATGAACTCGATCGATTTGACGCCGGTCTTGGCGCCCTCCTCGACCGTGAAGACGAGATCGACGCGGTTGCTCGGCTGCTCGATGATTTCTGGCGTGACGCGGACGTCGTAGCGGCCCGAACGGCGATAGATCTCGGCGATCCGCAGCGTGTCGGACTGCACCATCGCGCGCGAGAAAGTCCCGCGCGGCTTGGACTGGATTTCGGCCGAGAGCTGCTCGTCCTTGATCTTCTTGTTGCCCTCGAACGCAATGCGGCCGATCACGGCGTTTTCCACCACCGACACCACGATATGGCCGCCGGCCCTGATAACCTTCACATCCTGAAACAGGCCGGTCTCGATCAACGCCTTGAGGCCGTCGTCGAGAGCCACCTGGTCGAACTGCCCGTTGGGGCCGGCCTTGAAGTAGGAGCGAACCGTCTCGGCCTCGACGCGGCGATTGCCTTCGACCACGATCGTATCCGTGGCCTGCGCCGCCGCGGCCGGCTGCGGCAACAGCACCAGCGGAAGTGAGGCTGCAATCGACACGCCACCCACGACCACCGCGACAAGCCAGGCCCGCAAAAACGACATTCCACACCTCAAGAGCACCTGACTGCTCTGAAACGGGAAAGCTATGGCCGCGGTGTGGCTTTCAGATTGCTGTACTGTTTCTGCGGATTAAGTTTGATTGAGCCGCAACGTGCGTCTTATATTACGCCCTTCAACCGATCTGCCATGCGCTCAGCGATGGCGACCGTGGTCAAATGAGTGTTGGCGCGCGGCACTTCCGGCATGATCGAGGCATCGATCACGCGCAATCCCGTGCATCCGATCACCCGGCATTCGTGATCGACGACTGAACGTGCATCGTCCGGTGCGCCCATTCTGCAGGTGCCGCTGGCGTGCTGCGCGTCGCTGCACTCGGCGAACAGCCAATCATCCAACTCGGCGTCGCTGAACGGCTCGTCCATGGAGCGTCCGCTGGCGCCATAGTCGACGCGGTCAGCGATATCGGTTAGCGCAGGCTGCAGGCAGATATCACGCAGGCGTCGGACGCCGTCGCGCAGGCGTTGGAGATCGCGAGGGTCGGACAGCATGCGCTCCTCGACCGCCGGATCGACCTCGGGGTCCGTCGTGACGATGCGAACGTAACCTTGGCTGAAAGCCTGATAGACGGAAACGGCGATCCGTCCCAGCGTGACATCGGCCATCGATTGCGACGAGCGCGCAAGATTGCCGGCGATCATGATCATGTCGTTGTCGCCGGCGCCTGCGAGGCCGGACGAGTAGCGCAGGCAGCAATTGGTGTGCCGGTGCATCAGCGTGCTGGCCTGGCTGCCTTCGCGCAAATGCAGCAGCGCGTTCACGATCGGATGGTCCAGCAAATTCTCGCCCACCGGCAAGTCCGCGCGGATGGGGATGCCGAGCCCCTCCAACAGGGCGGCGGGCCCAATGCCGGAGCGCTGCAGGATGGCCGGCGAATGGATGGCGCCGGCGCAGAGGATAACGTCACGCGTCGCGCGGGGCGCGTAGGATTGTTCGTTCACGCGAACCTGGACGCCGTTGGCGTGCAGCCGGTTGCCTTCGAAGGTAATGGTGTCGACCAGCGCGTGACCGACGATGTCGAGATTGGCGCGATCACGCGCCGGCTCCAGATAGCCGTCATTGGTGGAGATTCGTAAGCCGCCCTCGCTGTTGATGGCGTAGGGCGAGACGCCGGTGCCGGTTGGCGCGTTGTGATCCTCGCACCAGCCATAGCCAAGGCCAAGCGCCGACGCGCGCAGAGCGCGGTCGACGTTACCCCAATCCGGGATCGGAGCGCGATACACCGGGATCGGACCGCGATCGCCGTGATAGCGTGCGTCGGGGAAATTCCTGTCCGTTTCGAGCTTGCAAAAATAGGGCAGAAGGTGGTCCCACGACCAGCCAGTGCAGCCTGCAGCCGCCCAGCGGTCGATGTCGTCGGGAACGGCTCGGATTGCGATCTGGCCATTGATCGTCGAGCTGCCGCCCATGGCGCGGCCACGCCAGAGCAACAGCGGCTGCTGCCGCTCGGTGCGTCGCGCCAACAGCTTCGGCCAGCGGAAGTCGTCGTCACCGATGGCGCGCATGGGGTTCGGGATGCGAATGTGTTCCGGCGTGGTCGCGGTGCGGAGATCCTGCCCCGCCTCGAGCAGCAGCACACGACGCGATGGATCTTCGGTCAGGCGCGCAGCCAGCGTCGCTCCAGCAGAACCTCCGCCGATGATGATCGTATCGTATTCCTGTTCAATCACGTCCTGTGCGCTCCTATCACGGCCCAATCGGACGTGGCGATCATTCCTTCAAACCCGTTCCAGCCACGCCACGCACGAAATTTCGACGCATCAGCGAGAAGAATAGCGCGCTGGGAACGAGAGCGAGCGCCGCGGCCGCACTGAGATGACCGATATCCACCGTGAAGCCGGTCTGAAACAGCGCCAGCCCAACTTCGAGCGTATAGGTATCCTTGTTGGTCGTCACGACGAGCGGCCAAGCAAACGCGGTCCAGGCCTGAAAGAACGCCAGCACGGCCAGCGCTCCCAACGGGCCCCGCATCAGCGGGATCACAATCCGCAGGAAGATCCATCCCTCGCCTGCCCCATCCACCCGCGCGGCCTCCAGCAGCTCGTCCGGAATCGACGTCGTCACATATTGCCGCACCAGGAAGATGCCGAAGCTCATCACGAGATAACCGACCAGGAGTCCGGGCAGCGTGTTCAGCATGCCTGCAGCCTGAACGTTCAGGTAGAGCGGGATCATGTACACTTCAAAGGGAACGACCGATGTCGCGATGATGATGCCGAAGACGGCAGGGAACCAAGGCAGATCGAACTTGCCGAGCACGTAGCCGGCAATGGCGGAGGTGGTGACGACGCTGGCCGTCGAAATCCCTGCAAAGATGAGCGTATTGCCGATCCAATGAAGCAGTGGCGTTTCGTGCAGCACGCCGAGGATGTTCTCCAGCGTCGGCCGGTCCGGAATGATGGTTGGTGGCCAGGCCAGCAGCTCCGGCGGCGTCTTGAACGCGTTGCTGATCAGGAAGACGAGCGGCAGCAGCATCATCAGGCCGACAGCGAAAAGAACGACGTCGATCGCGAGGCCGGCAGGCGTGTTCCGGTCAACATCGCTGGACGGATGGTCTGGATCGCTCACGCGCGGCTCCGATCCCGAAACAGCCTGAACTGCGCGCCGGTCAGGACGAGCACGATCACGAGAAGGACCACGGCTTCGGCCGCGGCATAGCCGACCCGGTAATTTCGAAAGCTGTTTTCGAGCATGTCGAGGACGAGGACGCGAACGAGATGCCCCGGCGCGCCCTGGACGTCCGAGGCCAGGACGAAGGCCTGCGCATAAATGTTATACGACGAGATCAGCGTGATCACCGACACGTACAGCATCACCGGTCTCAACAGAGGTATTGCGACGTAACGGAATGCCTGGAGAGCGGATGCGCCATCCAAGCGCGCCGCCTCGTACAGCGCCTCCGGAACGTTCTTCAATCCGACCAGAAAGATCAGGACCGCGTAGCCAATTGACTGCCAGGAGCACAGAACGATCAGACACACCAGCGATAAGGCAGGGTCGAACAACCAGGCCTGGGCCGGGATTCCGAACCATCCAATCAGGGCGTTGAGGGGCCCGAGCCGCGCATCGAAGATCCATTTCCAGGCCATCGCCGCCGGCACCAGCGACACGACATGCGGCAGGAAGATCGAGGTTTCGTAGAAGCCACTGCGCCGCAGCCCCTGCCGGCTGTTGATCAGCGCGGCGAGTGCTAACCCGACGGGGATGGTGATCACCAGCACGCCGAAGGCAACGATGGTGGTATTGAAGATCGCTTCGAGAAACAGCGGATCACTCATCAACTCGACAAAGTTGTCGAGTCCGACGAACGGCTTGCGCCGCGAGATGATGTTCCACTTGAACAGGCTGAGACGCAGTGTCTCGGCGATCGGATAGATCCGCAGGCAAGCGTAGAGGCCGAGAACCGGGAGCAGCGCCAGAACCGGAAATAGCCATTTCGGCTTGGAACGCATGGAGTCTCCCGGAGCGGCCGCCGGCTAGCGCTGCAACTGTGTGGTCGCGACCATCGACTGCGATCTCACGGTTTGGCCAGCAGATCTTCCCGGGCAAGGATCTTGTCGCTCTCCTCAGCCGCAGATTTCAGGAAAGCATCGATGCCGGCATCGTTTCCTGCCAGCGACTTGTCGGTGAATGCCTTCTCGAGCCGAGCCGCGAGCCGGGTGAGGATTTCGCTCGCCGGACTGATCGCCGGAACGGCGAAGAAGACGTGGTCGGCGGGCGTGTTCACAAACGCGCCGAGCTGGGGGATCTTGCCGAGGACCGCAGAGTAGTCGAGCCCCTTGCGATTGGGCACCCACGCCGTGTTCTCGAGCAGCCAAAGCAGATTCTCCGGCTCATTGGCCTTCTGAACGAAATCCCAGGCGATCTGGCTCTTCGGCCCCTTGTTGGGAACGTAGAGGTCCACCGGCACCATCAACGTTCCCTTCGGCAACGGCGCCGTCGCGTATTTGAGGTTGGGCGCCTTCTTGGCGATGTCGCCGATCACCCAGGACTCCCGGATGAACATCGCGGTCTGGCCGAGCTCGAAGGCTTCAGCGTCCGCCTTCATCTCAGGCGACACCGTCCGATAGGTCACGACGTTGTCGAGATACTGCTTGAGCGCATTGCGGCCGGCCTCGTTCGCATAGGCCGCGCGCCACTTCCCGCCCTTCTCCTCCAGCAACGTCCCGCCGAAATTATAGAGGATCGTCCAGTACTTCTCTGCGATACCTGAACCACCACCGCTGAGACGCAGGCTCCAGCCGCTGACCGTCGGCGCACCGGACGCGTCACGCTGGACAAGCTTCTGCGCATAGGCCGTATAGTCCGCCATCGTCTTGGGCGGCGAATTAAGGCCGGCCTTGGCAAACATGTCGGTGTTGTAGAACAGCGCGCCCTGCCCCTGGAACAACGGGACGCCGTAGATCTTGCCCTCATAAGTGGCGGTCTTCACGCGCGTCATGTCGTAATTGGCTTTGACGAACTCCACGATCGAGGCCGGCGGCTCCGGAATCAGGCCGGCCTCCAGATATCGCGCCGCCTCGACCTCCATCTCGATGACGTCTCCGGCCGCGCCGGATGGAAGCGACAGCGCCAGCCGCTTCTCATGCTCACGCAAGGCGATTGCCTCGACGCTGATGTCGAGATCGGGATACTTCGCCTTCAGCTGGTCTCCGACGCGCTTATAGAATGGGACGAGGTCGGGCCAGCCGCTCCAGATGGTCAGCTTCTCCGCTGACGCCGGCGACGCCAGCATTGGCAGGGCGACAGCCACCGCCAGCCATCGAGCAGCCGACAGCCATGCATGACGCTTCTTCCCGGGAGAGGCTGGATATCCGAACGTGCCAACCGATGTCGCGATGAAGGCCATGTCCCCGCTCCCAGAACTACATAAATCCCGATCAAAGGCTGTCATGCAACCGGTTGCGTGTCAATTGCGATCCGTTGCCGCTTTCGAAGGCTATTGACCAAATCGTCAGCGGCTTTTTCGTTTCGCCGGCGCCGGACCGGTGCTCGCGCGAACGACGAGATGAGAGTTCAGCTTGTGGCGGATTTCGCCCGACGCGCCACCGCTCATCTGGCTGAGCAGGAGGCCGACCGCGACGTCGCCGGCATCGGCGCAGCGCGCCGACACTGTCGTGAGCTGCGGGTAAGTGGTTTCGCCGAGGACATCATCGCAGCCGACGACGCTGAACGATCTGGGCACGTCGACGTCGAGGGCAGCAAGCCCCGCCAGCAGACCCTGGGCAACGAGATCGTCAAACGCGATGGCCGCGGTCACCCCGCTGGCGACGATCGGGGCGGCGGCAAGCCGGCCGGTGTCGTAGGACGGCGGGCGGGCCGGAATGGCGATCACCTTGAGCCCGCGTTTCGCCGCCTCCTTGCGGACCGCGTTGCGCCGCTGCTGGTTGGACCATGACGTCGTGGGGCCGCTGACATAGGCGATGTGCCGATGCCCGAGCTCGGCAAGATGTGCGATCGCGGCTGCAACGCCTGGTGCCGTGTCGATCAAGACCCGCGTAATTCCCTCGATATCGCGATTGATCAGCACCAACGGACGGCGCGCCGCATAGATCCGGATTTGCGCTTCGTCCAGGCGGGACGAGGCGAGGACAAGTCCTTCCACCTGGCCGATAAAGCGGCCGAGCAGCAACTCCTCACGGGCGGGATCCTCGTCCGAATTGCCCAGAAAGACGCACAGTCCCGCCCTGTCGGCATGAAGCTGGGCCGCTCTGATCAAAGGTGGAAAGAACGGATTCGCAACGTCGGAGACAATGAGCGCGACATTGCCATGCCGCCCGGTCGAAAGTGCGCGCGCGACCTGGTTGGGCACATATCCCAGCTTGTCGGCGACAGCCTTGACGCGCCGGACGGTCTCCTCGCTCAGCATTCCCGGGCGCGTGAAGGCGCGCGATACGGTTGCACGCGAGACCCCGGAGATCTTTGCGACCTGACTGATGGTCGGCGCGATCTTGGCACGCTGCTCCCTGCCGTCGGAATCGCGTTTCACCGGGGGCGTCTCCTATGCGGGATCTCGATACTACACATGCCTTGATCGTCGCCGGGGCGCAAGCTTGACATGCAACCGATTGCATTACATCCTCGATCGCACGGAGTGACAGGCCCCGGCAAGAACCACGGATGAGCATGATGGCTTCGGTCGCTCCAGGGATCGCGATATCAGAGACGCGGGATGCGATGGGCCGGGCTGCGGCTTTGGACATCGCAGCCGCGCTGCGCGATCGCCTCGCGCGGCAAGACAGGGTGAGGATGGTGTTCGCCGCCGCTCCGAGCCAGGCAGAGATGCTGGACGCGTTGGCAGCAGAGCGCGATGTCGATTGGCGACGCGTGATCGCGTTCCACATGGACGAATACCTCGGGCTTCCGGCGCACGCACCCGAGCGCTTCGGAGTGTGGCTGACCCGCCATTTCTTCTCGCGCGTCCCTCTGGGCGCCGCCCATTTGATCGGACAAGAATTAGATCCGGACCACGAGGCGGCGCGCTACACCGCCCTTCTGGCCGAGGCTCCGATCGACATCGTGTGCCTCGGCATCGGCGTCAACGGGCATCTGGCGTTCAACGATCCGCCCGTCGCGGATTTGCTCGACACCAGGCAGGTCAAGATCGTCGAGCTCGACGCGATCTGCCGTCAGCAGCAGGTTGACGACAAGTGCTTTGCGACTCTGGGCGACGTTCCGACACACGCGATCACCCTGACGATTCCCCGATTGCTGGACGCTCATCAGCTTTTTTGCGTAGTGCCCGGCGCGGCCAAGCGCGCCGCCGTCGAGCAGTCCCTGTACGGCCCGATAGGTGCTGCCTGTCCGGCGAGCGCATTGCGTACGCATCCGCGATGCACGCTGTATCTCGACCGTGATTCCGCACCACTACGGCTTTCACTGCAAGCACCGGCACGCGCATGAGCGTGGTTACGACGCAGGTCTGGGGTCGCGATCCGGAGACCGGGCAACCTCGCACGATCACATTTATGGATGGCCATATTTCAGACATCGCCCCCGGCGGCCCTGATGACGGGCATTGGTTGTCGCTCGGACTGTTCGATCTGCAATTGAACGGCTTCGGCGGCCATGACCTCAATGGCGGCACCGATCCGCAGACGGTTCGCGATCTCACCCTCGCCGTCCATGGCAGCGGCGTTTCGCGTTTTGCTCCGACGTTGATCACGGCATCACGCGCTGCGCTCATCGATGCGTTGAAGGCGATCGCACAGGCGCGCGACAGCGATCCGCTGGTCAGGCACGCGATCCCCTTCGTCCATGTTGAAGGGCCTCATATCGCACCGGAGGACGGTCCTCGCGGCGCGCACCCGGCCGAACACGTCAGACCACCGGATCTCGCTGAGTTCGACGCCTGGCAAGCCGCCAGCGGAAACCTCGTCGGCCTGGTGACCTTGTCACCGCACTGGCCGGAGACGGCCGACTATGTGCGAGGGCTTCGCTCGCGCGGAGTTCATGTCGCGCTCGGCCATACCAATGCTACGACAGCTCAGATCTCCGCCGCGGTCGAGGCTGGAGCGATGTTGTCGACGCACCTTGGCAACGGCATCGCGGCCCAGCTGCCGCGGCACCCCAATCCGATTTGGACGCAGTTGGCGGAAGACAGGCTCTGGGCGAGCTTCATCGCCGATGGCCACCACCTTCCGCCCGAGACCTTCAAGGCCATGCTGCGCGCAAAGGGCCTCGAACGATCGATGCTGGTTTCAGACGCCGTCGCGCTCGCGGGATGTCCGCCGGCGATCTATGACGTGCCGGTGGGCGGACGCGTCGAGCTGAAGGCGAACGGCCGGCTGGAGGTCGCCGGCACGCCGTTTCTGGCGGGCGCAGCAGCCAGCCTTCCGTTCGGGGTCGCGACGGCCAGGCGAATGGCCGGCTTGACGCTGGCCGAGGCACTCAGGCTGGCAACGATCAATCCACGCACACCATTCCAGCTGCCAGCTCTGACAGTCGGCGCGCCGGCGGATCTGCTTCGATTTCGTCTCGGAGACGACGGGTCCATCATTCCCGAGACCGTCTATGTCGCTGGTCAGCCGTTTCCAGCCAAGCATTGAGGAATTGAGATGAGCCAACTTCGCATCGGGTTGGTCGGTCCAGGCGCGATCGGTGAAACACACGCGCGGGCGATCAGGGCGCTCGACGAGACAGTTTTGGCCGCTGTCGCCGGCGGTACCCCCGAGCAGATTGCCGCATGCATCGACGGCGCGCCTGTTCCGGCATTTGCAACCACCGACGCCATGCTGGCCGGTGCAGACATCGACGCCGTCGTTGTCTGCACTCCGAGCGGCGCTCATCATGACGCAGCACTTGCCGCCATCAGGTCCGGACGACATGTGCTGGTCGAGAAACCCCTCTGCGTCGATCCCGCCGAGGCCGCATCGCTGGTCCGTGCGGCCGAGAGCTCGCAGCTGACCTGCGGCGTGGTCTCGCAGCGCCGGCTCGAACCGCAACATTTGGCGATCAAGAAGCAGCTCGACGCAGGCAGCCTCGGACAACCGCGCCTGATCGAGGCGGCGATCCATTGGTATCGCTCCGACGCCTACTATGCGGAGAAGCCGTGGCGCGCCGAAGCCGGTCACGGCGGCGGCTCGCTCTTCAACCAGGGCGTCCACAATCTGGACCTGATGCTTTGGCTGTTCGGACCAGTGGCGAGCGTTCAAGGCAAGACTGCGACGCTCGGACATTCTCACGCGATCGAGGACACGACGGCGGCGCTGCTGTCCTTCGCATCCGGCACTTTGGGCGTGATCGTGACGAGCACGGCACTTCCGCCGGGGCGGCCGGCCATGCTGCGCCTGTTCACCGATCGGGGCAGCTGCGAGCTTGCACACGACCGCATCGTCCGCTGGGATTTTCCCGATATCCCACAGCCTGCGAGCGCGACGGGACCAGGAAGTGCCGCCAACGATCCCAAGGCGATCGGAATCGAGGGGCATATCGCGCAATGGCGCGACTTCGTCCAGGCGGTCCGGGAGCGACGGGCACCCGCCACTCCGTTCAGGGATGGGTTGGAGGCTACGCGCGTCGTCACCGCGATCTATCGCTCGGCCGCGGAAGGCCGGGCCGTCACCCCCAACGACGTCTTGCCGGAGATGGCCCTCAATGCCAGGTGATGCCTCTTCCATGCTCGACATTGCCATCATTGGTGCGGCTCATCCGCATGTCGAATACGTGCTCTCGGAGATCGCTGTCAGGACCGACGTCAGGATCGCTGCGGTCGCCGATCACGACGCCGCGCGCCTCGCCGAGCTCGAGCGACGCACACAGGCTCCCGGCTACGCCGACCCGGTCGCATTGCTGGAGGCGCACAAGGTCCAGGCCGTGGCTGTTTTCACTGAGTTCGGTCTTCGAGCGCCGATCGTAGCCGAACTGCTGCGCCGGAATATTTTTGCGATCGTCGACAAGCCGATGGCGGTGACGCTTCCCCAGCTCGCCCTGATTGAGAACGCCCTTGCCGGGCGCAACCTGCTGACGCTTCTGCTCGAGAAGCGCTTCTATCCGGTCACGCTCGCGCTCCGCTCGGTTCTTGAAGGTGGCGAGTTAGGAGACATCGTATCGATCAACTCGACCGGGCCGCACAAGCTCGTGCCAAGCCGTCGTCCGGCATGGATGTTCGAGCCATCGACCTATGGCGGCATCCTCGCCGACCTGACGGTCCACGACATCGATCTTGCACTTTGGCTGACAGGGCAAACCAGCGGCACGATCAGCGGCTGGGTCTCGCCCACCCCGGCGGCCGGCACGACGAGCTTTCCCGCTTTGGGACGCGCCATCCTCGCATGCGACAACGGCCCGCAATTTTCGATCGAAGTGGACTGGATTCAGCCGGAAGCTTCTCCCCGCCATGGCGATTATGCCATGCGTATCTCAGGGACACGCGGGCGCGCGGACGTTCTCTTCGCGGAAAACAGGCTCCTCGTTGAAACGGCGACACGCCCTCGACACGACGTCGACCTTCCCCCGGGCGCCCCGCCTGCCGGCTTCGCCTTCGATCACCTCGCGCGCGGCGAAGCCCTGCAGATTTCGGCGAAGGATGCCCTGCGCGCCACGCGCATCGCGATCCTCGCCGAGGAAAGTGCGAAGCAAGGCGGCAAACCCATACGGTGGAGTTGAGGCGCAAGACCAGGAGTTGCCGCGACGATGCCCGACGTTACGGCAGATTGTCCCGCAGAAAAATGTCGATGCGGATGCGCTCCTGATCGGGGCTGATCGGCTCGCCGGAACAATGCGCGAGCAGGACGCGCGCCGCAGACCGTGCCTCATGGCCCGGGTCCTGGTTGATGATGGCATCGAGCGTGCCGCGGACCAGGAAACGCCGCGTGTACTGCGTCAGCTCATGGGTGATCCAGACCACCTCGCGCGCGCGGCCGGAGGCCTCGAGCGCATCGGCGATGCCACGGTTTCCGGCACCGCAGCAATAGATGCCGCGGAGATCGGCATGACGCGCGAGCAACGCCGCGGTGAGCTGGCGCGTTCGCTCGCTGTCGTCGCGCCCCTCGATGACCGGTAGCGCGCGCAGGTTCGGATACTCGCTGGACAGGATCTGGTGGAAGCCAAACTGTCGCTCGGTGTGATCGCGCAGCGACAACGATCCCGCGATCACGGCGACCGTCCCCTCGCGCCCGGCAAGGAAGCGCCCCATCAGCGTCGATGCAGTCCGCCCCGCGGCCGGGTTGTCGATACCGACATAATGCAGGCGGCGCGAGCTCGGCGCGTCCGACACAAGGGTCACCACGGCGACCTCGCGCGCGATGAGCTCGTCGATCGCGGCACGCACCCTTGGATGGTCGAGCGCGATGACGGCGACGCCTTGATAGGCCGGCGACAGGTTTTCCAGCGCGCCGGCCAGCACATCTGGATCGAACACGTCGACATGGAGGATATCGATGAAGCCGCGCTGGCCGGCGAGCCAGTCCGCGGTGCGCTGGACCTGCTCAGTCAGGTTGGTCATGAAGCTGTTGCTGCCGGATGGCAGCACGAAGGCGAAGCGAAAACTCTGCCCGCGTGCGAGCCGTGCGGCCGCCACGTCCGCGCGGTAGCCGAGCTTGGCGACGGCGGCCTCGACACGCGCGACGGTCTTGGCGCGCACGCCCTCGCGCCGGTTGACAACGCGATCGACGGTGGCAAGCGAAACGCCCGCCGCACGTGCGACGTCCTCCAGCGTGGCGCGAACCGCCGGCTGCGTCGCGCCAGCTGTCATTCGCGCGCCGCCCACAGCATGCCGCGGGTCATCAACGTCCGGATCTCCGGTACGTCGAACTCGTAGGCGCGGTGGCCGAGCGAGGAATAGAACACCCTGCCCGCGCCGTATCGCTTCTTCCAGACCACCGGCATCACCACGCCGTCGATCCAGGATGCGTGCTCGCCGGTAAAGGTCGTCGTTGCTAACACCTCGATGGCGGGGTCGACATGCATGTAGTACTGCTCGGAACGATGCTCGAAGCTCTTCAGGCCCTTCATGACGGGATCATCCGGCTTCGTCACGTCGACCTTGTAGTCGATGATGTTGCCGGGATGCGCGACCCATTGCCCGCCGCACAGGAACTGATAGTCGACGGACTCGCGGAACGCATCGCACATGCCGCCATGATGGCCGGCGAGCCCGACGCCGCCACGCACCGCCGCGCAGAGATTGAGCGCGTCCGCCTTCTCGATCTTCGACATGGTGTAGATCGGGATGATCAACGAGAGATCATGGATCGCAGGATCGCCGAATGCCTCCGTCGTCGTTTCAATCCGGACCTCGAAGCCTTCCGCCTTCAGCCAGCCGCGGATCATTGAGGCACAGAGATCGGGATCGTGTCCCGGCCAGCCACCCCATACAATCAATGCCTTGCGCATGGTCATTCCCTCAGTCGATCTGTCCGGTTTCACGCCCGGCCGGCAGCATCGCCGGCCGCTCGACGCGGTTCTCGATCTTGATGCGCCGCCCTTCGTCGGCGGAGGTCTGGAATGCCTCCATCACCTCCAGCACATGGAAGGCGAGCGCGCCGCTGGCACGATGCGGCCGGTTGTTCAGGATCGCGGAGGCCATGTCGGCGACGCCGATGGAACGGAATTCGCCCTCGACATGACCGTGTGTCAACGGCACCGTCTCCCATTCGCCGCCGGTCTTCGCGACCTGCACCTCGCCGCCGAAGCGGTTCGGGTCCGGCACCAGCATGCTGCCCTTGTCGCCGAATATCTCGATCGGCGCGTGCCGGTGCTTCGGCACATCGAAGCTCATCGCGATCGAGACGACCGCGCCGCTCTCGAATTCGAGCGTGCCCGCGACATGGGTCGAAACCTCGACCGGGATCAAGGTGCCGTTCATCGGCTGGCTGGTGACCAGACGTTCGGATTTCGGGCGCGCGGTCGAGCCCATCACACTCGCCACCGGGCCAAGCAGCTGCACGAGATCGGTGATGTAATACGGCCCCATGTCGAGCATCGGTCCGCCGCCGCGCAAGTAATAAAATCCCGGCGCCGGATGCCAGCGCTCGTGGCCGGGACAGCCGAAGAAGGCGCTGCCCGCCACCGGCGTGCCGATAGCGCCGTCGTCGATCAGCTTGCGCGCGGTCTGGTGCCCACCGCCGAGGAACGTGTCGGGCGCGCAGCCGACGCGAAGGCCCTTCTGCGCGGCGAGGTCCATCACCTTGCGGGCCTCCGCGACGTTGATGCCGAGCGGCTTCTCGGAATGGACATGCTTGCCGGCATTCAGCACCGCAAGACTGACGTCGGTGTGGGCAAGCGGCACGGTGAGATTGATGACGATCTCGACGTCGTCGCGCTTGAGCAGCTGGTCGACCCGCATCGCCGGCAGCCCGAAGGCGGCACCCTGACGCTCGGCCGCGTCGCTGCGCATGTCGGCGAGCGCCTTGATCTCTATGACCGGAAAGCGCTGGGCCGCTTTCAGATAGGCGGTGCTGATATTGCCGCAGCCGATGATTCCGACGCCGACTTTTCTCATTGTGATCTCCGTGAGATACCGTTCATCCCTTGACCGCGCCTGCAGTGAGGCCGGCGACGATGTGCTTCTGTGCCAGCAGGAACAGAATGATCGTCGGCAGGATGGTGAGGGTGATGAAGGCCAGGATCAGGTGCCACTCGGACGAATACTCGCCCTGGTAAACCATGATGCCGAGCGGCCAGGGATAGAGCGCATCGGTGTTGAGCATCACCAGCGGCAGCAGATAGGCGTTCCAGCTGTTGACGAAGGTGATGGTGCCGACGGTCGCCAGGATCGGCCGCGACAGCGGCAGCGTCACGTAGCGGAAGAATTTGACATAGCTGCAGCCATCGACCAGCGCTGCTTCGAGCAGCTCATGGGGAATATCCCTAAAGAAGCGCCGCAGCAGCAGCACGCTCATGGCAAGGCTGAAGGCCACCTGCGGCAGCGCGACGCCGAAGTAAGTATCGAGCAGTCCGAGATCGCGCACCTTGATGAACAACGGCAGTACGGCGGTCGCCGCCGGAAACAGCAGGCCGAGCGTCAGGTAGCTCAGCAGCATCGACGAGCCGTAGAACTTGACATGGGCGAAGGTGAACGCCGCCATCGAGGCTGTGATCAGGGTCAATGTCACCGTGAGCGTCGAGATGATCAGCGAGTTGCGCAAGAGCTGCCAGTAACGGCCGGAGAACAGGATGTCGGCATAATTCTGCCATTCCCAGTGCGTGGGCCAGCCGAATGGATTCACCCGCAATTCGCCGAGCGATTTGAAGCCGCCGAGCAAGGTCGCAAGCAGCGGCACCAGCACGAAGATGGCGACAGCCGTGAGGAACGCCGCCTTGAACAGCACGGCGGGATCGAACGGCGCGCGGGTGGTCTCGGCACTACTCATCGCGCATGAACCATCGCTTGTAGGTGAAGGCAAAGGTCACGCAGATCACGAACAGGATGACGCCGATGGCGCTGCCATAGCCGACCCGCATGCGCGAGATGCCGTTGTTGTAGAGGAAGCTCACCATCGTGTTGGAGGAATCCGCAGGCCCCCCGCGCGTCAGCGGCATGACGAGATCGAACAGCTGCAGCGAGCCGACGACGGCGAAGAACACGGAGAGCCGGATCGTCGGATAGAGCAAGGGGATGACCACATGGCGCAGGGCTTGCGAGCGCGTCGCGCCGTCGATCCGCGCCGCCTCGATCAGGCTCTTGTCGAGGCTCTGGAGCGCCGCGATGAATAGCATCATGTGGAAGCCAAAGTACTTCCAGACGATCACGATCAGCACCGCCAGCATCGCGGTGTCGGTCGAGGCCAGCAGATGCGGCGCCTCGGCGCCGAATGTGCGCCAGATCGAGGCAACCAGTCCGTAGTCTCCGTCGTAAACAAAAGAGAAGATCAACCCGGTCGCGATCTCGGCCAGGATGTAGGGCATGAAGAACAGCATGCGCAGCGCCACCGCGCCACGAAAGCGCTCGGCGAGCATCAGGGCCAGCGTGAGCGCCAGCGGCAGCTGGACCGCGAGCGAGACTGCGATGATCAGTCCGTTGTTGCGCAGCGCGAGCCAGAAAGCGCGTGTCTCCAGCACGAAGCGGTAATTGTCGAAGCCGATCCAGTTGGTCGGCCGGCCGAATCCATTCCAGTTGAAGCCCGAATACCAGGCCGCCTGGCCGATCGGCAGCACCACGAATAGCGTGAACAGCAGCAATGCCGGCGGCAGGAACAGGATCAGGACGGTGAAGCGTCCGTCCCAGCTCGGGCCGCGTGTCGTGGCCTGCGGGACCGTCTCGCCGGTAACGCCCACCGCCGACACGATCGCGATCCGCCGCGTCATCGTCAGTTGCCCTGCTTCCGCGCCGCTTCGATCGCTTTGGCTGCGTCCTGCGGGCTCATGCTGCCACCGGCGATCTCCGCTGTGACATCGTTGACGACGCGACCGACCGAGGGGCCGAGGCTCTGGTCATAGAAGTTCTGGTGGTAGTTCGACTTCGCGAGATTGGCTGCGATCAGCTTCATGAAGGAATTGTTGAGGCCGGCGTCCGCGCCCTGGACCACGGGGATAATGTAGTTGCCCGCCGCAAGCCGCGTCTGCACGTCCTTCGAGATGAAGTACTTCAGGAAATCGACCGCTTCCTTGGGCGAGTCCTTGGTGATCAGCCAGCCGGTGATGCCGCCCAGCGTATCGGTCGGCGCGCCCTTGCCGCCCGCGACGACCGGAAAATCGAACCAGCAGATCTTGTCTTCGCTCAATCCGACCTTGTCGGCGGCAAGCGCGCGCTGCAAATTATAGACGGTCGAGATCGCGAGCGTCATCGCGGCCTTGCCATCGCCGAAATAGCCGACGGCCTGCGGGTTCTTGAAGCCGAGAAAACCGTTCTGGAACGGCTGCAGATCAACGAGCTGCTTGAACAGCTCTCCGGATTTCTGGAAGGTCTCGCCGGCAAAGCCGCCATTCTCGCCGCGCAGCGCCGCATCGAACGCCGCCTTGCCTCCGACGCGCACTGCAAGATGAGTCCAGTAGAAGTGCAGCGGCCATTTGTCGGCGCCGCCGACCACGATCGGCGTAACACCGGCCGCCTTCAACGTCTTCACCGCGGCGAGCAGATCGTCCCAGCTCTTGATCCCGGCGGGATCAACCTTCGCCTTGGCCATCAGCTCCTTGTTGCAGAGGAAGCCGACCTGCGACAGCGCGATGGGCAGGCCATAGACGCGGCCATTGCTAGTGAATGCGGCGAGTGCCGCCGGCGTGAGGCTGTCGCTATAGCCCTTCACCTGATCGGTGATGTCGTCGAGGACACCGGCCTCGATCTGTGTCTTCAGGACGCCACCGGCCCAGCTGTAGATGATGTTCGGCCGGTCCTTGGATTGCAGGATGGTGGGCAGCTTGGCCTTATAGGCCTCGTTCTCGAGGAACTGCATCTCGACCTTGACGCCCGGATGCGACGCCTCATAGCTGCGTGCGACCTCCTCCCAGATCTTCACCTGGGCTGGATTAACCTCGATGTGGAGCCATTTCACCGTGGTGTCGGCTGCGGCGACGTTGGCGCCAAGCAAGCATGCAGTCGCGGCGAGTCCCAGCTTCTCGAGCAGTCTCATCACATCCTCCCAACCGGCTTTTATTCGTTGGCTGCAATCCTGCCCTCAGTTTCTGAGGTACGCAACTGAAAATCTGACCTATGCACCTCACGGAAGGAATGGCTAAGGTCTGGAAAAGAATCGGGGGCGGCCCGTCGCGTTGCCCAAAACAAGCTGAGGTGCCCATGGCTGCCACCTATTCCGACCTCGCCGGCAAGGTCGTGCTCGTCACCGGAGGTGCAGCGGGAATTGGCGCTGCGATCGTGCGGCGCTTCGCGGAGCAGAAATCCAAAGTCGTATTCTTCGACATCAAGGTCGAGGAGGGGCAACGCCTGGCGCGCGAGCTATCCGATCGGGGTCTGGCCGCGCATTTCCAACACGTCGACCTCACCGACATCCCCGCGCTGCGGGCTGGCGTGACGGCGGCACGCAAGGTGCACGGCGCGATCAACATCCTGATCAACAACGCCGCCCATGACGAACGGCACAAGACCGAGGAGATGACGCCGGAATATTGGGACGAGCGCGTCGCGGTGAATCTGAAGCACCAGTTCTTTGCGTCGCAAGCCGTGCTGCCGGACATGAAGGCTGCGAATGCCGGGGCCATCATCAATTTCGGCTCGGTGTCGTGGATCGCCGGACAAGGCGGCATGGCCGCCTACACCGCCAGCAAATCGGGCGTGATCGGCCTGACGCGCTCGCTGGCGCGCGACTACGGTCCCTACAATATCCGCGTGAACGCGATCGCGCCGGGCTGGATCATGACCGAGCGCCAGCTCGAGAAATGGATGACGCCGGCGGGCGAGATCGAACTTCAGCAGCGACAGTGCCTGAAGCGCAGGCTGGTGCCGGACGAGGTCGCGAAATTCACCGTGTTCCTCGCCTCCGACGAGGCCTCCGCCTGCACCTCCCAGCACTATATCGTCGATGGTGGCTGGGTGTGATGCCTTGAGTATGCGCCGTTGTTCGGGCTACTCCGCGCGATAGTGCTGCTGCCAACGCAGCACGTAAGCCTGCAATCGCGCGGCGAGCTAGCGCAACACCGACCACTGAGGGTGTAATTCTCAAACGTTTGACCGATTGACCCTCAACGCGTGGTCGAACGTTCTCTCACCGTTCTACGCGACCCCGTCGTAAGTCTTTGGAATGCTTGGTGGGCGCACCAGGGCTCGAACCTGGGACCCGCTGATTAAGAGTCAGCTGCTCTACCAACTGAGCTATGCGCCCGAAAGGCGGTCAATGCCTTGCGAGGCCGGTCGTTTAGCAAAGCGATCCGGGTCTGGCAAGCGATGTGGCGCATGTTTTCCAAGGTTCTTCCACAGCCCCGGAAATGCGAAAAGCCGCCGGATTCCAGCGGCTTCTCAGAGGTTAATACCCGGGGAATCCCGGTGCGCTCACAGGCGCCCTTCCCGATCCGGGCCGCCGTCGCGGTCGCCGCCGCGGAAGTGGTCCATGCCACGCTCCATCATGCGGTCCATGCCGCGTTCCATGAAGCGGTGGGGCGGGCCGTCCTCGCCGCCGCCGAACGGGCCGCGGTGGCGGGTCAAGACGGCGAGGCGCCGCTTCTGGCCGTCATCCAGGGTCTTGTAGAGCGGATCGGCGGCATCGGCGATCTTCTTCAGGGCCGCGGAGGTGGCGCTCATGTCCTCGGCGCGCTGGCGCAGGCGGGCGACCGGATCCTCCGGCTTGTCGGCATCCTTCGAAGCATCGCCGGGGCCGGCATTCATCCGCGCATTGGCGCGGTCGATGCGCAGCTTGGCGAAGTCGCGCACGGCGGCCTCGACCGGCGGCCACAGCTTCTCCTGGTCGGCGTTGAGCTTCAGCCCGGCATGGACGGCGGCGATCCGCGCGTCGACGAAGGCGGCGCGGTCTTCGGGGTTCATGCGGATGTGGCGGAAGTGCTCCATCCACGGGCGATGAAATTGGGCATAGACCGCGCCCGACCCGGCGATGCTGAGCACGGCGATGGCGGCGATTGTGAACTTCCTCATGACGTACCTCCTCTGGAAGGATGTCCTGAAGATGAGGGTCGCGAGGCCAAGGTGCAACTTACAACTTGGACAGGGAGGGCGTTCTTTCAGAGGTATAATTCACTTGAACGTCCGTTCAGCCACCGCCCGGACATCATTCGCAACAAAAAGGGCCTCCGTGCAGCCCGCACGGAAGCCCACCTTCATATTTCGTTTGGATTCGCTCGACGTGCGCTCGGTTCGTCGTGCTAGTTCGTCGTGCTCTTCGATTCCTTCAGGAATTCGTCGATCAGCGGCTGGCCGACGCGGCTCGCCGCATCCTTGTAGACCGGCTCCATCGCCTTGCGCATCGCCTCGTCCTGCTCCGGCGTGAGCTTGATGATCTCGCTCTTGCCGCTCTTCTTGATCTCGGCGAACGCGTCATCGTTCTCCTTCTGCGACTGCGCGTTGTTGAAGTCGGTCGCTTCCTTCATCGCCTTCGACAGCTGGTCGCGGATGTCGGCCGGCAGATCGTCCCAGAACTTCTTGTTCACGATCACGACGTAGCCGATGTAGCCGTGATTGGTCTCGGTGATGTACTTCTGCACCTCGTGCATCTTCTGGGTATAGATGTTCGACCAGGTGTTCTCCTGGCCGTCGACCACGCCGGTCTGCAGCGCCTGGTAGACTTCCGAGAACGCCATCACCTGCGGCAGCGAGCCGAGCGCCTTGAACTGCGCCTGCAGCACGCGCGAGGACTGGATGCGGAACTTGACGCCCTGATAATCGGCCGGCGTCACCAGCTTCTTGTTGGCGCTCATCTGCTTGAAGCCGTTGTCCCAATAGGCAAGGCCGGTGATGCCCTTGGAGTCCAGCAGCTTGAGCAGCCGCGCGCCAAGCGGGCCTTCCGTCACCTTCCGCAGCGTCTTCAGGTCGGGAAGGATGTACGGGAGATCGAACACCTCGAACTCACGGATGCCGAGCGGGCCGAACTTGGAGTTGGACGGCGCCAGCATCTGCACGCTGCCGAGCTGAAGCGCCTCGAGCTCTTCCTTGTCCTTGTAGAGCGACGAGTTCGGATAGACCTCGATCTTGACCTTGCCGCCGGTGTACTTCTCGGCGAGCTCCTTGAATTTCTCGGACGCCTTGCCCTTCGGGGTGTCGGTCGCGACGACATGGCTGAACTTGATGATGATCGGGTCGGCGCTGGCGGGGCCGGCAAAGGTCAAGGCCAATGCCGCGACGGATGCCGCGATCGCGAAGGTGCGCATAATCTCTCCCTGTTATTCTCTTGGGCTGCCCAATACGGGCGCTCCTATCCTCGAGCCGGGAGCATCAATAGCGGCTCACACATTGAGCCGCTATTGGCCGTTAGCAGGGCAGCTATTCGCCACCACCAGCGATGTCATTCCGGGGCGGTCCGCAGGACCGAACCCGGAATCTCGAGATTCCGGGCTCGATGCCTCGCATCACCCCGGAATGACGACCTACGTTCTCAGCTTGCCGCGGCCGTCGTCACGGTGTCGCGCTGGCGCTTCATGACGATCTTGTTGAGCGCGCCGAGATAGGCTTTTGCGGACGCCACCAGCGTATCCGGATCCGCCGCCCGCGCCGTCATCGCACGTCCCTCATGCGACAGCCGCACCGACACCTCCGCCTGCGCGTCGGTGCCTTCGGTCACCGCATGGACCTGGTACAGCTCGAGCTTGGCTTCGTGCGGCACCAGGCGCTTGATGCAATTGAACACGGCATCGACAGGACCGTTGCCCTCGGCCTCCTCGATCTTGATCTGGCCGTCGACGTCGAGCTTCATGGTCGCGCGCTGCGGGCCATGGGTGCCGGCGATCACGGTCAGCGAGGTCAGCTTGATGCGGTCGTGCGACGCCGCCATCTCCTCGTCGACCAGCGCCTCGATGTCCTCGTCGTAGATGTCCTTCTTGCGGTCGGCGAGCGCCTTCATCCGCGTGAACGCATCTTCCAGCTGGTTCGGACCGAGCTTGTAGCCCATCTCCTCCAGCTTGTGCACGAAGGCATGGCGTCCGGAATGCTTGCCGAGCACCAGCGAGGATTGCTTCAGGCCGACCATTTCGGGCCGCATGATCTCGTAGGTCGAGGCGTCCTTCAGCACGCCGTCCTGGTGAATGCCGCTCTCATGCGCAAACGCGTTCCGGCCGACGATGGCCTTGTTGTACTGCACCGGGAACGAGGTCGCCGCCGACACCACCTTCGAGGCGCGGGTCAGCTGCGTAGTGTCGATCTTGTTCCAGAACGGGAATTTGTCGTTGCGGACGTTGATCGCCATCACGATCTCTTCGAGCGCCGCGTTGCCGGCGCGCTCGCCGATGCCGTTGATGGTGCACTCGACCTGGCGCGCGCCGCCGACCACGCCGGCCAGCGAGTTCGCCACGGCCATGCCGAGGTCGTTATGGCAGTGCACGGAGAACACCGCCTTGTCGGAGTTCGGCACGCGCTCGATCAGCGTCTTCATGAAGTGGGTGTATTCGTCGGGCGTGGTGTAACCGACGGTATCGGGGATGTTCACCGTGGTGGCGCCGGCCTTGATCACGGCTTCGACGATGCGGCACAGATAATCCATCTCGCTGCGGGTGCCGTCCTCGGCCGACCATTCGACGTCGTCGATCTGGTTGCGGGCGCGCGCGACCATCGCGACCGAGGTCTCGAGCACCTGCTCCGGGGTCTTGTTCAACTTCACCCGCATGTGCAGCGGCGAGGTCGCGATCACGGTGTGAACGCGGCCGCGTTTCGCAAATTTCACGGCTTCAGCGCAGCGGTCGATGTCGGCCGGGTGCGCACGCGACAGGCCGGCGATCACGGCGTTCTTGGAGCGGCGGGCGATCTCGCTCACCGCCTGGAAGTCGCCTTCGGAGGTGATGGGGAAGCCGGCTTCGATGACGTCGACGCCCATATCATCCAGCAGTTCCGCGACCTCGAGCTTCTCCTCGAAAGTCATGGTGGCGCCGGGGCACTGCTCGCCGTCGCGCAGTGTGGTGTCGAAAATGATGACGCGGTCCTTATCGGACTTGTTCGCGGGGGCCATTATCAAATTTCCTTTTGAGCTTTCGCGCCGACAGTTCTGCTGGGCGCTTAAGGTGTCCGGTGATCTCGACCAACCCCTGAGCGCCCAGGCGCGTGGCGCCCAGCCGGCCCTCAGGGGCAAGTAAGAAGAAGCCCGCCGATCAGGAGGGTGGGCAGCAGCGCGGCCGGGATCGTGGCGGCGGCCAGAGCCACCTCCCTCGAAATCCCATCGATTTGGCCGCGAATCAGCATTGCCAGACCCTTTTGAGCCCCAAATCCTCGGGCAAAACCGTTGACAGTTGGTTGCCGGGAGGCTCAGTGCGTCGTTTCTAGACGAGAAATGGCCGCAACTGCAACGCCAAAAGATGGTCAGTATGGGTGACCCACCGCTTCACGGTGTCATCCCGGCGAAAGCCAGGAACATGCCGCGAAGGTCTATCGATGGCTGACGGTCTGAACGACCGGTCTTCACCAAACTTCCGCCTTGGATAGTCAGTCCTGCTTTCGGGAGGACGACGATAGGAGGTGTTGCGCGCAACTTCCTCAACGTCATTGCGAGCGAAGCGAAGCAATCCAGAGTCTTTCAGCGACGGGCAGTCTGGATTGCCTCGCTTCGCTCGCAATGCCGGAATTGCTTTTGTGAGTGCGGGCCATGCTCACCATCATTGTTAGGGCGCATACCTCCAGCGACAACCGCGTCGCGGTCACGCAAGGATGACGGTCGAGCTTGTTGTCTCTAGAAAGCTACCCCGTGCGACGCGAGCGGGCCCTGGTTTCCCAGCGATCCAGCATCTGGCCGAGTTCACCGAGGGCGGGGGACGGAGTTTCGTTGGTGTTGGCGGGAACGGTGGGGCTAAGCCAGTCCGGTTGCCTGTAGCCGCCCGAGCGGCGAGCCAATGCACGCCGTTTGCGGGACTGGAAATCGCGCGTGAAATAGCCGGCCGCATACGCGATCCCGAGCAACACGATCAATGTAATGACACCCTGCACCATTTGCTGCGGCCTTTCTCCCAAGGTTTTCTGCGCAGCAATAGAGGCGACGTCAAGGCTTGACGGGGCCCAAACTGGGGCTCGGTTAATTCCCCAAAGGCACGCGAATTGTCGCGTCACACCGGGCCGAACAGCGGTTCACACATATTCCTGGCCGCCCTCGCAACCGGGGATGAATGGGACTAACCTTGCACTTGCTCGGCCGGATCAACCGGCTAGCCGAACATGACCCGGGAGGACGCGAATGACACGCCAACAGCAGCGTGAGCAGGATGTTGCGCTTTCACGACGAACGCTGGTGCAGGGACTTGCGCTCGGTGCCGCGGCCGCCATGGCCGGAACAGGCACCGCGCGAGCCCAGACCGGACCTGCCGCCCCGCCGACAACGATCACCACACCGCCGCGCGACTTCGGCCCCCGCGGCGCACCGACCACCTATTTCTGGGACCCCGATATCATCGCGGTCGATCCGTCCTTCAACGATCTCGCGCAACCCAACACCGCGATCAAGCGGCTCTACACCGGCGTGCTCTGGGCGGAAGGCCCGGCATGGAGCGCCCAAGGCCGCTATCTGCTCTGGAGCGACATTCCCAACAACAGGCAGATGCGCTGGAGCGAGGACGACGGCCGCGTCAGCGTATTCCGCGCGCCCTCCAACAATTCCAACGGCAACTCGTTCGACTTCCAGGGCCGTCAGCTCTCCTGCGAGCATCTGACCCGGCGGGTGACGCGCTACGAGCATGACGGCACCGCCACCGTGCTGTGCGACAATTACAACGGCAAGAGGCTGAACTCGCCGAACGATGTCGTCGCGCATCCCGACGGCAGCTACTGGTTCACCGATCCGCCCTATGGCGGCCAGCTCTATGAAGGTGAGCCCGATGCGGCGGGCGGACCGAGCAATGCGCCCGGCAAGCTCAACCCGCGGATCGGACAGCCGGCCGGCTTTACACCTGGCAAGCGCGAGCTGCCGACCAATTGCTATCGCATCGATCCAAGCGGCCGTGTCGATCTCGTCGTCACCGAGGAGCAGGTGCCCGATCCGAACGGGCTGTGCTTCTCGCCCGACTTCAAGAAGCTCTACGTCGTCTCGACCGGCAAGGGACCGGGCGACACCGGCCCCGGCGGCAAGGGCGAGATTTTCGTGTTCGATGTCGGCAGCGACAACAAGCTGTCCAACCTGAAGAGCTTCTCCGATTGCGTGATCGACGGCGTGAAGTGCGGACCCGACGGCGTGCGGTGCGACGTCAACGGCAATGTCTGGGCTTCCAGCAATGCCGGTCGCGCGGTCGGCTATAACGGCGTGACGGTGTGGTCGCCGGAGGGCAAGCTGCTCGGCCGCATTCGACTGCCGGAAGTCTGCGGCAACATCTGCTTCGGCGGACCGAAGCGCAACCGCCTGTTCATGGCCGCGAGCCAGTCGCTCTACGCGGTGTTCACCGCGACGCAAGGTGCGGGGCCGGGCTGAGCGGTGTGATCTGAATTGCGACGAGGCGCCGGCGTGCCCCGCTGGCGCCTCAGACATTTGCCCATTCAGGGAGCGGAAGGTTTCGATGCGTCCGATCGTGATCATACCCGCCCGGCTTGGTTCGACCAGGCTCCCAGGCAAGGCGCTGACGGATATCAACGGTCAGCCAATGATCGCCCACGTCTGGCGAAGAGGTCTCGAGGCCGATATCGGCCCGGTCGTCGTTGCCTGTGGCGATCAAGCCATCGTGGAGGTCATCGACGATTTGGGCGGACGGGCCGTCCTGACCGACCCAACCCTCCCGACGGGGTCGGATCGTGCGCACGCGGCACTGCAGTTGATCGACGCGGAAGCGGCATACGATGTCGTCGTTGTCCTTCAGGGTGACCTGCCGACCATTGATCCGGCGACGATACGTGCGACAATGGAGCCGTTGTCCCGGCATGCCGATTGTTCAATTGCCACGCTGGCCACCGAGATCGAGGATCCGATCGAGCTTCAGGCACCGAGCGTTGTGAAGATCGCCCTTGCGATCCACCCGGGAGAAACCATCGGTCGCGCGGTTTACTTCAGCCGGGCCGTGATCCCCTCAGGAGCGGGGAAGCACTATCATCACGTCGGCATGTACACCTATCGGCGCGAGGCGTTGACGAAATATGTCAGCCTCGCACGCGGCGTACTCGAGCAGCGCGAAAGCCTTGAACAGCTCAGAGCGATCGAGCACGGCATGCGGATGGACGCGAAGGTGATCCAGACGGAGCCGTTAGGCCTGGACACGCTGGCCGATCTCGAGCGCGCCCGAGAACTTTTGACGGTCAGGTCGATCTAGTCTCCGCAGGCAACACGTGACTTCCAGACAGGGCGCGTGATAATTGAGCCATGGCAGACAAAATTCGCGTCGTTGTTCTCTATGGCGGCAGGTCCGGTGAGCATGAGGTCTCGCTGAAATCGGCGGCCTCCGTGCTCAGGCATCTCGAGCGCGCGCGTTTTGAGGTGATCCCGGTCTCCATCGACAAGACGGGTCGCTGGCAATGGAACGATCTTGCTGGAATCGATCCGGCGCAGGCGGCCTTGCCGATCCTGCCCGATGCGCCCGAGATGCGGCTCGCCCGCGGAGCCGATGGACGCGGCGTTCTCATGCCGATTGCCGAAGGCGCAACCGGCCCGATCGAGATCGACGTCGTGTTTCCGGTCATGCACGGTCCGCTTTGCGAGGACGGCACCATGCAGGGCCTTTTGGAGCTGGCCGAGGTCGCCTATGTCGGGTCGGGCGTTCTCGCCTCCGCCGTCAGCATGGACAAGGACGTCGCCAAGCGGCTCGCGGAATTCGCCGGCGTTCCGGTCGCGCCCTATCGCGTGCTCACCCGCAGGGCCTTCGCTGCGGACCGCTTCGCGTCTCTCGCCAAGGCGGTCGAGGGGCTGAGCCTCCCGGTGTTCGTCAAGCCGTGCAACATGGGCTCCAGTGTCGGCATTCACAAGGTCAAGACGTGGGATGCACTCGGCACGGCGCTCGATGATGCCTTTCGCTATGACGTCAAGGTGCTGGTCGAACAGGGCATCGACGCGCGCGAAATCGAAGTCGCGGTGCTTGATGGCGAGACGCTGTTTGCGAGCGTCGCCAGCGAGCTCAATCCGAACGCCCATCACGAATTCTATTCGTACGAGGCCAAATATCTCGACCCCGACGGCGCCCGCGTCGATCTTCCGGCCAGGCTCGACCCGGCGCAGATGGAGCGCGTGCGCGCGCTCGCGGTGCAAGTGTTCGCGGCCCTCGAATGCAGCGACCTCGCGCGGGTCGATTTCTTTCTCGACCGGCAAACCGGCGAATTCTGCTTCAACGAGATCAACACCCTGCCCGGCTTCACGTCGATCAGCATGTATCCGAAGATGATGGAGGCCTCGGGCGTGCCGTATGGAGAGCTGCTGACGCGCCTCGTCCATCTGGCGCTGGAGCGATACCAGCAGTGTCATGCCCTGGAACGCGGCTATTCGAGCTAGGTTGTCTCCTCAACGGTAGGCCCCAGGTCAGGGATAAAGCCATGCGCGTTGTGATCTGCGGCGGCGGCGTGATCGGGGTCTGCACAGCTTATTTCCTCCGCCGCCTCGGCGTCGATGTCATCGTCGTCGAACGGACGGAAGTGGCGGCCGCGGCCTCCGGCAAGGCCGGCGGTTTTCTGGCATGTGACTGGTGTGCGGGCACGCCGCTCGATGCGCTGGCGCGGCGCAGCTTTGCGCTTCACGCGCAGCTGCCGGAAGAGATCGCGGGCGATTGGGGCTACCGCCCGATGAGCGCATATGGCGGCTACGTGGCGCCCGATGGCGATCCGCGGCGGACTGCGCCATCCGCACTTGGCTGGCTCAGCGATGGCATCGTCATCGCACAGCGCATCGGCACGACCGAGACGACCGCGATCGTTCATCCGCGAAAGTTCACGTCGGCCGTGATGACGGCGGCGCTCGCGCAAGGCGCCAAGCTTCGCCCCGGCCGCCTCACCGGCATCGTTCGCGATCCGCATGGGACGCGCGCGAAAGGTGTCGAGGTCGAAGGCAGCACCATCGAAGCGGATGCCATCGTGATTGCGATGGGACCATGGTCGCTGCTCGCGGCGCAATGGATGAGCCTGCCCGCTGTCTATGGCCAGCGTAGCCCGAGCATCGTCTACGACCTCGGCTCCAACGTGCCGGCCGATGCGTTGTTCCTGGAATGCGAGACGGATGGCGGCGCCGTGTCGATCGAGGTCTTTCCACGCACCGACGGCAGCACGCATATCACGGCGCTGTCCGACATCGCGCCGCTGCCGCTCGATCCGGCGGCCGTGACGCCGGACCGCGATGCGATTGCGCGCCTGCAAGCCATGTCGGAGCGGCTGTCGCCGCTGTTTCGCCCTGACAAGATCATCGCGCAGCAGGCCTGCTTCCGTCCCGTGACCGAGGACGGCCTGCCGCTGATCGGCCGGGTGCCGCAGAGCGACCGTCTCTACGTCGCGACCGGACATAATGTGTGGGGCATCCTGAATGCGCCCGCGACCGGCGAGGCCATGGCGCAGCTCATCGCCGAAGGCGGAACGCGCCAGATGGATCTCGCGCCGTTCGATCCCGCCCGGCTCGTGCCGCTCGATCCATCGCTGCTGCAAGCGCGCTAAGCAGCTCAGCGATCCTTTCTTGTGGCCCCGGATGCTCATGCATGCCCGCCGCCGAAATCTGCATGCCTGCGCGCGGAATATCGATCCGCTCTGCCCGATATTTGCGCAAGCGCTAGACTTTAGTCCCCAACGTACAATCCTGAATACAGTTTCACTTGCCGGGGATTCTCTCGTCGTTATAGTCCCGCCCAATAGCTCAAAGAAGCTTGGTTCAAGGGAGAGAACAACATGAATAAAGCACTCTCTGGTGCATTGCGAAGTGCACTTGGTGCGGTCGCCATCGGCGCATTGTTGGCAGCGTCAGGCCCGGCTTTTGCGGCCGATCCGATCAGGATCGGCGTGATCGCGGAAGCGCAGGCGATCGCCGGCGCATCGATCCCGCAGGCGGCGCAGCTCGCCGCCGACGAGATCAACGCCAATGGCGGCGTCGACGGCCGCAAGATCGAGATCATCGGCTACGACAATCACTCCTCCTCGGCAGATTCGGTGCGCGCGTTCCAGCGCGCGGTGAACGAGGACAAGGTCAACGCGGTCATCGCCAGCTATATCAGCGAAGTGGTGCTGGCGCTGGAGCCCTGGGCTTCGCGGCTAAAGACGCCGTTCGTCACGCCGGGTGCCGCCTCCAACGAGATCAGCAAGAGCGTCCACGCCGACTACGAGAAGAACAAGTACACCTTCCACGGCTATCTGACCTCGGCGGCATTGGCGCTCTCGGTCTGCGACGGCGCCAAGGACCTGCTCGTCGACAAGATGCACATGAAGACGGCGGTCATCATGAGCGAGGACGCCGCCTGGACCAAGCCGCTCGATGTCGGCTACGAGGAATGCCTGCCCAAGATCGGGCTGAAGGTGCTCGACCACATCCGCTTCTCGCCCGATACCACCGACTTCACGCCGATCTTCAACAAGATCGAGGGCGCCAAGCCCGACGTGATCATCACCGGCATTTCGCATGTCGGGGTGCAGCCGACGGTGCAGTGGAAAAACCAGCAGGTGCCGATCCCGATGTTCGGCATCTCCTCGCAGGCGACCAACGAAACCTTCGGCAAGGACACCAACCAGGCCGCCGAAGGCGTGCTCTATCAGGGCGTCTCCGGGCCCGGCGTCGCGGTGACGCCGAAGTCGGTGCCGTTCGCGGAGAACTTCAAGAAGAAGTTCGGCAACTATCCCTCCTATGCCGGCTACACCGCCTATGACGAGGTCTATTACATCGCCGACGCCGTGAAGCGCGCCGGCTCGACCGATGCCGACAAGCTGGTCGAGGCGCTGGAGAAGACCGACTGGGAAGGTACGATCGGCCGCGTCCAGTTCTACGGCAAGGACGATCCGTTCACGCATTCGATCAAATACGGCAAGGGCCTTATCACCGGTCTGATGCTGCAATGGCAGGACGGCAAGCAGAGCGCGGTCTGGCCCAAGGACGTCGCCAAGGTCGACATCAAGTTCCCGAGCTTCATCAAGCTCAGCAACTGATCCGACATGCTCCCGGGATCACTTCCCGGGAGCTTCCACTTGCGGCCCTCCGCAGCACCTTTTCCTCTAGTGAGACTCCTGGCCAATCATAGATGCGAGCTTTCCAGATTCTGATCGATGGCTTTGCCATCAGCGCTCTCTACGCTCTCGGCGCCACCGGCTTCACACTGATCTTCGGCGTCTCGGGCGTGCTCAATCTCTCCCACGGTGCCATCATGGTGGCGGCAGCGGTGGCGGCCTGGGCCGCCGCCAGCGTGCTCAATGTCGGCACCTATGCCGGCGCGCTGATCGGGGTGGGCGTCGCCCTGCTCGCGGCGTTCGCCACCTACTTTGCGGTGGTGAAGCCGATCCAGGATTCCCGGCGCATCCCGAACGAGGAGAAGGAGATCTTCGTCCTCACGGGAACGCTGCTCTGGGGCATCATGATCCAGGAGCTGATCGCCTATTTCTTCACCAACAACGCCAAGACCGTGCTGCCGATCGTCGAGGGCGTCGTCGAGATCCTCGGCGTCCGCACGCCGAAGAACGAGATCTTTACCGCGATCGTGTGCTGCCTCGTCATCGCGCTGCTGTGGCTGCTGGTGAACCGCACCCGCACTGGCAAGGCGGTGCTGGCGGCCTCGATGAACCCGCGCGGCGTCACCCTGCTCGGGCTCGAGCTCACCAACATCTACATCGTGGTGTGGGCGATCTACGGCATCCTCGCCGGCATCGCCGGCGTGCTGCTAGGCATGTTCTTAGGGGTGAGCTCCTACAGCGTGGGTCCGCTGACCGCGAGCGCATTCTCGATCGTCGTGCTCGGCGGCCTCGGTAGCGTCTCCGGCTCGCTGATCGCGGCCTTTGTGGTCGGCTATCTCGAGACGCTGACGGCCTATCTGGTCTCGCCGGCCTATCGCACCATTCCGGCGCTGCTGCTGCTCGTGTTCGTGATGTACATCCGGCCCCAGGGCCTGCTGGGGAGGCGCTGAGATGGCCGGCTTCTTTACCTCGCGCCTGTTCTTCGTCTCGCTGGCGCTCGTGATCATCGCAGCTACGCTGCCGCTCTATGTCTCCGGCTACGTGCTCGGGCTCCTCACCGTCGCATTTTATTTCGGGGTGTTCGCGATGGCCTGGGACCTGCTGTTCGGCTTCGCGGGCGAGGTCAATTTCGGACCGACCTTCCTGATCGGCGTCGGCGCCTACACTGCCGGCATCCTCAATGCCCAGTTCGGCTGGTCGGTCTATCTCTGCATCGTGCTGGGCGCGCTCGCCTCCGTCATCGCCGGCCTCGTGCTGGCGCTGCCGGCGCTGCGCGTGCGCGGGCCGTATTTCGGCCTGACCACGCTGGTCGCGGTCCTGATGCTGCAGAACTTCATCGTCGTGTTCGCCGACCTCACCGGCGGCGAGATCGGGCTGACCATCCCCGACGTCATCACCATCAGCGCCGGCGCCAATTACTGGATCGCGCTCGGCTTCATGACGATCTCGGCGGCGATCCTCTATGGCCTGTCGCAATCGCCGGTTGGGCTCGTGCTGCAAGCCAGCGGTCAGGATCCGGTGCAGGCCGGCGCGCTCGGTTTCAACATCGTCAAGCACAAGCTCGCCGCCTTCATCGTCAGCGCGTTCTTCTCAGGCCTGTCGGGCGCGCTGCTGGTGTTTTACTTCGGCACCGCCTCGGTCGGCACCGTCGTCGACGTCGCGGTCGGCGTCAACGTGATCGTGTCGGCCGTGCTCGGCGGCCGCCGCACCGTGCTCGGCGCCGCACTCGGCGCGATCTTCCTGATCGTCGCCGGCGAATTCCTGCGCCCGACCGGCGAGCTCGCGACCTTCATCGTCTCGGCGGTCGCGCTGCTCGTCGTGCTGTTCTTCCCCGGCGGCTTCCTCGGAGCGGCCCTCTCGCGCGAGGCTCGCTCGTAATGGACCAGAGGCTTTCAAACCGTCCCGTGCTCGAAGTCCGCGGCCTGACCAAGCGCTTCGGCGGATTGACGGCGGTGAAGAACCTCGGCTTCGAGGTCAATGGCGGCGAGATCTTTGGCCTGATCGGGCCGAACGGCTCGGGCAAATCCACCGCGATGAAGAGCGTGATGGGCATCGAGCGCCCGACCGCGGGCGAAGTCGTGTTCGAGGGGGAGAACGTCGCCGGCCTGCCCGCGCACAGGATCGCGCGCAAAGGCTTTGGCATGGTGTTCCAGCATTCGCGGCCGCTGAACCGGCAGACGGTGCTGGAGAACATCATGGTGGCGCTGTTGCCGGACAGCCTGTTCATGCTGTTTCCGGACAAGACGCTGCTCGATCGCGCCAAATGGATCGCCGATCGCGTCGGGCTCGGCAACGTCATGAACCGCCGGCCGCCGACGCTGCCCTTCGCCGATCTACGCCGGCTCGAGCTCGCCAAGGCAATCGCGCGGGACCCAAAAGTGGTGCTGGTCGACGAGCCCTTCGCCGGCCTCACTCGCGCCGAGGTCGATGTCTTCTCCGACCTGATCCGTAGCTTTCGCGACGAGGGCCGCGCGGTGATGCTGGTGGACCACAACGTCAAAAGCGTCGCGGCGCTGGTCGACCGCGTGCTCGCAATGTATCTCGGCGAGGAAATCGTCACCGGCAAGGCCGACGACGTCATGAAGAATGAGACCGTGCGCCGGGTCTATCTCGGCGGCGCCATCGCGACCCATGCACGGCCCGAGACCGGCTTCAAGGACAAGGTGCCGCTGCTCCAGGTCGAGAATGTCAGCGTCCATTACGGCAAGGCGCAGGCGCTGGAGAATGTCTCGATCCACATCCATGAAGGCGAGTTCGTCTCGGTTGTCGGCCTCAACGGCGCCGGCAAGACCACGCTGTTCAACACCATCTCCGGCTTCTTGCCCTATAGCGGCGAGATCATCCGCGGCGGCGAAAAGCTCCGCGGCACCAGCCCGGCCAAGATCGCCCGCAGCGGCCTCGTGCAATGTCCGGAATCACGCGAACTGTTCGGCGAGATGAGTGTGCGCGAAAACCTCGATCTCGGCGGGCAACATCTCACCGATGACAAGCGCGCCGCGCAGCTCGCCTGGCTGTTCGAGCTATTCCCGATCCTGAAGGAGCGCCAGGGCCAGCTGGCGCAGACGCTGTCCGGCGGCGAGCAGCAGATGCTCGCGATCGGACGCGCGCTGATGATGCAGCCGCAGATCCTGATCCTGGACGAGCCGACACTGGGCCTCGCGCCCGTCATCCTCGAGCTGTTGTCCAAGGCGCTGGAGAAGCTGCGGCAGACCACGTCGATCACGGTGCTGCTCGGCGAGCAGAACGTGACCTTCGCTCTGCCTCATGCCGACCGCGTCTATGTGCTGGAGCACGCAAGAATCGTCTGGGAGGGCGATCCCGGCCGCTTCGCCGCCGAGGCCGGCGCCGATTTTCTTTAGCTCGCGCATATCAACAACAAACAAGCGAAAGGGAAACGACCATGCGATCATCGAGCATTTTGAGCTCTCACCTCCTCACCTCCGCGCTGGCGCTGTGCCTCGCCGCGCCCGCCTCCGCGCAGTCGAACGATCCGATCAAGATCGGCGTCATCGCCGAGGTGCAGTCGATCGCGGGTGCGGCCACGCCCGGCGGCGCACAGATTGCCGCCGACGAGATCAACGCCAAGGGTGGCATCCTCGGCCGCAAGGTGGAGATCGTCACCTATGACAACAAGAGCTCCTCGGCCGATTCGGTGCGCGCCTTCCAGCGTGCGGTGAGCGAGGACAAGGTCTCCGCCGTGATCGCGAGCTATATCAGCGAGGTCGTGCTCGCGCTCGAGCCCTGGGCGGCGCGCCTGAAGATGCCGCTGATCACGCCCGGCGCCGCCTCGAACGAGATCACCAAGGCGATCCACAACGACTATGAGAAGAATAAGTACACCTTCCATGGCTACCTGACCTCGGCCGCGCAAGCGCAGATCGTCTGCGACGCCGCCAAGGATCTCCTCGTCGACAAGCTCAAGTTCAAGACGGTCGCGATCATGAGCGAGGACGCCGCCTGGACCAAGCCGCTCGATGTCGGCTACGAGGCCTGCCTGCCCAAGGCCGGACTGAAGGTGGTCGAGCATGTGCGCTTCTCGCCCGATACCACCGACTTCACGCCGATCTTCAATAACATCGAAGGCAAGAAGCCTGATGTGATCGTCACCGGCATCTCGCATGTCGGCGTGCAGCCGACGGTGCAGTGGAAGAACCAGCAGGTGCCGATCCCGATGTTCGGCATCAGCGCGCAGGCACTGAGCCCGACCTTCTGGAAGGATACCAATGGCGCCGCCGACGGCGTGCCGTCGCTGGCCGTCGCGACGCCTGATGTTGCCGTCACCTCCAAGACGAAGCCGTTCGCGGCGGCCTTCGCGGCCAAGTTCGGCACGCCGCCGGCCTATACCGGCTACACCGCCTATGACGAGGTCTACATCATCACCGACGCGATCAAGCGCGCCGGCTCGACCGATCCCGACAAGATGGTCGCCGAGATGGAAAAGACCGACCTCGAGGGCACGATCGGCCAGATCAAGTTTTACGGCAAGGACGACGAGTTCACCCACGGCATCAAGTCCGGCGCGGGCGCGGTGACCGGCCTCGTCTTCCAGTGGCAGGACCAGAAGCAGGTCGTGGTCTGGCCGGAGAAGATCGCGGAAGGCAAGCTGAAGTTTCCGAACTTTGTGAAGCTGTCGCAGTAAGAAAGCGGAACAAGGCCACCGCAACGATGTGATGCCCGGGCAGAAGCGCGTCTTCGCGCTAGATGTCCCGGGCATTTCATCTCTCGCTCGATGCGCCCTTGACGCGAAGCACACTTGCAAATTCGGCAGGGTCGATCACAGTAAGGACGCACGCAGGCGGCTCCAAGAATCTGCGGCCATCAAGGAGGACCCATGCTCCCTTATGTCGCGCACGACCTTCGCTTCGAGCGGCTCGTCATCGGCCATGTCAATCTCGAGAAACTCACCAGCGGTTGCCGCTGGGCCGAAGGCCCCGCCTATTTTCCGGCCGGGCGCTACCTGATCTGGTCCGACATTCCGAACAACCGGATGATGCGTTTCGACGAGACCGACGGATCGGTGTCGGTGTTCCGCGCGCCGAGCTTCAATTCAAACGGCAACACCACCGATCGCCAGGGGCGGCTGGTCAGTTGCGAGCATTTCATGCGGCGCGTCACCCGTACCGAGCACGATGGCTCGATCACCGTGCTGGCGGATGCGTTCGAGGGCCGCCGGCTGAATTCGCCCAACGACGTCGTGGTCAAGTCGGACAATTCGATCTGGTTCTCCGATCCGACTTACGGCATCGACAGTGACTATGAAGGGCAACAAAGTCCGTCCGAGATCGGCGCCTCCAACGTCTACCGGATCGACGGCAGCTCCGGCGTCATCACGCGCGTCGTCTCCGACCGGGTGCAGCCCAACGGGCTAGCCTTCTCGCCGGACGAAACCCGACTCTATGTCGCCGACACCGGCGCGACTCATGTCCGCGGGCTGCCGCCGACGATCTGGTCTTATCAGGTCAAGGGGCAAACAGTCGGGGAAGCCTCGCTGTTTGCAACCTGCCCGGACGGGCTCTATGACGGCTTCCGCTGCGACATCCATGGCAACATCTGGACGTCGGCGGGGCGCAGCGTGTTCTGCTATGCGCCGGATGGCACGCATCTCGGTACGGTCCCGATCGGCGAGATCGTCGCCAATGTCTGCTTCGGCGGCCCGCGCCGCAACCGCCTCTACATCTGCGGACAGACCTCGCTGTATTCGATCTACCTCAATACACGGGCGGCGGTGTAGGGGAACGATCGCGACCCAGCAGAACGTGTCGCGTCAACTCGTGATACGTTCGCCGCGCCCGTAGACCAGCAGCATGAAGATGATGACGAGGCCATAGATCACCTGGCGGCCGGCCTCGGGCATGTCCATAATCGACAGCACGCTGTTGAGAAGCACGATCAGCACGACGCCGATCAGTGTCCCGAGATAACGGCCGCGGCCGCCAAGGATGTTGGTGCCGCCGATCACGACCGCCGCGATCGACGGCAGCAAATAGGCATCCCCCATGCCCTGATACGCCTTGGTGGAGTAGCCGGCGAGCAGAACGCCGGCGAGCGCGGCTGCGACACCGCACAGGACGAAGCAGATCACGGTGATGCGGCGGGTATCGACGCCGGCCAGATACGCGGCCGCCTCCTTGTTGCCGATGGCATAGACGTAGCGGCCAAGCGTCGTGCGCTGCAGAACAATCGTGACAAGTACCGACACGGCGATCCAGACGAACAAGGCGTTGGGAATGCCGAGCGTGCGGTCGCCGGCGAGCATCCGCATCAGGTCGGTGGCGCCGGTCTGCGGCGCGTAGCCGCCGGTATGGGCGACCATCAGGCCGCGCATCACCGCGTTGACGCCAAGCGTGAAGATCATCGAGGGCACGCGCAGATAGGCAACCCCGATGCCGTTGACGAGAC
Organism: Bradyrhizobium sp. S3.2.6; assembly: GCF_040546885.1. NCBI lineage: Bacteria > Pseudomonadati > Pseudomonadota > Alphaproteobacteria > Hyphomicrobiales > Nitrobacteraceae > Bradyrhizobium > Bradyrhizobium sp. S3.2.6. The sequence continues at coordinate 8,778 of NZ_JBEPOS010000016.1, read as the reverse complement.
CGACCAGAAGCCCGACCCCAAGCCCGACCGGAATCGCGAGCGAGCCGCCGATCGTTGTCGCCATCATCGCGGCCGCGGCGAGCGTCCACGGCACCGACAGGTCGATCTGGGCGATCAGGATCACCATCATCATCCCCGCGGACACGATGCCGAGGAAGGCGCCGATCTGGAGCTGCTGCAGCAGATAGGCCGGTGACAGCAGCGGCGCACTGCCGAAGCGCGCAAATGTATAGATCGTTCCCGCCACCAGGATGACGAGGATGAACAGGGCCGCGATCAGGATCGGGCGGTCATCGCGAGAGAGACTGAGGGAGGCCGAACTCATCGGAACAGCTCCAGCGTATTCTTGACGCGCAGCACGCCGAGCGCGCCGATACTGACCGCCGCCAGCAGGATCAGGCCCTCGAACAGCGGTTGCAACAGCGGGGCGATGTCGAAGATGCGGAAGAAGAACGAGATGACGCGCAGCACCATCGCACCGAAGATCGAGCCGATCGCGCTGCCGGTCCCGCCGAGTAGCGAGGTCCCTCCGATGACGACGGAGGCGATCGAGTTGAGCGTGTAGGCGCCGGCCTGCGGGATGTCGGCATTGCCTGAGGATGTCTGGATGGCGAGGAACAGGCCGCCACAGCCAGCGAAGAAGCCGGCGAGCGTGAAGGCCGCGATCTTGGCACGCTCGATCGGAAGGCCGGACATGTAGGCTGCGCCTTCGGCCGAGCCGACCGCATAGACGGCCCGGCCAAGCACGGAGCGGCGGAACGGCACCCAGACCAGGAGCGCGATCAGGACGAGCAGCACGAACGGCACCGGGATCCAGGCCACCGGCGCAAACCAGCCGGCTCCGCCATCATCGAAGATATGGACGGTCGCGGCGAAATCCCCGAGCGAGTTGGTCAGCGCCCAGTTGAGATCCTCGTCGATCTTGCCGCCCGGCGTCGGCCGCAGGAACAGCGCGATGCCGATATAGACCGCCCCGGTCGCAAGCGTCGCAATGATCGGCTGGATGCGCCCATAAACGACGACGCAGCCGTTGACGAAGCCGGCCAGTGCGCCGGTCGCAAGACATATGACGATCCCGAGCAGGATGCCGCTCACGCCGCCGGGAAAGATACCAAGGCCGAGATGCAGGCCGAAGATCTCGAGATGCAACGGGCTGCCCCCCGCCGCTCCCGTGAGCAGGTAGCTCGCGAAACACCCCACCATGGTCATGACGGCGCCAACCGAGAGATCCAGCCCCGACGCCAGCACCGGCACGGTCTGCGCCATCGCCAGCATGGCGAGTGCAAAGATCTCGTCGCCGTTCTGCACCAGAACCGCCGACGAGAAGCCCTTGGGGTGGGCGAGGTTGTAGAGCAGATAAAGGATGGAGAACAACAGGACGGCGGTGACGATGCCGATGTTCTGGCGAATCCTGATAGCGACATCGTCAAGCATGGACGGCTCCGGATGTGTCCGGCGTCGCGGCGTCGATGTTGAGCGCGCTGGCGATGATGTTGGTCTCGGTGAGCTCATCACCTTCAAGCTCGCGCACGATGCGCCCGTCATACATGATCGCCACCCGGTCGCAGCAGCCGATGAGCTCGTCATAGTCGGTCGAGTAGAACAGGATGGCAGCGCCCTGGTCGGCGAGCTCGCGCATCAGCCGGTAAAGCTCCTGCTTGGTGCCGACGTCGATGCCGCGCGTGGGATCATTGAGCAGGATGAGCTTGGGATCGGTCATCAGCCATTTGGCGAGAACGACCTTCTGCTGGTTGCCGCCGGAGAGCGTGGCGACGGCGTCGCCGGACGCGCCGATCTTGATCTGCAGCCGCGCGATGGCGCGCTTGATCGCATCGGTCTCGCGCGCGCGGTCGACCAGAGGTCCGGTCGAGATCGCGTCGAGCGAGGCGATCACCAGATTGTCCGATATCGACATCGGCAGCATCAGGCCTTCGGTCTTGCGGTCCTCCGGCACGAGCGCGATGCCGACCGACTTCGCCGCCGCCGGCGAGCCCGGACGCACCTCGCGGCCTTCGACGGTGATTTGCCCGGAGACGCCACGCAGCACGCCGAACAGCGCGAGCAGCAAGGATTTTTGCCCTTGGCCATCCAGCCCGCCGAGGCCGATGATCTCGCCGGCGCCGACGCGGAGCGAGATGCGATCCAGGCGCTTGTCCCAGCTCAGGTTCTCGATGGTCAGCACCGGCTTCGTCGATCCGCGCGCGGGCTTGGGCGGATACTGGGTGGCGATGTCGCGCCCGATCATGAGCTGAACGATATCGGCGGTCGACCTCCTGCCCTGGTCGAAGGTCTCGATATGACGACCGTTGCGGAACACGGAAGCACGGTCGGCCAACGCCTCGACCTCGTGCATCCGGTGCGAGATGTAGAGAATGGCAACGCCTTCGGCCTTGAGCCGTGCCAGCATGGCATACACCTTCTCGACGTCGGCACTGGTGAGGGCCGATGTGGCTTCGTCGAGGATCAAGAGCTGCGGCTTCTTGCCGAGCGCCTTGGCGATCTCCACCACCTGGCGGCGCGACAGCGGCAGGTCGCGCACGCGCATCAGGGGATTGACGTCCTCGCATCCGATCTCGGCCAGCAGCTCCTCGGCGCGGCGGCGCTGCGCCCGCGCGTCGATGAGGCCGAAGCGGCGCGGCGGCGACGCGATCGAGATGTTGTCCGCGACCGAGAGGTCGGGCATCAGCGACAATTCCTGGAAAATGCAGACGACGCCGGCTGCATTGGCGGCGGACGGTGTCGCGAAGGTCACATCGTGTCCGCCGAGCCGCATGGTGCCGGTATCGGGCTGGACGACGCCGGCGATGACCTTGATCAGCGTCGACTTGCCGGCGCCGTTCTCGCCCAGCACCGCGTGGATCTTGCCGCGCTCGCATGCGAAGTCGACACCTTCGAGCGCCCGCACTCCGGCGTAACGCTTGGAGATTCCGGACAGGGTGAGGAAGGCGGATTGGCTTAGAGTAGCGTCCGGCATGGCGGGCTCACGCGGTGGCGGCCCGGCCAAGGCCGGGCCGCAACCGGGACATCTCCGGTGCGCTCACTGGGTGTTCTTCTCGCTCTGCGACATGATCTCCGGCGCCGTGAAATTGACGCCGCAGGGCGCGAACTGGTTCGGCGCGAAGAAGTTTGCGTTGAGGTCCGGCCAGTAGTTGGTGCCGGGCTTCAGATCCTTGTAGGTCGCGACCGGGATCGGGATCGAGATGAGCTGCGGCATCACATTGCCCTGCAGCGCAGAGATCGCCGCCTTGGTGGCGATGGCGACCAGCGCCGGAGACTGGCCATAGGACATGCCCTTGAGCCCGTCCTTGGCGTGATCGGCGATCTGCTTGCGGTACTCGTTCTCGCCCTCGCCCGACATCGGGACGAAGGGGTGCTTTGCCGACATCATCGCCTGCACGGTGCCGTCGGAGCCGCCTTGCGTGAACACGCCGTCGAAATGGCCGTGCACCGCGAGCGCGTCCGCCGTCACCTTCTGCGAGGTGCCGGTATCCCAATTGCCGACCACTTCGGTGATCTTGAAGCTGTTGCCCGGCGCTTCCATGACCTCGCGGAAGCCGAGATGGCGGTCCCGGTCGACCGAATTGCCCGGCAGGCCGCGGACCTCGAGGATGTCGCCCGCCTTCTTGCCGCTCTCATCGATGAGCCACTTCGCCGACATGCGGCCCATTTCCTTCTGGTCCTCGTTGACCATCATCACCTTGTCGGTGTCGAGGACGTTGTCGAAGGGCACCACGACCACATTGTTCTTGTCGGCGAGGCGGATAATGCGGTCGAAGCCATCGGGGGCCACCGCGATGGTGACGATGGCGTCAAAACCCTGATTGATGAAGTCCTCCATCGCGCCGAGTTGCGCTGCAACATCGGTTCCGGTCGAGACGACCTTGAACTCCTTGATGTTCTCCTTGATGCCCGGCTGCGAGGCGAAGGCCTTTGCAGTCTTCACCATCTGGATGCGCCAGGTGTTGCCGACGAAGCCGTTGACGAGCGCGATCTTGTAGGGACCAGGCTTCTTGTCCCACTGGAAGAACTTGGTTTGGGCGGACCAGGGCTTGAAGCAACCCGGATCGGCGCCCGGACCGGACACGACCTTCGGCCCTGCCAAGGCACTGACCGGGGACAGCAACAGGCCAACGCAAGCGAGCCCCGCAAAACGAAGCGTCCACACCATGTCTCTTCTCCCTGAGCTTTTGTTTCGACCCTTAACGCGGCACGATGGCCAAGCCGGGAATTGGGCTTCCCGTGCAATTTACCCCGCTAGGATGGCACGCAATCTCCGATGCGCACAAGCCGAATGCCGGTCGTAAGCCTGGCCTGCGGCGAGCGCGCGGGAGCGAGACCATCACGATTGCGGGAGACGACGTCGCGTCGGGCCGAAGCTGAAAGCACACGCGCGACAAGCGGATGTTCGCGTCCGCGCATGATGCAGGCAACGGAACGATCCGTGGTGAGGGACAGCGGAGCGGTCTCTTCCTGAGCGCTCCACAAAAAGAATGATACTCAGGGAAAAATGCCGATCTGATCCACGCACGGCCGCGATCTGCCTGGTGCGGTGCATGTTGACTTTCACGAGCGCCCTCCAAATACTCGCCAAAAAACATAAAACCAGTCGCAAACGACGGTTCGGAGGGAGGGATAGGATGCCGACTTCACGCAGGCAGCTGCTGAAGGGTACGGCGGCTGCCGCCGCCACACTCAGCCTCGATTGGACCCGGGCCCAGGCGCAAGCCGAGAATTTGCGCATCGGCCTGATCTACGATCTTACCGGACCATTTGCCGCCGGCGGCTCGGTCGCCTCCTCGGTCGGCGCCCAGATCGCCATCGATCTCGTCAACGAGAAGGGCGGCATCGGCGGCAAGACCAAGATCGTGCCGGTTGCGGCCGACTCCCAGAGCAAGGCTGATGTCGCCATCAACGAAGCCGAACGGCTGATCAGCCAGGAGAAGATCGACATCATCAACGGCGTCTATTCCAGCGCGCATGCGGTGCCAATGGCCGCGAAGGTCGAGCAGCAGAAGAAAATCCTCTGGATCACAACCGCGGTCTCGACGGCCGTGTTCAAGGACAAGAACCTGCAATATGTGTTTCGCGCGCAAATCCACTCGGACCAGTACGGCCAGGCCTTTGCCGGCTTCATGAGCGAGCACGCCAAGGCGAAGCTCGGCATGGAGCCGAAGGACGTCCGGATCGCACTGATCCACGAGGATGGCCCTTACGGCGTCGGAGTCGCCGCCGCGGACGAGGCCTATGCCAGGGAGGCCGGGCTCCAGATCGTGTTGAAGGAAGGCTATTCGGCCTCGGCGCCCGATCTCTCGGTGCTCGTGACCAAGATCAAGCGCGCCAAAGCCGACGTGATCTCGCATGCCGGCTACAACCCTGACATCACCCTGTTCCTGCGCCAGGCGCGCGAGAGCGGCCTGCGCTTCAAGATGCTGTTCGGCGCCGGCGCCGGCTACAGCCAGCTGGACAAGCTGCGCGCCACCTTCGGCGCCGACATCGATAATTTCTGCAACATCGATCCGGTGCCGGCACAACTGTTGGACCCGGCAAAGCTCGCGCCCGGCATCGGTGATCTGATCAAGACCATGGTCGCGCGCTACCAGGCCAAGACCGGCGCGACCGACGTGCCGCCGCACTGCTCGATGGGCTTCAACCAGACCTGGGTGCTGCTCAACAACGTGCTGCCGGTGGCGAAAGAGAAGTATGGTAGCTTCGAGCCGGAGGCCATTCGCAAGGCCGCGCTCGACGTCGATATCCCCGCCGGCGGCACTATCCAGGGATACGGCGTAAAATTCTTCCCGCCGGGCACGCCGCTCTCCGGCCAGAACGAACGCTCGACGCCGGTGGTGATGCAGAACGCGGGCGAGCACATCTCGGTGGTGTGGCCCACAAATATTCGGACACAAGACCCGGTGTTTCCGCTGCCGAAGGGCTCGACCTACGGGGCGTGAGGCGCCGCAGCGGGACTGCGCTCCCTCGCCCCGCTCTTTGCGGGGAGAGAGTTGGGGTGAGGGGCTGCCTCCCCAAGGACGGTGGCAGTTGGACTCGCGGAGAGTCCCCCTCACCCGGATTGCATCGTCGATGTAATCCGACCTCTCCCCGCAAGCGGGGCGAGGTGACATCGCGGCGCTGCCGGTGCCCTACAACACCACCCTTCTCCCTTCTTCCGCCGCCCAATAGCCGGCATAGTTCACCTTGATCGTCTCGTACGCCAGCGCGAGGTCCGACAGCGGCTGGCGTCCCGTGGCGGCGCATTCCATGAAATCCTGAATCTCCTGGAGATAGCCGCGCGTCCATTCCTCCTCGAGGCAGACATACTGCCAGCCGGTTTTGCGGTCGACCTTCTCGGTGATGTAGACGCCTGCGAGTTTCTCCTCGCTGGTCTGGTAACTCATCAGATGCGTGTTGGGGGTGATGTTGGCGAACAACGAGCCGCCGCTGGTGTAGGTCTCGATCAGATTGCGCACGCCGCCCATGATCATGTCGCCGGAGAACACCGTGGCCTTGGTTCCGTCGGAGAAGGTCGCCGTCAGCGTGCCCCAATCCTCGACATCGACCGGATTGGCCTTGATGTAGGTCCGCTCCTCCGGCTTGAGACCAGCCGTGACGTTGCCGACATCGCCGGTGACGCTTGCAACCTTGATGGTCTCGCCACGCGCCTTCGCTTCGACCTGCTTGAGATAGAGCACGGCCGAGAGCGGATGGCAGCCCATCCGGATCAGCGAGCCGCCGCCGGTCATCGCCCATTGCGCGGCATGCGCCGCGTGCGAGCCGGAATGGCTCTCCTCGCCCTTCATGAACAGGATCTTGTCCTTGGTCGCCTTGAGGATCTCGGCGGTCTTGGTCACGACTGGCGCGTAGATCCAGTCCTCGGCATACATGAAGAGTTTGCCGGTGCGCTCGATCGCGGCCCGGGTGGCGTTCATCTCCTCCAGCACGCGTTCGTACATCAGCGCCTTCGGCACGTGCTTGCCGATCGGCTGCTGGTCGCCCTCACGGCCGAAATAGCCGGCAAACGGCTTTTCGCAGATGACGTGCTTGCCGGCTTGCATGCTGGCGACGATCATCCCGGCATGAAGATTGGGTGGCGTGCAGATATCGATGACATCGAGCGCGCGGTCTGCGATCAATTCCGCAAAACTGCGATAGACCCGCGGGATGTCATGACGGGCAGCAAATTCGACGACGTGATCGCCGCGCGCAGCGACCGCCGCAACCTCGACGTCGACGCCGTAGACGCGCCGGAACGCATGCATATGCAGCTCCGACACGAAGCCGCAGCCGACGACTCCGACCTTGATCCTTGCCATAGCGCTCCCCGCCCCTTGCTTTGGGCGGCACTATAGCGCGCTTGCAAGCCTATTCCACCGAGACCCGCACCACGCCTGCGCTCATCATGCCGAGCGCGCGGGCGGCGGGCACCGAGAGATCGACGATGCGGCCGCGGATGAAGGGACCGCGATCATTGACGCGGCATTGAATCGTCCGCCCGCTGTAGGACACCCTGAGCACGCTGCCGAACGGACGCGTCCGGTGCGCGCAGGTCAGCTCGCCATTCCTCGCGGCCTTCCCGTATCCGTAATATGAGGCAAGTCCGCTTTCGGCGTGGGCGATGGAAAATGCAGAAAGCGAGAAAGTGGTCAGACAATACAATAGTGTCGGCTGCGCTCGCACGGCACCGCTCCTGATTGGCCCTGGCCCGCGCGGCAACGCCGCCCGGTTCCACTTGGTTCCGGGAACTGCCGGGCGATGCCCGGCAGTGCCATCACACATTGTTACTGTTTGTGAAAGACCAGCGTGCGCACCTCGATGCTCTCGCGGGGCGCAGCATCGGCCGGCGTGGTCGGATCGACGAAGGCGGTGTGCGGAGCGAAACGGGTGCGGCCGTCGGTTGCTGAATCATAGCATTTGAGCAGCAGCGCCTCGTCCGCCGTCATCTCCGGAAAATAGAACCAGCGATGGTTCGGCTTGTATTTTACCGAATAGGTTTCGCCGCGACGATTGGGATAGATCAGGTCTGAGGCGACGAGATCGTCGGGAGAAACCGTGGTGCCATCGACCATCGCGAGCGGTGAATCGCGCAAGGGACCGCGGATCGGCCGCCAGAGATTGATCACCTGGACGCGGCCCTTGAGCAGCTCCTCGGCTTCGTCGGGCAGATGCTCGCGTACACGGTTGGCGCCGGAGACGGCGGTCTGGTCGACATGGACGCGCGTCGCGGGCTGGCGTGGGCCACCGTCGCGAATATCCGGAGCACCCTCGACGCGCTTGCGCACGGTGTGGTCGAATATGAAAACGCGATCGGCCTTCAGTGTCGCGCGCAGGAAGGCCTCGACGGCGGGGTAGTAGACGGTGCGGATTTCCTCGTCGTTATAAAAGTCCTTCACCTGGTTGGGATGGCGTACCAGCGCAAAACCTTCGCGATCGAGCGAGACATTGTCCGCAATCAGCCGCGCATCGAAAATCGGGACCTGATGCGGCTCCGGCAGCGAGGTGCTCTTCGGCTCGCCCGGCGGCGGATCGAAGGCATAAGTGCGCGGCTTGCCGGATACCGGCGCGAGGTAGTTGAGTTCAGCTGTGACGAAGGGAAGCGATTCGATTTTTGTTTCTTGCAGGCCCATGGCCGGTCTCCCGATGTGGTCGTCTGAGTGATTTTTGACGGAGTGGGGCGCGGCGCAAGGGAGGTTATAGCGCGACAATCTGGGTGGGAAGCGCGCGACAATCAGGATGGCGAGTCGGTGTCGCGGCGAGGTGATGATTGCCGCGATGATTGTCGTGCGC
>NZ_JBEPOS010000015.1:0-180621 GCF_040546885.1 Bradyrhizobium sp. S3.2.6 | reverse complement strand
CAAAGACCATGCGAGACGGCTGGAACCGTCTCGCTGCTACGCTCGAGGGATATGCTCTTGCTAACCAAGAACAAAATCCGGGAATCCCATAGCCCCGTAAGAACGGGGCGAGGGAGAAGACTGCAGCTTGTCGGTGAGGCGTCCGAGGGGCCGAGCGACATCGCACCATGATGGCGGCGAAGGTCTTTGAATTGCCGGAGTTCCATCGGCCATTGCCCTCCCTTGGGCAACGAACAAACCTCGTGCGGCCATATTTGAGTAAGAGTGATGTCCCCTGAGGGAGGCGCTCCGATGAAGAAAGCTCTGATCACTGCCGTCGTCATGCTGGCTGGCGTGCCCGCAAGTGCCGTTGCGCAGGAGCGCGCTGGCGCTGCGGCGCTCGGCGCCGTGTCCGGCGCCGTCGTGCTGGGCCCGATCGGTGCGGTCGCCGGCGCAGTTGTCGGCTACACCGCCGGACCTTCGATCGCGAGGTCATGGGGCGTGAGAGGTTCGCGGTCGGCAAGATACCGGCAGCCGCAGCGACGTCAGGCGAACCGCTTGGCCACTACCAGCGCTCCACAGTCCACGCGCGCGGCGATCGAATCCAACGGCCAGATGAGAGCTGCCAGCAATCCGCCGGTTCAAGCCGCGCCTGCGGTGCAGGCCGTTCAAGCCGCTCCGGCGGCGCCGGCAGAGACCTCGACGCCGCCCGTTCAGGGATTCGACTGAGGCTGTGGCTTACGCCGCAGACTTCGGTCGCAGCCGGTCGACCGTCCGCGCGATCAGCGACGCGACGTCTGCCACCTTCGGCCCAATCCGAAACTCCGGCCCTGCGACGACAACCGACAGGCGGCGGTCGCCGATCGGCAGCGGAATCGCGGCGCCGGCGAGGTCGCGGCTGTAGTCGGCAAAGCTCTGGCAGTAGCCGCGCTCGATCGAATTGCGCAGCTCGGCTTCCACCGCCTCGATGCTGATCGGCGTCGACGGGCCGTATTGCTTGAATTCGATCTTGCGATAGACGGAGTCGCGCTCCTCCGGCGAATATTGCAGCAGCAGCGCGCGGCCGCTGGCAGTGGCGTGAATCGGCACGCGGTGCCCGATGGTCGCGAAATAGCGGATCGCGGCTTGGGACTCGACGACGTCGATGAACACCGCCATCACGCCCGCCGGCGCCACGATCGACGCGGTCTCGCCGGTCTCGGCGGAGAGATCGGCGATCAGCGTATGCGTCCAGGGCGGCAGCGGTTCGACCTCGGAGATCATCCGCGCCATCGCGAGCCATCGCGGCGTCGGATAGAATCCGGCGCGCGGACGCGGTTCGTAGAGATAGCCCTTCTCCGACAGCGTCGCGAGCAGGTTGAAGGTCGACGAGCGCGGCCAGCCGAAATGATCGGCGATTTCGGCAAGCGTCGCCGGCTTCCTCGTTTGCGCGAAGAATTCCATGATCTCCAGGACGTTTGCGGCTTGGCGAACGATCATGGCGGGGCTTTGCGTCCTGATTTAGGGCTGGCCGAGGATCTTCTTCGCGGCGCGAAGATGCGGCTTGTCGATCATCTGGCCGTCGAGCCGCAGCGTGCCGTAATCTGGATTGCTCGCGAACGCCGCGATGACCTTCTCCGCCCATGTGCGCTCGGCGTCCGTCGGCGCGAACGCCGCGTTGACGACGTCGACATGTTTCGGATGGATCAGCGCCTTCGCCGAAAACCCGTCGCGCCGCGCTGCGCGCGTTTCCTGCTCGAGGCCTGCGAGATTGTCGATGTCGGTATGGACCGTGTCGATCGGCGCCACTTCCGCCGCGGCCGCCGCCATCAGGCAGAGATCGCGCGCGAGGCGATAGGGGCTGTGGAACACACCGCCCGACGCCTTCTCGGTCGCGCCGAGCGAAGCCGAGAGATCTTCCGCGCCCCACATCAATCCGGCGAGGCGAGGGGAGCAGCCCTTGTAGCTGCCGAGGCCAAAGATCGAGCCGGCGGTCTCCGTTGCGACGCAGACGATGCGCGTCGTGCCGACCGCGATGCCGGCCGCTGCTTCCAAAGCTTCCAGCCAGGTCGCGACCTGCCGCACGTCGTCGCCGCCTTGCGATTTCGGCAGCACGATACCATCGGGCTTGCCCGGCGTCACCGCGGCGAGATCGGTCAGCGTCACGCCGGTGTCGAGCGCGTTGACGCGGACATAGAGCTGATGCGGGCCGCGAGAGCCCTTCAGCATCGCCAGCGTCAGCCCGCGTGCCTCCGGCTTCTTGTCGGTGACGACGGAATCCTCGAGATCGATGATCAGCGCGTCGGCCTTGCCTTCGCTCGCCTTCTCGAATTTGCGCGGGGAATCGCCCGGCACGAACAGCATCGAACGCATCAGACCGGCCTCTTGTGCATCATCGCCATGCGGCGGCATTTGCCGACGATCTCGTCGTTCTGGTTCAGTGCGTGGTGCTCGAACTCGACGATGCCCGCTCTCGGGCGCGATTTGGATTCTCTCAACGAAAGCACCTTCGTCGTCGCCCGCAGGGTGTCGCCATGGAAGACCGGTTTTGGAAAAGTCACGTCGGTCATGCCGAGATTGGCAACGGTGGTGCCCATGGTCGTATCATAGACCGTCATGCCGATCATGATGCCGAGGGTGTAAAGGCTGTTGAAAATGCGCTGGCCGAACTCGGTCTTTTCGGAGAAATGCGCGTCGATGTGCAGCGGCTGCGGGTTGAGCGTCAGCAGGCTGAACATGGTATTGTCCATCTCCGTGACGGTCCGGGTCAGCGGATGCCTGAACTCCTGGCCCACGGAAAAGTCTTCGAAATAAAGTCCGGCCATCGCGGTTTCCTCCCGGTATTGTTGCGATTTGGCCAGCGCCTGCCGCTAGGGCGGCGCCGCCAGGTGAACTGCCTTCTGCTCTGCGAGCCGCTCGATCTCGTCGGCCGAGAAGCCGGCCTCGCGCAGTATGTCGCGGCCGTGTTGGCCGAGTGTCGGTGCCGGGCCAGCAGCCTCCGGCTGGGTCACGCTCCAGGTCGAGGGTACGCGCATCTGGCGGATGCGGCCTTCCACGGGGTGGTCCACCGTCCTGAAGAAGTCGATGGCTTTGAGATGCGGGTCATCGAGGATCGTCTCCAGCGTATGCATCGGCATCACCGGAATGTCGGCGCTCTCCAGCAACTCGCGCCATTCGGCAGTGGTGCGGGTGAGGAAAATGTGCCCGATCTCCTCGTAGATCTCGTCGATGTGTTTTGTGCGCGCGGCGTGGTTGGCAAAGCGGGGCTGCTCGAGGAAATGCGGCTGCCCGATTGCCTCGAAGAAGCTGCGCCAGTGCTTGTCGTTGTAGATGAGGACGCAGAGATAGCCGTCGCTGGTCCTGTAGGGACGGCGATAGCGCGACAGCAGGCGGGCATAGCCGCCATGGTCGAGCGGCGGATCGTAGGTGAGACCGCCCAGATGATCGACCAGCACGAACTCCGTCATCGATTCGAACATCGGCACGTCGATGCGCTGGCCCACACCGGTGCGCTGCTGGTGCATCAATCCGCCCATGATCGCATTGACCATCATCAGCCCGACGATGCGGTCGGCAATGGTGACGGGCACGTAGCGCGGCGTGCCGTCGCCGGCGGCCGCAAGCAGCGTCGGAATCGTGGCGGCGCCCTGGATCAGATCGTCATAGGCAGGCTTGGCGGCGTAGGGGCCTGACTGGCCGTAGCCGAACGCGCCGACATAGACCAGCGACGGATTGATCGAGCGAAGCGTCTCGTAATCGAGGCCGAGCCGCGCCATCGCCTGCGGGCGCACATTATAGACAAGCGCGTTGGCGCTTTTCGCCAGCCGCAGCAGCGTATCGCGTCCTTCGGGCGTCTTGAGGTCGAGCACGATGCTGCGCTTGCCGCGATTGGCATTGTGGAACATCCCGCCCATGCCGGGTGTGCGCCCGGGGCCGATCTGGCGAACGATGTCGCCTTCGGGGCTTTCGACCTTGATGACGTCAGCGCCCATGTCCGCCAGCACCTGGGTGCCATAGGGGCCCATCAGCACCGAAGTCAGGTCGAGAATGGTGAAGCCGGCGAGCGGTCCCATGGGGCCTCGTGGGATGAATTCATATATGTGGAGTTAGAATTCACAAACCGGCGATGTCAATCGGCTGGGCCGGCGAGCAACGCATAGCTCCATGCATAGTTCATATACTTGACAGATAAATTCACATATATGTACGTTTTCCTCAAGCAAGAAATGGAGCGTGGGGCCCGCTTGGCAGCAAACGGCTGCCGCCTTCGGCGTGGGACGCGTCAGGGAGAATGAAATGAAGACAAATCTGGTCCGGGCTGCAGCCGTGCTCGCTTTGTCGCTGCCGGTCTCGACACTGTCGGCGCAGGCGCTTGAGCTCAAAGTCGCCGACAGCTTCCCCGCCGGACATTATCTCGTCCGTCTGATGCTCAAGCCTTGGATGGACGACGTCACCAAGCGCACCAACGGCGCGGTGACCTTCACCTATTACCCGAACCAGCAGATCGGCAAAGCCGCCGACATGCTGCGGCTAACCCAATCGGGCGTGGTCGATATCGGCTACATCGGGCCGTCGTATGTTTCGGACAAGATGCCGCTATCGGAAGTCGCGCAGTTGCCGGGTGCGTTCGCGACCAGCTGCCAGGGCACGCTTGCTTATTGGAAGTCCGCGCGCGAAGGCGTGCTGGCCAGCCGCGAATATGCGCCGAACAAGATCAAGCTGCTGATGGCCGTGGTGCTGCCGCCCTACCAGGTGTGGACCGTCAAGTCGAAGGTCGAGACCACCAAGGACATGCAAGGCCTGAAGCTGCGCACCACCGGCGGCGCGCAGGATCTCACGCTGCGGGCGCTCAACGCCGTGCCGGTGCGCATGGCCGCGCCCGATGCCTATGAGTCGCTGTCGCGCGGCACGATGGACGGGCTGCTGTTCCCGCTCGACAGCGTCGTCGCCTATGGCCTCGACAAGCTGGTCAAGCACGCGACCGAAGGCGTCAGCTTCGGCAGCTTCATCGTCGCCTATTCCATCAGCCAGTCGGTCTGGGACAAGCTGCCCGACGACGTGAAGACCGCGATGAACGAGGCCTCGGATGCCATCACGCCGAAGGCTTGCGCCGATGTCGACAAGGAAGGCGAAGTCACCAAGAAGCACATGCAGGACGAAGGCGTCAGCTTCGATCCGCTGCCGGAAGCGACGCGCGCCGAGATGAAGGACAAGCTCAAAGGCGTCGGGCATGAGTGGGCAGCCGGTCTCGATAGCCGTGGCAAGCAGGCGTCTGCCGCGCTGAAGGAGTTCGAAGACTTGCTTGGCGCCGGCAGCAAGTAATCCGCAAATCGAAAAGGGAGGCGCGAAATGATCGATCGGGCGGGGCATGTGCTCGGCGCACTGGAGCGCGCGCTGACGGTGATCGCGGTGCTATTCATGTTTGTGATCATGGTGCTGGTCGTGACCGACGTGTTCATGCGCTACGCGCTGAACAGCCCGTTCTCCTTCACCTATGATCTGATCGGGCTCTATCTGCTCGCGGGCGTGTTCTTCTTCACGCTGTCGGACGCCTTGCGCGAGCATGTCCATGTCGGCGTTGACATCCTGTTGTCGCGCTTCTCGCCCACCGGGCGGCGGCTGTCCGAGATCGTCACCGCACTTGCAGGCCTGTTCGTGTTCGTCCTGATCTGCAAGGTCGGGTTCGCGCGCGCGCTGGAGAATTACGAGCAGCATGACGTGCTGTCAGGCGCCATTCCCTGGCCGACCTGGATTTCGGCGGCGCTGGTGCCGTTCGGCTGCGGCGTGCTGGTGCTGCGGCTGGCGCTCCAACTGGTCGGCAATGTGCTGAGCCTCGTCAGCGGACGCGACCTCTATCCGCTGCCGCCGGTGACCGGCGTCGGCGAAGCGCGCGGCTTCGAGTAACGGCGGATATCCATGACACCTCTCATCGTTCTCGCTCTGCTGTTCGGCTTGCTTGCGCTCGGCACGCCGGTCGGTTTTGCCATGGCCTTCTCCGGCTCGGTCGGCCTCGTGATGGTCGGCGGCTTTCCGACCTTGTTCGGCATCCTGGAGACCGCGCCGCTCTCGACCGTTTCCTCCTACGAGCTGATCACCATTCCGATGTTCCTGCTGATGGCGGACCTCGTGCTGCTGTCCGGCGTTGCCGATGATCTGTTCAAGACAGCCTCTGCCTGGGTCGGGCGTGTTCCTGGCGGCCTCGGGATGGCGACAGCGCTTGCCGGCGCAGGCTTCGGCGCGATCTGCGGCACCTCGACGGCATCGGCTGCGACGCTGTCCTCGACCAGCCTTCCCGCAATGATCCGCCAGGGGTATGAGCCGAAGATGGCCGCCGGCGTGGTCGCGATCTCGGGCACGCTGTCGATGCTGCTGCCGACCAGCGTCGCGCTCGTCATCTTCGGCCTGCTCGCCGAGGTGAACATCGGCAAGCTCCTGATCAGCGGCATCATCCCCGCGATCCTCGTCACCTTCACCATCATGGCCACGATCTACTTTTTGGTCTGGCAGGATCCCTCGCGCGCGCCGGCCGCGAAATCGGTGCCGTGGCGCGAGAAATTCGCGCTGCTGTGGCAGGTCTCGCCGATGGTGGTGCTGTTCTCGATCGTGACGGGCACGATCTATCTCGGCGTCGCGACGCCGACGGAGGCATCCGCATTCGGTGCGTTCGGCGCCTTCCTGCTCGCGATCGTCAAGGGCAAGATCACGCCGTCCTCGCTCTACAAGACGCTGCTGCGCGCCTGCCATGGCACCTGCATGATCATCATGATTCTGGTTGGCGCCTCGATCTTCGGCTATTTCTTCACGCTCACTCATGTGACGCAGGACCTCGTCGCCTGGATCGGCTCGCTGCCGGCCTCGCGCTGGGTCATCATTACGTTGATCCTGTGCGGGTACATCGTGCTCGGCTCGTTCATGGACCAGATCGCGATCCTGGTGCTGACCGTGCCGATCGTGCTGCCGCTGATCAAGACGCTCGGCTTCGATCCGATCTGGTTCGGCGTCATCAAGATCGTCACCGCCGAGGTCGGCATGATCACGCCGCCGGTCGGGCTGAATTGCTTCATCGTCGCACGCTACGCCAAGCGGCCGGTGGCGGAGGTGTTCCACGGCACCTTTCCGCACTTCATCGCCCACCTGATTGCGATTGCGATTCTGGTGGCGTTTCCGTCTATCATCCTCTGGCTGCCGTCGCAGATGGGGCGCTAGGCACAACGAGCCTCCACAAGGAGACCATCATGGATTTCGCGCTAACCGATCAGCAGGAAGCCATTCGCGACGCCATCGCCAAGATCTGCGAAGGCTTTCCCGATGCCTATTGGCTGAAAAAGGACCACGACGGCGGCTTCCCGCATGACTTCCACAAGGCGCTGGCTGACGCCGGCTGGCTCGGCATCTGTGTGCCGGAGGCCTATGGCGGCTCGGGGCTCGGCATCACCGAAGCCGCGATCATGATGCGCACGATCGCGGAGTCGGGCGCCGGCATGTCGGGCGCCTCCGCGGTGCACATCAACGTGTTCGGTCTCAATCCCGTCGTCGTGTTCGGCACCGAGGAGCAGCGCAAGCGCATGCTGCCGCCGATGGTCGAGGGCCGCGAGAAGGCCTGCTTCGCCGTCACCGAACCCAACACCGGCCTCAACACCACCCAGCTCAAGACCCGCGCGGTCGCCAAGAACGGCCGCTACATCGTCAACGGCCAGAAGGTGTGGATCTCGACCGCACAGGTCGCGCACAAGATCTTGCTGCTGGCGCGCACCACGCCGCTGGAGGAGGTGCGCTCGCCGACCCATGGTCTCAGCCTGTTCTACACGGATTTCGATCGCAAGAAGATCAAGGTCCATGAGATCGAAAAGATGGGCCGCAAGGTCGTCGATTCCAACGAGCTGTTCTTCGAGGATTTCGAGATCCCGATGGAGGACCGCATCGGCGAAGAGGGCAAGGGCTTCCAGTACATCCTCGAAGGCATGAACCCCGAGCGCATCCTGATCGCGGCGGAAGCCGTCGGCCTCGGCAAGCTCGCGCTGTCGCGCGCGACCGAATACGCCAAGACGCGCGTCGTCTTCAATCGTCCGATCGGCAAAAATCAGGGCATCCAGCATCCGCTCGCGGTGAATTGGGTCGAGCTCGAGGCGGCCTGGCTGATGGTGATGCAGGCGGCCTGGCAATACGACAAGGGCTTGCCGTGCGGCGCCGGCGCGAATGCTGCGAAATATTTTGCAGGTGAAGCCGGTTACCATGCCTGCGAGCAGGCGGTAATGACTCATGGCGGTTTCGGCTACGCCAAGGAGTTCCACGTCGAGCGTTATTTGCGCGAGGTGCTGATCCCGCGCATCGCGCCGGTCAGCCCGCAGCTCGCGCTCAGCTTCATTGCGGAAAAGGTGCTGGGCCTCGCGAAGTCGTATTGAGGCGGCAATGCCCGGGGACACCGCGCCAATCGGCTTCTCCGGCTTGGTCCGTGAGGGCGATCTCGTGGTGTGCGGCCAGGCGACGGCAGAGCCGGTCACCTTGACTGAAGCGCTGATGGCGCAGGCCGGAAATCTGCCGGCATTCCGGATGATGGTCGGGCCGATCTTCTCGGAAACGTTCTTTGCGGCCTGCGCGCCCAACGTGTCGTTTAAGAGTTATGGCGTGATCGGCAATGCGCGGCGGCTCGCCAGGGCTGGGCGGCTCGAAACGATCCCGAGCAACTACAGCGCCTTCTGTGCCGACTTCGCCTCGCGGCGCCATCAGGCCGATGTCGTCCTGGTGCAACTCGCCGAGTCCGGGGGGCGGCTCAGTGCCAGCCTCTCCAACGATTACGTCATCGATGCCGCGCGTGGTGCGCGCCTCGTGATCGCGGAGATCAACCGGGATGCACCTTTCACATTCGGAGCCGAATGGCCGGGCGACGTGCCGATCCACATCCAGGTGGCGGCCCTACGCCCGCCGGTCGAATTGGCGTCACCGCCGCTCGATGATATTTCACGGCGCATCGCCGCGCACGCGGCGAGCCTGATCGTAGATGGCAGCACGCTCCAGTTCGGTGTGGGGCGCATTCCGGACGCGATCCTCTCGTCGCTCTCCCACGCACGCGATCTCGGCATTCACTCCGGCCTGATCAACGATGCCGTGGTCGACCTGATCGAGCGCGGCGCGGTCACGAATGCGGAGAAGGGAATCGATGCGGGGGTCACGGTCACCAACCAGGTGATCGGCACGAAGCGGCTCTATCGTTTCGTGCACGAGAACAAGGCGGTCGCAGTGCGGCCGACGTCCTACACGCACGGCCACGGCGTGCTGGCGCGGATCAACCGGCTAGTCGCGATCAATTCGGCGCTTCAGGTCGGGCTCGATGGCAGCGTGAACTCCGAGACGCTGAATGGCATTGCGATCGGGGCGATCGGCGGGCAGCTCGATTTCGTACGTGGGGCCAATGCGTCTCCCGGCGGGCGGGCGATCATCGCGCTGCCGGCGACGGCATCGGATGGCACCAGCCGGATCGTCGCCCATGTCGAGACCGTGACGACGCCCCGCGCCGATGTCGATGCCATAGTCACCGAATGGGGCGTCGCCGAGTTGCGCGGCTGCGGTCTCGCCGAGCGCGGGCGGCGCATGATTGCGATCGCGGCACCGGAGCACCGCGATGTGTTGTCGGAGCAGCTCCGCAGCTCTGTGCGCTAGCTCAGTTCATCATTGCCAGCGTCGGCCGCTCGCTCTCGGCAGATCCGATGATCCCGGGGAGATCGGTCACTTCGCCCGCGATCATGATCGACATCCGCCAGAACAAATGGGCCAGGCGCGAGAAGACCAGCCGCTCGCGCTCGGCGGCAACGGTGCCGTCCGGGATCGTCACGGTCTCCAGTCCGACCACTTTCTTAAAGTCGGGCCAGATCATCATCGATTGCGCGATGACGGAGTAGCAGTGCGGATTCTCGTCGCTTTCGTCGGGCGCAGGCGGCAGCCCCGGATATTGCGTCGCCGCGGCGTAGAACTTGTAGGCACCGTAGCCGAGCTGCAGCAGGAATCTTTCGGGGACCGCAACGTCGGCGGCGAAAGACACCAGACGTGCCTCGCTCAGGATCTCCGGCTCGATGGCTCTGAGGTCCTGGGCGCGGAGCGCGGAGCAGAACGCGAGCTCGCGATTGTGCTCGCGCAGCAGGTTGGCTAGCGGTTGCTGCTGTTGCACGGTGTCGGTGAGCAGGATGATGGTCTTGAGCATCGCGTGATGTCCCTCAGAGGAAGAGATGGCGGGCGGTCATGACGGCGTCGTCGGCTGCGCAGTGTGCAAAGAAGTCGTTGGCGATGCTCTGTCCCGGCGCGATCTCCAGGATGCGGTAATGCGCCAGCGCCGCCGCATCACGCGCCGCGCCGACATCGTCCTGCCAGGCGCAGAGCGACAGTTCGAGGCGGCCATAACCACCGCAATCGGTGGCATAGGCGCCAGTCACGGCTTCGACGGTGGCGGCGACCGCGCCGGCGTCGCTGGCCGAGATATCGCGCAGGATCACCGCGATGCCTTTGCCGGCCTCGGCCTTCGACGTCATGACCATGAAGGCATCGCGCGCGCCGGTACGGCCGGCCCGGCGTGCGGTGCGCACGAGGCCGGCGAAGGTGGGATCGGGCCCGAGCTCCAACGTCGTCGTCTGCTGGTGATGCAGAACCGTGGCGCGCATCGCGCCGAGATCGCCCGCCAGCGCGTGATAGGACCGCGGCAGCCACACCGTGTCGAGCGGCACCTGCGACGAGGTCAGGCTCCAGGCCTGGTCGAGCAGATAGCCCTCCCAGATCGCGGGATAGGACGCGGCGAGATGCTGCCAGGTGCGTAGCAGCATCTCCGCAGCCCCGGTGCGGCCGAGATAGAGCGTGCGGGCCGACATCTCCCAGCGATTCCACTTGTGGAGTGCGATGTCGCCGCCGAGGAACGATGGCAGCAGCGGCGCCTCGCGGAGCACGGCGCCGGCTTCGATGAAGAGCAGCGGCTCGCGATATTTGTTCCACATCCGCAGCATGAACTCCGCCTTCTCGAAACAGAGCAGGCGGTCGCCGAACTGGGTATCGATCGGCTCGATATGACAGGCGAGATCAAATCGTTCGAGCGAGTGCCGGAGCGCAAAGGCGGCGGTCGCGTCGCCGCCGTGCGGGTAACAGGAGATGATCCGCGGGCGGGCGGTGGATGTATCGGCGGCCGCGAGGAATTTCGACCAGCCGATGCCGCCCCACCACATCTCGTGCGGGCCGTCAGCGCCGCAGGGGCCGACCGTGCCGAACTCGGTCAGCTTGGACTTGAGGAAATCGAATCCGGGGTTCTCGCTGGCCGGAATGACGACGGCACAGCCGGGATTGAGCGAGCGGTAGAACAGCTCCGCGGCCGCGCCGCTTGGCGGCTCCTTGAGGATGAGAACGCCGCAGCGCCGATCCCCAGCGAGGTCGTCCAGCGTCGGCGCGCCATATTGGCCGGTCAGCCAGTCCAGTCGATCGCGCTGGGCCCGGCCGAGCCGGATGCCGCCGGATTGTAGGAGGTCATCAAGGTTTGCGTGCATCCCGTCCGTCAATTTCGTGCCCCTCGCCTCGCCAGTCAGCCCTTGGACTTGAACGGCTGGGGCGGCGCGATCAGGCGCACTATTTGGGATTGGAACCGAGCGGGGTGATCGCAACCGAATAGATCGCGATGTCGTGCGTCATCGCGGCGACGGGGATCAGCAGGCAGGCGTCGTCGTTCTCGGTGCGATAATGGGCACCGTTGTGCTGTACGCCGGCTGAGATGAGGCTTTCGGCGGCGATACCGGCCACATCCTGGCTCTCGGCGGCGTCGCGAATATCGTCGGCTGACTGGATGGTCACGTCATGAAGGAGACCTTCTGCGGCGAATTTCGGTAGCGGCAGCGCGATCATGGCGATGGCCATCGTGCGCGAGAGGGGAATGCGCAGGCGCAGCTCGCCGAAACCAGTGCGATAGAGGGTCACGGTGTCCAGCGTGGCAGCGGCATTGGCGCGGAACAGTCCGATCTGGACCTGACCACAAGGGCTCTCTTCGAAGACGTCGGCCGGCAGACGGTTGGCCCCGAACAGCGTGTAGAGATATGCGTTCGACGGTGACAGCCGGGCAAAGCTGCCGGCGAGCCACATCGGCGGGGCGGCTGACGCGCAGGCGGCGGAAAAACCGCGGGCGGTGATCTGCCGGCGGAGGAAGTCGCTGTCGATCATCGGCGCCAACGCATGCGTGCCGAGATTGACGTCGTGTTTCAGCCCGCCGAGCAGCGCCAGCTCGTCCTCATCAGGCAGCAGCAGGAACCGCGCCAGTGTCGCCGTGCACCAGCGCGCAGCGATATCAGGCGCGGCATTGGGGTCGAGACAGAAGTCGAGCGCGACATCCTCGGCGCTCTTCGCAAAGGCCAGCGCGCCGGCCTGAATCTCCGCGGCGAGCGCGATCTGGCTGGCCGGTCGCGGATTGATCTCCCGCAGCACCCGGTCGCCGTCATAATCCCGGACCGAGCCATCGGCGGAGCAGCAGATCTGCTCAAGCAGCGCAACGTTGCGGATCAGCATGCGCTTGATATGCGGCGTCACCACGAGGTCCGAGATGAAGCCCGCCGCGGTGTCCTGTTCGGCGACATCATCGAAGGCATCGTCGAGCGAGATCAGATAGGCGCCGTGGAGACGGATCTTGATGCCTTCCATGTCGAACACGCGACGCAATGCCTTCTGCACGCTCCCGGAATAACCGAGATCGGCGAGCACCAGGTCGGTACAGTCGTCGAAATCCGGGATCGCGTGACGCAGGTAGGCGAGCAATCGCGCGCGCAGTGCCGCGGCGAGATCGACGATCTCGCCGGCATCCATCAGCTTCGGCAGGGCTTCGGCGAGATCTTCGCCGGGAGCAATTCCGTCAGGATAAGCCGCGAAGAACGCGGCGACCTCCGGCGGCAAAGTCTTGATCATGTCGCGGAAGGTCGGCGCGTCGATCTTCAACACCTTGCTGAGAAGGTCAATGAGCGGCTGCATGGTATCCGCCGAGGCGATCAGGCTGACGCGCCGGTTGATCTCGAGATAGACCGATGTGGTGCCGTGCAAGTCCTGCCAGATCCGGTGTGGCAAGAAGCCGTCGCGACCGAGGAAGGCGAGCGCGACCTTCCGGCCGGAGCCGGTAACCTCCCGGCAGCGCCGGGCGATGAAGGCATCGAAGGCCGTCATCACCGGACCGAGCACACTCATGCCGAGATGAAAGGCGGGAGACTTCTCGGCGTTGCGCGCGGCGACCATGCGCCGCAAGGTCCGCGCGCCATGATCGAGCCGCACCGGCGCGCCGGCGCACAACAGCTCGAGCAGCGCGGTCTCGCGCTGGAATTTCGACGCCAATTGCGGCGTCGCCTGCGGATAATAGCGCGGCCGAATGCCATGGCGCTTCGCCCCCCTGATATCGGCCTTGTCGTTGTCGCCGACGTGAAAGGAGACGCCCGCGTCGATACCCTGCTCGGACAGGTATTTGGCGAAAAGCGTCTCGCTTTTGCCGCTGCCGTGGTCGCAGGAGGCGTAGAGGAAGTCCCATGTCAGCCCGGGGCGGCATGCCCGCAGCAATCGCGCCAGCGAAGCGGAATCCCAATAGGTGTCGGAGATGAAGCCGACGCGATGGCCGGCCTGCTTCATGTCCATATATTGCCGAAGCATGTCCGGATTGGCGCGGCAGAGCTCGAGCTCGGCTGCGAACTCTGATTCGGCGAGATCGCTCAGATGATGACGCGTGAGACCGAACAGCTTGAATGGAAAACAGGAATAGATTTCATCGATGCGAATTTCGCTGCCGCCGCGCTTCTCTTTCGCAGTCCTCCGCGCGCGTGCTTCGGCCTGGATCCGATGCTGAACGAAACTCACGGAAACATTAGGACAAGTCCGTGAAATGCCGGAAAGCTCGTAAGTCCTTTCAAATACGCCGTCCGGCGTCGTGCAGGCGCGCAGCAGAAATGTATCGAAAACATCGAACGACCAAGCAGAAACAATTTGCGCGCGGCGCTTCGTGCCGGCCGTTGCGATCGTCATGTGCAGATTCCCCGCCAGTCAGATCAATTAACGCGCACGTTCACCATGTCAGGCGCCACAAGCGCGAAAATAATTCACGCGCGATTCAAAAACGCATTCGCCGCGACTGACAGATTCAAAAAAATCGTTAGGTTCGAAAAGGTGATTCGGAAAAAATTGCCGGGTGCGGAAGTCGTCTCGCGTTCATTCACACTCGGAAACAATCGCGTCCTGATGCGCAGGGCGCGCGTCGCGCTTGATCGCCTAGTGCTGCGTAATGTCAGCGTTTTCTCTCAATGACATCTGTTCAGGATGGATGATCCGCCATGGCGCGAGACGATGTGATGATTGCGGGATTGATGCGCGAGAGTAGCGCGCGCTCGGCAATTATTGCCCGATACTCGGCAAAAGATACCGGATAACATCTTGAAAAATAACAAAAATTCTCCGCCTGGATTGTTTTTGCCCCGCGTTCAACGCCTGGAAGCCGTGTGGCATGTGCGCCGCCGGCATTGCGGGTTGGAGATTGCGGGATGAGTTACGCTGCTGATGTCTGGGCTCCCGCCGAGGCCGGGATCACGACGACGCTGCCGGCTGAAGAGATCGTGCCCGTGATGCCGTCGGTACCGCTGGCGCCGGGCAGCACGCCGGTCGCTGCCGAAATCGTCTTCGATGAGGACAGCGAACTTCTCGACAGGCTAGCCACCGGCGACGAGGCTGCGTTCCGCATGCTGGTCGAGCGTCACATCGATCGCGCCTATGCGATCGCGCTGCGTATCGTCGGCAATGCTGCCGATGCCGAAGACGTGGTGCAGGACACCATGCTCAAGATCTGGAGCCATCGCGGGCGCTGGCAGCACGGCCGCGCCAAGTTCTCGACCTGGCTCTACCGCGTCATCTCCAATCGTTGCATCGATCTGCGCCGCAAGCCGCGCAACGAGAATGTCGAGACCGTGCCGGAGGTCGCCGACGGCCAGCCTGGCGCGGTCGAGATCATCGAGCGCAACGAGCTGAACGGCATGCTGGAGCTCGCGATGCAGCGCCTGCCCGAGCAGCAGCGTATCGCGGTGATCTTCTCGTACCACGAGAATATGAGCAACGGCGAGATTGCCCAGGTGATGGACACCACGGTGGCCGCGGTGGAGTCCCTGCTCAAGCGCGGACGTCAGCAGCTGCGTCAGTTGCTGCGCAAGCACGAGCGCGACATCCGCACGGCGTTTACGGATTGCTAACCATAAAACTGGCGCTGCGAAAATTTTCGCGCCTGATCTCCGTGCGCTCCGCCGTTTGAGCGAACGGACGGGGCTGCGGTCCGCGTCGTCAATCGTCTTCAACGATGCGGCACGCCATGCCCATCAGCACAGGAGTTTCCAATGCCTGCAATTTCCACCAATACCGCGGCGAACTCTGCAGTCCGCTACCTCAACATCAATTCCGCGCAGGAGAGCAGCGCGCTCGCCAAGCTGTCGAGCGGCTCGCGCATCACCTCGGCCTCCGACGACGCCGCCGGTCTTGCGATCTCGACCCGCATCTCGTCGGACGTCACCACGCTGCAGCAGGCCGCGACCAACGCCTCGCAGGCGACCGCGATCCTCCAGACCGCCGACGGTGGCGCCTCCAACATCTCGGACATCCTGGCGCGCATGAAGTCGCTGGCCTCCGAGTCGGCCTCAGGCACCACGACCGACTCCAGCCGCGCCTACATCAACTCGGAATTCACGCAGCTGACGAGCGAAATCGATTCGATCGCGACCGGCACCCGCTATTCCAGCCAGAGCCTGCTTGATGGCTCCAGCGTGTTCGCCTCCGGCGTCTCGGTGCTGGTCGGCTCCTCCGGCTCGGACAACATCACAATCACGCTGACGAGCCTGACGGCATCCTCGCTCGGCGTGTCCTCGCTCGACGTCAGCTCCCTTTCTGACGCGACCTCGGCACTGACCACGCTTGATACCGCGATCGACACCGTCTCCGCCGCCCGCGCCAGCATCGGCGCGCAGGAATCGCGGTTCAACTTCTCGTCGGACTCGATCTCGACCCAGACCCAGAACCTGCAGTCGGCGAACTCCGCGATCAAGGACGTCGATATTGCGGCCGAGCAGGCCACGCTGTCCTCGGCCGAGGTGAAGACCCAGGCCGCGGTGTCGGCGGAATCCGCGGCGAACCAGATGCCGCAGTACCTGCTCAAGCTGCTCGGCTAAGCGCTGAGGCTAGCGATCGCCGGGCCGGCTTGATGCCGGCCCGGTTCACCCCGGGATGGATCGGGCAGCACAGTGACGTCAGTCAGTTCGAGCACCAGCAGCACTGCGAGCACCAGCACGTCGAGTGCGTCCACCGTGACCACGACCGGCACCACCACATCGACCAGCGTGGACTGGAGCGCGTTGATCACCGCGGCGGTGAACGCCAAGCTGACGGCAGCGACCACGATCTCCACCTCGATCACCAGCAACGAAGCCAAGATCTCCGCCTACAAGACGCTCCAGACCGATCTTTCGACGCTCTCCAGCGGCCTTTCCTCGCTCGCGACGGCCGTCGTCAATTCGCTCGCGACCAACGCCTTCGCCACGCGGGCGGCGACCATCAGCTCGTCCGGCGACGTCAGCGCCTCCTCCGCGCTCTCGATGTCCGTCAGCAACGGTGCTGCGACCGGCGACCACACGCTGACCATCAGCCAGGTCGCGACCGCGCAGAAGGTGATCGGCACCTCGCAGTCGAGCCAGACCAGCGCGCTCGGCTATTCCGGCACCTTCTCCCTTGGTCTCGGTAGCGGCAACACCGCCGACATCACCGTCACCAGCACGATGTCGATGCAGGACGTGGTCGATGCCATCAACGCCCAGACCTCGACCACCAACGTGCAGGCCTCGATCGTCCAGGTGTCGAGCGGGTCGTACGAGATGGTGCTGTCCGGCACCGAGGATGCCGCCGACATCAGCTATTCCAGCACCTCCGGCGACGATATCCTGAACAAGCTCGGCGTGACCGACAGCACGGGCGCCTTTGCCGACGTGCTGCAGACGTCGCAGGCGGCTGATTTTTCTCTCGATGGCATCTCGATGACGCGGGATACCAACGACATCACCGACGTGCTCACGGGCGTGACCTTCAACCTGCTCCAGGCGACGCCCAGCGGAACATCGCTCAGCATCAGCATCGAGCCCGACACCAGCCAGATCGAAACGGCGGTCGAGAGCCTCGTCACCAACTACAACACGTTCCGCGATGCGGTGATCGCGCAGCAGGCAACCGCCTCGGACGGCACGGCGGATTCGAGCGCGGTGCTGTTCGGCGACGGCACCATGCGCGACATCATGGATTCGCTCCAGAACGCGCTCAACAGCACGGTGGGCGACCTCACCATGGCCGACCTCGGCCTGTCCTTCAACGAGAAGAACGAGCTCGAGCTCGACACCTCGACGCTGTCCAATGTTCTCAGCACGAACCTGAGCGGCGTCACCACGCTGCTGTCGGCGCAGACCAAGACCTCGTCGAGCCAGCTCAGCGTCGTCAATACCGGAACGTCGCCGCAATCCTTCACGCTCGACCTGACCGTCGACTCATCCGGAAATCTCAGCTCTGCGTCGGTCGGCGGCGATTCCTCGCTGTTCACGGTGAGTGGCACGACGATCCTTGGCGCGGCCGGAACGGCCTATGCGGGCATGGCCTTCACCTATTCGGGATCAACGTCGCAATCGATCACGGTGACCTCGACCTCGGGCATCGCCACGCAGCTCTATCAGCTGTCCAAGACCTATTCATCGACCTCGGGCTCGTTGCAGACGCTGATCACGAACCTGACTGACCGCGACACCGACCTCCAGCAGAAGGTCGACGACATCGAGAGTGCAGCGTCCGCCTACCAGACCCAGCTCCAGACCCAATACGCGAATTACCAGGCCGCGATCACGAGCGCGAACAACACGCTCACCTATCTCAAAGCCTTGCTTAACTCCAGCTCGAGTGGTTGATGATGCATAATCCGATGGCGTACATGGCCAATCAGGCCTATCGGGGCGCGGCCACCAGCGTGCCGCCGCTGAAGGCGATCTCGATGCTGCTTGGCGGCGCGATCACCTTCCTCCAGAAGGCGCTGGCCGCGCAGGAAGCGCGGCGCTTCGAGGAAGGGCACGAATATCTGCTGAAGGCGACCGCGATTCTGCGCGGGCTCAGCCACAATCTCGACTTCACCAAGGGCGGGGCGGTGGCCGAGCGGCTGTTCCAGACCTACAACAGCCTGATCGTGGCGAGCCACAAGGCGTTCGGCCGGCCGCATGCCCCGACGAGTTTTCGGCGGATCATCGCGGCCGTGACCGAGTTGCGGGAGGCCTGGGAGCACGTCGACGCGACGGCGCGGGGCGGCAAGATCGCGCCGTCCGATTCGGCCCGCACGGGCTGAAACCACGACCGCCGCGGACCGCAGTTTGGCCCGTTCCCGTAGTGCTCCGGGCGCTTTTGGCGCGCGAAGCGGCGGGAAATCGGTTTTCGACGCGCTTGCAATGCTTTATGAGGGGCCTGACCGAGGCGGGATCGGCGGGCGATGGACGTCACCGAGTTTGAAGAACTGATCGACCGGCTGGGCGAGGATCTCTCCCTCTGGCCCGAAGATCGGCGCTTGCCCGCTGAAGAGCTGTTGAAACGTTCCTCTGCTGCCCAGGCACTGCTTGAAGAGATGCGCGCCCTGCGCCAGGCGCTCGCGGCACCTCCAGTGCGGGCACCCGCCGGCCTCGCCGACCGTATTGCCGCCGCCGCTGCGAAAATGAAGACCGACACCGCCGAGCCGCGCACCGAAGGCGAGACCGCGGGGAGCTGATCGGCTCTTCGAATTCTTCATATCTCCACTTGCTCCAAGAGATCGTCATGCCCGGGCATAGCCGTCTGAAGGACGGCGTCGCTTCCGCTCGCCTATGTCCCGGGCATCCACGTTCTTAAGCTCGCAAGCATCGCGTGGATGGCCGGGACAAGCCCGGCCATGACGTCGTGGAAGCGTTCGCGCCTCCACGCGGCAGATTTTGCCGCGTCGAAAGCGAATTTCGCAGCCGTGAATCCGCGCCTGAATCCGCGCGGCCACGCGTTTCATCAGCACACAGATTTCAAGCGCGCTGACCGACATCGCTGTCGCCGGCCGCGCGAGAAAGCCGGAGTTTCTGATGACAGTTTCCGCAACGAGTTCTGCAACGACTGCGACCACGACGACGTCGTCCTCGTCGAGCACCTCGTCCAGTTCGACGCTGACCTCGAGCGATTTCCTGAGCCTGCTCGTCAGCGAGCTTCAGAACCAGGACCCGCTGAACGCGACCTCGACCACCGACTTCATCAATCAGCTCACGTCTTACGCGAATTTCAGCCAGCAGCAGTCGATCAATTCCAACCTGACCTCGCTCTCCAGCTCCTTCTCGAGCCTCGTGACGCTCAACTCGGTCAACTATATCGGCCACACCGTCGAGGCGAAGACCGACACGTCGACCTTGAGCAACGGCTCGGCGACGTTCGGCTATTCGCTGTCCTCGGCCGCTTCCGACGTCGCGGTCACCATCAAGGACGACTCGGGTAACACGGTCTACACCGGCACCGGGACCGGCAATTCCGGATCCAACACCTTCACCTGGGACGGCAAGAATTCCAGCGGCACCCAGCTCACGGACGGCGGCCAGTACACAATCTCGGTGACCGCGACGGATTCCGCCGGCAACTCGGTGCTCAACTATACCACCATCTCCGGCACGGTGACGGGCATCGACACCTCAACATCAACGCCTTCGCTCACGGTGAACGGTGTCTCCGTCAGCGCCGCCGACATCATCGGCGTCACGTCCTGATCCTGCGTCCTGATCCCTCTGGAGTTTCATCATGAGTCTCACCGGTGCACTCTCTTCGGCGATCTCCGCGCTCAGCGCGCAGAGCCAGTCCCTGTCGATGATCAGCGACAACATCGCCAATACCAGCACGACGGGGTACAAGACGACGTCGGCGATGTTCGACGACCTCGTCACCGCATCGAGCAACGCGACCTCCTATGCCTCGGGCGGCGTCACCGTTTCGGGCCGCGCCAACATCACCCAGCAAGGCCTGCTGGCCGCCACTTCCAACGCGACCGACGTCGCGATCCAGGGATCGGGCTTCTTCGTCGTGACCAGCGCCACGTCGGGCGGCACCACGTCCTATACCCGCAACGGTGCCTTTTCGACCGACAATGCGGGCTATCTCGAGAACAATGGCAGTTACCTGGAGGGATGGCGCACCGATTCGGACGGCAATGTCGTCGGCAATGAATCGGCGAGCAATCTCGAGGCCATCAATACCCAGGTCGCCTCGACCAGCGGCAGCGCCACCACCAAGACCACGATTGCGGCGAACCTGCCGTCGGATGCCGCGACCGGCGACACCTACACCAGCTCGATGACCGTCACCGATTCGCTCGGTGCCGCGAACTCGATGCAGGTCACCTGGACCAAGACCGGGACCAACACCTGGAGCGCGAGCTTCGCCAATCCGACCTCGACGTCGGACACCACGACCGCGACCGGCACGGCCTCGGGCACGATCGACATCACCTTCAACAGCGACGGCTCGCTGGCGAGCACCAGCCCGAGCCCGGCGACCGTCGCGGTGACGGGCTGGACTGATGGTGCAGCGGACAGCACGATCACGATGAGTCTCGGCACCGCCGGAGGCACGGACGGTCTGACGCAATATGCTTCGGGCGAGACGACGCCGACCGTCAACGTCACGAGCATCTCCTCGGACGGCCTCTCCTACGGCAAGCTGTCCAGCATCTCGATCGGCAAGAACGGCATCGTCGACGCCACCTATTCCAACGGCCAGACCATCGCGATCTACAAGATAGCGGTGGCGACCTTCGCCGATCCAACCGGGCTTTCCGCAGCCAGCGACGGCCTCTATTCCGCGACCGTGACGTCGGGGAATGCCGCGCTGCAAGCGTCCGGCGAGAACGGTGCGGGCACGATCTACGGCAGCGAGCTGGAATCCTCGACCACCGACACCTCCAGCCAGTTCTCGAGCATGATCTCGGCGCAGCAGGCCTATTCGGCGGCGTCCCAGGTCATCTCCACCGTCAGCAAGATGTACGACACCCTGATCTCGGCGATGAGGTGAGCGATGCGCGGCGAGGAGGCCAAGGCCGCCGGAGAAGCGCTGCTGCGCCGGGTGCGACGGCTGGTGGCACGGGCCGCTACCGTGAC
The DNA here is from genome assembly GCF_040546885.1 of Bradyrhizobium sp. S3.2.6. Lineage (NCBI taxonomy): Bacteria > Pseudomonadati > Pseudomonadota > Alphaproteobacteria > Hyphomicrobiales > Nitrobacteraceae > Bradyrhizobium > Bradyrhizobium sp. S3.2.6. Next base: position 159,475 of record NZ_JBEPOS010000015.1, on the reverse strand, counting down.
GGACAGTGACCACAAGCAGGTGCTTGCCTTGCTCGACGATCTCGAGACGACCCGCCGCGGCTTGTTGAAGGAATGCGCAGCGGTCGAGGGCGAAATGAGACAGGCGACCGTCAGGACGACCGCGATCGGCGCTTATTTGCGCAACTCGCAAGTGCATCGCGGCAAACGGCAAAATTAGAAGAAGGCGATGACCATGAGTGTAGCCCAAGCCAATAGCCAAGCCACGCGGACCAACGCCGCAAATGGCGACGCCCGGATCAAGTCGCTGATCGGACTGATCGACGTTCTGACCGCGCTGGTGGCGGAAGAGAATGCCGAGCTCGCCAAAGGTCTGCCGGCCTCACGCCTGAAGCAGGTCGACGAGAAAAATCGCCTTGCGGAGATCTTCGAACGATCCGTCGCCGAATGTGCGGCGGGCGGGACCACCCTGAACGTGCGGGACCGGATCCTACGCGAACAGTTGCTGGATCGGATCCTGAAGCTGCGCGCGGCAATGGACGAAAACCTGGTGCGGCTGCGCGCGGCGATCGAGGCCAGCAACCGCCGGATCGAGGCCGTCATGCAGGCGATCCGCGAGCAGATCGCTGCGGTATCGCCCTATGGCGCCTCCGGCCGGGTCGCTGCGCGCGCCGTCTCCAGCGGCACCAGCCGCAGCGCCTAATGAGCAGGAGAGCCCGCCGTGTCGCTCGATATCGCACGATCGATCGCCTTCAGCGGCCTGTCGTCCACGTCGGTGCAGATCAGCGTGACGTCGTCGAACATTTCGAACGCCGACACGACGGGCTATACCAAGAAGACCGCAAACCAGTCGAGCAGCGTCACCAACGGCGTCGGTACCGGCGTCACGGTGACGGGCATCACCTCGACGGTCGACAAGCTGCTGCTGAAATCGCTGGTCAGTGCGGACTCCGATCTCGGTTCGGCCGACACGGCCAATACCTATCTGACCTCGCTGGAGAAGCTTTACGGCTTGACCAGCAGCACCGACAGCTCGTCGACCGGGACCTCGCTGGCCAACGGCATCGCCTCGCTGGAATCGGCGCTGTCGTCGCTGGCGAGCACGCCGAGCAGCGCCTCGCTGCAATCCAACGTCGTCAGCGCGCTCGACGACGTCACGAGCCAGCTGCGCGAGACCTCGAGCGGCATCCAGAAGCTCCGCTCCAATGCCGACCAGGACATCTCGTCCTCGATCGTCGACGTTAATACGGACCTGCAGAACATCGCGGATCTGAACGCGGAGATCAAGCAGACGGCGGCGACCGGGCAGTCGACCGCGGACCTGGAGGACCAGCGCAACACCGCGCTGCAGGACGTCGCCTCCAAGATGAACGTCAGCTACTACACGGCGTCGAACGGCGATCTCCAGATCTACACCACGACCGGACAGGCGCTGGTCGACAGCTCCGCACACAAGATCAGCTATACCGCCGCCGCCATCGTGTCGTCGTCGACGACCTACACGGCGGGCTCATCGTCGAGCGGTTTCAGCGCGATCACGGTGAATGGCGTCGACATCACCTCGCAGATCACCGGCGGTGACATCGGCGCGCTGATCTCACTCCGCGACAAAATCCTGCCGGCGGCACAGTCGCAGCTCGACCAGCTCGCGACCCAGCTTGCCTCTGCGGTCAATACCGTCTCAAACAGCGCCTCCTCGGTACCGGCATCGACCAGCCTGACCGGAACCACCAGCGTCACCAGCAGCACGGCGCTGTCCGCCACCGGCACAGTGCGCCTCGCCGTGACCGACCAGAGCGGCAATCTGGTCTCCTATAGCGATCTCGACCTGTCGTCCTATTCCACGGTCGGCGATCTCGTCACCGCCATCAATGGCATTTCCGGGATCTCGGCATCGGTCGATGCGGACGGGCATCTCTCGATCACGGCGACAGGCTCGGGCAACGGTGTCGCCGTCAATGAGATGACCAGTTCGGTCGGTAGCTCAAGCGAGGGATTTTCGGACTATTTTGGCCTCAACGATCTCGTGACCGGAACAAGCGCGTCGGATATCGCTGTCAACAGCAACATCCTGTCCGGCACCAGCGCGTTGCAGCTTGCAACGCTGGATTCCTCCTCGAGCCTTACGGTCGGCAGCAATGTGCTGACGTCCGGATCTGCGACCGCGGTCAATGCGCTCTACAGCGCATTGACGGCCTCACGGACGTTTTCCTCCACCGGGGGGCTCGCCGCCACCACCGGCTCCTTTGCCGACTATGCCTCGACAATCGTGGCCGATGTCGCGAGCAAGGCCTCGCAGGCGTCCACCAATTACACTGCCAAGGAGACTGCGCAGTCGACCTATGCGAGCTCGCTGTCGTCGCAGTCGGGCGTCAACCTCGACGAGGAATCCGCCAATCTGAGCACGCTGCAAAGCCAATACTCGGCAGCATCCGCGCTGATCTCGGCAATCAACAGTATGTACTCGGCGCTTATCACCGCCGTGCAGTCGTCGTAAAGCGCGCGGGAGCAGCTCCATGGTCGCGATGCGGATCGCCACCTTCGCCCAGTCGAGCAAGATGATCGCCGACGCGATGCGCGTGGAGTCGGTCATGGCGAACGAGCAAGTTCAGGAATCGTCGGGCGTCGTCTCGACCGATTTCGGCGGCTACGGCTCGAACGCGCAGCATGTCGTCAATCTCCAGGTGTCGGTGACGCGCGCGCAATCCTATATCGATGCGGCCACGCTGGCCGACAGCAAGATCCAGGTGATGTATTCGGCCGTCGGCTCGGTGACGGACATCATCACCCAGCTTCGCTCCCAGCTCAGCGCGGCTTCGACCGGGAGCTCGACCGAAACGAATTCGGTGATCTCCTCCGCCCAGCAGATGCTGGAGCAGATGGGCTCGCTGATGAACACGCAGTATGACGGCCAGTATGTCTTTGCCGGTGGCAAGACCGACACGGCGCCGGTCGACCTCACCAGCTTTTCGTCGGGGACCGGTTCCGTCACCACGGCGGACACCAGCTACTACACGGGCGATGACGAGATTGCCTCGGTACGCGTCGCCGCCGATAACACCGTGTCGTATGGTGTTACCGGCGACAATTCGGCGTTCGAGGAAGTCATGCGCGTGCTGAAGTTCGTGGCCAACAGCACCTCGTTGTCATCCTCCGACATTTCCAGCGCGCTCAACCTCGCCAGCACGGCGCTCGACGACACCGCGGCGGTGCAGGCAAAACTCTCGAGTTCGTCGTCCTCGATCGAGTCGGCGAGCACGCAACAGACCGATTACAAGAGCTACGCCGAAAGCCTGTCGAACGACCTCACCGGCGTCGATGTCGCCGCCATCACCGCCCAGCTCTCCACCTACCAGGCGCAGCTGACGGCTTCCTATTCGGCAATGTCCAAGATCCTCGGCATGAATCTCGCGAGCTATCTGAAATAGGAGAGGCCTATTCGGCCGCTATCCGCTCCATCGCCATGGTGCGAAGCCGGGCGCGCTGGATTTTCACGCCGTTGGCGCTATCGGTCACGGGGAAGGCGTCCACGACATAGATCCGTGCCGGAACCTTGTAGCCGGCGAGCCGCTCGCGCAGGCGTGCCGTCAGCACCTCCTGTTGCGGCGAAGTGCCGGCCGGGATGACAAAGGCGACGCAGCGCGCCTGGCCCTTCAGGTCGACCGCGACGACCTGGGCATCGGCGACGCCGGCACAGGACTTGAGCTCGTCCTCGATCTCGCCGGGTGCGACCGGGAAGCCGCCGAGCCGCATCGCGTCACCCGCGCGGGTCTCATACACGAAGGCGCCATCGCGAAGCCGGCCGATGTCGCCGGTGCGGAAGAAGCCGTCCGCGGTGAACGCATCGCGCGTCGCATCGGGGTTGTTGAAATAGCCGAGGAAGCGCGACGGCGCGCTGATCTCGATCTCGCCGGAGACGCCTTGCGCTGCAAGCTCGCCGGTCTCGGTGTCGCGCACGCGGACCTTGGCCTCGGGGGACATTGGCCAGCCACCGCCCTCGATGCGATCGGCGAAGGCGTCGCCGGGACGGGCGATCGAGAACAATGCCTGCACCTCGCTCGAGCCGTAGAGGCCGAATAGCGGCAGGCCGCGCGCCTCGGCCTCCGCAGCCAGCTCTCGCCAGCCGGGCTGGAACGCGGCGAAGCCGCAGACCTCGAGATGCGGGAAGGGACGCGGCTCATCGGTCAGCGCAAGGATACGGCGGAACATCTCGTCGGAGCCGAAGCAGTGCGTGATCTTGTGCTCGCTGAGGATTTTCAGCGCCGGCGCCGCCTCGAAGGCGTCTAGCACGTGGATAGTCGCGCCGGCTGCGATGAAGCCAAGCAGGCTCGTCATGCCAAAGGTGCCGCAGAATGGCAGCATCGCCAGCAGCGAGTGACGCTGCGGCGAGAGCTTGAGCGTCTTGGCAACGGAGTTGGCGTGGGTCGCCAGCGTCCGCTGCGAATGCGCGACCAGCTTGGGCCCCTTGGTGGTGCCGGATGTGGTGTAGAGCAGCACCGGTAGGTCGACGTCATCCTGGACGGCAGCCGCCGGATAGGGTTTGTCGAACGCATCGAAGCGAATGCAGGGCCATTGCGCGGGGATCGCATCCGCGCCGACCACCGCGAGCTTTTGCAATGCGGGCACATCGGCCTTGGCAATGTCGGCGAGAACAGCGGCGAAATCGATCGAGCGGAACGCCGCCTCGAGCACCAGCAGCTTGGCGCCCGACAATTTCAGGAGATGCGCGACTTCCGCGCCGCGGTAGCGCGTGTTGACGGCGGCAACGACAGCACCCAGCCGGGCGGCGGCGAACAGCACCGTGATCCATTCGACCCGGTTGACGAGCCAGACTGCGACGACGTCGCTCTTGCCGATACCCTGCGCCGCGAGCCAGGCCGTGGTCTGCGCGACCATCCTTGAAAACTCCGCGCGCGACACGGGCGTGCCGTTGAACACGAAGGCAGGATCGGCGGCTATCTCCGATCCGATCAGCGAATGCAGTGAAACATCGTCGGCATGCATGCCAACCGGAGTAGCGCGATCGTGCAAACCTGTCTACTTGGTGCCGAACATCCGGTCGCCGGCATCGCCCAGGCCCGGCACGATGTAGCCGTGGTCGTTGAGACGCTCATCGATGGCGGCGGTCCAGACCGGCACGTCGGGATGCTCGCTCTGGAATTTTGCGATGCCCTCGGGCGCGGCCAGAAGGCAGACGAAGCGGATGTCGCGGGCGCCGCGGTCCTTGAGCAGCGACGCGCCGGCGCAGGCCGAATTTCCCGTCGCCAGCATCGGGTCCATCAGGATCACGGTGCGGTCGGACAGGTCCTGCGGCGCCTTGAAGTAATATTCCACGGCCTGCAATGTCTCGGGGTCGCGGTAGAGTCCGATATGGGCGATGCGGGCCGAGGGCATCAGCGCCAGCATGCCGTCGAGGAAGCCGACGCCGGCGCGCAGGATCGGCGCCAGCGTGAGCTTCTTGCCGGCGATCTTCGGCGCCTGCATCGGCGAGATCGGTGTCTCGATCTCGACCAGCTCCAGCGGCAGGTCGCGCGTCACCTCGTAGGCCAGCAGCATCCCGATCTCGTTCAGGATTTCGCGAAAGCTCTTGGTCGAGCGGTCCTTCTCCCGCATCAAGGAAAGCTTGTGCTGGACCAGGGGATGGGCGACGACGTTGACGCTGCTTGTGCTCATGAAACCGATCTACACGGTTCCGTGAAACAGCGCCAGATCGGCCGGGCGTTTTCCGCAAGGAGAGGCGGCCTGGCCGGGCTGCGCGACCGCCGTTCGCGCCCCCGATTGCTTGCCTCGTAGGCAGCCATGGTCAATTCGCGGTCGATCGCCGTGAAGTCTAGACGCCGAGCCCGCGGGCTGCGAGCGTGATCACGATCGTCAGGACCGCACCCCAGACCAGGCTTAGCGTCATGGTCAGGATGGTCGTGGTGACCGCGTGCTCGAGATGTCCCCTGAAGAGAGGCATGCTAGCTGTCCGAGGCGGGCGCAGCCGTGACGCGCAGGCCGAGCAGAAGCGTGACTATTAACGCGAGCAGCATGGCGATCTTGAACTCTATCATGTCGCGTTACCTCACGGCGAGGCGTGCAACGAGCCGCCGGGCTTGTGCCGCCAGCACGATCAGGAAACTGCCGCGGTTCTCGACATCGAGCTCGAAACTCTCGGTGGGGAACACCAGGGCGCAGCGCGCCGGCGCGCTCTGACGGTTAGCGAAATCCACCGCCGAGCTCTTGAACAGGAACAGGCCGCCGACCTGTCCACTCGCTTCGCGCGCGACCCAGAGGCCGGCGTTGTTGCGCCCGATGAAGAAGACGGGGATGGCGGTACTGATGACATCCGGATCGAGTGGCTTGAGTGCCGCCGCCCGTTTGGCGTCGGCCTGGCGACGAGGGGCCTGAAGGGCAATTGCGGCCATGGCGGCCTCTTCACACATCTGCAAGGTCATGGGAGCCTCCCGCTGCTCAGACGTTCAGGTGCCAGACATAGATTGCGGTCTTCAGCGCGATGAGCGCAGTGAGCACGCTGCCCATCGAGAGCAGAGTGAGCGCGCCGAGAGCGAGATCCTTGAGCTGCGCCTTGCGCGCCCCGGAGATGCGCGCCGGAAGCTCGGACCCGAGGGGCCGGTCAAAGCCATGTGTCAGGATCGACATTTTGTAAGTCCTTGCCTCATGCGGCGAGACGGCCGCTCCGATCTGTCTCGTATGATGGCCACCGCCGCGTAAGATTGCGAGATGACCGCTGGCGCCGCCGCATAGGAATGTCATAAAGACGCCGTTCCACGCGCTGGTAGCCCTCTGAAGAGATCGGAGTTCCGCTTCGAGGGAGCCCGAGACGGTGCATGATTGGAATGTGGCATGCCGATCGCTGCGGCAAAGGCGAGCCGCAGCCGCGGTTCCTCGATTTGCCTGCAGAAGCATTCCAGCGTCGCTTCCGGATCCTGCAGCTGCCCCCTGAGGGCCGCGCAGAGCTGCCAGCTGGTCCGCCGGAAGAAGTGGAGGGATTCGCCGCCGAGACAATCGAGCTCGGCCGCCAGCGCCACCACGTTGAGCCTGTCGGATTCATCCCGCGTCACGGCGAGGCGCAGCAGCGCTAGCTGCCAGGCGCGGAGCAGCCTGCGAGGTCCTTCGGGTGACTGCAGCATGAAATTGCCTCTTGACGCCTCAGGCACCTACGCCGTCGATCAGCTCCTCGTCGGCGATGGCGGCGAGTGCCCTAACCACCTCCCTCTGCGCGGCCGCGTCCAGCGGCACGATCGGCAGCCGTGTGGCCGGCGACACCAGGCCAAGCACGCTCAGGGCGCTCTTGAGCGCCGCGGGGCTGTCCTTGGAGAGACAGGCGATGAGTGGCATCAAGCGCTTGTGCAGATAGCGCGCTGTTTGCAGGCGACCTTGCCTGACCTGTGAGAAGATCGTCCGGCACAGATCCGGTGCGATGTTGGAAACTTCCGAGATGGCTCCGTCGCCGCCGCCGGCGATATAGCCGAAGGCGGTCGCGTCCTCGCCGGACAGCAGCCGAAAGCCTGCCGGCAGCAGTCGGTTCAACCGCATCGGGCGGGTGATGTCACAGCTCGCATCACGGAGGCCCACGAACCGGCGAGACTCGACGAGGCGTAGAAGCGTCTCGTCGGCAAGTGGGCGCAGCGTGCGGGCGGGAGCGTCGTGCAGGATCACCGGAAGTCCGGTTGAACCGGCAATGGTGCGGAAATGCGCGAGCATCCCCTCCTGCATCGGCTTGTTGTAGGCGGGCACCACCGCCATGATGGCGTCCGCGCCAGCCGCTTCTGCGCGCCGCGCAAGTTCGACAACGCGGCCGGTGGCATTCGACATCGCGCCCGCGACGACCCGCGACCGGCCGTGGGCGACGTCGACTGCGGTGCGAATAACGAGCTCCTGCTCGGCGGGCCAGAGTGTCGGTGCCTCGCCCGCCGTCTCGCAGACCACGAGCGCGGGAACGCCGGCCGCGACCTGGCGCTCGCAGAGTGCGGCGAACGCCTTGAGGTCAATCGTGTCAGCCGCATCGAACGGCGTCGGCAGATCCGGAATGAAGCCGGTGAACCAGGCTGAGGAGGGAATGAACATGGCTTGCTCGCCGAAAGGCGCCGGCTCAGGCGGCGCGCTGCGAGAGGTCGGGGTGTTTACCCATGTCGAGCTCGATCTCGCGCGGCAGCTCGACGATGGTCTCGGGATGCTGTCCGTTCTCGAACAGTGCGTATTTGATGGCCTGGGCGCGGCTGACGAACAGGCCGCCATAGAGGCCGCTCTGCTGTTGCGCGATCCACTGGCCCCGATGGTTTTGGCCGATGAAGACGATGGTCGAGGGCGCGCTGCACGAGGGAGGTTCGACGAGTTTCACGGATGGTATCCTTCCAATTGACGCGGGGGGCGGGATCTCCTCCCACATCGGCCGGATCAATATCTTTTCGATTGGATAGGATTTCGAGAGAGGGCGCGCGGCGATCTCATAGGAGCGCCATAAGGCCTCGCATCAAGGCTCGGCGTTCGATCAGCTGAAATTCTCGCACGCGGCCGGCTCATAGAGCGGATCCGGGGCGGGCCGCACGTTGGGGACGCTCGGTCGCGGCGCTTCCACGGCCAATGCCTGGACTTCGACGAACGCCGACAGCAGCGCGAGCGCGAGGTCGCCGTGGCATCCCTCGACAGCCGCGTCGAGCCAATCCGGCAGCTCGCGTTCACGCGAGAGCGCGCAATGCCATTCACCTTCGTCATAGGCGATCCGGCGGATGTGCCACAGCGGCAGTTCGAGTTCCATCAACGCCAGCGCGGCGTCGGCCCAGGCCTCCGCGTCGATCAGGCGCATGAGGCGAGCGGTGCGCTCGGTCTGTCCGAGCGAGTGAAAGCGGCGGCAGGCCTTGTCGATGATCTCGAGCATCAACGGCCGCGTCATGCCCAGTGCATTGCGCAGGGGCTCGCTGAGGGCCGGGGCATCGTGGTGCCGATAAGCGACGGTCATGTCAGGCCTCCTGGAATTGGCGTCGGTCAGTCGGCCGGCGTCTTCAGGATGGCGAGAAGGACATTGGAAAACGAGATGGGAAGGGGATGGGAGATATAAAGATTTCATAAATGCGGGCGCCCTCCGCGAGGGATGCGATGCGCCGTCAACCGTCCCACCCTTTATGAGATTCCTATAACTTCGTCATAGCCCACGTCTCGAAAACCTATGCCCGCGGTGGCACTTCAGCCCGGTCAAAAGTCCCGCTTGGGCCGTGGAAATGCGTCGCGCTTTTCTCCACGGGCTCCGCCGGGACCCCGAGAAAGTGTTGCTCCCGATAGAGGGATGCAACGAGGAGCAATTCCATGATGGACATTCTGATGCTGGCGCTGGGCTTCGGCTTCTTCGCCCTTGCGATCGGCTACACCTACGCCTGCGAACGGCTGTGACGGAGCGAACCATGATCTTCGATTATGCGCTCGCCGGTGCCGTCTCGTTCGGCCTCCTGTTCTACCTCACCTACGCGCTGCTGCGGCCGGAACGGTTCTGACCCTTGCTGCTGCTTGTCGAATTGCTGCTGGCGGACGTTGCGCTCGTCGGCTGCCTGCTTGTGGTGCTCCTGCCGCTGCTGCGGCGGACACCAAGCCTGAAGGGTTGATGCCATGACTGTGATCGGCTGGCTCCAGATCATTCTTTTCTGCCTTATCATCGTCGCGCTCACAAAGCCGCTCGGCTGGTACATGACGCGCGTGTTCAACGGCGAGCGGACGTTCCTCTCGCCCGTGCTGCGTCCGATCGAGGCCGGCATCTACTGGATCTCCGGCGTCGACGAGAAGCGCGAGCAGCATTGGCTGACCTACACGGTCGCGATGCTGCTGTTCCATGTCGGCGGTTTCCTCATCATCTATGGCGTGATGCGCTTGCAGGCGGTGCTGCCCTTCAATCCGGCGGGGCAGGGTGCGGTCTCTGAAGACCTCTCCTTCAACACCGCGATCTCCTTCGTCACCAACACCAACTGGCAGAACTACGGCGGCGAGAGCACGATCTCCTATCTGGTGCAGATGCTGGGCCTGACGCACCAGAATTTTCTGTCGGCGGCCACCGGTATTGCGCTCGCGGTCGCCCTGATCCGCGGCTTCTCGCGTGCTTCGGTGCGCACCGTCGGCAATTTCTGGGTCGATGTCACCCGCACCACGCTTTATGTGCTGCTGCCGATCTGCGTGGTCTACACGCTGTTCCTGGTCTCGCAGGGCATGCCGCAGACGCTCGGCGACTATGTCGAGGCCACCACGCTCGAAGGCGCCAAGCAGACCATCGCGGTCGGCCCGGTCGCCTCCCAGGTCGCGATCAAGATGCTGGGCACCAATGGCGGCGGCTTCTTCAACGCCAACGCGGCGCACCCCTTCGAGAACCCGACCGCGCTGTCGAACTTCGTGCAGATGATCTCGATCTTTGCACTGGGCGCCGCGCTGACCAACGTGTTCGGCCGGATGGTCGGCAACCAGCGCCAGGGCTGGGCGATCCTGGCCGTGATGGGCGTGCTGTTCGTCGCAGGCGTCGCCGTCACCTATTGGGCGGAAGCCGATGGCACCTCGACGCTGCAGGCGCTCGGCCTCACCGGTGGCAATATGGAGGGCAAGGAAGTCCGCTTCGGCATCGTCGCGTCCTCGCTGTTCGCGGTGATCACCACGGCCGCTTCCTGCGGCGCGGTCAACGCCATGCATGACAGCTTCACCGCGCTCGGCGGCATGATCCCGCTGATCAACATCGAGCTCGGCGAGATCGTGGTCGGCGGCGTCGGCGCCGGCATGTACGGCATGTTGCTGTTCGTCATTCTCGCAATCTTCGTCGCAGGACTGATGGTTGGCCGCACGCCGGAATATGTTGGCAAGAAGATCGAGGCGCGCGAGGTCAAGATGGCGATGCTGGCCATCTTGGTACTGCCGCTGATGATCCTCGGCTGGACCGCGGTCGGCGTGATCTATCCGCCCGCCGTCGCCTCGATGGCGAATGCCGGCCCGCACGGCTTCACCGAGGTGCTCTACGCCTTCACCTCGGCGACCGGCAACAACGGCTCGGCCTTCGCGGGCCTCACCGGCAACACCTTGTTCTACAACCTCACGCTCGCCAGCGCGATGTTCGTCGGCCGCTTCTTCATGATCGTCCCGGCGATGGCGATCGCGGGCTCGCTGGCCGCGAAAAAATCCGTTCCGCCGTCGGCGGGCACGTTCCCGACCACCGGCGGACTGTTCGTCGGTCTCGTCGTCGGCGTGATCCTGATCATCGGCGGCCTCACGTTCTTCCCGGCGCTTGCACTCGGTCCCATCGTCGAGCATCTCGCGATGAACGCCGGTAACGTCTTCTGATTGTTTGGAGCGACCTCCGTGGACACCATGAAACTGCAAAAACGCGCCTCCGTCTCGGCAATGCTCGATCCCAGGATCGTCGTGCCCGCGATCCGGGCATCCTTCGGCAAGCTCGACCCGCGGCTGATGATCAAGAACCCCGTGATGTTCGTGGTCGAGATCGTGGCCGCGCTCACCACGGTGATTTTTCTGCGCGACCTCGTCACAGGTGGCGCCAATCTCGGCTTCACCTTCCAGATCATCCTCTGGCTCTGGTTCACGGTGCTGTTCGCGAATTTTGCTGAAGCCGTCGCCGAAGGCCGCGGCAAGGCGCAGGCCGATTCGCTGCGCAAGACCCGCACCGAAAGCCAGGCCAAGCTCATGACCGGCGCGGGCCGGGATTTCAAGCTCGTGCCGGGCACGGGCCTGAAGGTCGGCGACATCGTGCTGGTCGAGGCGGGCGACACCATTCCCTCCGACGGCGAGGTGATCGAGGGCGTCGCATCCGTCAACGAAGCTGCCATCACCGGCGAATCCGCGCCCGTGATCCGCGAGTCCGGCGGTGACCGCTCGGCGGTGACCGGCGGCACCCAAGTGCTGTCCGACTGGATCCGCGTCCGCATCACGGCGGCGCAAGGCTCGACCTTCATCGACCGCATGATCAAGCTGGTCGAGGGCGCCGAGCGGGCAAAAACGCCGAACGAGATCGCGCTCAACATCCTGCTCGCCGGCCTCACCATCATCTTCGTGTTCGCCACCGTCACCATTCCGAGCTACGCGGCCTATGCCGGTGGCTCGATCTCGGTCGTCGTTCTGGTCGCGCTGTTCGTGACGCTGATCCCGACCACGATCGGTGCGCTGCTCTCGGCGATCGGTATCGCCGGCATGGACCGCCTGGTCCGTTTCAACGTGCTGGCGATGTCCGGCCGCGCGGTCGAGGCCGCCGGCGACGTCGATACGCTGCTGCTCGACAAGACCGGCACCATCACGCTCGGCAACCGCCAGGCGACCGCGTTTCGTCCCGTGCGCGGCGTCAGCGAGCAGGAACTGGCGGATGCTGCCCAGCTCGCCTCGCTCGCCGACGAAACGCCGGAAGGCCGATCCATCGTCGTGCTGGCCAAGGAGAAGTATGGCATCCGCGGCCGCGAGATGGCGGAGCTTGGTGCCACCTTCATCCCGTTCACGGCGCAGACCCGCATGAGCGGCGTCGATGCCGGCGGATCGTCGGTGCGGAAGGGCGCGGTCGACGCGATGCTGAACTATGTCGGCGGCGGCGCGCCGCTGGCTGTTGCCTCCGGCAACACGGCGCGCGCCATTCAGCCCGCCGGTCTCTCGGATATCGGTCGCGAGATCCAGACTATCGCGGACGAAATCTCGAAAGCCGGTGGTACGCCGCTGGCCGTGGCCAGGGACGGCAGGCTGCTCGGCGTCGTCCAGCTCAAGGACATCGTCAAGGGCGGTATCCGGGAGCGCTTTGCCGAGCTGCGCCGCATGGGAATCCGGACCGTCATGATCACCGGCGACAACCCGATGACGGCGGCCGCGATCGCGGCGGAAGCCGGCGTCGACGACTTCCTGGCGCAGGCTACGCCCGAGGACAAGCTCAAGCTGATCCGCGACGAGCAGGCCAAGGGCAAGCTGGTGGCCATGTGCGGCGACGGCACCAACGATGCGCCCGCGCTGGCGCAGGCCGACGTCGGTGTCGCCATGAATACCGGCACGCAGGCCGCGCGCGAGGCCGGCAACATGGTCGACCTCGACTCCAATCCGACCAAGCTGATCGAGGTGGTCGAAATCGGCAAGCAGCTGTTGATGACGCGCGGTGCGCTGACGACCTTCTCGATCGCCAACGACGTCGCAAAATATTTTGCGATCATCCCGGCGATGTTCTTGGCCTTCTACCCGCAGCTCAACGTGCTCAACGTCATGAACCTCTCGAGCCCGCAGAGCGCCATCCTGTCGGCGATCATCTTCAACGCGCTTGTCATCATCGGGTTGATCCCGCTGGCGCTGAAGGGTGTCGCCTATCGCGCGGTCGGTGCCGGCGCGCTGCTTCGCCGCAACCTGCTGATCTACGGTCTCGGCGGCATCGTGATTCCCTTCATCGGCATCAAGGCGATCGACCTCGTCGTTGTCGCTTTGCACCTGGCATAACCCCCGTCATTGCGAGGAGCGAAGCGACGAAGCAATCCAGACTGCTTCCAAGGAAAGATTCTTGATTGCCTCCGCTTCGTTCGCAATGACGAATAAAATTAGGAGATACATATGCTCAGAGAAATCCGCCCCGCCATCACCCTCCTGCTGGTGCTGACCGCCATCACGGGCCTGGCCTATCCGCTCGCCATGACCGGCATTGCCGGCGCGGTCTTTCCGTCACAGGCGCAAGGCAGCCTGATCGAGCAGGACGGCAAGGTGGTCGGCTCCGCCCTGATCGGTCAGGAGTTCAAGGACGAGAAATATTTCCACGGTCGTCCCTCGGCGACGCTGGCGCCGGACCCGACTGATTCGACCAAGACCGTCTCGGCGCTCTACAACGCCGCCAACTCGGGCGGCTCCAACCTTGGCCCGACCAGCAAGGCGCTGGCCGACCGGCTGAAAGAGGACGTGGACAGGTTGAAAGCCGAGAACCCGAATGCCGCCGTGCCGGTCGATCTGGTCACGACCTCGGCCAGCGGGCTCGACCCGGACATCTCGCCGGAAGCGGCGCAATTCCAGGTGCCGCGCGTGGCCAAGGTGCGGAATATGCCGGAGGAACAGCTTAGGCAGATCGTTGCTTCAAACACCCGGGGCCGTCTGCTCGGCCTGCTCGGCGAACCCGGGGTTAACGTTCTTGCCTTGAACCTCGCACTGGATCGTGCGTCCGCGAAGTAGCGGTCTAGGCTGGGGATGCCCGGATGATTATATTAGCCTAATGGTTCAGCAGCGCCGCGATCCCGAACAACGTCCGTCTCCCGAGGCGCTGCTGGAAGCCGCGCGGCGGGAGGAGGGCGCGAGCGGCAAGCTGAAGATCTTCGTCGGGGCCGCTCCCGGCGTCGGCAAGACCTACGAGATGCTGCAGAGCGCCCATGCCAGGCGCAAGGGCGGCATCGATGTCGTGGTCGGATTCGTCGAGACCCATGGCCGCGCCGAGACCGAGGCGCTGGTGCGGGGGCTGGAAGTGATCCCGCGCAAGAAGCTCGATTACCGCGGCCAGATCGTCGAAGAGATGGACCTCGACGCCGTGATCGCGCGGCGCCCGAAGATCGCATTGGTCGACGAACTCGCCCACACCAACGCGCCCCTTTGCCGCCATCCCAAGCGCTATCTCGACGTCGAGGAGCTGCTTTCCCACGGCATCGACGTCTACACCGCTGTCAACATCCAGCACATCGAGAGCCTGAACGATGTCGTCGCCCAGATCACCCATGTGCGGGTGCGCGAGACCGTTCCGGATTCGATCTTCGACCGTGCCGATGCGATCGAGCTGATCGACCTCACGCCCGACGATTTGATCCAGCGCCTGCGTGAGGGCAAGGTCTACATCCCCAAGCAGGCCGAGCGGGCGCTGGAGCATTATTTCTCGCCGGGCAATCTGACCGCGCTGCGAGAGCTCGCGTTGCGGCGTACGGCGGAGCGGGTCGACGAGCAGCTGCTCACTCACATGCAGGCGAACGCCATCGCCGGCCCATGGGCCGTTGGCGAGCGCATCCTCGTCTGCGTCAGTGAGGACCCGCGCGCGGCGGGGCTCGTGCGCTACACCAAGCGGCTGGCTGACCGGCTGCACGCGCCGTTCACCGCGATCTCGATCGAGACGCGGCGGTCGCTCCAGCTCTCTGATGAGGAGCGCGACCGGCTCGCCGATACGCTACGGCTTGCCGAATCGCTGGGTGGCGAAGGCTTGACCATTCCAGCCGTTGGTCGGCGGATCGCCGACGACGTCATCAACTTCGCGCAAGGCAACAACGTCACCCAGATCGTGATCGGCAAGTCGACGCGCTCGCGCTGGTTCGAAATGACGCGCGGCTCTGTCGTGCATGATCTGGTCGGCCGCGCCGGCAATATCAGCGTTCACGTCATCCCCGGCAACGAGCTGCCGGACGAGGCGGCGCCCAAAACGGCGGTGCAGACCGCGGCGCGGTCGGAGCCGTTCAATCCGCGGCCCTATCTGAAGGCCCTCGGCATCGTGCTGGTCGGCCTCGGCGCCGCGGTGCTGCTGCAGCCGCGCTTCGGCATCGAGAACGTGGACCTCGTGCTGCTCACCGCCGTGGTGGCGGTCGCGGTGCGCTATGGCTTGTGGCCGTCGCTGCTCGCGAGCCTCGCAGCGTCGCTCGCCTACAATTTCTTCTTCCTGCCGCCGGTCTACACCTTCACCATCACGGATCCGACCAACGTCGCGGCGTTCTTCTTCTTCATGCTGATCGCGATCCTGGTGTCGAACGTCGCCGCGCGCGTGCGCACGCAGGCCGACACCGCGATCGGCCGCATCAGGACGACCGAGCAGCTCTACGCCTTCAGCCGCAAGCTCGCCGGCACCGCCACGCTCGACGACGTGCTGTGGGCGTCTGCCTATCAGATCGCGCTGATGCTGAAAGTGCGCGTCGTGCTGCTGCTGCCGGAGGAGGGTCTCTTAACGGTGAAATCCGGCTATCCGCCGGAGGACCAGCTCGACCAGGCCGATCTCGCCGCCGCCAACTGGGCCTGGAGCAACGACCGTCCCGCCGGCCGCGGTTCGGATACGTTGCCGGGCGCGAAGCGCCTGTTCCTGCCAATGCGCACCGGGCGCGGCCCGATCGGCGTCATCGGCATCGACAACGACCGCACCGGACCGCTGCTGACACCGGACCAGCGCCGGCTGCTGGACGCGCTGGTGGATCAGGGCGCGCTCGCGATCGAGCGCGTGCTGCTGGTCGAGGACATGGACCGGGTCAAGCGTACTGTTGAGTCCGAGCGGCTGCGCTCGGCGCTGTTGACGTCGATCTCGCACGATCTGAAGACGCCACTCGCCTCTGTGCTGGGCGCAGCGTCGACCATGCGCGATCTCGCCGGCGCGCTGTCCGACACCGAGAAGCGCGATCTGCTCGCCACCGTGATCGACGAGTCCGAACGGCTCAATCGCTTCATCGCCAATCTGCTCGACATGACCAAGCTCGAGTCCGGCGCCATCGTGCCTAACACGGCGCTGCACGATCTCGGCGAGATCGTCGGCAGCGCGCTGCGGCGGGCTTCAAAGATCCTGACCGCGCACAAGGTCGAGCTGGTTCTGGCCGCCGATCTGCCGATGCTTGAGCTCGACGCCGTGCTGTTCGAGCAGGTGCTGTTCAACCTGCTCGACAATGCCGCGAAATACTCGCCGCCAGAGACAACGATTGCGATCAAGAGCCGGCGCGAGCGCGATCAGGTGGCGCTGGAGATCGCCGACGAGGGCGCCGGCATCCCGTCCGACGAGCTCGAAAGCGTGTTCGACAAGTTCTATCGTGCGCAGAAGGGCGACCATGTCCGTCCCGGAACCGGGCTCGGGCTTGCCATCTCGCGCGGCTTTGTCGAGGCGATGCGCGGCACGGTCACGGCCGCCAACCGCAGTGACCGGAGCGGCGCGGTCCTCACCATCCGTCTGCCCGTTCCGGCACAGACCCACGCGTTGGATACCGCCGCATGAGCGCCGCCCAGATCAAGGTTCTAGTGATCGACGACGAGCCGCCGATCCGCAAATTGCTGCGGATGGGGCTTTCGACCCAGGGCTACGAGATCCTCGAGGCGTCGAACGGCAAGATCGCGCTGGAGAAGCTCACCGAAGAGCCCGCGCTGATCATCCTCGATCTCGGCCTGCCCGACATCCAGGGCCACGAGCTGCTGCGCACCATCCGCGCGCGCAATGAAGCCGTGCCGATCGTGGTGCTGTCGAGCCGCGGCGACGAAGCCGGCAAGGTGCAGGCGCTCGATCTCGGTGCCGATGATTATCTGACGAAGCCGTTCGGCATGGACGAGCTTTTGGCGCGCCTGCGTGCAGCCTTGCGCCACCAGCTTCAGGTGCAGGGCGAGCGCCCGATCTTCCGTTCCGGTGATCTCTCTGTTGATCTGGTTCGCCGCATCGTTAGGCTTGGCGAGCGCGACGTCAAACTCTCGCCGAAGGAATACGACCTTCTCCGCGTGCTGGTGCAGCACGCCGGCAAGGTGCTGACCCATCGCTTTCTGCTGAAAGAGCTCTGGGACGAGCTGACCGATGCGCAATATCTGCGCGTCTATGTCCGCCAGCTTCGCCAGAAGATCGAGGCGGATCCGGAGCGGCCGCAATATGTGCTGACCGAGACGGGGATCGGGTACCGGCTGAAGGCAGGGGATTAGGCTCCATCACCTCCCCACCACGAGGGGAAGATTGCGCGGCGGAGATCTACCCCGCCTTCCTGTGCCGCGCCGTCATCCGCTGCGTTTTCCGCGTGGCCCTCTGTCGCCCCGTGGCGCGGCGCGCATGCGACCTCGCCGCCGCCTTCTTCCCGCCGCGCCCCTTCAGGCTCTGCTTCAGCGCATCCATCAGGCTGACGACGTTGCTCGGCCGTTCCTCGGGCTCGGGCATCGCGATCTTCTTGCCGCTGGCCTTGCGCTTGACCAGCGCTTTCAGCGCGGTCTCGTACTCGTCCTTGAACTTGCTCGGGTCGAAATGCGCCGCCTTGGTGTGGAGGATGTGCCCGGCGAGCTCGACCATGTCCTTGGAGATCTTCGGGCTCCTGATGTCGTCGAAGAACTGGTCCTCGTCGCGCAGCTCGTAAGGGAAGCGCAGCGTGGTGCCGAGCAGGCCCTTGCCGAGCGGCTCGATCGCGATGATGTGCTCGCGGTTGGTGAGCACGATCTTGGCGAGTGCCACGCGGTCCTGGTCCTTCATGGCGTCGCGGATCACGGCAAAGGCATCCACCGCAGCCTTGCCTTCGGGCGCGATGTAATAGGGATGGTTGAGATAGCGCTGGTCGATCTCCTCGCTCGGCACGAAGCTTTCGATGTCGATGGTGTGATTGCTCTCGATCTGGACCGCCTCGAGCTCCTCAGGCTCGATCTCGACAGATTTGCCCTTGCGCAGCTCGTAGCCGCGGCCCTTCTGGTCGCTCTCGACGACATCGCCGGTCTCGGAATCAACCATCTGCTGCTTGAGCCGGTTGCCGGTCTCGCGGTTGATCATGTGAAACCGCGTCTTCTCGGCCGCCGTGGTCGCGGGGTAGAGCGCGACCGGGCAGCTGACCAGCGACAGTTTCAACGTTCCCTTCCAATAGGCACGGGGCGCCATTTCCATTCTCCAGCGTTCTCAATGCGTTTTGGAACCCCAACCGCCCCGTGGGGTTTTGGTTCCGGGTGTGACTTTGGCCGTGATAGGCTTCAACGCAATTAGAGAATGCGGGACCGGTCGTGCTGCGAAAACTCTCCACCTACCGACAGAAACGCGATTTCGAGAAGACGCCGGAGCCCTCCGGCGAGTCGGCGGTCGCGCCGTCCAACCAGCGGCGCTTCGTGATTCAGAAGCATGATGCGACCCGGCTGCATTACGACTTCCGCCTCGAATTCGACGGCGTCTTCAAGTCCTGGGCGGTGACCAAGGGCCCCTCGCTCGATCCGCACGACAAGCGGCTCGCTGTCGAGGTCGAGGACCATCCGCTCGACTATGGCGATTTCGAGGGGACCATTCCCGAAGGCCAGTATGGCGGCGGCACGGTGATGCTGTGGGACCGCGGCACCTGGGAATCCGATGATCCCGAAGCCGGCTTCAAAAAGGGCGACCTCAAGTTCACCCTCCGTGGCGAGAAGCTGCATGGCAGCTGGGTGCTGGTGCGGATGCGACACGATCGCAGCGGCGGCAAGCGAACCAACTGGCTGCTGATCAAGCACCGCGACGAATATGCCAGCGAGGATGAGGATATTCTGAGCGAGGACAAGTCCGTCGCGTCCGGCCGCGCTATGGAGCAGATCGCCGGCGGCAGGGGCCGCGCGCCAAAGCCGTTCATGCTGGCAAAGGGGGCCAAGGGCAAGGCCGATGCGGTCTGGCAGTCCAACCGCGCCGAGGAGACCAAAGGGCGGACCATTAAGCCGGCGCCGCGCGCGGCCTTGAAGAGCGTCAAAACCTCGAAAAAGAAGGCGACGACTGCGACCGCGCCCAAGAAGGTCTCGGAGATGCCAGACTTCGTGGCGCCGCAGCTCTGCACTCCGGTCGAGCGGCCGCCGCCGGCAGACGGCTGGTGCCACGAGATCAAGTTCGACGGCTACCGCGTGCAGCTTCGCGTCGAGGACGGCGAAGCGACGCTGAAGACGCGCAAGGGCCTCGACTGGACCGACAAGTTCGCTTCGATTGCGAAGGAGGCCAGTGCACTGCCGGACGCGCTGATCGACGGCGAGATCGTCGCGCTCGACCACAACGGTGCGCCGAATTTTTCATCGCTCCAGGCCGCACTGTCCGACGGGAGGACGGAGGACCTGATCTTCTTCGCATTCGACCTCCTGTTTGCCGAGGGCCTCGATTACCGCCGTCTGCCACTCGGGGAGCGCAAGGATCGCCTCAAGGCACTCCTCGAAGCACGCAAGAAGAAATCCAGCCAGATCCGCTATGTCGAGCATTTCGAAAGCGGCGGAGACGCGGTGCTGCAATCGGCCTGCAAGCTCGAGCTCGAAGGCGTGGTCTCGAAGAAGCTCGATGCGCCTTACCGGTCGGGTCGTACCGAGAGCTGGACCAAGGCCAAATGCCGCGCCGGGCATGAGGTCGTGATCGGCGGCTGGAAGACGACCGCCGGGAAATTCCGATCGCTCATGGCGGGCGTCTATCGCGGCGATCACCTTGCCTTTGTTGGCATAGTCGGCACCGGCTTTGGCGCCGACAAGGTCAAGCGCATCATGCCGTTCTTGAAGGAGGCTGCGTCGAACGAAAACCCGTTCGGCGGCAAGAACGCGCCCAAGAAGACCCGCGACGTGCATTGGCTGAAGCCGGAGCTGGTGGCCGAGATCGAGTTCGCTGGCTTCACGGCCGACGGCAATATTCGCCAGGCCGCGTTCAAGGGCTTGCGGCAGGACAAGCCGGCTGAGGAGGTCGAGGCGGAAACGCCTGCGGATACCGAACTCGCGAAGCCTTCCGCCAGGAAGCGCGCTGTGCCGAAGACGGGCAAGCAATCGAAGGGCGCTGCCACCGCCGAGGTGATGGGCGTCGTCATCTCGAAGCCGGAGAAGGAGCTATGGCCGGACGGCGGCGACGCCGAGGGCGTCACAAAGCTCGATCTTGCGCGCTATTTCGAGGCCGTCGGCGGCTGGATGATCGAACATCTCAAGGGCCGCCCCTGCTCGATTCTGCGTGCGCCGGACGGAATCGGCGGTGAAAAATTCTTCCAGCGGCATGCGATGCAGGGCACCTCGAACCTGCTCGAGCTCGCAAAAGTCTCCGGCGATCGTAAGCCATACCTGCAGATCGACCGCGTCGAGGGGCTTGCCGCGGTCGCGCAGATCGGCGGCGTCGAGCTGCATCCCTGGAATTGCGCGCCCGACGCCTATGACACGCCGGGCCGGTTGGTGTTCGATCTCGATCCTGCACCGGACGTCAAATTTGCCGATGTCGTCGAAGCGGCAAAGGCGATGCGCCAGCGGCTGGCCGATGTCGGCATGGAGAGCTTTTGCAAGACCACTGGCGGCAAGGGCCTCCACGTCGTGGTGCCGCTGCTCCATGGCGCGCGCGACAAGGTGAGCTGGAAGGAAGCCAAGGCGTTCGCACAAGGCATCTGCCAGTGGATGGCCGATGACGATCCCGAGCGCTATCTGCTCAACATGTCGAAGAAGCTGCGCAACGGGAAGATTTTCCTGGACTATCTGCGCAACGATCGCATGTCCACCGCGGTGGGGCCACTGTCACCGCGTGCCCGCGATGGCGCGACCGTGTCGATGCCGGTCACCTGGGCGCAGGTGAAGGGCGATCTCGATCCGAAGAAATTCACGGTGAGAACCGTGCCCGCCTTGTTGTCGCGTTCGAAAGCCTGGAGCGGCTACGACGAAGCGGCTACGTCGATCAAGGCGGCGGTGAAGAAGCTGGCGGGGAAAATGAAGTAGGGTGGGCAAAGCGAAGCGTCCCCACCATCCTTTTTGTCTTGCAACGAAGAGGTGGGCACGGCGCGTTGCGACTTTGCCCACCCTACGAGATATCGACTAGATCCGCCCCAACAGCAGGAGGATCAGCAGGATGATGATGACGAGCCCAAGGCCGCCGCCGCCGTAATAGCCAGTGCCGTAGAACGGCCCACCGCCGATGCCGCTGAAGCCACCGAGCAGCGCGATGACCAAAATGATCAGAATGATCGTACCAATAGACATGCTAGTCTCCTCCAGCCCTTTGTTGAAAGGGTCGTTGCAACCTGTCCCGTTGTTCGGAGCCAACTTGCCGCAGGTTTTAAAGTTCCGGATTTGAAACGGGTCGACAGCTCCCAACTTGCATGGAACCTTTGACCGTCCGACCGGCATGACTATGTGAGGATCAGCCAGCACAGGCAGGGCCATGTCAGCACCGCTTGTCGTTTCCATTCCGCATCGCCTCGGTCGCGAGGAAGCGGTGCATCGGCTCAAGACCGGGCTCGGCCGCGCCGCGGCGAGCAATCCCGTGATGCAGGTCGAGGAGGAGCGCTGGAGCGGCGACACTCTGGCCTTTCGCATTCGCGCGCTCGGGCAGATTGCGACGGGCCAAGTCGATGTCGCCGACGATCACGTCAAGGTCGAGGTGGTGCTGCCGTGGCTGCTGCAGCGCTTCGCCGAGATGGCGCAGGCGACTATCCGCAAGCGTGGACAATTGCTGCTGACCAAGGACGAGAGAAAATAGGCGTCAGGCGCGGACGCGCTGTCTCGGAGGCCTGATGGCGCTTGCTGCGCGGGTTTCGATGACCGCAGCTGGAAAGTCGCGAAAGGCCTGCGCCAGCGGCAGTTCGTTGCCCGCAAGGCCCGACGCGGTATAGCCGCTGATGTCGACGGTGGCGTCAAACCCTTCGAGTGTGGGCCATTCCCGCCCGGCTTGCGTGAAGGGTGCGAACTGGCGTGCGACCACGACGACCG
Organism: Bradyrhizobium sp. S3.2.6; assembly: GCF_040546885.1. NCBI lineage: Bacteria > Pseudomonadati > Pseudomonadota > Alphaproteobacteria > Hyphomicrobiales > Nitrobacteraceae > Bradyrhizobium > Bradyrhizobium sp. S3.2.6. The sequence goes on along the minus strand of NZ_JBEPOS010000015.1, from coordinate 137,200 downwards.
CGGCAGCGCGGCCGCGGCGACGGGCAAAGGCGATGACATGGTCCGCGTGTGCGCCACGGACATCGAGCGGCTGATAGTCGCCCTGCGCGAAGACGTCGGCGAGTTCATTGCGCAGCTTGAGGAGATGCCGCGTCCAGGCGAGCTTGAGCTGTCCGTCCAGCCAGCTCTTGATCAGTCCACTCCAGTCCAGCGTTTCCAACGAACCTAGCGCCGCTTGCCGCAAGGCAAAATCCACCGGGCGGCGGTTGTCGGGGTCGACCAGCGACAGGTCCCAGTATTCGGTGCCCTGGTAGAAATCGGGCACGCCCGGCAGCGTCGCCTTCAGCGTGAGTTGGCTCAGCGAATTCAGCGCACCGAGCAGCGCGACGCGGCGGGCGAGGGTCTGCATCGCCTCCAGGAATTCGCCTGACAGCGTGGGATCGAGGATTTTCTCGATGAAGCTCTTTACGCCGCTCTCATACGCCTCATGCGGATTGAGCCAGCTCGTCTCTTCCTTGCCCTCGCGTGCGGCCTTTAACGCATAGGCCTGGATGCGCTCGAGGAAACTGGCATCCCTTTCCTCGAGCGGCCAGGCGCCGAGCAGGGTCTGGTAAAGCATATATTCGAACGTCGCCGATGGCGCGCGCAGATTGCCGTGGAGCGCGAGGTGCGGTGCGTTCAGCACCTTCCAGCGCGAAACCGCGCTGGTCCATTCGCCCGGAATTTCGCTGAGCGCCGCGATCCGCGCACGCGCATCCTCGCCGCGCTTGGTATCGTGGGTCGCGGTCGCCGTCATCCCTTGCGGCCATTCCCTGGCGCGGGCCCGCATGGCCTCGTGGAAGGTGGAAATGCTGAGGCCTTTGCTTGCGGGATCGCCGCCGACCTCGTTCAGCGCCAGCAGCCGGTGGAATTGATAGAAAGCCGTGTCCTCCAGCGATTTCGCCATCATCGGCCCGGTGAACTGCTGCACCTTCAGCGCAAAACGGCGCACGCGCGGGGCGCTGTGCGGCGGGCGGCCGGGCTTGAGCAGGTCCATGGTGAGCGCATCGCGCAGGAAGTCGAAAATGCCTTCGTCCGCGGCGAACCATTCGGCGCGGGCGCGCGCGATGGTGTCGTCGATCAGTTTTCGGTCGAGCGCCGTCGGGCCGCTATGCGTCAGGTAAGTGCGATAGACCGGGAAGTGCAGCACATACAATTCCAGCGCCTGCCGCAAGCTGTCGGCGGAAAAGTCGCGGGTCGAGTAGTGACCATTGGCGATGCGCGCGAGCAGCCGGGCCAGCACGGTAAATTCGCTGGTCAGCAGTGTCTCCAGCACGCGCCGCTTGGCGTCCTTGACATAGGGCGCGAGTCGCGGCGGCCGGTTGCTGATCTGCCGCCAGGTCTCGTCCAGCGCCTCCAGCCCCTTGGCGTCGACCAGCACCTGGGTGATGGAGTTCATCCACTCATAGCCGGTGGTGCCCTGGACGCCGGCGAAATGCGGCAGTCGCTCGTGTTCGCACAGGATCTTTTCGATCACCGTGTAGAACGGCTTTGTGTTGCCTTGCGCGTCGCGCACCAGCCGGCGCAGCCGCTGGCAATATTGCGCGGGATCGCGCAGGCCATCGATATGGTCGAGGCGGATGCCCTGTAGCTTGTCGTCGGCAACGAGCTGCTTCACCAGCCGGTGCGTGGCCGCGAAGGTGCTCGCGTCCTCGACGCGCAGGCCGGCGAGCCCGTTGACGTCGAAGAAGCGGCGATAATTGATGTCGCTCGACGCAAGGCGCCAATGGCCGAGCTTGTAGTTCTGCCGCTCCAGCAGATGATGCAGCGCCAGCGTTTGCGCCGGGCGATCTTTTGCCGAGCGATAGGCGGCGAGGCCGTGCGCGATGATGTCGGCGGCGCCGGCGATCTCTTTCAGTTCCGTCTTGAAGCCGGGAGCTTCCTTGCGGTTCGGCCGGCGCAGGCCGGTGTAGCGTGCGGCGAGCGAGAGCAGGCGTTTGCCGGCCTCGGTCTCGGCAGCGTCCGCCTCCTTCACGATCATCCGCAGCAGCTCGCCATAGCGCTCCGGCGCGATCGGCAGGCGATGCTCGAAATACCAGGCGGAAAAGCTGCCTTCCTCGGGATCATAGCGCAGCGCGATGTCGCCGCGCTCGAGCGCCTCACCATAGGATGAGCCAAGGATCGGCAGCAGCACGCCGCCACGGGCCCGGTGGGGCAGCAAATCCCAGTCGATATCGAAGGCGGCCGCGTGCGGCGAGGTCTGCCCCCATTCCAGCACGTCCAGCCACCAGGGATTGTCGGCAAAATGCACGCCGACATGGTTCGGCACGAAGTCGATGATGAGACCGAGATCGTGCTGCGCGAGCGCGTCGCTGAGGCGCGCAAAGCCAGCCTCGCCGCCGAGCTCTGGATTGAACTGGCTGTGATCGACGGTGTCGTAGCCGTGGGTCGAGCCCTTGCGCGCCTTCATGACCGGCGAGGCGTAGAGATGCGTGATCCCAAGCGCCTTCAGGTAAGGCACCACCGCCGCGGCCTTGTCGAAGTCGAAATCCGCAGTGAGCTGGAGCCGGTAAGTCGCGAGAGGAATCGCGGAGGGCATATCAACCTCCGAGATGCCAGATCACCGACCAGGGCGGAAGCCGATCGCCGCTTGCGCTGCCCCAGATCGGCGCGCCCGCATTGCCGATGGAATGCGCGATATCCTTGTCCGACAGATTTGCAGTCAGGCGCAGCGTGGTGCCGTCGCCCATGCGCCAATGGGCGGCAAGCAAGCCGTTGTCGGAAGCCTCGGCGTCGCCGAAGCTCGCGTCCTTGAGCCGCGGTGCGATCTCCTTGCGACGAACTGCGAGCAGCTTTCGCACCAGCGCGAGCCGTGCATCCTGCGCCGGCGTGCGCCCGGTCCAGTCCAGCACGGCCGATTGCAGTGTTGCCGGATCGAACGGATCCGGCACGTCATCGCCATATTTCTCGTAGGCCCAGGCGTATTCCTGCCGGCGGCCTTTGCGGACAGCGTCGATAAGGCCGCCGTGGAAATCACAGAAGAATGGGAAGGGGGCCGTCGAGCCCCATTCCTCACCCTGAAACAGCATCGGCACCATCGGTACGAGCAACGTGACCGCAAGTGCAGCCTCGATCTGCTGCGGCGATGCCAAACTCTCCAGCCGGTCGCCCAGTGGACGATTGCCGATCTGGTCGTGGTTTTGCAGGAAGTTGACGAAGCTTGCCGGCGGCAATTCGCCACTCGCTTCGCCGCGCGGCTTCTTGCCCCAGAATTCCGAGATCTCGCCCTGGTAGACGAAACCCGAGCCGAGCGCGCGCGCGAGATCCAGGCGCGGCGTCTGGTAGTCGGCGTAGTAACCGGCGAGCTCGCCGGTCAGCATCACATGCCAGACGTGATGATAATCATCGTTCCACTGCGCGCGATATTTGCCGTTCGGCGGCTCCTGTGCGGCGTCGAGCAGGCTGGCGCGGTTGTCGCCGTTCTCCAGCACCAGATGAATGTGTCGTCCGGTGGCCTTGGCGAGCTCACCGGCGGCCGCGCTGAGGTCGTGCAGCACTGATTGTTCACCGGGGATCGCCATGATGTGGTTGGCGGCATCCAGCCTCAACCCGTCGAAACGGTAGTCGCTGAGCCAGGACAGCGCGTTTTCGACGGCGAAGGCCCGCACCTGCGGCACGCGATAATCGATCGCGCTGCCCCAGGGCGTGTGCGCGTCGGTGAAGAAGGTCGGCGCGTAGCGGCCAAGATAGTTTCCTTCGGGGCCGAAGTGATTGTAGACGACGTCCAGGAACACCATCAGCCCGCGCAGATGGGCTTCGTCGATCAGCGCCTTCAGCTGTTCGGGGCGGCCATAGGCGCTGTCGGGCGCATACCACAGCACGCCGTCATAGCCCCAGCCGCGGCGGCCGGCGAAATCGGCCAGTGGCATCAGCTCCAGCGCCGTGATGCCGGTCGCGACGAGATGATCGAGCTTGTCGATCATGGCGCGGTAGGTGCCATCGCGCGTGAAGGTACCGACATGAGTCTCGATCAGCACCGTCTCTTCCCAGGGGCGGCCGCGCCAATCCTTCGCGCGCCACGCGAAGGCATCGTGATCGATCACCTCGCTCGGGCCGAACACATCCTCGGGCTGAAAGGCCGACGCCGGATCGGGCACGTCGATCTCGTCGTCAATCCGAAACTTGTAGGTGCTGCCGACCGGCAGCCCGGCGATCTCGGTGACATACCAGCCATCCTGGCGGCGCTGCATCGCGTGCCCTCTTCCGAGCAGGAGATCGACGCGACGCGCGCCAGGCGCCCACAATCGGAACGATATGCCGTCCTTGGTCGGCTTCGCCCCGAACGATGGCCTCATAGCGCCCCCGCGAAGGCGAGCACCGAGCGCGGCGGCGCCTTGCTGTCGCTTCCGGGCAGGAAATCAACGCTGTTCAGCTTGGCATCCGTCGTGTTCAGGATCTGCTGCCAGCTCTTGTATTCGGGCATTTTTGGCAATTTGAATGCGATCTCTTCGGGGGCGGCGTTCAATACGATAAAGATCGCCGCGCTGCCCGGTTCCATCGGTCCCATCACATAAGAGAGGAACCGGCCCTCCGGGAATTTCCAGTCGTTTTCCGTCATCTCGTCGCCGGCGGGCGTCAGCCACAGCGCGCCGTAGGAGATGCCGTCCTTCGGTCGGCCGTCGAGCCAGCGATGGCTGCGAAGTTGCGAGAACCGGCGGCGGATCTCGGCGAGGTCGGCGACGAAATCGATCATGTCGTCGCCGTCCTTGCCGAGATTGTCCCAGCCGACCCAGCCCACCTCGTTGTCCTGGCAATAGGCGTTGTTGTTGCCGGACTGCGTGTTGCCAACCTCGTCGCCGGCGAGGATCAGCGGAATGCCCTGCGCCAGCATCAGGCAGGCCAGCACGTTCTTGCGCAGCTGCCGCCGCAGGCTGAGGATGTTCGGATCGTCGGTCGGGCCCTCGACACCGCAATTGTTGCTGTGGTTGTCGCTGGAGCCGTCGCGATTGTCCTCGCCGTTGGCCTCGTTGTGCTTCTCGTTATAGCTGAACAGGTCGGCGAGCGTGAAACCGTCATGCACGGTGATGTGGTTGATGCTGGCGCGGGGGCGCCGTCCGTCGTGGTTGAACAGGTCGGAGGACGCGGTCATGCGGCTGGAGATGTCGCCGATCAGGCTGCCTTCGCCGCTCCAGTAGCGGCGCATGGCGCTGCGATAGCGGTCATTCCACTCCGACCATTGCGAGGGGAATGCGCCGACCTGATAGCCGCCGAGGCCGAGATCCCAGGGCTCGGCAACGAGCTTGACGGTCGCGAGCACCGGGTCCTGCCGGATCGCGGTGAGGAACGAGATGCCGCGATCATAGCCGTTCGGGCCGCGTGCCAGCGTGGTGGCGAGGTCGAAGCGGAAGCCGTCGACATGGCAGACCTCGACCCAGTAGCGCAGCGAATCCATCACCATCTGCAGCACGCGCGGATGGGTGAGTTTCACCGACGAGCCGCAGCCGGTGAAGTCGTCATAGTAGCGCGGGTTCTCGCGGTTCAGCCAGTAATAGGAGGCATTGTCGATGCCGCGGTAGCACAGCGTCGGTCCGAGATGATTGCCTTCGGCGGTGTGGTTATAGACGACGTCGAGCATCACCTCGATGCCGGCATCGTGCAGGCGCGCTACCGTGGTGCGGAAGGAATCGAGCACGTTGTCCTGGGCGTAGCGCTGCTCCGGCGCAAAGAAGGACAGCGTGTTGTAACCCCAGTAATTGACGAGCTTCTTCTCCACCAGCACGCGGTCGTCGACGAAGGCGTGGATCGGCAGTAGCTCGACCGTGGTGACGCCGAGCTTCTTCAGATGCTCGATCATCGCCGGCGACGACAGGCCGCCATAGGTGCCGCGCAAATTTGGCGGCACGTCATCGCGCTTCTGCGTCAGGCCCTTGACGTGAGCCTCGTAGATGATGGTGTCTTCCCAGGGAATATTGGGCCGGATTTCGCGCCGGCCCCAGTTGAAGGTCTCGTCGACCACGACGGCCTTGGGCATGCCGCGCGCATTGTCGCGGCGATCAAAGGACAGATCCTCGCGCGCCGAGCCGGTGCGGTAAGCGAAATGCGCGTCGCTCCAAACCAGCCGTCCGGCGAGCCGCTTGGCGTAGGGGTCCAGCAACAGCTTGTTGGAATTGAAGCGGTGGCCGTGCTCGGGCTCGTAGGGGCCGTGCACGCGGTAGCCGTAGAGCTGGCCCGGCGAGACGTCGTTGAGATAGCCGTGCCAGACGTCTTCGGTACGCTCCGGTAATTCGATGCGCTCCAGCTCGCGCCGGCCCTGGGGGTCGAACAGGCAGAGCTCTACCTTCTGCGCGTTGGCGGAAAACAGCGCGAAATTGGTGCCGCGTCCGTCCCAGCTTGCGCCGAGGCGTGCGTGCGATCCAGTAGTCAGACGCATCGGTCAGCTTTCCGGAACGAGGAAGATCGCGGCGAGCGGCGGAATGGTGAGGCGGAGCTCGGGCGTCTTGCCGTCAACGGTCTGGACCTCGCCGATGTTCCCGACATTGGTGCCGCCATAATGGGCGGAGTCCGAATTGAACACCTCTTTCCACTTGCCGGCAAACGGCACGCGAACGCGGTAGTTGCGGTAGACGTTCGGGGAGAAGTTGACGATCACCAGGCACCGCGCGTGCTCATCAAATCCCTTGCGCATCCAGGCGAACACGTTGCGGTTGGCGTCATCCGTGATCAGCCATTCGAAGCCGGCCTGGTCGCAATCCATCTGATGCAGCGCCGGCACCGCGCGATAGGCCCGGTTGAGGTCGCGGATCAGTGCCTGGATGCCGGAATGATATTTGTATTCGAGCAGGTGCCAGTCGAGCGACTGATCGTGATTCCACTCGCGGCTCTGCGCGATCTCCGCGCCCATGAACAGCAGCTTCTTGCCGGGATGGCCGAACATGAAGCTGTAATAGGCGCGCAAATTGGCAAAGCGCTGCCATTCGTCGCCGGGCATGCGACCGAGGAGCGAGCGCTTTCCGTGCACGACCTCGTCATGCGACAGCGGCAGGATGAAGTTTTCCGAGAACGCGTAGTGCAAGCCGAACAGGATATCGCCGTGATGATGCTTGCGATGGATGGGATCCTTGCTGATGTAGTTCAGCGTGTCGTGCATCCAGCCCATATTCCACTTGTAGCCGAAGCCGAGCCCGCCGAATTCCACCGGACGCGAGACCTGCGGCCATGCCGTGGATTCTTCGGCCGCCGTGGTCGCCTGCGGGAAGCGCGCGAACAGTTCGGTGTTGAAGCGGCGCAGAAAGTTTATGGCCTCGATGTTCTCGCGGCCGCCATACTGGTTCGGAATCCACGCGCCGGGCGGGCGGCTGTAATCGAGGTAGAGCATGGACGCGACCGCATCGACGCGCAGGCCGTCGATGGCGTAGCGCTCGAGCCAGAACAGTGCGTTCGACACCAGGAAGTTCGTCACTTCGGTGCGACCGTAATTGTAGATCAGCGTGCCCCAGTCGAGGTGGCGGCCCTGCAGCGGGTTGGCGTGCTCGTAGAGCGAGGTGCCGTCAAAGCTGCCGAGCCCGTGCGGATCGTCCGGGAAATGACCGGGCACCCAGTCGAGCAGCACACCGATGCCCTCGCGATGGCAGGCATCGACCAGGGCGGCAAAATCCTCGGGCGAACCGAAGCGGCTGGTCGGTGCATAGAGGCCGGTCGGCTGATAGCCCCAGGAGCCGTCGAACGGATGCTCGCTGACAGGCAGGAATTCGAGATGAGTAAAGCCCATATCGCGCGCATAAGCCGGCAACTGCTCGGCGAGCTCGCGATAGGTCAGCCATTCGTCGCCGTTCTTGCGCCGCCACGAGCCGAGATGGACCTCGTAGATCGACATCGGTGCCGAGAGCGCGTTGATGCCGTCGGGCGCAGGACGCGGCCGTGGCAAATGCGCTTCGTCGAACACGATGGAGGCCGTCTTCGGCCGAACCTCGCTGGCAAATGCCAGCGGGTCGGATTTCAGCGGCAGAAGGTGGCCGTGTGGCCCGATGATCTCGAATTTGTAGTGGTCGCCGGCCTTGGCGTGCGGAATGAACAATTCCCAATAGCCGGCGCCGCGCACCCGCATCGGGTGACGCCGCCCATCCCAGAAATTGAAATCGCCGACCACGGACACGCGTCGCGCATTCGGAGCCAGCACCACGAAGCCGATGCCGTCGATGCCCTCCAGCCGCATCGGATGCGCGCCGAGCTTGTCGTAGATCCGCTGATGGGTACCTTCGCCGAGCAGGTAGAGGTCGAAATCGGTCAGGATCGGCGGGAAGCGATAGGCATCCTCGAACTCGACGACGTTGTCGCCGAATTTGGCGCGGAGCTGGTAATGCTTCGAGCCGTTGGGCAGGGCACCGATGAACAGGCCGGAATCGTGGACGCGGTCGAGCTGGGCGACTTCGCCATGCTCGCCGACGGCCTCGACATTCGAGGCTTCGGGCAGGAAGGCGCGCACGACGCTCTTGCTCCCCTCGGGGTGCAGCCCGAGATAGTGGAAGGGGTCGGAGTGGCGGCCCTCGATGATCGCGTAGGCTTCGGCTGGCAGTTTAGGCATGGGCTTCGCTCTCGGCATTGGACAGAATGCGAAGCAGGCCGGTCAGCGGCGCATTGAGCCCCTCCGGCCGGTGGGACAGCTCGTACTCTACCTCGTCGAACGCTTGATCAAGCAGGAAAAACCTTAACATGCCGTCCGCGGAATGGTTCTCTTCCGGCCAGAGCCGTCGATCGGTCATGGCCTCGCGATAGGCGGACAGGAAGGTCGCGGTGGCGCGCTCGCGCCATTCGTCCAGCGCGGCCGTGAGCCGGCCCTGCTCGTCGCTGCCCCCGGAGATCGCCCGGTTAAGCGCCGCGTTAACCGAAAGATCAATCGAGCGGACCAGACCCGCGACGTCGCGCGCGGCAGGCAGCTTGCCCCGCTTGTCTGCCAGCGCGAGACGCGGATCGCCGTCGAAATCGATGATGAAGATGTCGTCCTTCACGATCAGAATTTGCCCGAGGCGGAAGTCGCCATGATGGCGGATGTTCAACCCGCCGATGTCCGATGGCAAGAGCGCATTGAGGTGGTCGGGCAGGGTCGCGCGCACCGCGACCAGCTGGTCGATCAGCGGACGGTCGCCCTCACGCAGGCCATCGCGGCTGTCAGCCAGCCGTTCGATGACGCGCTCAGCGCGAGCCTTGAGGTCTGAGATCCAGCGCTTGACGTGCGCTGAGCCGATCGGCTCTGGCGCGAGAGCGGCGGGCTTTGCGGCGGCCAGAGCCACGTGCAGCTCGGCAAGTCGCCGGCCGGTCTGCGCCATGAAATGCAGATAGGGCGCCTGCTCCTGGGTGGCCCGGGGCATCTCGTCCACCGGCCCCAGCCGCTGCTCATCGATGTAGCGGTCGAGATAACCCGTGGTCACGGCCCAGCCGTCGCCCTGGTTTTCGACATAGGCGTGCAAAACGCCGACCGCGCTGCGGCTATCGCCTTCGACCAGCTCGACGCTGCCAAGCAGCGCCGGTGTATTGGGGAAGCGCACGATCTCCGTGAGATAGTGGCCGATCTCGATCTCCGGGTTGGCGCCGCTTTCGAGCTGGCGATAGATCTTGGCGACATACTGGTTGTCGACCAGGGCTGTGCTGTTCGATTGCTCGATCGCGCGGATGCGCGCGGGCTCCTTCACGGTGTACTCGGAAAACAGGCTGGTCGGCCTGAATTCGAGCCTCAGATTGTTCTCCTCCACCGCCAGGTTCTGCGACAAGCCTCGCAGGAACAGTCCGATGAAGATCTGATCCGTGGCGACGTCGAGCAGCGTGCCTTCGCGCGCGCCCTGGCGTACGGCGGCAAGTGCCTTCGGGTTGAAGCGTTCACGGTCGAAGCGCATCCACTCGATCTGCATCGGCAGCACATAGCGCGTGGTGACGCCGTCCTTCGCCGTCTCGAAGAATGCGATCCAGGGCCGGTTGTCGCCGATGTCGCAGAACGGCACCGCCGAGGTCAGCGTGGGCTTGATGTGCTTGGGGTTGTGCTCGGGATACCAGCGCGTTCGCGACAGGAAGCCCGGCAGCACGTCGTGCTCGAACACGCCGCGTTCGCGGGCCAGCGATACCCAGGTCGAATTAACCGGGACCACCAGCGTCTCGAATTCCGGCACGGCGCTCGGCGCCACCAGCTCGGACTTGTCGCGCTCCTGAAGCTGGAACCAGTAGAAGCCGTAAGGCCCCAGCGTGATCATGTAAGGCAGCTCGCCGATCGACGGAAAACGCGTGCGGCCGAGCATCTCCTGCGGGATGCGGTCCTTCCACGGCGACAGATCGAGCTCGGTCGCCTGCGCCGCGCGCGACAGATTCGCGACGCAGAGGATCACCTCGTCGCGATATTGCCGGACATAGGCGAGCACGGCGCGGTTGGCCGGGCGGATGAAGGTCATGGTGCCGCGGCCAAAGGCCAGCGTCGACTTGCGTACCGAGATCAGCCGCTTGGTGGCGCTGAGCTGCGAGGACAGGCTGCGCGACTGCGCTTCCACGTTGACCGACTCGTAGCCGTAGACGGGATCCATGATCAGCGGCGCATAGAGACGGGCGGGATCGGCGCGCGAGAAGCCGCCGTTGCGGTCCGGGCTCCACTGCATCGGCGTGCGCACGCCGTTGCGGTCGCCGAGATAGATATTGTCGCCCATCCCGATCTCGTCGCCGTAATAGATGATTGGCGTGCCGGGGAAGGACAGCAGCAGCGAGTTCATCAGCTCGATCTTGCGCCGGTCATTGTCCATCAGCGGCGCGAGGCGCCGGCGGATGCCGACGTTGATGCGGGCGCGCGGATCATTGGCGTAAGTGGTCCAGAGATAGTCACGCTCGACGTCGGTGACCATCTCCAGCGTCAGCTCGTCATGGTTGCGCAGGAATAGCGCCCATTGGCAGCTCGCGGGAATGTCCGGCGTCTGCCGCAGAATGTCGGTGATCGGGAAGCGGTCCTCCTGCGCGATCGCCATATAGATGCGCGGCATCAGCGGGAAGTGGTAGGCCATGTGGCATTCGTCGCCACGGCCGAAATATTCCTGCACGTCCTCCGGCCATTGATTGGCTTCGGCCAGCAGCAGCTTTCCCTTGGAGTAGGCATCCATCTCCTGGCGCAGACGTTTGATGATCGCATGCGTCTCGGGGAGGTTCTCGTTCGAGGTGCCCTCGCGCTCGCAGAGATAGGGAATCGCATCGAGCCGGAAGCCGTCGACACCGGCATCGAGCCAGCGCTTCATCACCTGGATGAGAGCGCTGACCACGCGCGGATTGTCGAAATTGAGATCCGGCTGGTGCGAGAAGAAGCGGTGCCAGTAGAAGGCACCGGCCTCGGGATCCCAGGTCCAGTTCGACTTCTCGGTGTCGGTGAAGATGATCCGCGTGCCCTGGTATTTCTGGTCGGTGTCGCTCCAGACATACCAGTTGCGGGCGCTCGAGCCGGCAGGACTGCGGCGCGCGCGCTTGAACCATTTGTGCTGGTCGGACGTGTGATTGACGACGAGCTCGGTGATGACGCGCAAGCCGCGCTTCTGCGCCTCCTGGATGAAGCGCTTGAAATCCTTCATCGTCCCGAAATCGGGATTGACGGCGCCGTAGTCGGCGATGTCGTAGCCGTCGTCGCGGCCGGGCGAGGGGTAGAACGGCAGCAGCCACAGCGCGGTGACGCCGAGATCCTGCAGATAGGGCAGCTTCTCGGTCAGGCCCGCGAAATCGCCGATGCCGTCGTTGTTGCTGTCGGCAAAGGCCTTGACGTGGAGCTGGTAGATGACGGCGTCCTTGTACCAGAGCTCATCCACGATCTCGGCAGCCTCGACCTTCTTGGCATCGACGGAAGACAAAACATTCATGGCGTGAATCCTTACGCCAGACAGCGGAACAAGAGCGCCGGATCGCGGTCGGGATCGATACGCAATTTGATCCCGCCCCATTCGATGCGGGACTGTTCGCCGGTGAGGAGATTTTCGAGGGCGGTGACGTGGCGGCGTTCGCCGCCGACATCGATGGTGAGGTCGCCGAGCGGCAACCAGAACTCGCGCGCATGACGTGAGAGTGCGATTGCCGCGACAACGGTGTTGGCCGGATCAACCGCCTCCTTGGCGAAGGCGATGGTCTCGCCGTCCTCGAGGCCGAGAAAGCGCAGGTCCACCGTCTGCTGAAGCGCAGCGTTCTCGTTGCGGATGCGGTTCAACTCCGTGATGTAGGGCTTGATGTTGCCGGCCTTGTCCCAGTCGCGCTGCCTGATCTGGTACTTCTCGGAATCCTGATATTCCTCGCGGCCGGGAACGGCTTCATGCTCGAGCAGCTCGAACCCGCTATAGACGCCGTAATTGCCTGATAACGTTGCGGCCAGCGCGAGCCGCGATTTGAACGCCCAGGCCTCACCGCTTTGGAGGTGATAGGGCAGCAGGTCCGGCGTGTTGACGAACAGGTTCGGCCGACAAAAGTCCCGCTCCGGATAACCCGTCAGCTCGCCAAAATATTGCTCCAGCTCCCACTTCCTGGTGCGCCAGGGGAAATAGGTGAAGGATTGCGCGAAGCCGAGCCTGGCGAGGCCCTTCATCAGCTTCGGCCGCGCAAAGGTCTTGGAGAACAGGATCACCTCGGGATGCCGGCGGCGGATGTCCAGGATGAGCCACTCCCAGAACGGAAGCGGCGCGGTGTCGTGATTGTCGATGGCGAAGATGGTCACGCCGTGGTCGATCCAGAACAGCATCGCGTCGCGAAACGCGTTCCAGAGCCCGACCCGATCGACGGAGGCGAAATCGGGAATGACGATATCCGAATAGGGGCCTTCCGCCGTGCGCACCGAACGGTCCGGCCGCCACTTGAACCACTCCGGATGCTGGGTCAGCCAGGGATGGTCCGGCGAGCATTGCACGGCGAAGTCGAGCGCGAGCTCGAGGCCGTATTCCAGGCAGGTCGCGACCAGCGCGCGGAAATCCTCGATGGTGCCGAGTTCGGGATGCAGCGCATCATGGCCGCCCTCGGCGGCGCCGATCGCATAGGGCGAGCCGGGCTCGCCCTCGGTTGCGACAGGTGCATTGTTGCGGCCCTTGCGGCGGGTACGGCCGATCGGGTGGATCGGCGTGAAATACAGCACGTCAAAACCCATCGCGGCGATGTCGGGTACCCGCGCGATGCAGTCGCGGAGCGTGCCGTGCTGGCCGGCGGCCTGGCTCTGGCTGCGCGGCATCATCTGATACCAGGCGCCGAAGCGCGCTCTGTCGCGGTCGATAACCAACGGAAACAGCGGCGAGCGGGTGAGGTCGGGCCGCGCCTGGCTCTCGGCCATGGCCGCGCCCAATTCGGCCGCAAGCAGCGGCGCGACATCGCCGCTGCCGAGATAGTTTTCGCATTGCCTGACAATCACGACCGCGGCGTCCTGCCGCGCACCATGCGCCTTGGTCAGCAGGCCCGCGCCCTCGATCGCATCGAGCGTGACGTCGCCGCCGGACAGCTGCTTGCGCTCAAGCCCGTGACGCCAGGTGGCGAATTCGTCGGTCCAGGCTTCGATGGCGTAGACATATTGACCTGATACGACTGGTGTGAACGCACCGGACCAGCGGTCATCGCCATGGTGGGTCATGATCTCGCGCTGCCATTCGCGGTCCTGCTCGCCGCGCCAGATCAGCGCGGCGCTGATTGTGGCGTCGCCGTCGCGATAGATGTCGGCCCACACCTCGACGCGATCGCCCGCGATCCGCTTCACGGCGAAGCGGCCGCCGTCGATCAACGGATAGACGTCTTCGATCAGGAAAGCGCTGCCGGCAGCGGCACTCTCGACAGTTTGAATTGTCTTGTTCACGGTGATGCCATTGACAAGAGTGCAGGGGCCCGTTTCCCTTGTCGGGAACCTACGCTTGGTACCTATATAGAAAGCCGCTTGTGTGTCATTGGTTCCCTTGGGAACGGCAGGCGCAGTTTGCGAGTTAAGTGCAGCTAACTTCTTCCGCGACCACGTTAAAATCGATGCCCCCGGCCTGAGAATGGCCTGCAAGCTGCGTGCCGAATGGACCTTTTAGCTCAAGCCCGGATCAAGGGCGTTCAATCCGAATTCGTCGATGCCCTCGGAAAGCTGCGGGTCACCGCGCCCGGCGCGCTGAAATCGATCCTCGACGCCCTGCCCGAGAAGCGGGTTTACCGCTTCGTCAGCGGGCCGGTCGTGGTTCGCGCTCTCGGCAGTCCCCGCACCGAGCTGGCCGCCCTCGGCGCCGCGCCCTTGCAATGGCAAATCACGGGCAGCGGCAATGTGATCGCCCAAGGCGAGACGCGCGAGCCCGTGATCGCCTGGCCGAACGGCCTGCCGCTTGGTTATCATCGGTTGACGCTGACCGACGCGGCAGGTGCAACGGAAGAGGTGCCGATGATCGTGGCACCCGAGCGCGCCTTCGGCGGCGATTTCGACCGCGGTTGGCTGCTCGCCGTGCAGCTCTACGGCGTCCGCTCGAATCGCAATTGGGGCATCGGCGATTTCACCGATCTAGCGGGCCTGGTCAGGCTCGCCAAGCAATTGGGCGCCGACGGCGTCGGGCTCAATCCGCTGCACGTCCTGTTCGACGATCATCCGGCCGATTGCAGCCCCTATTCGCCGAACAGCCGGCTGTTTCTCAATCCGCTCTATATCGACGTCGAGGCCATCCCGGAATTCTCGGCAGACTTCATCCCGGACGCGGCCACGACCGCCGCGCGGCTGCGCAAAGGTGATCGCGTCCCGTATGCCGATACGGCGGCTCTTAAATGGCTGGGCCTGCGCGCCGCCTTTGACAGTTTCGTGAAAAGCGCGAGCGGCGTCCGCCGCAACCAGTTTGACGCTTTCCGTGCCGATCGGGGGCCGCTGCTGTCGCGCTTCGCCTGCTTCGAGGTGCTGCGACATCGTTTCAATATGCCATGGTGGGAATGGCCGGTGGAATGGCGGCAACCGGACGATGCCAGATGCGCCGAGCTCCGCAGGGGTCCCGACCGCCGCGAGGTCGAGTTCGTCGAATTCGTGCAGTGGACCGCTGACGCGCAATTGCACGCCACCAAGCAGCTGTCTGCCGAGCTCGGCATGCGCGTCGGGCTCTATCTCGACGTTGCCGTCGGCGTACAGTCCAACGGCTTCGACGCCTGGAACGAGCAGACGGCGATCTCCCGCCACCTTGCGGTCGGCGCGCCGCCCGACGTGCTCAATACCGTCGGGCAGGACTGGGGCCTCGCCGGCTTCAACGCCGGCGGCCTCGAGGCGCAATCCTTCGTGCCGTTCGCCAACATGGTGGCCGCCTCGATGCGGCATGCCGGCGCGATCCGGCTCGATCACGTGCTGGGCCTGAAGCGTTTGTATCTGGTGCCGCGCGGCTTCAAGCCCGACAACGGCGCCTATGTGCAGATGCCGCTCGAGGCGCTGCTGGCCGCGGTCGTGCGCGAGAGCGTCACCCATAAATGCATCGTGATCGGCGAGGACCTCGGCACCGTGCCGGAAGGTTTTCGCGAGACCATGCAGGATTTCGGCATCTGGTCCTATCTCGTGATGATGTTCGAGCGCGACGATGCCGGCCATTTCCGCAATATCGACCACTACCGGCCGAACGCGCTGGTGACGCTGAACACGCATGATCTCTGCACCTATGCGGGCTGGCGCTCCTTTAGCGATCTCAGGATGAAGCGCTCGCTCGGGCTCGATCCCGGCGAGGACGACCAGGCGCGGTGGAACGCGCTCGGCGGACTCGACCAGATCCTGCGCCAGAACGGCATTACCGGCAACGATCTCTATTCCGTGCTCAATTTCCTGTCGCGCACGCCGTCGCGGCTGCTCGCGGTGTCGATGGAAGATTTGCTCGGCGTGATCGACCAGCCCAACATTCCCGGCACGATCGACGAGCATCCGAACTGGCGCCAGCGTCTGCCGGTTGCGCTTGACAAGATCGCCGCCAAGGTCGATCTCGCGGCTTTAAGGGCCGCGACGCGGGAACGTTCCCTGATCGGCGGGAGTTGATAGGCGGGTATCTTTCAGGCTCGCAAGACATTGTCAGAGAAGATCGAGGATTATGCGCTGATCGGCGACTGCGAGACCGCGGCGCTGGTCGGGCGCAACGGCTCGATCGACTGGCTGTGCTGGCCGGCCTTCGATTCCGATGCCTGCTTTGCCGCGCTCGTTGGCACGCACAAGAACGGCCGCTGGCTGGTCGCGCCGGGCGACGACGTCACCACGGTCTCGCGCCGCTATCTCGGCGATACCCTCATCCTCGAAACGCGATTTGAGACCAAGAGCGGCACCGTTGCGCTGATCGACTTCATGCCGCCGCGGGGCAAGGCCTCCGACATCGTGCGGCTGGTGCGCGGCCTCACCGGTACCGTCAAGATGCGGATGGAGCTCGTGATCCGCTTCGGCTTCGGTGTGGACATTCCCTGGGTGCGCCGCTGCGAGGATCGCTCGCTGCTGGCAGTCGCCGGCCAGGACATGACGGTGCTGCGCACGCCGGTCGAGACGCGCGGCGAGGACCTGACCACCGTCTCCGACTTCGAGGTCAAGGCCGGCGAGACCGTTCCGTTCGTGCTGACCTATGGTCCCTCGCACCTCGATCCGCCCGAGCCAATCGATCCCGAAATCGCGTTCCAGGAGACCGGGAAATTCTGGACGGAGTGGAGTGGCCGCTGCGTTCGCGAGGGCGACTACCGCGAGCTCGTCATGCGCTCGCTAATCACGCTGAAGGCGCTGACCTTCGGTCCGACCGGCGGCATCGTCGCGGCGCCGACCACGTCGCTGCCGGAAAAGCTCGGCGGCGCCAGAAATTGGGACTACCGCTTCTGCTGGCTGCGCGATGCCACCTTCACGCTGCTGGCGCTGATGAACTCGGGCTACACCGAGGAAGCCTCGGCCTGGCACAATTGGCTCCTGCGCGCCGCCGCTGGCTCGCCGGCGAACATGCAGATCATGTACGGCATCTGGGGCCAGCGGCGGCTGCTGGAATGGGAGGCGGGCTGGCTCGATGGCTATGAAGGCGCCCAGCCGGTGCGGGTCGGCAATGCCGCCCACGCCCAGCTCCAGCTCGACGTCTATGGCGAGCTGATCGACGCCTTCCACCAGTCGCGCATGGCCAAGCTCAAGCTCGACAATGAGGCGACCTGGGCGCTGGAATGCGCCGTGCTCAATCATCTCGCCGAGGTCTGGGACCAACCCGACCACGGCATCTGGGAGCGGCGCGGCAAGCCGAAGCATTACGTTTTCTCCAAGGTGATGACCTGGGTCGCCTTCGATCGCGGCATCAAGAGCGCCGAGACCTTCGGCTTCAAGGCGCCGCTCTTGCATTGGCGCGCCTTGCGCGAGGCCATTCACCGCGACGTCTGCCACAGGGGATTTGATGCGGAGGAGAACGCCTTCGTCGAATCCTATGGTTCGAAACTGCTCGATGCCAGCGTGCTGCTGCTGCCGGGCGTAGGCTTCCTGCCGTCGGACGATCCGCGCATCCGCGGCACCATCGCCGCCGTCGAGAAGCACATGATGCGCGACGGTTTCGTGCTCCGGCACGATCCCCGCGAGATCTCCGAGGAGAAACAGCCGATCGAGGGCGCGTTCCTGGCCTGCACGCTGTGGCTGGCCGACGCCCATGTGCTGGCGGGCAATCTCGACAAGGCACAAATGCTGTTTGATCGCGTCGCTGCGCTGGCGAACGATGTCGGGCTGCTCGCCGAAGAATACGATTCCGTCGCCCGCCGCCAGACCGGAAATTTCCCGCAGGCGCTGACCCACATCGCGCTCATCAACACCGCGCACAATCTTTCGGCAGCAAGGCACGCGAGCGAGAAGCCGGCGATGCAGCGATCGAAGTAGTGACTTAGCCGGCCCCGTTCCGCTTCAAGATCATCTCCATCGCTTCCGCAAAGCCATCCTGCTCGTTGGTTGCGGTGACGTTTGTCGCCTGGTCCTTGACGCTGTCGGTGGCGTTGCCCATGGCGATCGAGACGCCGCTGACGCGGAACATCGCAAGGTCGTTCTGCATGTCGCCGACGGTTGCGACCGCGTCGGTGGAGATGCCCAGCCGCTTGGCCATGGCCTGCACGAACGTGCCCTTGTCGAAGCCGGGCGGGGTGACGTCGAGATAATAGGTCTGCGAGCGGACGGCAGTGGCCTCGCCGCCGAGCGCCTGCTGCATCGCCTTCTCGCAAGCCTCGAGGCCCGCCGCATCGGCGCTGGCGCCGACAATCTTGCAGGCGCTGGCGAGATAGGGCGAGAAATCCGTTACGATGGTCGGATCGGAGCGGATCGTGTGCTGCTCATGCGCGACATATTTGCCGGCCGGGTTGTCGATCAGCCATTTGTCGTAGGTGAACAGCCAGATGTCGGCGCCGAATTCACGGAGGATCCGCAGTGACCGTTCGGCGGCGCTTTTCGGGATCAAATGCTGCTCGACCGGGTTCATCTCGGGATCGACGATCGAGGAGCCGTTGAACGGGCCGACCGGCAGCCACAGCGCCAGCGGCTCGATCAGGAAGCGCATGCCGATCGCAGGCCGGCTGGAGGTGATGGTGAAGCCGATGCCGGCCTGGTGCAGCTGCTGCACGGCGGACCTCGCGCGCTCCGTCAGCGTCTTGTCCTTGGTCAGCAGCGTGCCGTCGACGTCGGAGACCACCAGTGATATTTTCGTCATGGCTTGCGTTTCCCGCCGTCGATTTTCAACTGCCGCACGATGCCGTCCACGATCGCCTCGACCGATTCATCGATCGACGCCGTGATGACATGCTCGCTCGCCTCGGGCGGCTCCAGCGTGTTGAACTGGCTGGTGAGGAGCCCGGGCGGCATGAAATGACCCTTGCGGTGCGCGAGCCGGTCGGCAATCAGCTCCTGCGTGCCCTTCAGGAACACGAAGCGCACGTCGTCGCGTCCGCGCAGCAGCACGTCGCGATAGGTGTGCTTGAGTGCCGAACAGGCGATGATGACGTGCTCGCCCTTGTTGCAGACCCGCGCGATCTCGTCGGCGATGGCGTTGAGCCAGGGCCAGCGGTCCTCGTCGGTGAGCGGACGGCCGGCTCTCATCTTCTCGACATTGCTCGCGGGGTGAAAGCTGTCGCCGTCCTCGAATCGCCAGCCCAGCCGCTTGCCGAGCAATTCCGCCACTGTGCTCTTGCCCGAGCCCGACACGCCCATCACGATCAACGCACAAGGTGCTTTAGCGCCCGCCACGAATCCCCTCCGGAAGCGCGGCCTGGTCGACCAGCCAGAGGGTCCCGCCATTCGAGCGCGCGCGTACAGCCGGCAGAGTCTCGCCATTGAGGAGGCGCGTCAAGATCGGCTGTTTGTCATGCCCGGCAATCTCGAACAGCATCTCGCGGCAGGAGGCCAGCGCAGGCAGCGTCAGCGAGACCCGCGGCACGAAGGGCGCGACATTGGCCCTCGGCACGCCGACGACCCAGCGCGCGGTCTCCTCGACGGCGGGATAGCCGGGAAACAGCGAGGCAGTGTGGCCGTCAGGACCGGCGCCCATCAGGACGAGATCGAATAGCGGCCGCGCCGGATCGAGCTGGTCCGAGCCGTAGAAGGCCTGCAGCTCGCGCGCATAGGTTTCCGCACTCTGGTCGGGACTCTCGGCTGTGGTCGGAATCGGATGGATATGGCCTGGTGGCGCGTTGCGATCGAGGAAGATCTCGCGCGCGACGGCCATGTTGTTGAGGGGATCGCTCTCGGGGACAAAACGCTCGTCGCCGATGAACCAGTGTACGCGATCCCATGGAATCTTGCCACGCCAAGCCTCGCTGCCGAGCAGCTGGTAGAGCTTCTTCGGGCTCGAGCCGCCGGTGAGGCAGATTGCGATCCGGCCGGGATTGGCAACCACCCGCGCCACCACCCGCTCCGCGGCGGCCTGCGCGAGGGCTTCCGCGTCGGCCACGACGATCAGCTTCGGCTGCCCGGCCGTCGCCATCACGAAAATTTCCGCCAGCTGCGGCCGTCGCGCCGCAGCAGCTCGTCGGCACAGGCCGGGCCGTCGCTGCCGGCGGGGTAGGTTTCGATGCCGTTGCTGCCTGCGTCCTTCCAGGCATCGAGGAATGGCTGCACCGCCTGCCATCCGGCTTCGATGCCGTCGGCGCGCTGGAACAGGATGTTGTCGCCGATCATGCAGTCGTAGATCAGCGTCTCGTAGCCAGTCGAGGGATCGGCCTGGAAATAATCGCCGTACTTGAACTTCATCTCGACGCCGTCGATGGTGATGCTCGGCCCCGGAATCTTGGCGTTGAACTGAAGCTCGATGGTCTCGGTCGGCGCAATGCCGATGGTGAGGAAATTTTGCGAGAGACGGTCGACCGCCGTGCCGGAGAACATCGAGAGCGGCGCCTGCTTGAACTTGATTGCGACTTCCGTTCGCTTGTGCCCCAACGCCTTGCCGGTACGCAGATAGAACGGCACGCCGGCCCAGCGCCAATTGTCGATCATCAGCTTCAGCGCGACAAAGGTCTCGGTGGCGCTGCCGGGCTTGACGTCCTCGGTCTTCCGATAGTCCGGTATTTCGTCGTCGCCGATCCGGCCCGCGAGATATTGCGCGCGGACAGAATTCTTGAGCGCCTCCTCGTGACTCGGCTGCTGGATCGCGGTGAGCACCTCCGCCTTCTCGGAGCGCACGGAATGGGCGTCGAAACGCGCCGGCGGCTCCATCGCGACCAGCGACATCAGCTGGAACAGATGGTTCGGCACCATGTCGCGCAGCGCGCCGGTGGCGTCGTAGAAGCCGCCGCGATGGCCGACGCCGAGCTTCTCCTCGACCGTGATCTGGATGTGGTCGATGTGGTTGCGATTCCAGATCGGCTCGAACATGCCATTGGCAAAGCGCAGCACCAGAATGTTCTGCACCGTCTCTTTGCCGAGATAATGATCGATCCGGTAGATCTGGTGCTCGCCCATGATCTTCAGCAACTCGGCATTCAGGGCCCGCGCCGAGGTGAGATCGGTGCCGAACGGTTTTTCGATCACCAGCCGCCGCCAGGCGCCGTTCTCCTTCATCATGCCGGTGCGGCCGAGCTCGCGTGCGGTCGGTGCGAATGCAGCGGGCGGGGTCGCCAGATAGAACAGGCGATTGCCGCCGGTGTCTTGCGCGCATTCCAGCGAATCCAGATGCTCGCGCAGACGATCGAAGGAGGGCGGGTCCTTCGGATCGGCCTCGACGAAGGTGACGCATTCCAGCAGTCTCTGGGCGATATCGTCGTCCACGGGTCGCGTTGCGAATTGCTTCAGGCCCTTCAACAGACCGTCGCGCAGATCGTCATCCGACATGGCGTTGCGGCCCACACCGACGACGCAAAATTTCTCCGGCAGCAAATGTTCTGCGGCAAGATTGTAAAGCGAGGGGATCACGAGACGGTGCGTGAGATCGCCGGTGGCACCAAAAATGACGAAGGCGCAATTTTCCGGCTTGGGCTTTGCTTGCGGGTCTTTTGTCACGAACGATTGGCCCTTCGCTGTGTTGCTTGTTGCTTCGACTTCTTATTTGGGCTTCGAAGCGTCCGGCTGCTTCGGCTCCTTGTGGCCGCCGAATCCCGCGCGCATCGCCGAGAGAATTTTTTCGGCGAAGGTGTGGTCCTTGCGGGAACGGAAACGTGTGTAGAGCGCAGCCGTCAGGACTTCGGCCGGCACGGCCTCGTCGATCGCCGCATTCACGGTCCAGCGTCCCTCACCGGAATCCTCCACGAAGCCGGAATATTCAGCCAGTGCGGGGCTGTCGGCGAGCGCGGTCGAGGTGAGATCGAGCAGCCATGACGGGATCACACTGCCGCGCCGCCAGACTTCGGCGATGTCCGCGAGATCGAAATCGTAACGATGATCGGCGGGCAGGGCGTCGATATTGGCGTTCTTGAGAATGTCGAATCCTTCCGCATAGGCCTGCATCAGGCCGTATTCGATGCCGTTGTGGATCATCTTGACGAAATGGCCCGCGCCGACGGGACCGGCATGGATGTAGCCCTGCTCGATGCGCGGATCGCGCCCGTCACGTCCCTCCGTGCGCGGAATATCGCCGGCGCCGGGCGCTAGGGCTGCGAAGATCGGATCGAGCCGGTCGACGACCTGTTTCTCGCCGCCGATCATCATGCAATAGCCGCGGTCGAGCCCCCAGACGCCGCCGGACGTGCCGACGTCGACATAGTGGATGCCGCGCGCCTTCAGCGCCTTGCCGCGCCGGACGTCGTCCTGCCAGAAGGTGTTGCCGCCGTCGATGATGACGTCGCCCTCCTGCATCACGCCGGCGATCGTGTCGATGGTTTGCTCGGTGATGCGGCCCGCAGGCAGCATCACCCAGGCCGTGCGCGGCCGCTCCAGTTTCGCGATGAACTCTTCCAGCGTCGCCGAGCCGACTGCGCCGTCTGCGGCGAGACCGGCGACGGCCTTGGCGTCCTTGTCATAGACCACGGTCGAATGGCCGTGGCGCATCAGCCGGCGAACGATGTTGCCGCCCATCCGGCCGAGGCCGATCATGCCGAGTTGCATTGAGAAATTCCTCTTAATTCAGCGCGTCAGTGAGCGCGGCATTGAGCGCAGCGAGACCTTTCTTGAGCGGCCCCTTCAGGTGCACCCGAAGCGCGCGACGGCCGCGCTCGGTGAGCACGTCGAAATCGCCGCGTGCCTGCGCCGCCTTGATCACGCCAAAACTTGCCTTCTGGCCCGGCACGGCCAGGTCCTTGGCGTCATCTGCAGTGATCTGGAGGAACACGCCGCTGTCGGGCCCGCCCTTGTAGGCCTGACCCGTGGAGTGCAGGAAGCGCGGTCCGAATTCGGCGGCAGTCGCCAGATGCCGTTTCTCCAGCACGGCCGTCCGCATCTCCTGCAGCGCCTCGATTGTGGCCTTGTCGCGGGCGATGTAGCCGAGCAGGGCAAAATAATCGCCGCGCCGCGAGCGCGTGATATGTGCCCTGAGCCAGGAGGCGAGGTCGCCATTGGCTCCCATCGTGCGCAACGCGACTGCGTTGGTGTCGTTGGTGTAGAGGTCGAATTCCGCGGTGCTGACCACGGGCTCTTCGGCCGGCAGCGCGCCGGTCTTCTCGTAGGCTGACGTCAGCTCGCGGGTCTTGATCTTGGCGGCTTCGACGTCGGGCTGGTCGAACGGGTTGATGCCGAGGATCGAGCCTGCCACCGCCGTCGCCATCTCGAAGCGGAAGAACTCCTGACCGAGATGGTCGATCGACTTCATGACGATGCGCACCACGGGATGGCCGGCCGCCTCGATCCCGGCAAGTGCCGAGTCGTGCGCGGCGTCTGTCTCGCCCTCGGTGCGGATGTCGATGAAGAAGCGGTCGTTGCCGTAGAGCGAGGACTCGCCCAGCGGCTCGCCGGCGATCGGGATCAGGCCCTTGCCCTCCTTGCCGGTCGATTCCGCGATGAGCTGCTCGGCCCAGGCGCCGAAATCGGCGATCTTCTTCGACGACAGGATTGTCACCTTGTCGCGGCCTTCGAGTCCGGCGAGGCCCATGGCGAGGCCGAGCTGGACGCCCGGGTTCTCGCTTGGCGGCACGTCCGGTCCGCAGGAGCGTGCCATCGAGAGCGCATGCTTGACCAAGGTCTTGACGTCGATGCCGGCCGTGGCCGCCGGCACCAGGCCGAACGGCGACAGCACCGAATAGCGGCCGCCGATCGACGGTTCGCCATGGAAGACGCGGGCGTAGTTGAGCTTCTTCGCCGCCTTTTCCAGCGAGGAGCCCGGGTCGGTCACCGCGATGAAGCGGAAGCCGGTCTTGGCCTTCGGGCCGAGCGCCTGCGCGACGCGCTCATGGAAATAATCCTTCATCGCGTTCGGCTCGGTGGTGCCGCCGGATTTGCTGGAGACGATGAACACGGTCTTGGCGATGTCGATCTTGGCCTCCATCGCCCGCACCTGCGCCGGATCGGTGGAATCCAGCACGTGCAGCTTCGGGAAGCCCGCTTTCCTAGCAAAGGTCTCGGCCAGCACCTCCGGCCCGAGGCTCGATCCGCCCATGCCGAGCACGACGGCGTCGGAGAAGTTCTGGCCCTTCACGCGGTTGGCATAGTCCTCGTAGTCGGCGACGTCGGCTTTCGCCGCGCTGTCGAGCCAGCCGAGCCATTTGTCCTCGTCCGTCCCGGTCCAGACCGATTTGTCGCGCTGCCACAGCCTGCGGATCTTTGCCGATGCGCGCCATTCCTCGGTGCTCTTGGCCACGGCCTTGCCGAGGCCGTCCCCCAGCGAGAGCTGCTGGCGGTCGATCGCGGGTCCGAGCACCGTGGCGCGCTTGTGGGCGACGGCGCCGTAGAGCTTGTCGGCGGCATCGGCGAACTGCTTGACGCCGTCCTTGACGAGCTCCTCGGTGATGGCATCGAGCGAGACGCCGGAGCGCTCCAGCTCTTCCAGCACGCGGCGGGCGTCGTCGACGTTCTCCTCCAGGCTGTCGCGCAGCTTGCCGTGGTCGCGGAATGCATCCAGCGTCGCCGGCGGCATGGTGTTGATGGTGTCGGGGCCGATCAGCTCCTCGACATAGAGCACGTCGCTGTAGTCCTTGTTCTTGGTGCCGGTCGAGGCCCACAGCATGCGCTGCGGCTTGGCGCCCTTGGCGGCGAGCTTGTCCCAGCGCGGGCCCGAGAACAGGTGCTTGTAATCCTGATAGGCGACCTTCGCGTTGGCGATCGCGACCTTGCCCTTCAGCGCGGCGAGCCGCTCTTTCTCGGATGGGTCGTTGGCCCGCGCGATCTTCTCGTCGAGCTGCTTGTCGACCATGGAGTCGATGCGGCTGACGAAGAAGCTCGCCACGCTCGCGACATGCGAGGGGTCGCCGCCGCCGGCGATATATTTCTCGAGGCCGGCGAGATAGGCCTCGGCGACCTCGAGATAGACTGCCTTTGAGAACAACAGCGTGATGTTGATACTGACGCCGTCGCCGATCAGCGTTTCGATCGCCGGCAGGCCCTGCGGCGTCGCCGGCACCTTCACCATCAGGTTCTTGCGGTTGACGTCCTTCCAGAGCCGCCGTGCCTCGGCGACGGTCCCGGCGGTGTCCATCGCCAGATAGGGCGAGACCTCGAGGCTGACATAGCCGTCATGGCCTTTGAGGCGGTCATAGACCGGCCGCAGCACGTCGGCGGCGTTCTGGATGTCCTCGATCGCGACCGCCTCGAACAGATCGGCCACGGTCCGGTCGCCGCGCTTCAGCGCCTTGCCGATCGGGGCGTCGTACTCGTCCGAGCTACCGATCGCCTTCTCGAAGATCGACGGATTGGAGGTGACGCCCTTGAGGCCGTCGTCGTCGATCAGCCGCTTCAGGTCGCCCTTGGCGATGAAGCCGCGGGCGAGGAAGTCCAGCCAGACGGCTTGTCCGTGCTTTTCCAGTTCTTTGACGGGATTCATGATGCTTATTTATCTCCAAGCCTGCGGGCGGAGGGGGTTTCCGCGCCGGTCCTGACGCGCTATCCTTTAGCTCACATGCTCCCGGGAGGGAACCAATCAAGGGTATTGGCGTCATTCTCTCAGCTTAACTCCGTCGCGATCATGGCGATCCAGGCGGCAGTCGTCCTTTTGCGTAATAAAAATTTGGCCGCGATGGTTCGGCCGAGGCGTTGTTGCGTGAGGACATCGGTCGCGTCGCGAAGTGTCGTCAGCGGTTATCGATCCGTCTGATCGTCATTGGCTCGGTCGCGAATGGCCATGCTGGGGGAAGCATGCACGCAAGTCCTGATGGCGTTGCCGTAGCCGATCACGGGCCATCGATCGCGTCGACCGTCTGCATCGGCGCATCCCATGATCTCGACATCGGTCAATCCGTCATGCGGCTCCTGGTCGCGGCGCACCTCGCGATGATGCGGCGGCGCGCAAGCGTTGCTTTCAAAAGGCTTGCTTTCAAAAGGCTTGCTTTCAGACGGCTTGCCTTCAAGTCAAGCGCGGCAGCTCTTCTGCATCCGGGCCGCCACGCAGAACGACGTTATCCGTTCGGAGGGTTTGGCGACCGATTATGATACAGCGCTGCGCGCTTGCCCACGCATCGCATCGCAGCAGGAAGATGAACGCGGCGCGCAAGGCATCGCCCTGCAAGCGTCATAAGTTTGCCGCTGGCAAATTGTCATGTTGCAGTGCCCGAGGGACTCGTCCCCGGTATTGCCCGGATGTGGCGAGCGAGTGACATTTTCTGGAAATGAGCGAAGATGGATAGAGATTCGCACAAATTACAGGCAAGTGCCTGTTCGTAATTCAGCGAGTGCCTACCTTGTGCGTTGCGTCGTCTCGGCACCCGGGTGTCCAATGATGGTCATGTGCTCACGCTGATTCGAGAAGCGGCCTGAGGAACGGTCCAGTAACTGCTTTCGTTTCAGCTTGTAGCGGAACTCACGCGGAGAGGGATCATGTACAACGATTCTCTATTCAACGCTTTCGCTAAGTCGTTCGAGGCGAGAAGCCAGCACGACATGTCGATGGCGGAATACCTGGAATCGTGTCGAAGCGATCCCATGAAATACGCGAACTCGGCCGAACGGTTACTGGCGGCGATCGGCGAGCCCCAGACGATCGACACGGCCAAGGACCCACGCCTTGGCCGTATTTTTTTGAACCGCACGATCCGCACCTATCCGGCCTTCGCCGGCTTCTACGGCATGGAAGAAACCATCGAGCGCATCGTCGGTTTCTTCCGTCATGCGGCGCAGGGCCTCGAAGAACGCAAGCAGATCCTCTATCTGCTCGGACCGGTCGGCGGCGGCAAATCCTCGCTCGCCGAGCGGCTGAAGTCGCTGATGGAAGTGCATCCGATCTACGTGCTCAAGGCCGGCGATGAACTCTCGCCGGTGTTCGAGAGCCCGCTCAGCCTGTTCGATCCCGATCAGCTCGGTCCGATGCTGGAAGAGAAGTACGGCATTCCGCGCCGGCGTCTCACCGGCTTGATGAGCCCGTGGTGCTACAAGCGGCTGGAAGCCTTCGGCGGCGACATCTCGCAATTCCGCGTCGCCAAGATTCAGCCGTCGCGGCTGCGCCAGATCGGTATCGCCAAGACCGAGCCCGGTGACGAGAACAACCAGGACATCTCCTCGCTGGTCGGCAAGGTCGATATCCGCAAGCTCGAGACCTACGCGCAGAACGATCCCGACGCCTACAGCTATTCCGGCGGCCTCAACCGCGCCAATCAGGGCGTGCTCGAATTCGTCGAGATGTTCAAGGCGCCGATCAAGATGCTGCATCCGTTGCTGACCGCAACGCAGGAAGGCAACTATATCGGCACCGAGAACATCGGCGCGATCCCGTTCACAGGCGTCATCCTCGCGCACTCCAACGAGGCGGAGTGGTCGAGCTTCAAGGCCAACAAGAACAACGAAGCCTTCATCGACCGCATCTGCGTTATCAAGGTGCCCTATGTCCTGCGCTACACCGAAGAGCAGAAGATCTACGAAAAGCTGATCCAGGGCTCCGAGCTTGCGTCTGCACCGTGCGCGCCGGCGACGCTGGAAACGATGGCGCGATTCTCGGTGATGTCGCGGCTACGCAAGCACGAGAATTCCACGCTGTTTGCCAAGATGCGGGTTTATGATGGCGAAAGCCTGAAGGAATCCGATCCCAAAGCGCGCAGCGTCCAGGAATACCGGGATGCCGCCGGCGTCGACGAAGGCATGGACGGTGTCTCCACGCGCTTTGCCTTCAAGATCCTGGCCGCGACCTTCAACCACGATCCGCAGGAGGTTGCCGCCGACGCCGTGCACCTGATGTATGCGCTGGAACAGTCGATCCGCCGCGAGCAGCTTCCTGAGGAAATCGAAAAGCGTTACCTCGAATTCATCAAGGCGGAACTTGCGCCGCGTTATGCCGAGTTCATCGGCAACGAGATCCAGAAGGCCTATCTGGAATCCTACTCGGATTACGGCCAGAACCTGTTCGACCGCTACGTGGATTACGCCGACGCCTGGATCGAGGACCAGGATTTCAAGGATCCCGACACCGGACAACTCCTTGATCGCGATCTCTTGAACCAGGAGCTGACCAAGATCGAAAAACCGGCCGGCATCGCCAACCCGAAGGATTTCCGCAACGAGGTGGTCAAATTCTCGTTACGGTCGCGCGCCCAGAACGGCGGGAAGAATCCGACCTGGACCTCCTACGAGAAGATTCGCGATGTGATCGAAAAGCGGATATTCTCTCAGGTCGAGGACCTGCTTCCGGTCATCTCGTTCGGGTCTAAGAAGGACGGCGAGACGGAGAAGAAGCACGGCGAGTTCGTCGCACGCATGGTGGAGCGCGGCTACACCGAGCGTCAGGTTCGCCGACTGGTCGAATGGTACATGCGCGTGAAGCAAGCCGGTTGAGACGGATGAGAAAGTGGCCATTCACATTATTGACAGGCGCCTGAATCCAGGCGGCAAGAGTCTTGAGAACCGGCAGCGGTTCTTGCGTCGGGCCAAATCCCTGGTGCAGGGCGCCGTCAAGAAGACCTCGCAGGAACGCGACATCAAGGACGTCCTGGAGGGTGGTGAGGTCACGATACCGCTCGACGGCATGCACGAGCCGCGTTTCCGCCGTGAAGGCGGAACGCGCGACATGGTGCTGCCCGGCAACAAGAAGTTCATCGAGGGCGACTACCTCCAGCGCTCCGGCCAGGGCAGCGCCAAGGATTCCGGTCCCGGCGAAGGCGACAGCGAGGACGCCTTCCGCTTTGTGCTCAGCCGCGACGAATTCGTCGATCTCTTCCTCGACGATCTCGAGCTGCCCGATCTCGCCAAGCGCAAGATTGCACAGACGGAGAGCGAGGGCATCCAGCGCGTCGGCTATACCACGTCGGGGTCGCCCGCCAACATCTCGGTCAGCCGCACCGTAAAGCTCGCGCTGGCGCGCCGCATCGCGCTCAAGCGTCCCAGCAAGGACGAGATCGAAGCGCTGGAAGCCGAGATCGCCGCCTGCGCCGACGAGGACGAACGCGTGGAGCTTCTCGCCCGGCTCGAAAAGCTGAAGGCGAAGACCAAGCGCATTCCCTTCATCGATCCGCTCGACATCCGCTACCGCCGCTACGAGAAGGTGCCGCGGCCGGTGGCGCAGGCCGTGATGTTCTGCCTGATGGACGTCTCCGGCTCGATGTCCGAGCATATGAAGGATCTCGCCAAACGCTTCTATATGCTGCTCTACGTGTTCCTGAAGCGTCGCTACAAGCATGTCGAGATCGTCTTCATCCGCCACACCGACCGCGCCGAGGAAGTGGACGAGCAGACCTTCTTCTACGGCCCGGCCTCCGGCGGCACGTTGGTCTCCAGCGCGCTGCAGGCGATGCATGAGATCGTGCGCGAACGCTTCAATCCGGCGGACTGGAATATCTACGCGGCGCAAGCCTCCGACGGCGACAATTCCTATTCCGACGGCGAGCTCACCGGCCTGCTGCTGACCGAGAAAATCCTGCCGGTCTGCCAGTTCTTTGCCTATCTCGAGGTCGGAGAATCCGGCGGCAGCGCCTTCGATCTGTCCGATTCCTCGCTCTGGACCCTTTATGAGCGCCTGCGCAACGGCGGCGCACCGCTCTCGATGCGCAAGGTCAGCGAGCGCAGCGAGATCTTCCCGGTGTTCCACGATCTGTTCCAGCGCCGCGAGACTTCTCAGGAGAAAGCCGCTCCATGACGGAACGCTTGTTCGAAGGCGCCGATTGGGATTTCCACACCTTGCAGCGCATCACCGATGCCTGCGAGGAGGTGGCGTTGAAGGATCTCGGGCTCGACGTCTACCCGAACCAGATCGAGGTGATCACCGCCGAGCAGATGCTGGATGCCTATTCATCCGTCGGCATGCCGCTGTTCTACAAGCACTGGTCGTTCGGCAAGCATTTTGCGTATCACGAGGCGTCGTATCGCAAGGGCCTGATGGGCCTCGCCTATGAGATCGTGATCAACTCCTCGCCCTGTATCTCCTACCTCATGGAGGAGAACACGGCGACGATGCAGACGCTGGTGATCGCGCACGCCGCCTTCGGCCACAACCACTTCTTCAAGAACAACTACCTGTTCAAGCAGTGGACCGATGCGGAAGGGATTCTCGACTACCTGGATTTCGCCAAGAAATACGTGATGCAATGCGAGGAGCGCTACGGCCGCACCGAGGTCGAGCGCACGCTTGACGCGGCGCACGCGCTGATGTCGCACGGCATCGACCGTTATCCCGGCAAGAAGAAGCTCGATCTGCGCGAGGAAGAGAAGCGGGCAGGGCGCCGCCGCCAGCACGAAGAGGAAGTCTTCAACGATCTCTGGCGCACCGTGCCCAAGGGTGCCTCGAAGAGCAGGACCGCGATCTCGCTCGAGCGGCGCCGCAAGCTGCTCGGCCTGCCGCAGGAAAACCTGCTCTACTTCCTGGAGAAGAGCGCGCCGCGGCTGGCGCCCTGGCAGCGCGAGCTGCTGCGCATCGTTCGCCACATCGCGCAATATTTCTATCCGCAGAGCCAGACCAAGGTGATGAACGAGGGGACGGCGACCTACGTCCACTATCGCATCATGACCCAGCTGCATCAGCAGGGCCGCATCACCGACGGCAACTTCCTCGAATTCCTGGGATCGCACACCAATGTGGTGTTCCAGCCCGAATTCGACGATCAGCGTTTCTCGGGCTTCAACCCCTATGCGCTGGGCTTCGCCATGATGCAGGACATCGAGCGCATCGTCACCAGTCCGTCGGACGAGGACCGCGAATGGTTCCCTGACATCGCCGGCAAGAACGACGTGATGGGCGTGCTGCGCGACGTCTGGGCCAACTACCGCGACGAAAGCTTCATCGCCCAGTTCCTGAGCCCGAAGCTGATGCGGCACTTCCGCATGTTCCATCTGCATGACGATCCCGAGGAGCGCGCCGGCATCCGGGTTGACGCCATTCACGACGACCGCGGTTTCCGCCGCGTCCGCCGCGAGCTGGCGCGGCAGCACGACGTCGGCTACATCGACGCCAATATCGAGGTGGTCGATGTCGATCTCTCCGGCGACCGCCGGCTGATCCTGCACCACCGCGTCATCAAGGGCTCGCAGCTCAACGAGACCGATGCCAAGCGGGTGCTCCAGCATCTGGCCGATCTCTGGACCTACGACGTCGCGCTGATCGAGGTCGACGGGAGCGACAAGGTGCTGCGCGAATACGTCGTGAGCCCGCGGCCGATCACAGCGGCAGCGTAACGCCGCTGACTGCGCGGAAGTGACAAGGCGAGATGCGCGTCAATGTGCCCTCGCCCCTTGTGGGAGAGGGCAGCGACACTGGTAGACACAAGCTCACTGGGGTGAGGGGTATCTCTCCGCACTTTCCCGTGTCGATAGAGACCCCTCATCCGGCGCTTCGCGCCACCTTCCCCCACAAGGGGAGAAGGAAGGCGTTCGCGGCTGCGCAACACGTGCTCTAGGCCGATTGCTTCTTCGCCGGCTTCTTCTTCGCCTTGGACGCATTCAGCGCCACGGCCGCGCGGATCAGTGCCTTCATCGCCTTTTCGTTGATCTTGGCGCCCTCGGGAATATCGATCGCGCGCCGTACATTGCCGTCGAGGCTGGAATTGAACAGGCCGGCCGGGTCGTCCAGCGCCGCGCCCCTGGCAAAGGTCATCTTGACGACGGCCTTGTAGGTCTCGCCGGTGCAGATGATGCCGTCGTGCTCCCACACGGGAACGCCGCGCCATTTCCATTCCTCGACGACCTCGGGATCGGCCTCCTTGATCAGCGCGCGGATTCGCTTCAGCGTCTCGCCGCGCCAGTCGCCGAGCTCCTTGATCCTGCCGTCGATCATCTTGGCAGGCGAAGGTCCATCGGTGTCCTTCGCGGCGTTCTCCTTTGCCGTCACCGCCTTTTTCATGATCGCGCCCCGCTGCGCCGGCCGACATAGGGCAGCGCGAACAGATAGAGCCCGGTCGCGAGCAGCGGGATCAGCGGCACGAAGGCCAGCAAGCCGATCCATGTCGCTTGAATCTGCATGGTCAGCGCAACGATGTTGGCTATCACGGCGAGCGTGAAGGCAAGCGACAGCCAGCGATGGATCTGTCGAATCCACATGTTCGAGCTCATCTAGGTCTCCTGTGGGAATGTTCGGAATGGACGCTCGTGGCAAGGCTATTCGGCCCGCGCCAGCAGCTCGTCCAGCTTGGTGAAAAACTGCTTCCAGCCGGCATGCGCGCCGCCATAGGCCTGCTTCTGGCTGGGGCGGAAGCCCGCCTGCTCGACGCGCAGATGCGTGCCGGTGCCTTGCGGGGTGAGCGTGAACGTCACCACGCTCTTGAGGTCGTAGGCCGAATCCTCATGCGTGAAATTCCAGGTGTAGGCCAGCGAGCGCTGCGGCTCGATGGCGAGCACCTCGCAATCGAGCACGCCGCCCCATTCGCCGCGGAGATTGAAGCGGTGACCGACCGTCGGCTTGAAGTCGTTCTTCATCAGCCATTCCTCGATCAGATGCGGCTGCGTCAGCGCGCGCCACAGCCGCTCCGGCGGATAAGCAAATTCCCGCTCGATGACCACGGAACGTGTTTCGGTCGCAGCCTCAGTCATTGGTCCATCCTCTTGAGGAGATCGTCGAGCGCATCGAGCCGGTTCTGCCAGAAGCCCGCCATCTGGCTGGTCCAGTCGATCAGCGGATTGAGCGCGCCGGGCTGCGCGCTGTAATGGGTCTG
Organism: Bradyrhizobium sp. S3.2.6; assembly: GCF_040546885.1. Taxonomy (NCBI): domain Bacteria; kingdom Pseudomonadati; phylum Pseudomonadota; class Alphaproteobacteria; order Hyphomicrobiales; family Nitrobacteraceae; genus Bradyrhizobium; species Bradyrhizobium sp. S3.2.6. Next base: position 104,680 of record NZ_JBEPOS010000015.1, on the reverse strand, counting down.
GCGTCCTTCATGGCGGTCGCGCACCAGGCCCGCCTGCTTCAAGGCGCCGAGATGCTTTGAGACCGCCGGTTGGGAAACGCCGGATCGCACCGTCAGTGCCCCGACCGTCTGCTCGCCCTCGCGGCACAGCCGCTCGAAGATCGCCCGCCGCGTGGGGTCGGCGAGCGTCCGGAACAGAAGGTCGTGTGCGGCGGACATGCGCAATCCATAACTCGTAGGTTATGGATAATTCATAACCGCAGGGTTATGGGTATGTCAAGCGATATGGAGATGAGTTGAAAGAGGGCGCCATGCGCTCTCTCCGTCGCAATGGCGGAGAATGTGGCGGCGCCCTACGGCCGCAGATACAGATACCCCTGCGACTGCAGCTCGGCCAAACGAACCACGCCGCCCTTCTCCGCGCTGACAAACCCCGGCAGCAGATCCGTCAGCGTGATGTTCTGCGCCTTCATCGTGTTGCCGCAGGCGGCGAGCTCGACGCCGTCCCTGGAGAAATCGCCGATCCGCTTGCTGATGTCCGGGTTGGCCTGCGCCGAGTGGAATGCCTTCAACGCCGGCCCGTGGATTATCAGCGCGATCGTGACATGGTCGGGGCCGCCGACGCCGTCGATGTGGTTCTGGATGTTGCCGAGCACGAAATTGACCTTGTCGGCGTCGCTGAGGTGATAGACCACCTTCAGCCTGTCCGATTTCGCTTCCGTTGCAGCATTGGCGCGCGAGGCAAACGCCGCGCCCAGCGCCGAGACGGTGCTCCACAAGATGTTCCGGCGGTTCATCGCGGTCTCCCTCGCAGCGACTGGCTTTGCCGGAGACATATCATTTGTGGCGGAGCGCTGCGAGTTCCTTGCGGTCGGTCACGAGCGCGGCGCACTCGCTGTTGTCGGTCCGGTCGAGCCGGAAAATCCCGTCGTCGTGGCCTGCGACCAGCGACCGCTCGGCCTCGTCGTCCGGCTTGTTGTGCAGCCAGACCCTGATGCTCGCGAGCCGCACGATGGCCGATTTGTCGTCCTTCGAGAGTGCGACACCGATGCCACCGCCCTCGCAATCGACGCCGCAGCCGAGGCGGACCTCGCCGCCGTCCTTGGTGAACACCACGTGGTGACAGGAGCCGCTGGAGTCGAAATCGCCGCTGCGGTGGCGATACCGGAAGCCGAGCCGGAAGGAGTTGTGGAGCTGCTTGTCCTCGCTGTCGATCTCCGCCGAGACCAGCAGCGTCATCGAGGCGACCTTCTGCATCGGATGCCGCGCCAGGTGCCCGGCATCGTAGCGGCGGACGAAGCAGGCATAGGCCGTCTTGCCGGGCGTGCCCGCATACATGCGCGCGTTGAAGGTCTCGGCTTCGGTCTTGCTCGCCTGGCGGATGTCGTCGGCCTCCTCGGCCCGGGCGGCGCCGATGAAGGCGGCAAAAGCAAGCGGAAGGATGAGGGCAAGCTTCATGATCGCACCGGATACGTCAGCCATTGACGGCCCGCATCGGCAGGGTGGGGGCCAACTGGCCGTTAGTCGCAAGCCGCATGCCGCGCGTTCAACTGCATCGCTTCCGGCAGCCTCGCGCAAGGTTCCAGGCTTAACCGTTGCAAGGGAGGGGCGTGGATAGACCCCAGATTGTTGCAAATGGCTGGAGGCGATCGAAATGTCCGAAAGTCAAAACTTGCCCAATCTTGCGATCGGCTATTCGCGAGCCCGCCTGCTGACGCTTTTCGGTGGCAGCGGGCTACTGACGCTGCTCTTTGCCGGGCTCGCATTCACCTGGCAGGAAGGCAAGAACATCACCTCGTTCCAGGTCGCCGCCTGCTATGTCGGTGCGGTGTTCTTCGGCCTTGCCACCTGCCGCATGCTCTGGCGGCTGTTCTCCGCGCGGCAGCCGGTGGTCTTCATCAGCCGTGTCGGCATCCGCGACACCAGGCTCGCCGGCGAGACCATCGCCTGGAGCGCCGTGCGAAAGATCATGCTCTGGGAGCAGCGCACGCAGAAATTCGTGGTACTCAAGGTCGACCCACTCATCGCCGAGCGATTTTCCGGAGGATTTGCGACGCAAGCCTTGGTGCTGATGAACAAGGCGCTTGGCGCTGACAGCGTGATCGTCAAAGCGGGCGGCCTGACCATGAACACCGAAACATTGCTCGAGACCTGCAAGCAATATTGGGGCGCGGGACGACCGGCCCACGCGGACCACGCCGTGCCGGAGCCTCAGCCCGCGCCGGAGCCTGTCAGCTAGAGTTCGCCAAAGCGGGCGTCTCGACCATGCCGGCCGAACTCGTCCGTCACCCTGTCTCTCCCCCTTCCGCGGAGCCGAGATCGGTGCTCCGAGCGTTGCCTTAGTCGCAGGTTGGGGCAAGAAGGTTCAGGCAAATGGGTAAGCCCTTTGCTCTCCGGAACTCGCTGTCGGCGATCCCTTCGCCGTTGTCCCGGTTCGTCAATGTGATAGCGTTCACACGCGATTGTTTCTCGAAGTCGTAGGCTGGGGCCGCCTCTTGTAGGTTTTGTGGAGTCCCCCGCAATGGGCGAAATTCGCAACTTCAGATCCGGGAATACGAACGAGCCGCCTCCGCACGGCGGGATGCCTCGTCGTCTCGCAGCCATCATTGTCGGTGACATCGCATCCTACAGCCGCTTGATGCAGGCCGACGAGGAAGGCACGCATGTCCGCGTCAAGCGGATCGAGCGGGACCTCATCGAACCCAGCATCGTCGAGCATCATGGAAATCTGGTGAAGACCACGGGCGATGGTTTCATCGCCATCTTCGACAGCCCCGTCGAGGCCGTTCGATGCAGCATTGTCATCCAGCAGAACCTCGTTGGCCGCAATGCCTCGATACCGAGGGACTCCCGGATCGAATACCGAATTGGCGTCAATCTCGGTGATGTCATCGTTGAGCCGGACGACATCTACGGCGATGGCGTCAACATCGCCACACGCATCGAGGGCATTGCCGAGCCCGGTCAGGTCTACATCTCGGGCGCGATCTACGAGCAGATCAAGCACAAGGTGGTGTGCGGCTATGAGTCGCTCGGGGATCGCAAGGTCAAGAACATCACGGATCCCGTGCGCATCTATCGTGTGCTGCCGGATGCAGATGCAGTCGGCAGGACGCGCGGCCGGCGCGAGAATACCCTGATCTTTCTCCTGGGCATCACGCTGCTGGTCATTGCCACGGGCGTGCTCTGGTATCTGCTGGCGCAGCCGGAGGGCAGGGTGGGCGAGCAGGCGGCCACGCCGACCGTTTCTCCGGCCGCATCGCCGATCCCGCAGCCGTCGCCGCGCGAGGCGGCGACGCAGACACCGCAACCGTCTCCCTCACTGGCCTCAGTGCCTGCGTCGCCCACTCCTGCGCCCAGCCAACCGACAGCGGCACCGGTCCGTGAACCCGAGATGATCGCTGTTCGCGGCGGCAGCTTTGCGATGGGAAGCAATGATGATCCGACCGAACGTCCTGTCCACCAGGTCACGGTCAAGCCATTCTCGATCGGAAAATATCCGGTGACAGTGCAGGAATGGAACGAATGCGCCGCCGCCAAGGCGTGCGGATTCACGGCCACCGGAAAGGACGATGCGCCAATCACCAATGTGAGCTGGACCGACGCACAGCAATATGTCGCGTTCCTCGTGCAGACGACGAAGAAGCCTTACCGGCTCCCAAGCGAAGCCGAATGGGAACATGCGGCGCGCGGCGGGACGTCGACAAAGTATTGGTGGGGCGACAAGTCCCAGCAGGGCATGGCCGGGTGCAAGGACTGCGGTGATGCCGTGGCCGAGCAGCCGGCGAAAGTCGGCAGCTTCAAGCCCAATCCTTTTGGTCTCTACGACATGGGCGGCGCCGTCGACCAGTGGGTCGAGGACTGCTGGCACAAGAGCTATCAGGGCGCGCCCAATGACGGTTCGGCATGGAGCGGTGGGGACTGCAGCTCGCACGTCCTGCGCTCGGGCTCCTGGAAGAACGACTTGAGATACGTGCGCCCGTCCAACCGCGACGGTTACGATACCAATGTTCGTTACCCGACGCATGGCTTCCGTGTCGCGCTCAGTCCTTAACTGCCGGAGTAGATTGATGCAAATCCTTCGCTGCGTTGCGCTGTCGGCGGTGCTCGCATTGCTCCCGGGCATGGCCTTCTCGCAGGGTAAGGCTGCTCCAAAGGACGCAAGGGTTTATTTTATAACCCCGTATGACGGGCAAAGGGTGCGCGGCGGATTCCTGGTCCGGTTCGGCCTGCGCAACATGGGTGTGACGCATGCCGGCGACGACTATCAGAACGCCGGCCACCATCATTTGCTGGTCGACGTCAACGACCCCATCGATCCGAAGGAGCCGATCCCGCAGGACAAGTCGCATCTGCATTTCGGGGCAGGGCAGACAGAAACTTTTCTCGAGCTTCCGCCCGGGACCCACACCCTTCAACTGGTGCTGGGCGATGCGAAGCACTACCCGTTCGACCCGCCGGTCGTCTCGGACAAGATCACCGTGCGCGTCAGGCAGCCCGTTTCAGCGCGGAGCAAATGATCAACGCAGGCTGGGCTCTCGCCCGGGGCCGCGCGTTGCAACTGGTGCAGAGCGATGCCAAGCATGATCCGTTCGAGCCGCCCGTCGTTTCGAGCAAGATCACGGTGCGGGTGAGATAGAGCTTTCGGCGGCAAAGATTTGCCATTCGCCGGGAACGCCCTTCAGTGGCGTGACACCACGGCTGCCAAAGCGGAGGCCAGACCCAGCGACGAGATCCTTCACGGTGCTCGACACCAATACTTCCCCGGCGCCGGCCAGCGCCGCGACCCGTGCGCCGATGTGGACGGCGATCCCGCCGACATCATCGTCGATGATCTCGCATTCGCCCGTATGCAGGCCGGCGCGGATATCGATGCCGAGCGACCTGACTTCATCAGCGATCGCTCGAGCACAACGGACCCCGCGCGCAGGCCCGTCAAACGTCGCGAAAAACCCGTCGCCGGTGGTCTTGACCTCATGGCCCCTGAAGCGAGCGAGGATGCTGCGGACCATGGCGTGATGGTCGTCAAGCAGGGCGCGCCAACGACGATCGCCGAGGCTGGCGGCCTTTTCAGTCGAACCCACGATATCGGTGAACAGCACCGTTGCGAGCACGCGATCAGCCACTGCGGAACCACGTGCTCCCGTCAGGAATTCCTCGATCGCATCGGAAATGTCGTCGGCGTTTTCGCCGACATAGAAGAGGTGATCGCTCCCGGGAAATTCCGCCAGACGCGCTCCGGGAATTTTCGCGGCGACGTCGCGCCCGCCCGCGACGTTGACGACTTGGTCCCCGGTCCGGTGGATGACGAGGGTTGGCACACGAACCGCCGGCAATACGCCGCCGATCTCGATCTGGCTGTTCATGCGCATCAAGGCCGTCACTGCGGCCGGGCTGGCGCCCAATCGCTCGTTGCGCCCCCACCAGCGCTGAAACGCGGCGTCGTTCGCCCGCGACGGCGCGAACTTCTGGATGCTGCCGCCGGTGCCCCAGGCTTTCTCGACATAGTCGAAGAACGCCGCAAGCGCCTCGTCGGTCGCAAACCAATAGGAGAAGCGCGAAAAGCTGCCGTAAAGCACGAGCGCGCGGCACCGATGCGGATAGGTGGCCGCAAACAGAATGGAGAGTGGCGCGCCCTCCGAGATCCCGAGCAGGGCTGCCTGCTCGATGCCAGCCGCGTCCATCACCGCACGCAGATCGTCCATGCGCACGTCGAGGCCCGGGAGTTCGCTGACGCGATCGGATCCGCCGGTACCTCGCTTGTCGAAGGTGACGACGCGCGCGTAGCCCGCAAGGCGGGTCAGGAAGCGAGCGAGGTCGGGTTGGTCCCAGTAGTTCTCGACGTTGGACACGAAGCCCGGCACCAGGACAAGATTGATCGGACCGTCGCCGAACGCCTGGTAGGCAACGTGGACGTCTCCGCTCCTGGCGTACTGCGTAACCGGCTGCATACGTGATCCCTGCCTGCAGGCTGACCATAGCAAACAAGATTTGCAGACGGAAAGCCGTCACTTTGGTCCAAAAGGCTAAGGCGCGCTCGGGGACGAACGCGCCTCGGAATCGCGACGCCGGTGTTTAACGCAGGCTGGCGTTGAACTTGTCCAGCGCCGCCGAGCCCGGGCAGAGCGTATCCGCTTCCAGCGTGTTGAGCGGCGTCTCGACCGTGTTGAGATGGCTGTGCAGATCTTCCGCGTCGGGATCGACGTACAGCAGCCCGGTGACGATCTGGCCCTTGGCGGCGTGCCTTGCAAGGAAGGTCTGGGCGCCGAGCCGGTCATGCGGATCGTAGTCGGCGTCGATCTTGCGCAGCGCGATCTTGCTGCCGTCATGCTGCTCGACCACCTGCACCGTGCCCGGCGCATAGTCCACTGCAATGGGATCGCGGCCGACCAGCACGTCGAGCCGGTTCACGGCGTCGTTATGCTCGCGGACATAGTCAAAACTCTTGGTCGAGCCGGCGTGGTTGTTGAAGGCGATGCAGGGGCTGATGACGTCGATGAAGGACGCGCCCTTGTGGCCGATCGCAGCCGCGATCAGCGGCACGAGCTGGGCCTTGTCGCCGGAGAACGAGCGCGCCACGAAGGTGGCGCCGAGCTGCAGCGCGATCGCGACGAGATCAATCGCGTTGTCGGTGTTGGTCACGCCCTTCTTCGACTTCGAGCCACGGTCGGCGGTCGCCGAAAACTGGCCCTTGGTCAGGCCGTAGACGCCGTTGTTCTCGACGATATAGGTCATGTTGACGCCGCGCCGGATCGAATGCGCGAACTGGCCGAAGCCGATCGAGGCGGAATCGCCGTCGCCGGAAACGCCGAGATAGATCAGATCGCGATTGGCGAGATTGGCCCCGGTCAGCACGCTGGGCATGCGGCCGTGCACGGAGTTGAAGCCGTGCGAATTGCCGAGGAAGTAATCCGGCGTCTTCGACGAGCAGCCGATGCCGGAGATTTTTGCCACCCGATGCGGCTCGATCGAGAGCTCGTAGCAGGCTTCGATGATCGAGGCCGTGATCGAGTCATGGCCGCAGCCGGCGCACAGCGTCGAGATTTTTCCTTCGTAGTCGCGATGCGTGTAGCCGAGCTCATTCTTCTTGAGGCCCGGGTGATGAAATTTCGGCTTGGCAATATAGGTCATGACACGGCCTTGCGGAGCGGAGTCACCTTGAGGTGATCCTGGTGGTCGCCAATGGCTTTTGCGATGTAGCGGGCGGTGATCGGTGAGCCGTCGTAATGCACGATCGGCACGAGGCGGATCGGGTCGATGCCGTTCTCGTTGACGATGAGCTGACGGAGCTGGCTATCGCGGTTCTGCTCGACGACATAGACGAAATCGTGCTCGGCGAGGAAGCTCGCCACGCTCGAATGGAACGGGAAGGCGCGGATGCGCAGGCGATCGAGCTGATGCCCGCGTGCCTCAAGCAATCCGATCGCTTCGTCCATCGCCGGCGAGGTCGAGCCGAAATAGATCACGCCATATTTGGTCGGCCGCTCCGCATTGGCCTGGAGTGGCCGCGGCACCAGGTCCTGCGCGGTCTCGAACTTGCGCACCAGACGCTGCATGTTGTCCGCATAGACCGAGCCTTCCTCGGAATAACGCGCATAGCGATCACGCGACGTGCCGCGGGTGAAATAGGAGCCCCTGGTCGGATGCGTGCCGGGATAGGTGCGGTAGGGAATGCCGTCGCCGTCGACGTCGAGGTAGCGGCCGAAGTCACGGCCTTCTTCCAGCATCTCCGCCGTCATCACCTTGCCGCGGTCATATTGCTTGGAATCGTCCCATTTCAGCGGGCGGCAGAGCCGGTGGTTCATGCCGATGTCGAGATCGAGCATCAGGAAGATCGTGGTCTGGAGCCGCTCGGCGAGATCGAACGCGGCGGCCGCGAACTCGAAGGCCTCGGCCGGATCTTCCGGGAACAGCAGCACATGCTTGGTGTCGCCGTGCGAAGCATAGGCGCAGGCGATGATGTCGCATTGCTGGGTGCGGGTCGGCATGCCCGTGGAGGGACCGGCGCGCTGGATGTTCATGATCACGGCCGGGATCTCGGCAAAGTAGGAGAGGCCGATGAACTCGGTCATCAGGGAGATGCCGGGGCCGGATGTGGCGGTGAAGGCGCGTGCGCCATTCCAGGAGGCGCCGATGACGATGCCGATCGAGGCCAGTTCGTCCTCGCCCTGCACGATCGCGTATTTCGCCTTGCCGGTCTCCGGATCGTGCCGATACTTCTTGCAATGGGCGGTGAAAGCCTCCGCCACCGACGAGGACGGCGTGATCGGATACCAGGCGCAGACCGTTGCGCCGCCATAGACGGCGCCGAGCGCGGCCGCGCTGTTGCCCTCGATGAAGATGCGGTCACCGACCTTGTCGGACTTCTTCACCCGCAGCCCGATCGGGCATTTCAAATTTTGCAGTGCCCAGTCGCGCCCCAAATGCAGCGCGTGGACGTTGGAGGAGAGCAGCTTCTCCTTGCCCTTGTATTGCTCGCCGATCAGCTGCTCGATCAGCTTCGGGTCCATGTCGAGCAGCGCCGAGAGCGCGCCCAAATAGATGATGTTCTTGAACAGCTGGCGCTGGCGCGGATCGGTATAGGTCGAGTTGGTGATCGCGGTCAGCGGCACGCCGATCACGGTGATGTCGTCGCGGAATTTGGTCGACGGCATCGGCTTGGTGGAATCGTAGAACAGATAGCCGCCGGGCTCGATGCCGGCGACGTCCTTGTCCCAGGTCTGCGGATTCATCGCCACCATCATGTCGACGCCGCCGCGGGCGCCGAGATGGCCCTCTTCCGTCACCCGCACCTCGTACCAGGTCGGCAGGCCCTGGATGTTGGAGGGGAAGATGTTGCGTGGGCTAACCGGCACGCCATGGCGCAGGATCGCGCGTGCGAACATTTCGTTGGCGCTGGCCGAGCCCGAGCCGTTGACGTTGGCGAAGCGGACGACGAAGTCGTTTACGCTGCTGATCGGCTTTTTGTCGGGCATGTCGAACCTGCGTGGGTCATTTCGATGAGATATTTCTGCATGTCCCAGGCTCCGGTGGGACAACGCTCGGCGCACAGCCCGCAGTGCAGGCAGACATCCTCGTCCTTCACCATCACGCGCCCGGTCTTGAGGTCGGAGGAGACGTAGAGGTCCTGGTCCGGATGCGGCGACGGCGCCTTCAGGCGGTGGCGCAGATCGTCTTCCTCGCCATTCTCCGTGAAGGTGATGCAGTCCATCGGGCAGATGTCGACGCAGGCATCGCATTCGATGCAGAGCGAGGTCGAGAACACCGTCTGGACGTCGCAGTTCAGGCAGCGATGCGCTTCGCCGAGCGCGAGCTTGACGTCGTAGCCGAGCTCGACCTCGGTCCGGATGTCCTTCAGCGCGATCACCTTGTCGCGATGCGGCACCTTGAAGCGCTTGTCGCTGGAGATATCGTTGTCATAGCTCCATTCGTGGATGCCCATCTTCTGCGAGGAGACATGCACCTCCGGCAGCGGCCGTTCGGTGATGTCCTCGCCCGACAACATCTTGTGGATCGACAGCGCGGCGTCGTGACCCTGCGCCACCGCCCAGATGATGTTCTTGGGCCCGAACGCGGCGTCGCCGCCGAAGAACACTTTTGGGTTAGTCGAGACGAAGGTCTTCGGATCGACCTTGGGCATGTGCCATTTGTCGAACTCGATGCCGCAGTCCTGCTCGATCCAGGGGAAGGCGTTCTCCTGGCCGACCGCGACCAGCACGTCGTCGCATTCGAGGGTCTGGTTCGGCTCGCCCGAGGGGGCGAGGTTGCGGCGGCCCTTGGCATCGTACTCGGCCTTCACCTTCTGGAAGGTGATGCCGGTGAGCTTGCCGTTGTCGTGGATGAAGGCGACGGGGACGAGGAAGTTGAGGATCGGAATGTCCTCGTGGATCGCGTCTTCCTTCTCCCAGGGCGAGGCCTTCATCTCCTCGAAGCCGGAGCGCACGATGACCTTGACGTCCTCGCCGCCGAGGCGGCGCGCGGTGCGACAGCAATCCATCGCGGTGTTGCCGCCGCCGAGCACGATCACGCGCTTGCCGATCTTGTCGGTGTGGCCGAACGAGACCGAGGACAGCCAGTCGATGCCGATATGGACGTGAGCGGCAGCCTCTTTCCGGCCCGGAATGTCGAGCTCGCGGCCGCGCGGCGCGCCGGAGCCGACGAAGATCGCGTCGTATTTCTCGGCGAGCAGCGCCTTCATGCTCTCGATGCGGTGCCCGCCCTTGAACTCGACGCCGAGATTGAGGATGTAGCCGGTCTCCTCGTCGATCACCGAATTGGGCAGGCGGAATTTCGGGATCTGGGTCCGCATCATGCCGCCGGCTTCGGGATCGCCGTCGAACACGGTGCAGTGATAGCCGAGCGGCGCCAGATCGCGCGCCACCGTCAGCGAGGCCGGTCCGCCTCCGACGAATGCGACGCGCTTGCCGTTCTTGGCTGAAGGCTTCGGCAGGCGGTGCTTGATGTCGTCCTTGAAGTCGGCGGCAACGCGCTTGAGGCGGCAGATTGCCACCGGCGTTTCCTCGACGCGTCCGCGGCGGCACGCCGGCTCGCATGGACGATCGCAGGTGCGTCCCAGAATTCCGGGAAACACGTTCGATTTCCAATTGATCATGTAGGCGTCGCTGTAGCGGCCTTGTGCGATCAATCGGATGTATTCGGGAACCGGGGTGTGCGCAGGACAGGCCCACTGGCAATCGACCACTTTGTGAAAGTAGTCGGGGGCCGCGATATCGGTCGGTTTCATTCCTACCCTGTCCGCGCAGGCTCAAAGACCCGGCGGCCTTTTCTTGAGCTTGTCGGACGCTTAACGCGCGGCGATCTGGTTTCTGAATGACGTCATTGGGTTAGCTTATTAGAACCGGTCCGAAGTACAACGGCAAATTTGGGTGAATCACCTGCTTTCATGGGAGCTGCGCGCAGACAGCATTAATGGCCGTCCGCAGGCAATGCGGCGGTGCAATATGTTGCGCTGCATGCCGGTGCGTCAGCCGTGCGTGATGTCGCTCTTCGCGAGGTCCCACATCAGCGCATAGGTGCCGACGGAGACGGGCAGCGGGAAGGGCGCGGCCGCAGGACCGGTGAAGCGTTCGGCGATGACAGCCGAGACCGCGCCGACGCGCGTGCCGTCGATCAGCACGAACCAGTCGCGCGCGCCTTCGTTGCGCACCGCCGGAATATCCGCCGTTGCGCCCGACAATTCCGGTTCGCTCTCGAGCAGATGCATCGAGATGATGCCCTCGCGCTCTCCGGGTGCCAGCTTTTCTTGCAGTGCATCACGCCACGCGCCGGCATTGCCGGCCGTAGGGCGCAGCCGCACGAGCCCCAGCGCAGCACCGCGTCCAGTGCCCTTGCTGATGGTGATGCGCGCTATCACGCGCAGCATGTTCTTGAAATGCGCCATGGTCCGCCGCGACCATTCGGTCTGGTTGGCGAGCCGCGTCCGGTAGGCGGAGCTGTCGAGCACGTCGAGCGTCGACGTCGAATACAGCGAGAGATATTTGGGATTGGCGGCGTGCGCGACATAGCGCCGCGCCTCCAGGAAACCCTCGATCGCGACACGCTCTTCCAGATGCTCGCGATCGTACCAGCGGTTGAAATCAGCTTCATCTGCGGCGTCGATGTTCATCGACGTCAGCAGCATGCCTTTCCCGGCGAGCGGCATTTTCTTGTTGTCCTTGCTTCGCGTGTTATCGCGCGGCCTTCGACGCGAGGTCGGCGATCGACTTCATGACCGCGTCCCGCACGCCGGCATCATAGAGCGAATGTCCGGCTTCTTCCACGATCCGGATCTCGGAACCCGGCCAAACTTTCGCGAGCTGCGCGGATGTCTCAGGAGGGCACAACAGATCGTAGCGGCCCTGCACGATGATGCCGGGGATGCCGGCGAGCCGGCCGGCGTTTTGCAGCAGCTGGTTCTCGGTCATGAAGCTGTCATTGATGAAGTAATGCGCCTCCATGAACGGTGTCGCCGGCAATGTGCGCCAGACGTTCAGCGAGGCGAGGTCGATCCGCGTCTTGGCCGGCTTGTGCTCCGATAGGGCGCGTTCGGTGTCATGCCAGGCGCGCGAGGCCGGTCCGTGCACGGCCGGATCGGCATCGAGGATGCGGCGATAATAGGCGTCCACCGGTTGCGCGCGTTCCTCCGGCGGCAGCACGGTCAGAAAATCGTCGTGCAGCGCTGGATAGAACTGCGGCAGGCGCGAGGTGAAGGCCGTCGCCACCTCTGCCCGCGTGCCCAGGAAGGTTGCGCGCAGCGCGATGCCGGAGACGCGCTCGGGGTGGGCCTGCGCATAAGCCAGCGCCAGCGTCGCGCCCCAGGAGCCGCCGACCACCATCCAGCGGTCGAAGCCGAACTTTTCGCGGATCTTTTCCATGTCCGCGATCAGATGCGCCGTCGTGTTGTGCTCGCGCGAGCCCTTGGGACGGCTGCGGCCGCAGCCGCGCTGGTCGAACAGCACCGCATGCAAACGCTCGGGATCGAACAGGCGGCGGTGATCCGGCTGGCAGCCGCTGCCGGGGCCGCCATGCAGATAGATCGCAGCAATGCCGCCAGCACGGCCGACGCTCTCGACGTAGAGCTCGTGGCCGTCGCCGACGTCGAGCATGTCGGAGGTCAGCGGCGCAAAGGGATCGGCACGTCTGGCCGATGCGGCCGCGTCGGCGTCAGGCATCATTCCCGGATTCCAGAGTGCCGCCGGCGAAGTTGCGATAGAGGAAGCGGTTGGTCTCGCCCTCGGCCTCGCGCTCGGCCTGCTTGAAGATGGTCTCGTGCAGCGGCGACAGCGCGCAGGCAGGGTCTGTGTTGGCGGCGTCGCCCGTCAGTGCAAAGGCCTGGCAGCGGCAGCCGCCGAAATCGATCTCGCGGAACTCGCAACTCTTGCACGGCTCCTTCATCCAGCCGGTGCCGCGATAGCGATTGAAGGCGTCCGAGTTCTGCCAGATCCAGGCGATCGAATGGTTGGAGCGCACCGACTCGAAATCGAGCCCGGTGATGCTTTCGGCGGCATGGCAGGGCAGCACCTTGCCGGCCGGCGAGATGTTGAAGAACTGCCGACCCCAGCCGCCCATGCATTTCTTCGGCCGCAGCGCGTAATAGTCGGGCACGACGTAGTCGATCGCGAGCGTACCCTTCAGGCGCTCGCGCGCCTCCTCGACGAGGCGGGTGCACTCATCTAATTGCGCGACCGTCGGCATCAGCGCGGCGCGGTTCTTCAGCGCCCAGCCGTAATATTGCACATTGGCGACCTCGAGCCGGTCGGCGTCGAGATCGATCGACATCTGGATGATGTCGGGGAGCTGGTGCAGGTTCTGCCGGTGCATCACCGCATTCACGGTGAGCGGCAAATCGAGCTCGCGCGTCCACTTTGCGACCTCGATCTTTTTATGATGTGCACCCTTGTAGCCGGCGACGCGGTCGGAGAGGCCCTCTTCGACGCCCTGGAAAGAGATCTGCACGTGGCACAGCCCGGCGTCGGCGAGGTCGCTCAGCCGCTCGCGCGTCAGCAGCACGGCCGAGGTGATGAGGTTGGTATAGAGGCCGACGTCGCTGGCATGCTTGACCAGCTCGACCAGGTCCTTGCGCGCGGTCGGCTCGCCGCCGGAGAAATGCACCTGGAGCACGCCGATCTCGGCGAGCTCGCTCAGCACCTTCTTCCACTCATCCGTCGTCAGCTCCTTGCCGGAGCGGTCGAGCTCGACGGGGTTGGAGCAATAGGGGCATTGCAGCGGGCAGCGATGGGTGATCTCGAGCAGCACGGCGAGCGGAATGCCAAATGTCTCCGCCGTCGAGCGGCTCTTCTCTAGTACCGCGAGGCTGTCGCTGGCATCAGGCGGGATGGTTGGGAGCACATCGCTCATGGCGTCTTCTCCCGGGCTTCGGTCAGAAAGCCCTTGTCGGCGAGATCCTGCAGCATGACGATGACGTCGGCGAGGATCGCCTCGCGGGGTGCGGCGTATTTTTCCGCCAGCAGGTCGGATACGTCGCCGACACTGCGCTTGCCGTCGCAAAGCTGCAAGACCTCGACCGCGATCTCATCAGGCGCCAGCACGCGTTCCGGCGCCAGGATCACCCAGACTTTTCGCGTCTCGTCATACTTCAGCCTGGCATGCCGCGGCAGCACGGGGCGGCTTGCCTCGCTGACGCTGATGTTCCGCGGCCCGGCCATTGCTCTTGTCCCTCAACTCGTTTTTTTAGTTTCCTGGGGCACGAACGCGCCCGGCGGAATGTTGCCCTCGACATAGGCGTGCTGGAGCGCATCGAGCTGCACCCACAAGACGTTGGTCTTGAAGATCAGTGCGTTGCACACCTGCGCGCGCTGCTCCGGGGTCATCGCATGCGCCTTGACGTAGTCGAGCGCGAAGCCGGCATCGCGCGGCGCCTGTGCGAGGCGGCGCTTGAAATAGCTCATGATGTCAGGATTGACGAAGTCGTAATGCTCCAGCATGCCGGAGATGCGTTCCTCGTGCAGGTTCGGCGCGAACAGTTCGGTGAGCGAGGAGGCGATCGCCTCCAGCGGGCTCTTCTCGCGACAGTAATGCACATAGGCCTCTACGGCGAAGCGCGTCGCCGGCAAGATGCCTTCGGTGGATTCCACGTAAGATGTGTCGAGGCCGAGGCCTTCGGTCAGCTTCAGCCAGCGCTCGATGCCGCCCTCGCTGCCGACATCGCCGTCATGGTCCTCGATGCGGTGGCGCCATTCCAGCCGTGTGGCGCGGTCGCGGAAGCGCGAGATCACCACCGCGTCCTTGATCGGGATCGTGCTCTGGTAATAGTAGCGGTTCAGCGCCCAGGCCTGCACCTGGCCCTTGTTCAGCTTGCCGCCGTGCAAGAGCTTATGGAACGGATGCAGGCTGTGGTAGCGCGTAGCGCCAATGTGGCGCAGCGTCGCCTCCAGCTCCTCGGCGCTAGTGAGCCTGATGTCCTTGCCGACCGAGAGCGCAGTCATTCCAGTCATGGACGCGGCATTCACAGCACGATCTCCGTTCCGTCGGCAGGTATCTGCCAGCCCGCCGCTTCAGCCGTCTTGCGTTCAGGCGAGGAGGGCAGTAGTGCCGGGTTCGAGTTGTTGATATGGAGAAACATCTTCCTGTCGATAGTGAGATCGGCCAGCCGGGCGATCGCGCCGTCGTCACCGGACATCGCGACATGGCCCATGCTCTTGCCGGTCTTGTGGCCGAGCCCGGCCTTGATCATCTCGTCATCCTGCCAGACCGTGCCGTCGAAGAACACCAGCGCGGCGCCGTCGATCTCGGCCTTGAGCGCGTCGGTGATTTCGGCGCAGGCGGCGATGAAGTAGAAGCATTTTCCGGTCGACTTGTCGGTGATCTTCAGGCCCAGCGTATCGCCGTCGCCGCTCTCGCCGCCCGGATGTGCCTTGCCTTCGAGATACCAGGCCGATTTGCCCGGCACCGCGAAGGGCCGCACCTCTAACCCCGAGCGCGCACCATCGGTGAGACGCGGCTCGAACGGCTCACCGATACCGATCGGCTGCCGCCGCACGTTCTTTTCGTTGAGCACATTGAAGATGGTGTTGCTGTTCAGGATCGCCAGCACCTTCTCATGCGCATAGACCGTGAACGGCGAGCCCTCGCGCATCGAGAGCAGGCCCGCGACCGCATCCACTTCGCTGTTGGTCAGGATCACGCCTGCGATCGGCGTATGGCGCAGCGCGCCTGCCTTGGGATGCAGCTGCGGCGTGGCGTTCAATTGCTGGCGAAGGTCGGGCGAGGCATTGATCAGGAACCAGTGCTCGCCGTCGCCGCTGAAGGCAACCGAGGCCTGGGTCCGATAAAGCTCATGGCCGTGGTGACGCGCCGCCCGGCAGCCCTCGCAACCGCAATTCCATTGCGGGACTCCGCCGCCGGCCCCGGCGCCCAGGACGACGACGCGAAGCATGATCCGTCTCCTGGAAGCAACGTCGCCAGGTGGATCCTAGGCCAACACAGTTTCCATCGTCCGGAAACCGATCGTGACCGGCAAGACCCACCTGCGCAGAACGCCTACTCACCAACCGCTTACTTGCGGGTGGCGCTCACATACATGTTGATTTCCATGCCGCAGGGCACTTCAACGATCTTGGGGGCTTTCCAGGCCATTTTGGCGCTCCATTCTTGAGATTTCGGACGTATCCGCCCGGGGGCTAAGTTACTGCGGGCGCAAAAGTTCGCCAGTGAAATTTTCCCGAGAACGGCATGTTGCGCCGCGAAAAATGATGGTGGAACATCACTTCTGACGACGCTGCCTTGCGGCAGGCGCATTCGGTCGCGAACCCTGCCCTGATAAAGCAGTTGTGAGTGCAGTGCAGCTTTCAATCCGGTACAGGCGCCCCAAGTGGAATCGCCCCAAGTGGAATTCGGTGATGCCCAGATATTTCTTCAACACCCGTATCGGCGATGAGTTGATCGTGGATCCCGATGGCGAGGATCTGCGCAATCCCGATCGCGCCTGGGAGGTCGCCCGCCAGATGATCCTGGAGGTGCTGAAATCCGAGGGGACCCAGCCGGCGCTCATGGAGGCGGTGATCGAGGTCACCGACGTCGAAGGCGAGATCGTGCTGGAATTTCCCTTCACCGAGGCCCTGCTGGACATTCCGGACCAGTCCGCGACGCGGCATTAGGGCTTCCGTCATTGCGAGGACCGGACGCCGCAGCTCTTTCCGCCGTCATTGCGAGCGAAGCGAAGCAATCCAGAATCTCTCTGTGGAGGCGGTCTGGATTGCTTCGTCGCAAGGGCTCCTCGCAATGACGGAGAATGAGGCAAACCCGTCCTTCCTCCCTGCGAAATCCGCATGGCTTTGCCGCGTTCCTGGCGCTAAAAGACGCCGGTTAAACGGAGCACGTCATGCAAGATCTCTGGCGCCTGTCGGCCGCCGACCTCGCGACCCTCGTCAAATCCAAAAAGGTGTCCGCCCGGGAGGCGGCCAAGGCCGGGCTCGCCCGCCTCGACGCCGTCAACCCCCAGCTCAACGCCGTGATCGACCACCGGCCCGAGGACGTGCTCAAGCAGGCCGACGCCGTCGATGCCGCCATTGCCCGGGGCGAGGACCCCGGTGTGCTGGGCGGCGTGCCCGTCACCATCAAGGCCAATGTCGACCAGGAAGGCTTTGCCACCACCAACGGCCTCAAGCTCCAGCGCGACCTGATCGCACGCGAGGACAATCCGGTGGTCGCCAATTTCCGCAAAGCTGGCGCCATTCTCCTGGGGCGCACCAATTGCCCGGCCTTCTCCTACCGCTGGTTCACCACCAACCTGGTCCATGGCGATACCAAGAACCCCCGTGACGCCTCGCTGACACCGGGCGGCTCGTCGGGCGGCGCCGGCTCGGCGGTCGCGGCCGGTATCGGCCATATCGCCCACGGCACCGACATCGCCGGCTCGATCCGCTATCCCGCCTATGCCTGCGGCGTGCACGGCCTGCGCCCGACCTTGGGCCGTATCCCCGCCTTCAACCCGGCGCTGCCGGAGCGGCCGATCGGGCCGCAGATCATGGCGGTCTCGGGCCCGCTGGCACGCACCGTGAATGACCTCCGCATTTCGCTCGCGGCGATGTCGGCCCGCGATGCGCGCGATCCCTGGTATGTGCCGGCGCCGCTCGATGGCCCGGCTGTGCCGAAGCGCGCCGCGCTCTGCCTCAATCCGGACGGTCTTGCGACCACGCCTGAGGTGAAGGCGGCCGTGACCGACGCCGGCAAGCGGCTCGAGCGGGCGGGGTGGACCGTCGATGTGATCGAGAACACCCCGCCGATGCGCGAAGCCGTCGCATGGCAGCGCAAGCTCTGGCTTGGCGATGGCTACGAGGCGCAGCTGGAAATGGCCGAGCGCGAGGGCGATCCCGGCGCGCTGGCGTGCCTGCGCGGCATCCGCGCCAAGGTCACGCCGATGGATCAGGCCAACTACGCCCAGGCGCTGACCCGCCGCGCCACGCTGACCCGCGACTGGATGCTGTTCTTCGAAAAATATGCCGTCGTGCTGACGCCAGTCTCCGGCGAGCTGCCATTCGCCGATCATCTCGACCGCAAGGACGCCGCCTCCTTCGAGCGCGTCTGGGAAGCGCAGCTGCCGCAGATCGCGATCCCGTTCATGGGATTGCCGGGCCTCGTGGTCTCGACCGGCCTCGTCGGCAAGTCCCCGGTCGGCGTGCACATCGTCTCCGGCCGCTATCGCGAGGATCTGTGTCTGCTCGCCGGCGAAGCGATCGAGGCGGGCGGCGTGCCGCCGTCGCCGATCGACCCTGTGGGTTAGCGATGTCCGTGATCTACGACTTCAAGGCCAATTCGCTTGCCGGCGAGGAGGTCGCCCTGCGCCAGTTCGAGGGCCAGGTGCTCTTGATCGTCAACACCGCGAGCAAATGCGGCTTCACGCCGCAATATCGGGGCCTCGAGGATCTGCATCGCGATCTCGCGCCGCGCGGCTTCTCGGTGCTGGGCTTTCCCTGCAACCAGTTCGGCGCGCAGGAGCCGGGGCAGGCAGCGGAGATCCAGGCGTTCTGCTCGACCAATTACGACGTCACGTTTCCGCTGTTCGAGAAGATCGACGTCAACGGCGCCCACGCGCATCCCTTGTATGAGTACCTGAAACACCAGCAATCCGGCCTGCTGGGCGCCTCCATCAAATGGAATTTCACCAAATTCCTGGTGGACCGTGCCGGCCACGTGATCGCGCGCTACGCGCCGACCGCGCGGCCGGAAGGATTGCGGCAGAAGATCGAGACCCTGTTATGAGCGAGACAATCATGAGCGACGAATTTCCGGACCGCCTGTCGGTCGACCCCAACAGCCCCTATTACAACGCCGACATCCTGTCGCGCGACGTCGGCATCCGCTTCAAGGGCGTCGAGAAGACCAATGTCGAGGAGTACTGCATCAGCGAAGGCTGGGTCCGCGTCACCGCGGGCAATGCCAAGGACCGCTACGGCAATCCGCTGACCATCAAGGTGCATGGTCCGGTCGAGCCGTATTTCCGGGACAAGAAGTAAGCGCGACGCGCTCTCTCCTCGTCAGCGCACTCTCTTTCCTCGTCATTGCGAGGGACGCATTCTCCCTCCTCGTCATTGCGAGGAGCCCTTGCGACGAAGCCATCCAGAGTCTTTCCGCGAGTAGCAGACTGAAAGGCGCTGGCGGAGTAGCCTCCGCTGGCGCAACCAACTCCGTCATTGCGAGCGCAGCGAAGCAATCCAGAATCTCTCCGCGTAGGCAGTCTGGATTGCTTCGTCGCAAGAGCTCCTCGCAATGACGGTGGAGAGGGCGGTGTCGGTTACCGGCGGCCCCCGTCTGCGATGCACGGTGGTACGGAATTGCGCGAGGTGCTGCCACACACTCCGTCATTGCGAGCGCAGCGAAGCAATCCAGAATCTTTCCGCGAAGGCAGTCTGGATTGCTTCGTCGCATCAGTGCAAATTGCTTCGCAATCTTGTCGCGGGCTCCTCGCAATGACGGTGTGGCGACGTCACGTTTTTTTGCTCCTGTCTCAAGCGTCGCTCGCAATTTCCTTCAGGTTGTGTTATCGTAAAGGCTCTCCTGGCCGAGCACAATCATGAAGCAGCCCTGCGTGTACATGTTCGCCAATCGTCGTAACGGGACGATCTACACGGGCGTCACGTCCAATCCGCCGCGCCGCGCGTTCGAGCATCGCGAGGGCCTCGTGAAGGGCTTCTCGTCGCAGTACGGCTGCAAGCTCCTCGTCTGGTTCGAGCTGCACGCGACCATGACCGACGCGATTACGCGCGAGAAACAGATCAAGGGCGGCAGCCGGGCGAAGAAACTTGCGCTGATCGAGAGTGTCAATCCGGACTGGACCGATTTGTACGAGACGCTGATTTGAGCGTCTTAGGACGGTGAGACCGAGACGCAAGCTATCTCCTCATCCTCCGTCATTGCGAGCGCAGCGAAGCAATCCAGAGTCTCTCCGCAGAGGCGGTCTGGATTGCTTCGTCGCAAGAGCTCCTCGCAATGACGGCGGAGGGAGCTGGGTCGTCTGCTGGTGCCTTCGTCTGCGATGCGCGGTGGTGCCGAATTGCGAGGTGCCGCCACATTCTCCGTCATTGCGAGCGAAGCGAAGCAATCCAGAATCTTTCCGCGGAGGCAGTCTGGATTGCTTCGTCGCAAGAGCTCCTCGCAATGACGGTGGACGGAGCGGTGCAGCCGTAAAGTTTCATTCAGCGCGCGTCGGCTCCTCAAGCCGATCCCAACTCGCAATGAGACGCGAGCGTCTCCGCTACGACAGCCGCATATCCAGCAGCCGCCGCCCCTCACCCTTGAGCAGCTTCTTCACCGCGCCGGACGCCACGACCTCGCCGTCATTGGCATACGCTTCGTGATTCTTCTCGATGTCGTCGAGGCGGTAGAGGTAGTTCACCATCACGCCGGCGGACTCGCGCATGCCCTTCGGCGAGAGGTCGCCGAGCCAGTTGATGCGCTCGAGGCGGGCACCGTTGCCGAGGTGGAAGCGGGCGACGGAATCGATCAGGCGGCCCTTCGGCGTGCGCGCCTTCAGGAAGTAGTAGGCTGCGAGCGGCTCGATCACGCCGCGCAGCTGCGCGATCGTCTCGGGGTTCTCGAACCATTTGGGATCGTCGAGGCGCTTCAGCACCTCGCGATCCTCGTCCGACAGCGGCAGGTCCTTGTCCTGTTTCAGCCATGGCATGAAGCCCGGCACCGGCGACAGCGTCACGAAGGTGTCGAGCTTCGGCGTCTCGCGGCGCAGCTCCTCGACCACCTGCTTGATCAGGAAGCTGCCGAAGGAGATGCCGCCAAGGCCGCGCTGGGTGTTGGAGATCGAGTAGAACACGGCGGTGCGCGCCTTCCCGATCGGAAGGTGCTGGCGATCGACGGCGAGCAGCGGCGCGATCGCACCGGGAATGGTCTCGGTCAGTGCGACCTCGACGAAGATCAATGGCTCGTCGACCATCGCGGGGTGGAAGAAGGCGTAGCAGCGGCGGTCGACCGGATCGATGCGGCGGCGCAGATCGTCCCAGTCGCTGATCTCGTGGACGGCTTCATAGCGAATGATCTTTTCGAGGATGTTGGCCGGGGTCGACCAGTCAATCCGGCGCAGCACGAGAAACCCCCTGTTGAACCACGAAGAGAGAAGATGCGAGACGTCGCGGTCGAGCGCGGCGAGATCGGTGTGTCCGTTCATCATGCCGAGCAGATCGGCGCGCATGGCGACGAGATCGCCGGTGCCGCCCGGCGCGCGGTTGAGACGGCGGATCAGCTCCTGCCGCCGCGGTTCGGAGGCGAAATGCAACGCGCTTGCGTCCTCGTCGGCCGGCTTGGCGCGCCATTTCTCGATCGCCTGTGCCAGCCGTTCCCGATCCGGGCCGAAGTCGCGCACCAGCGCCTCGAAGAAGGCGCGGCGTCCTGCCGCATCCAACTCCTGGTAGATGTCGAGCACTTCACGCGCCATGGCGGTGCCGGAGGCTTCACCCCGGCCCGACAGCAGCGCGTCGCAGAGCTCGATCAGCCCGTCGGCGTCCTGTTTGGTGTCGGCAGAATCGCGGCGCAACAGCGTGCGGCCGCGCTCGGAGATGGTGGCGAGCAGGTCGGAGAAGAAGGCGTTAGCCATCTGGGCCTTTCGAAACCGGGTTTGTGCGGTGCGGAAGCTTACACTTGATTTAGGCGGAAGCCGATCACAATCAAGCAGGCGAATTTGGCAACTTTAGCTGGGCCGTGCGTTTCGAGAAGGCGGTCATGCCCGGCGAGGGCGGTGCATCGGGCGGCATTTGGGCAGCGAGGCGGCTGCCTCACACGCCGTCATTGCGAGCACAGCGAAGCAATCCAGACTGCCACCGCGGAAGGATTCTGGATTGCTTCGCTGCGCTCGCAATGACGAGGTTGGGGCTAACTCTTCCCCGAAAACTCCGTTGGCGTACGCCCGGTCACCTGACGGAACGCCGCCGAGAACGCCGGGACGCTGGCGTAGCCCAGCTGCGTCGCGAGCTGCTTCACCGAGACACTCGCATCGGTCGACAGCCGCTGGATCGCCGCCGCAATCCTCGCGCGCTGGCACCAGCTCTTGAAGCTCAGTTGCGTCTCGCTCGAGAACAGCCGCGACAGCGTGCGCGCGGAGGTTCCGACCTCGCGCGCCAGCGTGTCGATGTCGTGCAGGCCGGTCGGATCGTCGAGCACGATCATCGCGGCGCGCCGGCAGCGCGGCTCGTGCGGCAGCGGCACGAAGGTCGCGGAATCCTCGGCCTGGTGCAATTCCAGCATCACCAGACGCACCAGCAGCTCGGTGCGCCCCTCGGTGTTGCGCGCGTCGAACAGCGCGAGGATCGCCTGATTGAGCAGCGGCGACACCCGCACCACGAATTCCCTGGTCAATCCCTCGTAGCGCTTCTCGCGCTTTAGCCAGGCGAGATCGAAATACAGCGTGCGCATCTCGATGTCGGCGAGCACGTCGATGGCGTGCTCCAGCCCGGCCGGCACCCAGACCGCGCGGTCCGGCGGCACCAGCCAGCGTCCCCCGGGCGTGTTCACCTGCATCGTGCCTTTCGCGGCATAGACCAGCTGCGCCTCGCGGTGCAGGTGCGGGTCGAGCCGCAAGCCCTTGGGATAATCGCGCGCGACCAGGTGCACCCCCGCGGTGGAGCGGTGGTTGCCGCGGACCTCCCTGAGGATTGGCGTTTCGACGACACTCATTGGCAGCATCCCGTCATGGCTCCGACATATAACTCATTTCGGAGCAGGAGAGGATTCGCATGAACAACCCCAGCCGGGTCATCAGTTTCGTCAACGCAGGCCATTTCATCGACCATTATGCGATGCTGATCTTTGCCGCCGCCGTGATCATCATGGGCCCGGCGCTCGGCATGACCTATTCGGAACTGCTGCCCTACGCGACGCCCGGCTTCATCGCCTTCGGTGCCGGCTCGCTGCTCACCGGCTGGCTCGGGGACCGCTGGAGCCGCCGCCACATGATGCTGATCTTCTTCTTCGGTATTGGCCTTGCCATGATCTCGGTCGGCTTCGTGCAGACGCAGGTCGAGCTCGGCGCCGCGCTGCTTGCGATCGGCGTGTTCGCCTCGGTCTATCATCCCGTCGGCACCGCGATGATCGTGTCCTATGCCGACAGGCTCGGCCGCGAGATGGGCATCAACGGCGTCTGGGGCAATCTCGGCGTCGCCTCGTCCGCGTTGGTCACCGGCGTGATCGGCCAGTATCTCGGCTGGCGCTTTGCCTTCATCGTCCCCGGCATCGTCACCGTCCTGATCGGCATCGGCTTTGCGATGATGGTCGTGCATGAGGATCGCAAGGGCTCGAAGCAGGCGGCGGCGCAGGCGCGTGTCGCCAAGCAGGACATGTGGCGCGTGGTGCTGTCGCTGCTGATCGTGGTGATCGCGATCTCCACCACCTTCAATGCCGTCACGGTGGCGCTGCCAAAGCTGTTCGCCGAGCGGCTCGCGGACCTGACCAAGAGCCCGGCGCTGCTCGGGGTCATCGCGGCCTGCGTCTATGTGTTCGGCGCGATGACGCAGTACACGATCGGCCGGCTGCTCGACCGCTACTCGCTGAAGGCGGTGGCCTTGCCGCTGTCCTTCATGCTGGCGCCGTTCCTGTATCTTGCCGCGAGCCTGTCCAACCTGCCGCTGATCCTGGTGTCGATCGGCATCGTCATGGCCGCCTTCGGGCAGGTCACGGTGAACGACGCCATGGTCGGCAAATACACCAGCGAGGAATGGCGCTCGCGCGCCTACGCCGTGCGCTATTTCATCGGCTTCACCGCGGCGGGTGCCTCGGTCGGCCTGGTTGCCTGGCTGTACGAGCAGGGCGGCTTCGTCACCATGCTGCACGCGTTTGCCGCCCTCTGCCTGCTCGCGATCGCGGCGGCGATCATCCTCCCGCGCGAGATCCGGACGCCGGCGGCGGCGTGAGGCCTGACGCATCGTCGTGAGGCGCGCAACTCGCGCCTCACCGTCATTGCGAGGAGCCCTTGCGACGAAGCAATCCAGAATCTTTCCGCGGAAAGATTCTGGATTGCTTCGCTTCGCTCGCAATGACGGAACGTCGCACCGCGCCCCGCACACCACCCATGATGCCATCATGCCGGTGTTTTGCCCGACGGAGCAAGCGATTTCGGTAAGACCGAAATTTCTCGGGCCCTTTTCAACCTCATATCTACTGTGCATGGGGTTGTTTTTTGATTTTCGCCGCGGCCGCGAATGCCGCGGGAACCCCCTCCACCTCCCGCGGGTTCTATCCCCGTGGCTCCGGCGCGTTGCCGGGCCAATTGAAGGGGTAAAAACACCTGCAT
This sequence comes from Bradyrhizobium sp. S3.2.6, assembly GCF_040546885.1. Lineage (NCBI taxonomy): Bacteria > Pseudomonadati > Pseudomonadota > Alphaproteobacteria > Hyphomicrobiales > Nitrobacteraceae > Bradyrhizobium > Bradyrhizobium sp. S3.2.6. The sequence continues at coordinate 80,451 of NZ_JBEPOS010000015.1, read as the reverse complement.
GCAGTGGAGCCTGCTCCGACCGGTCGGCCTTGTCTCCGCGGCGCTTGCCCTCACGATCATCGCGGCGAATGCCGAGGGCGGCAAATCGGCTGGTCCGTCCGAATTCCTGCTGGTGGCGCAGATCGTGCTGCTGATCTTGGTGGGGCGCGGCCTCGGCGAGATCATGCAGCGGATCGGCCAGCCCTCGGTGATCGGCGAATTGCTCGCCGGCATTTTGCTCGGGCCGTCGCTGTTCGGCTGGATCTGGCCCGAAGCGCAGCACGCGATCTTCCCTGCGACGCCCGAACAGAAGGCGATGATCGACGGCATCGCCCAGTTCGGTATTTTGCTGCTGCTCCTGCTCACCGGCATAGAGACCGACCTCAAGCTGGTCAGGAAGGTCGGCAAGGCCGCGATCGCGATCTCGATCGCCGGCATCGTGGTGCCCTTCGCCTGCGGTTTTGCGCTCGGTGAGTTCCTGCCCGATGCGCTGTTGCCCAAACCGGAGCAGCGCCTGGTGGCCGCGCTGTTCATGGGCACGGCGCTGTCGATCTCCTCGGTGAAGATCGTCGCGGTGGTCGTGCGCGAGATGAATTTCATGCGCCGCAATGTCGGCCAGATCATCGTCGCGACCGCCGTGATCGACGACACCATCGGCTGGATCATCATCGCCGTCATCTTCAGCCTGGCCTCGCAAGGCACGCTGGATATCGCCTCGGTGGCGAAGGCCGTGCTGGGCACGCTTGCCTTCCTCGCCATCAGCTTCACCATCGGCCGGCGGCTGGTGTTTCAGCTCATCCGCTGGGCCAACGACAACCTCGTCAGCGCCGCGGCGGTCGTCACGGTGATCCTGCTGTTGATGGGCGCGATGGCGCTGATCACCCATGCGATCGGCGTCCACACCGTGCTCGGCGCCTTCGTCGCCGGCATCCTGGTCGGGGAGTCGCCGATCCTGACGCGGCAGATCGACGAGCGCCTGCGCGGGCTGATCGCGAGCTTCTTCATGCCGGTGTTCTTCGGCCTTGCCGGCCTCAGTGCCGATCTCTCGGTGTTGCGCGATCCCAGCCTGTTGATGCTCACCGGCCTGCTGGTCGTGATCGCGAGCGTCGGCAAGTTCGGCGGCGCCTTTGTCGGCGGCACATTGGGCGGCCTGAGCACGCGGGAGTCGCTGGCGCTCGCGAGCGCGATGAATGCGCGCGGCTCGACCGAGGTGATCATTGCCACCATCGGCCTGTCCATCGGCGTGCTCAGCCAGAACCTGTTCACGATGATCGTGACCATGGCGATCGTGACCACGATGGCAATGCCCCCGATGCTGCGCGCGGCGCTGGCGAAGCTGCCGATGAACCGGGAGGAGAAGGAGCGCCTGGAGCGGGAGGAATTCGAGAAGCGCGGCTTTGTCGCCAATCTCGAACGTCCGCTGCTGGCGGTCGACGAGAGCGTCAACGCCACCTTCGCGTCGCACATCATGGGCCTGATGGCCGGCATGCGCGGCCTGCCCATCACAGTGCTGCATATCGGCACGCACGCCAGGGAGCAGGAGAAGGTCCGCGACGGGGAGGAGAGTCACGAGGCCGTGGTGAGGAAGGCAGCCGTCTCCGCCAATGGTGACGGCGACGCCGGCAGCGTCGATGTCGTCACCCGTGCCAGGCGCGCAGAGCTCGGCGAGACCATCGCCGATGAGGCGCGCAAGGGATTTGATCTCCTGATCGTCGGCGTCGACAAGGTCACTGCGGCCAACGATCGGTTCGATCGGAAGATCGAGGACATCGCCGCAAGGTTCGACGGACCGCTCGCGATCGTGGCCGCCAGGGGCAAGCACCTCAAGCAACCGATGCCGGATGCGCTCAACATCCTCGTTCCCGTCTCCGGCAGCGGCGTCGCCAAGCGCGGCGCGGAGGTCGCGGTCGCGCTGACGCAGGCCGGATCGGGCTCGCTGCGCGTGATCTATGTCGCGACGACGCGGGACAAGGGCGCGCAGCGCGGTGCCTCCCGCGGCCTGAGCCAGGAGGCCGGCATCCTCAAGGACGCCGGCGATCTCGCCGCCCGCTACGAGGTCGACATCACCACGACGCTGCGTGTGAACCGGGCGCCGGAAGCTGCGATCCTGCGCGAGATCGACACCACCGATGTCGATCTCGTCGTCATGGGCGTCGACCGCATCCAGGCCGACCACCTCTCCTTTGGCGGCGTTGCGGACGCCGTGCTCAGGCAGTCGAAGGTCTCGGTGCTGCTGGTCTCGAGCGGCGAGGCGCGGCAGGCACCAGGCGAGGCCTAGGACTTCAACTCCGCGACCGGCTGCGCCTTCGGCGCCTTCTTCGACGCGCGCCAGTTCTCGAACCGCTGCACCACCACGAAGAACGCCGGCACGAACAGCACCGCGAGGCAGGTCGAGGCCAGCATGCCCGAGAACACCGTGATGCCGATCGACTTGCGCGCGCTGGCGCCGGCGCCGGTCGCGATCACCAGCGGCACCACGCCGAGGATGAAGGCGAACGACGTCATCAGGATCGGGCGGAAGCGGGCACGCGCCGCCTCGATCGCACTTTCCAGCACCGGCTTGCCGTCGCGCCCGTGCAGCTCGAGCCCGACCTCGACGATCAGGATCGCGTTCTTGGCCGACAGCGCGATCAAGAGGATCAGGCCGATCTGGCAATAGAGGTTGTTATCGATCTTCAAGCCGTTGAGGATCAGCATGGGCCCGATCAGCGACAGCGGCACGGCGAGGATCACCGAGATCGGCGCGTACCAGCTCTCGTACTGGCCGGCGAGCACGAGATAGACCAGCAGCATGGCGAGGCCGAACACCCAGTAGATCTGGTTCGAGACCGCCTTCTCCTGGTACGACATCGCAGTCCATTCGAATCCGGTGCCCGGCGGCAGCGTCTTGTCGCCGATCTCCTCCATCAGCTTCAGCGACTGGCCGGACGAATAGCCCTGCGCCGGCAGGCCGACGATGGTCGAGGAGGGATAGAGATTGTAGAGGCTGATCAGCGACGGGCCGGTAACCGGCGTGATCGTGGCGACGGTGCCGATCGGGATCATGTCGCCGTTCTGGTTGCGCACCTGCATGTTGGCAATGTCGCGCTCGGTGACGCGGAACGCCGGATCGGCCTGCGTGTAGACCTGGAACACGCGGCCGAACTTGTTGAACTGGTTGACGTAGGACGAGCCGAGATAGGTCGACAGCGCCGAGAATACGGCGTCCGTGGTCACGTGCAGCGTCTGCGTCTTGACGCGGTCGATCTCGACGTTGAATTGCGGCACCGCCGAACGAAACGAGGACGAGACGCGCTGCAGCGCGCTCTGGCTCTGGGCGTTAGAGACCATCGCGCCGGTGATGGCCTGCAGCTTGGCGAAATCGCTGTTGCCGTCGCGCAGCTCGACCTGCATCGAGAAGCCTGCGGCGTTGCCGATGCCTTGAATCGGCGGCGGCGGCAGCACTAGCGTACGCGCCTCCATGATGGTCGCGACCTTGTCGTTCAGGCCGTAGACCAGCGAGCGCAAATCCTCGCCGGGGCCTTTGCGCGCGTCCCAGTCCTTCAGGATGATGTAGGCGACGCCGGCATTGGCAAGGCTCGCGCTGTTGTCGAGCGCGGAGATGCCGGCAATCGTGATGACCTGCTGAACGCCGGGCGTGTCCTTGATCATATCGGCGGCCCTGTCGAGCACCTTCTGGGTTCGCTCCAGCGAGGCGCCGTCGGGCAGCTGAACCGCGGCGATCAGATAGCCCTGGTCCTCAATTGGGAGGAAGCCGGTCGGCACCCGCGACAGGCCGTAGCCGCCGATCCCGATCAGGACCAGTGCGATCGCAACCGAAATCGTACTGTTCCTGCACAGCACGCCAATCAGCCGGATGTAGCCGCGCTCGACGCGGTTATAGACGGCGTTGAAGCCACGGTAGAAGAAGTTGCGCTGCTCCGGCGGCACCGTCGGCCGCAGCCAGAGTGCGCACTGGGTCGGCTTCAGCGTCGCTGCGTTGATGGCGGACAAAAGCGCGGTCGCCGCGATCACCAGCGCGAATTGCGAGTAGATGCGGCCCGTGAGGCCGGCGAGGAACGACGCCGGCAAGAACACCGAGATCAGCACCAGTGTGATGCCGACGATCGGCGCGAACAGCTGGTCCATCGCCTTGATCGCGGCGTCGTGGCCGTTCATGCCCTGCTCGATATTGTGGGCTGCGCCTTCCACCACGACGATGGCGTCGTCGACCACGATGCCGATCGCGAGCACGATTGCAAACAGCGTCGACATGTTGATGGTGAAGCCGAGCGCCGCCATTGCGGCGAAGGCGCCGATGATGGTGACGGGCACGGTCGTCGCCGGCACCAGCATCGCGCGCCAGTCCTGCAGGAACACTAGGATCACGACCAGCACCAGCAAGCCGGCCTCGATCAGCGTCATGTAGACCTCGTGCACCGAGGCCTGCACGAACTTGGTGGTGTCGAACGGCGTGTCGTATTTGATGCCTTCCGGGAAGCGCTTGGCGAGCTCCGTCATTTTCTTCTCGACGGCCTGCTCGACCTCGAGCGCGTTGGCGCCGGGCGACTGGAATACGCCGATGCCGACGGCGGGCTGCTTGTTGAGCGAGAAGATCTGGCTATAGGTCTGCGCACCCAGCTCGACCCAGCCGACGTCGCGCACACGCGTGACGTCGCCGCTGGTGCCGGTCTTGACGATGATGTTCTCGAACTGCGTGGTGTCGTCGAGCCTTCCGTTGACGTTGAGCGTGTACTGGAACGCTTGCCCCGGCGGCGTCGGCGGCGCGCCGACCTGGCCGGCCGAGACCTGCTGGCTCTGCTGCTGGATCGCCTGGATCACGTCCTGCGGCACCAATCCGCGCGCTTGCAGCTTGTTTGGATCGAGCCAGATCCGCATCGAATACTGGCCGGCGCCGAACACCGTGACGTTGCCGACGCCGGGCAGTCGCGAGAGCTCGTCGCGTAGGTTGATCGTCGCGTAGTTGCTCAGGTAAAGGCTGTCGAACCGGGAGTCAGGCGAAGTCAGCGTCACGAACAGCAGGATCGAGGTCGATCTCTTCTGGACGGTGACGCCCTGGTTCTGCACGGACGACGGCAGCTGCGACAGCGCGCTGGAGACGCGGTTCTGCACCAGCACCTGCGCGAAGTTGAGGTCGGTTCCGATCTTGAACGTCACCGTCAGCGTATAGGTGCCGTCGGAGCCGCTGTAGGACTGCATGTAGAGCATGTCCTCGACGCCGTTGACCTGCTGCTCGATCGGCAGCGCGACGGTGTCGATCACGGTCTTGGCGCTGGCGCCGGGATAGCGCGTCGTCACCTGCACCGTCGGCGGCACCACATCAGGATATTGCGCGATCGCGAGGTTGAACAGCGCAACGCCGCCGATCAGGATCATCAGGAGCGCGATGACGTTGGAGAGGACAGGCCGCTCGATGAAGAATTTTGAGATCATGACCGGCGCCTCATTTGTTCGAGGCCTGTGGCTGCTCGATCTTGGTCATCTGCGGGTCGATCTTCTGGCCCGGGATCACGCGCAGCAGCCCTGCGATCACGACGCGGTCGTCTGGCTTTAGGCCGCTCTCGATCACGCGCAGGCCGTTGTCGACGGCGCCGATCTGCACTTTGCGCTGCTCGACCACATTGTCCTTGTTGGCGACCAGGAGATAGCGCCCGCCCTGGTCGCTGCCGAGCGCGGTGTCGGGGACGAGGAGGGCGTTCTTGTCCTGGTCGAACGGCACGCGGACGCGGACGAAATAGCCGGGCAGCAGCACCCGCTTGTCGTTGGGCACGAGCCCGCGCACGGCAAGCGTGCCGGTTGATGAATTGATGGTCGGCGCGACGTAGTCGAGGTGGCCTTCATGCGGATAGCCGGTCTCGGTCTGGAGGCCGACTTCGATCGGGAATTGCTTGAGGTCGGCGGCGGTCAGTCCGCGGCGCTGAGCCTCTGCCCGGATCCGCAGCACGTCCTGCTCGTTGACGGTGAAATTCACCCAGATCGGGTCCATCGCGACGATGGTGGCGAGCTGGGTCGGGGAGGAGACGCCGACGAGCTCGCCGATCGAGACCATATGCGCGCTGACGATGCCGTCGAACGGCGCGCTCACCTTGGTGTAGCCGTAGTTGACCTCGGCGAGCCTTGTATTGACCTGGGCCTGCTGGAGGCTGGCCTGGGCGTTGTCGCGGGTCGATGTCGAAGTGTCGAGTGTCGCCTGCGAGACCGCCTGGCGCTGCACCAGATCGGCCTGCCGCTTGAAGTCGGCTTCGGCCTGCTTGAGCGTGGCCTGCGCGCCGGTCTCGGCAGCTTGCGCCTGTTCGAGCTTGAGCTTGTAGGTCTCGGGCTCGATCGTGAACAGCTGGGTGCCTTGCTTGACGAAGGTGCCGTCCGTGTAGTCGATCGATTGCAGGAAGCCCTGGACGCGCGCCACGAGATCGACGCTCTTGACCGGCGCGGTGTTGCCGGTGGCCTCGACATAGCGCGTCACCGACCGTTGTACGGGTGTGGCGACGTCCACCTTGGGCGGCGGCGGCGCGACGAAGGCGTTCTTGTCCTCGCAGCCGGCGAGCGCAATCACGACCGCCGTGGCGGCCAGGGCCCGCCCGACATGCCTCCATGCGCCACGAGATTGTGCGGAATGGACGGGATACGCTGAGGTCATTCGGTGGCCCCCGATGGCTAGCTGTCGGTGCGGCAGGCTAGCAACAAATGACCGGCCGTGAAACACCATAGCCATGGCAGGCGCAGCCCTTGCACTGCAAACAGCGGCGTGTCTTCGACATTTGGGTCGTGACAAATCGCTTTTCACCGGGCGAACGATCGACCAGAATTGTGTCAAAGGCAGCGCGATCGGCGCGAGGCTGGCGGAAGGAAGCGGACAAGAAGAAACGTGAGGAGAACATGACATGTCAACGCCGTTCTGGTCAGCCTGCGCCGGCCTCGTCCTCGCTGCGGCGGTCGCCATGCCCGCGCTAGCAGATGGTCTGAAGGACGAGATCGCACCGACCGGCAAGCTGCGGGTCGCGATCGCGATCAGCCCGGCGGGCGGGGCGTTCTGGTCGACCAAGACCGAAGCCGGTTACGCCGGCGTCCCCGTCGATCTCGGCAAGGACATGGCGGCGCAAATCGGCATCCCCGTCGAGTATGTCGTGTACCAGAATTCCGGACAGATCACCGACGCGGCCGGCAAGGGCAGCTGGGACGTCAGCTGGTTGCCGAAAGATCCCGAACGCGAGACCAGGATGATGTTCGGCCCGATCTACGAGGTCGCGGACGCCACCTATATCGTCAAGGCGGGTTCGACCGTCACCAATTTCGCCACGCTCGACCAACCCGGCATCAAGGTCGCGGCAGTCAACGCTACGACCACGATGCGCGGCGCCGTTGCGCATCTGAAGAATGCGAAGGTCACGGGCTATCAGACCTACGATGAGATCTATGGCCTCCTGAAGAGCGGCGAGATCGACGCCTTCGCGCTGTCGCGCGATCAGCTCAACAAGATGGCGCAGAAGATCCCGGGCACGAAGGTGCTGGACGAGACGTTCAAGAAGACGGTGACCGCCGTTGCGGTCCCGCTCGGCCATGGCCAGTCGCTGGCGTTCGTCACCAGGTTCATGACCGAGGCCGTGACCAACGGCACCTTGCGCAAGGCTTATGATAATAACGGGCTGAAGGACACGCCTATCCGCACCGAATAGGTTTATCCTTCCGGCCACATTGGATTTCGACTGGGGGCACATGCTTGGACGTTGGATCGCAGCCGCGATGGTGTCGCTGGTCTTGATGATGCAGAGCGCTCAGGCCCAACCGCTGACGGTCGATCCCGAGACCATCGTCCCGCTGCCGCCCGGGTTCGACATGGAGCCGCCGGCCTCCGACGTGCCGCCCGAGATCGCGCGCTTCCAGGGCGCATGGATCGGGACCTGGAGCGACGACAGGCACATCCTCGTGGTCGAGCGCGTCAGGGCTGACGGACATGCAGACCTCGTCTTCGCCCGGTCGGACTCGGCCTTCAACGGCATGAATCGCGAATGGTGGCGGGACCAGGCGACGGTCGTGGACGGCGTGCTGACCATGACGGGGTTTCGCATCTTCCGTTATGCCTTTGATGGCCCCGACCGATTGTACATGACGGCCACGCTCAAGAATGGCGTCGTCACCTCCGGAGCGCTGGTCCGCGCCGATCCTGCGCGTCTTGCTGCGGGCGATCGGCCGAACGACTGGCCGTGGCCCGGCGCGCGCGTCCGGATTCCGCATCTTGCGGTTCGCACGCCTGATGGCACGCGGCCGATCACGCTCGAGGGCACTTTCTACCCGCCGTCGGGGCCGGAGCCGGCACCGCTCGCGATCGTCACCCATGGATCCGACGTCGGTCGGAATCAGCTGAGATCCTGGTCGTTCTCGACCGAAGCGCATTGGCTGCGCGACAACGGATTTGCAGTGCTGGTGCTGATGCGCCGCGGACGCGGCAGCTCCGAGGGCATCAACGGTGAAGAGACTTTCGGCCGCGATCACGACGGCAGCCTGATCGACGTCTCGGCCGGTGTCGCTGAAGCCGTCGAGGATATCGAGTCCGCGATCGCCTATGGCCGGACGCTGCCCGGCGTCAAGCCGGGCAAGGTGCTGCTCGCCGGCCAGTCGCGTGGTGGCTTCCTCGCCATGCACTATGCCGGCCTCAAGCCCGGCGAGGTCTTGGGCGTGGTGAATTTCAGCGGCGGCTGGTACCCGTATGGACCGGTGACCACGCCGTACTATGCCAATGCGGGCCGCGGCGCAGCCGCCAAGGTCCCGCAGCTCTGGCTCTATGCCGACAACGACCGCCTCTACAAGGAGGATCTTATTCGCGAATATCACGAGGCGTTCGCAGCCGCCGGCGGCAGCGCGCGCTTCGAGATTCTACACGGCGTCCCCGGCGATGGCCATCTGCTGCGGCTTTATCCCGAACGCTGGCGAGCGATCGCCGACAAATTCCTGGCTTCGCTCGATCGCGAGCATTAGTCGCCGCGGACAGCCGCGGCAATCTTGCCATGCAGGATTCGTTCTTGTTCCGCAAAGCCAAATGCAGGGCTGCGATTTTTTATCTCCACGCGTGGAATAATTGCCGATGGCGCATTCCGGCAGAAGACCCGCCTTTGTCGCCAGCAGGAGCACGTAAAAATCTCTTTCTGATTGGCTGCGCGAAGTGTCTCACGCGTCAAACTGACACAGCTCTGTCAAATGTGAACGCTAGGGTCGCGGCGTCATTCCTTCGGGGCAAACAGAGATGAAATCCAAATTTTTGACGACGGCTGCGATTTTCGCGGCCGCGATCGCACTTGCGTGCGCCATGCCGGTTCTCGCAGACGATTTCGGCCGGGACCGGGATCATGACCACGATCGTGATCATGACCGGCATCCGCATGAGATCCATACGGAAACGCCGATCAAGCATCTCGTCATCATCTTCAACGAGAACCGCTCGTTCGACCATTATTTCGCGACCTATCCGAACGCGGCCAATCCCTCGGGCTCGATCCCCTTCGTGCCGAAGCCGCATACGCCCCGGGTCAACAACCTCGCCAACGCCAGTTTGCTGGTGAACAACCCGAACAACAATCCGGCCAACGGCACCGGCGCAACGGACCCGTTCCGCCTTGACCGCACCCAGGCCAACACGCGTTCGCAGAACCACGCTTATACGCCCGAGCAGCAGGCCGTCGACAACGGCAAGGAAGACCTGTTCCCGAAATTCACCGGTCGCGGCACCGCCGGCGGCGCCGGCGCGTTCGGCACCAATGGTCAGGTGATGGGCTATTTCGACGGCAACACCGTCACCGGATTCTGGAACTACGCCCAGCATTTCGCCATGACCGACAACAACTGGACCGACACGTTCGGTCCGTCGACGCCGGGCATGCTGGAAGTGGTCGGCGGCCAGACCAACGGCGTGCAGCCGGTCATCGGCACCACGGCGTCGATCGCGGACGGGCAGGGCGGCCTGACGCTGACCGGCGACACCGATCCAGGCAACGATGCCTGCTCCAGCAAGACCAGCACCATGCTGATGGGCGGCAAGAACATCGGCGACCTGCTCACCGCCGAGCGTATCAGCTGGGGCAGCTTCATGGGTGGCTTCGATCTGACCCTCAAGAACGCCAACGGCACCACCGGTTGCGCCCGCAGCACGTTCTCGACCAACGTCAACGGCACCATCGTCGACTACATCCCGCACCACGCCTTCTTCCAGTATCACGCGTCGACGGCGAACCCGACCCACGCGCGGCCGAGCTCGGTGCACGCGATCGGCCATACCCATGACTTCAACGGCAAGGTCGATCCGGCCAACCACAATTACGACCTCGAAGACCTCTATGCGGCGATCAAGGCCGGCAATTTCCCGGCCGTGTCCTACGTCAAGATGCCGGCCTTTCAGGACGGTCACGCCGGCAACTCCGACCCGCTCGACGAGCAGGCCGGCAATGTCGAGCTGATCAACTTCCTCCAGAAGCAGCCGGAGTGGCGCGAGACCGCCGTCATCATCACCTATGACGACTCCGACGGCTGGTACGATCACCAATACGTTGCACCGAAGAACGCCTCGTATGACGCGACCGCCGATCAGGTCAACGGTCCTGGCCTGTGCGGCCTCGGCCCGACCAAGCAGCCGGCGCCGAACGGTCTCAGCGGCAAGCCGGTCAACGGCCGCTGTGGTCCGGGCACCCGCGTGCCCCTGATCGTGGTCTCGCCTTACGCCAAGACCAACTATGTCAGCCACACCTATACGACCCAGGCTTCGGTGGTTCGCTTCATCGAGGACAACTGGCTGCATGGCCAGCGCCTCGGCGGCGGCTCGTTCGACGCCACCACCGGATCGATCATGGACCTGTTCGATTTCGACCATGATCATAGCCATGACTTCCGCACCGACGCGCTGTTCCTCGATCCGACCACAGGCACGGTGATGGTCAGCCCGCCGGACGAGCACCACCACCACCACTAGTCCAACGGGACGTCATAATGAACAGCCGCACTTTGTGGCTCCTCGGCGCCGGCCTGCTCGTCCTGGCCGGCGCCGTCTTTGCAGCCGAGACGCAAGGACTAGCGCAAGGGCTTGCAGAGGCGAATACGGCGGGCACCAACCCGAACCCGGTTCGCCTCATGCGTCCGTCCGTTGCCCCGTTGTCCGCGATGGCGCAGCTCGGCAAGGAGATTTTCTACGACGCCTCGCTGTCGTCGTCCGGCTCGCTGTCTTGCGCATCCTGTCACAGCCCGGATCACGCCTACGGCCCGCCCAACGACGGGCCGGTGATGCTCGGCGGCGCCAGTCTGTCGCGTCAAGGCGCACGCGCGGTGCCGTCGCTGACCTATCTCGATCGCCAGCCGAATTTCAGCATCGGCCCCGACAAGGGCGACGACGACAACATCATCGACCTCGCGCAGATGGCTATGCTCGGCCAGCAGGCCGCGCGCACGACCAAGACCGCGGGCGGCACCGGCGCCTCGGCCAACATCGTGCCGCAGGGCGGCCTGTTCTGGGACGGCCGCGCCGACACGCTTCAGGACCAGGCGCTGTTTCCGCTGCTCGACGCCAACGAGATGGACGGCGGCAGCGCGGAGATCGTGGCCGACAAGCTGCGCCGCGCACCTTATGTCAACCGCTTCGTCGAGCTGTTCGGCGCCGGCGTGCTGAGAAACCAGCGGCTGCTGATCGCGGAGGCGATGTTTGCGGTTGCGCGCTACCAGGTCGAAGAGCCGAGCTTCCATCCCTACACCAGCAAGTACGATTACTGGCTCGAGGGTAAGGCGCGGTTGTCGGAGAGCGAATTGCGCGGCCTGCAATTGTTCAACGATCCCGACAAGGCGAACTGCGCCGGCTGCCATACCTCGGCGCCGGCCCGCGACGGCTTGCCGCCGATGTTTACCGATCATCAATATGAAGCGCTCGGCGCGCCACGGAATGCCGCGCTCGCGGGCAACAAGGATTCCGGCTATTTCGATCTCGGCGTGTGCGGTCCGCATCGGACCGACATTCCCGAGCAGACGCAGTATTGCGGCATGTTCCTGACGCCGACGCTGCGCAACACCGCGACGCGTCGCGCCTTCTTCCACAACGGCGGCTTCAGAACCCTCGAGCAGGTGCTCGACTTCTACAATTTCCGCGACACCAATCCGGAAAAGGTGTTTCCGCGCGCAGCCGACGGCACGGTGCGGAAATACGACGACCTGCCTGAAAAATATCACGCCAATGTCGACGTCACCGATCCCCCGTTCGATCGTCACTCCGGCGACAAGCCGGCGATGACCGATCAGGACGAGGCTGACATCATCGCCTTCCTGAAGACGCTGACGGACGGCTACAAGGCGGAGAACTAGGGCGCGTCCAACAGGGCTAGTGCGGTTTGATCTCCGCGTATTTCACCATCGCCTTCTCGAACTTCCGCTTGAACAGCCACATCGCGCCGAGAATCTCACGGAAGCTGGCCGAGCTTCGCGCCCGGTCGGCCTTGCCGAAGGCGAAGATGCTGTTGTTGCGCAGGTGCTTCATGATGGTGGGATCGGATACCCGGTAGTTCAGCAGGTCGCCCGACTTGAGCGCCGAGCGTGTCGGTGTCGGGATGATCTGGATCAGCTCGAACAGCTTCATCTGGTCGATCGGATCGGGCAGCGTCTTCACGATCGCCGGGATCTCGGCGAACAGCTCGGCATGTGCGTTCATCAGGCCGTCGCGCACATTGGTCCAGTGATTGAAACGGCGATCGGTGCCGCGGGATCGTGCCTCTTCCTTGTCGTCACGCGCGTTCAGCGCGGGATCGGTGGCCGCGATCGCACCCTTGATCGCCTCCCATTTGCGCTGGCCGTTGCGGTCCTCGGACGGGCCGGTCTGCAGGCTGCCCATATAGGTGTTCGAGCGCGCATTGCGGACGTTCTGCTTGCCGTTGGTCTCGGCAAAGAACAGCCCGAGGCTGATGCGGCCCGCCGCGTCGGCATGAACAGGCGCAAGCCCCTTGGCGCGCGCAATCGCTGCGGCGAGATCGACGACATCCTTGAACGGCGTCGCCGAATTCTGCGCGCTCGGCGGCGGCGCCTCCATGATCTCGAACAGATCGGCATATTCGTCGACCAGCGGCTCGATTGCGGCATCGAAATAGGCCGGGGGAACTTCGAACTTGTTCGGTTTTCCGATCCGCGACGGTACGGCGTCGGTGAGATCCTTGTACGCGCTGATCACGGCGACGCGCGCGAGATAAAGCGCTTGGCCGGGCAGGTTGGGCAGCGGCTGCTTCGCCTCGATCTGGCGGCGACGCTCGCTAAGGATCGATTTGAAATCGCCGAGTGCGCGATCGTAGGCGGCTTGCGCGTCCGATTGTGTTGGCGGGAGCGATTGCGCCTGGCCCGCGGTGAGCGTCATCAGGATCAGCCCGAGCCCCGCGATGGCTGCGATGGCATGACGTCGTGCACGCATGGCCGGTTCCCCCAACGATTCGTCGGTCAAGGGATCGTAAGCATCAGATGCGAGGGCTGGCGAGATGAAATCCGGTCCGCCCGCCTAGTCGTTGGCCTCGGGCGGCAGGAAGTCGACCTCGTGCTGGGCCGAGATACGCACGACCTCGGCGGGGTCAGTCAGATTGTGGAGCTGGTTGAACAGCGCCTCCAGCTTTTGCATCGGCGAGACCCAGAACAGCGCGCGGGCCGGCTTGTCGGATTTGTTGAAATAGCCGTGCGGAATGCCGCGCGGCAGGCGCACGAGGTCGCCGGCATGGGCCTTCACCCATTTGCCGTCGAGCTTGAGGTCGAGCGTGCCTTCCTGCACCAGGATGAACTCGTCCTGAGTCGGATGGATGTGCACCGGCACGAACTGGCCGGGCTCGCTGTTGGTCTCGAACGCGAAGCTGGACTCAGTGACGGCCTTGGGGAAATAGACCTGGCCCAGGATGTTCCAGGTCTTGCCGCCAAAACCCGTGCCGTTCGCGGTGATGCCTTTTTCAAGTGACGCCATGGCTCGCCTCCATTGGGAATTCCGGCCGTATCGGAGTGTTGCCCAGGTGTGGAGCGGAGTCCATCCGCCCTAGCCGTCGCGGTCGGACGCATTTTTCCGCAAGAACCCTTCGACCTCGGCCTGCACCGAATAGGGCGTCGGGATCGGGTCGCCTGCCGCATCGACGGCGGTGTCGAGCGAGCGGCGCAGCATGCGTGCGAGCTCGGCCTTGCGGTAGGGTTTTGTCAGAAGTGGCGCACCCCTGGTGGCGTGTCCCGGCCCATGCGGGGCGTCGTGCGCATAGCCCGACGTGAACAGCACCCGTAAGGACGGCCGCGCGGCCACCATCTCGTCGGCGAGCTCCCGTCCGTTCAAGGCGCCGGCCATCACGATATCGGTGAAGAGCAGATCGAAGGGCGTGCCCTGGGCCGCGATGGCGAGCGCGTCGCTCGCGTTGGCGGCGGGGATGACCTTGTAGCCGAGGCTTTCGAGCTGGACCGTGACGTAGTGACGGACATCGCGGTCGTCCTCGACGCAAAGGATGGTTTCCGTTCCGCCCACGATCTTGCGCTCGTCATAGCCGGTCGGGCGAAGCGCACTGGTCTCGGCCTTCGGCAGGTAGATCGTGAATGTCGTGCCGCTGCCTTCGGCGGATTCGACCTTGATGCCGCCGCCGGACTGCTTGACGAAGCCGAACACCATGCTGAGCCCGAGGCCCGTGCCCTTGCCGACCTCCTTGGTCGAGAAGAACGGATCGAAGATGCGTTCGAGGATCGCCCGCGGAATGCCCATGCCGGTGTCGGCAATCTGGATCTCGACGTAGTCGCCGGCATAGCCGGCACCGACCGCGACGGCCTCGCGCACGCCGAAGACCACATTGCGCGTCGTCAGCGTCAGCCTGCCGCCGTCAGGCATCGCGTCGCGGGCGTTGATCGCGAGGTTGAGCAGCGCCGAAGAGAGCTGTCCGCGGTCGGCGAAGGCGAGCCAGATGGTGCCGTCGAGCCTCCTCACGATCTCGATCTTCTTATCGAAGGTCGCCAGCAGCAGCTTTGCGAGCTCTTCGAGCAGGTCGTTGACGTCGATATCGGCCGGCTGCAGCGCCTGCTTGCGCGCAAAGGACAGCAGGCTCGAGGTCAGTGCCGCGCCGCGATCGGCGGCCTCGCTGATCAGCTTGGTGATGGTGGCGAGCGGCGTGTTATCCTTCACGGCCTCGGCGAGGATCTCGATCGTGCCCGTGATCACCGTGAGCATGTTGTTGAATTCATGCGCGATGCCGCCGGTGAGCTGGCCGACCGCTTCCATCTTCTGCGCCTGGATCAGCTGCTCCTCGGCGGCGCGCTTCTGGGTGACGTCCTTGACGAAATTGTTGATGACGGTGCGCCCGCCGAGCTGGAGCGTGGTGCTCGACGCCTCGATCAAGATCTCGTCGCCTTCCCGGTGCAGCAGGGTCGCCTCAAACCGGATGCCGATCGGCGCATTCGAGAGCTCGGGCAGAAGGCGCGTCATGCGTTGCCTGAAACCGTCGCGGAGCGGCTCGGCGATGAGAAGGCTGACGACGTCAGCGCCGAGCGCCTCCTTGCGCGTCCATCCGGTCAGCGCTTCCGCCTGAACGCTCCACTCCAGGATGATCCCGTTCGCGTCGGTCTGGACGAAAGCATCCAGCGCGGTCTTGATGACGGCCTGGGTCATCTGGGCACTCGACTGCGCCTGCTCGGCCAGTTGCGCGGCGGTGCGCTTGTCTTGAGCCGCCTCGATCATGCGCGTGCAGAGCCGCGCGATCAGCACCGCGACGGCGCCGCTTGCGAGCAGGGCAATGATCTGGGCAATACCGAACCAGGGTTGTCCGGTCACGGCATACGAGACGAGGAGAGCCGCGGCGGTCACGACGACCTGCGCGGCCATCGCGAGTGTCAGAAGCCCCCTGAGTTTCATGCTTTCGCACCAACGACGTCAGTCGCGAACCCCCAAAGTCCGCTTTGTCAAATGAGTCCGGCTCCATGTGAGCTACAGACTCCCTGCGGCGGCGTCGAGGGCAATTTCCGGCGGTATCGGGGCGAGGTGTTCCTTTGGGTCAACTTGCAGGCGAATCGGTCTGGCGCAGCGTTGTGACCCAGATCACGCGCGCGGCCTGCTGGGTTGGGTTGTCGAACATGTGCGGCACGATGCTCGGAAAACGAAAACTGTCGCCGGCTTCCAGCACATGGGCCTCGTTGTCGAGCCACAGGCGCAGGCTGCCAGAGAGGATGTACCCGGCCTTCTCGCCGGTGTGCTGCAGGAAGTCGGTGCCTGACGAGGCGCCGGGATTGAGCGTGAGCTCGTAGAGCTCGAGCTGGCCCGTGCCTTCCGGCGTCAGCGCTTCCTTGACGACGCCGCTGGCGGTGAGCCGCAGCAGGCGCCGGTTGTTCTTGCGCACGATGTAGCGCTGCACGTCGGCGGCGGGATCGCTGGTCTCGAAGAAATAGGAGATGGGCACGTCGAGCGCGATGCTGAGCAGGCGCAGCGTGCGGATCGACGGCATCGCGCGTGCCCGTTCGAGCTGGCTGATCATGCCGTTGGAGAGGCCGGTCTTGGTGGCGACGTCCTGGATCGAGAGGCCGGCGCGCTGGCGCAGCAGCCGCACGGTCTCGCCGAGCCGCTGGTCGACCGCATCGTCGGTCTCGGTCGTCGGCGCGTCCTTCGGACCGTTCGTGTTGCCGCGACCATCCATGTCGCTCTCCCGTGCATGACCTCACCGCCGGAATTGGCCGGCGGTGTGAAAAGGTCGCGCATCCTAGCAATCCGATTGACAGCTGTATTTAGTCATGATGAACTTTTGATCGAAAAATTTAGAAGCACTAAAGCCCACTCCTGTCCCTTTGCCGGGGTCTGGGGGCGCGGGAGACGGTGCCGGGTGCGACAACGGAGAGTGGTCATGGCAGACGACACCGGCAAGTTCGGCGTTGGGGCACTGCATCTCGGCATTCCGAATCGCCGTCAGTTCTTCCAGCTCGGCGCGGGCGCGGCGGCGGGATGGAGCCTTGCCGGTAACGCCTTCGCCCAGACCGAGCGCTCGGGCAATCCGCCGGACAAGCCGCGCGGGCAGGTGATTGCGGCGCTGTCGCAGGAGCCGACCGTCTTCCATCCGCTGATGCCCAGCATCGAGGTCGACCAGGGCGTCTGGTGGCAGGTGTTCTCGCCGCTCTGGTTCATCGATCCCGATGGCAGGTTCATCCCCGACCTCGCGCGCGAAGTCCCGACCATCGAGAATGGCGGCCTGTCGGCCGACGGCCTGACCTGGAAGATCAAGCTGCGCAGCGACGTGAAGTGGCACGACGGCACGCCGTTCACGGCGGACGACGTGAAATTCTCGCTCGAGCTGAACAACAATCCCGACTTTCGTGCGCGCAGCCGCGTCGGCCATAGCCTCGTGAAGGATATCAAGATCGTCGCACCCGACGAGATCCATTGGCGGATGGAGGCTGCCTATTCGCCCTACATGTCGATTCTGGGGGCGCTGACCTTCATCGTGCCCAAGCACATCCTGGAGAAGGTGTCCGATCCGAATGCCTCGCCGTTCCACAACGCGCCGGTCGGGACCGGACCGTTCCGCTGGGGCGAGCGCGTGCCCGGCGACCATATTCAGTTGAATGCCTACACCGGCTATCACGGCAAAGGACCTTACGTCGAACGCGTGGTCTTCAAATATATCCCTGATCTCACCGTCCTCTACACCCAGTTCCGCACCGGTCAGGTCGACTACACCGGCCTGCAAGGCATCTTGCCGAACTTCGTGCAGGAGGCAAAGACGCTGAAGGGCCGCAAGATCTTCGTCTCCGCGACGTCCTCGGTCGAGCACATCGCGCCCAATCTGGAGTTCGGGCCGCTCGCCGACCGCACGGTGCGCGAAGCGCTGTATCTTGCGATCAACAAGCAGGCGATCATCGATGCGCTGAATTACGGCCTGCCGACGCCGACCGAAAGCTTCGTGCCGCAGCAGGCCTGGTCGTTCCAGCAGGGACTGCCGCAGCACAAATATGATCCGACGAAAGCGAATGCGCTGCTCGATGCGGCCGGCTGGATGCGCGGCTCCGGAGGCGTGCGCGAAAAAGGTGGCGTGAAGCTCGAATTCACCAATTCGACCACGTCAGGCAATGCCGTTCGCGAGCAGACCCAGCAACTCCTGATCCAGGACTGGCGCGCGATCGGCGCGACGATGCGCGTCAACAACATGCCGGCGGCCGTGATCTGGGGTGATTTCTGGCAGCAGTCGAAATTCAACTCGGTGATCGTGGGGGTGAACTTCATGCTGGGCAGCGACCCCGACGTGACGCCGCGCTTCGGCTCCGGCGCCATTCTCGCCAAGGGCGGCCGCGGCTACAACACCTATCAATACCAGAGCGCGGAAGCCGACCGGCTGCTTGCCGAAGGCGCCAGGCAGTTCGATCTCGCCCAGCGCAAGATCACCTATGGCGATCTGCAAAAGCTCGTCCGCAACGACCTCGCCATCCTGCCGCTGTTCCAGGGCTTCATCGCCGAAGGCGTGAAGGAAGGGCTGCAAGGGTTCCGCCCCAACATCAACATGTCGATCAACTGCTGGAACATCCGCGAGTGGTACTGGGCCTGATGCATTCGATCCGCGGGATCGCCTGAGATGGCCCGTTACGTCGCCAATCGCCTGGCGCAGGCGATGATGCTGCTGGTGATCGTCTCGGCGATCGGCTTTGCGATTCTGCATCTTGCGCCTGGCGGCCCGCTGTCGCAGTTTGCCGTCTCCGGGCAGATGACGCAGGAGGATCTCGCCCGCGTCACCAGGCAGCTCGGGCTCGATCGTCCGCTGCCGATCCAGTATCTCGACTGGTTCGGCCGCATGCTCAAGGGTGATTGGGGCAGGTCGTATCGCGACGGCGAGACGGTGCTGTCGGTGATCTCCTCGCATCTCGGCGCCACGCTGGAGTTGATGACGACGGCGACCATCATCGCGGTGCTGCTCGGCTGCTGGATCGGCATACTCGGCGCGCTCCGGCGATATTCGCTGTTCGATTCGCTTGCCACCGTCGGCGCCATGATCGCTCTGTCGATCCCGACCTTCTGGTTCGGCCTCATCACCATCTACGTTTTTTCAGTGACGCTGGGCTGGCTGCCGGCCGGAAACCGCGAGACTGTTGGCGACGGCTCCTTCTTCGACCTGCTGCATCATCTGATCGCGCCGGCCTTGGTGCTGGCGCTGGTCGAGACCGCGATGTGGGGCCGCTTCATGCGCTCCTCCATGCTGGAGGTCATCAACCAGGACTACATCCGCACCGCGCGCGCCAAGGGCATGCCGGAATGGCGGATCCTCACCGTGCATGCCTTGCGCAACGCGCTGCTGCCGATGATCACGGTGGCCGGTCTTCAATTTCCGACGCTGCTCGGCGGCGCGCTGGTCGCCGAGACCGTTTTCACCTGGCCCGGCATGGGCCGGCTGTTCCTCGATTCCATCGGCTATCGCGACTATCCCGTGGTGATGGGCATTCTGATGTTTTCGGCAATCATGGTGCTGATCGGCTCGCTGCTGGCCGACATCTTCTATGCCGTCGTCGATCCGCGCATCAGGGTGGGCTAGGCGATGACGATCGCGACCCTTTCCACGGACCAGCCCGCGCCCGGCCAGGCGGCGTGGCGGAGATTCCGCCGACATCGGCTCGCGCTCGCCGGAGCTGTGATCATTCTGGTTCTCGTGCTCGGTTCGGCATTCGGTCCTTATCTGCTGCCTTTCGACGACACTTATATCGACATCATGAAGCGGTTCGCGCCGCCGTTCTCGGCCGCGCACATCCTTGGCACCGACGAACTCGGCCGCGACGTGCTGGCGCGGCTGATGATGGGCGGGCGGGTGTCGCTTTCGATCGGCATCGTCGCGATGGTGATGGCGATGGCGGTCGGCATTGTCGTCGGCGCCTTCGCCGGCTTCTATGGCGGCGTGGTCGGCGCGGTGCTGATGCGGCTCGTCGATGCCGTGCTGTGCTTCCCGACGATCTTCCTGCTCCTTGCGCTCGCCGCGCTCACCGAGCCCGGCCCCGTCACCACCACCGTGCTGATTGCGGCTACCGCATGGATGAGCGTTGCCCGCATCGTCGAGGCGCAGGTCCGTTCACTGCGGGAGCGCGAATTCGCGGTCGCAGCTCTCGCGTTCGGTTCGTCGAACCTGCGGATCATGTTCCGCGAGCTGGTGCCCAACGCGATTGCGCCGATCGTGGTTGCGGCAACGCTGAACGTTGCCCAGGCGATCCTGCTCGAGTCCTATGTCAGCTATCTCGGCTATGGCATCCAGCCGCCGGCCGCGAGCTGGGGCAATATGCTCAACAACGCGCAGATCTATCTCACCAGCGCGCCCTGGCTTGCGATTGCGCCGGGCCTCGCGATCACGCTGGCGGTGACGAGCTTCAATTTCCTCGGTGACGGCCTGCGCGACGCGCTCGATCCGCGAATGAACATCCCATGACGAGCCAGACCATCGAACTGAAGTTCAGGAGTGCATCATGTCCCCGCCGCTCAACCGTATAAGCAGCGACGAACGCCTGCCCGCGCAGGTGGACGTCGTCGTCATCGGCGGCGGCGTCATCGGCGTCTCCGCGGCCTATCACCTTGCGAAGAAGGGCCTCTCCGTCGCGCTGGTCGAGAAGGGGCATGTCGGCGGCGAGCAGTCGAGCCGCAATTGGGGCTGGTGTCGTCAGCAGGGCCGCGCCCGTGAGGAGATTCCGCTCGCACGCGAAGCGTTGCTTCTGTGGGAAGACATGCAGAACGACGCCGGCGTCGATGCCGGCTTCCGCCGCACCGGCGTGCTGTTCCTGACCAAGAGCAAGGACGAGCTTGCGAGTTGGGAGCGCTGGGCGGCGGTCGCGCGCGAGATGCAGGTTCACTCGACCGTGCTGACGCCGGCCGAGGTCGCCGAGCGCATGCCGGGCAATACCGACAAATGGGTCGGCGGCCTGCACACGCCGAGCGATGGCCGCGCGGAGCCGTCGATGGCCGTGCCGGCGCTGGCGACGGCTGCGCGCAAACATGGCGTCACCATTCACCAGGGCTGCGCTGCGCGCGGGCTGGAGACACAAGGAGGAAGGGTCAGCGCCGTCGTCACCGAGAAGGGCACCATCCGCACGCAAGCCGTGCTGCTGTCGGGCGGCGCATGGTCGTCGCTGTTCTGCCGTCGTCATGGCATTGAGCTGCCGATCGGCCTCGTCAACGCCACCGCGTGCCGGACCACGCCAGCGCCGGAGATCACCTCGGGCGCGCTCGGTACCGATCTCTATTGCATCCGCCGCCGCCTCGATGGCGGCTTCACGCTGGCGCTGCGCAACCGCGGCACGGTGGAGCTGTCGCCCGACCTGTTCCGCTACGCCCGCACGTTCTGGCCGACCTATCTGCATCGCAAGAACGGACTGAAGCTCTCGTTCGGCAAGTCGTTCTTCGACCAGGTCATGCGCGGCACCAGCTGGAGCCTCGACAAGCCGTCGCCGTTCGAGACCGAGCGCGTGCGCGATCCCGAGCCCGACATGTCGCTGGTCAATGCCGCGCTGGCCTCGCTGATCAAGGCGAATCCGGAATTGAAGGACATCGAGATCGCGGAGGCCTGGGGCGGGACCATCGACTGCACACCCGACACGATCCCCGTGATCTCGCCGGTCGATGCGCTGCCCGGCTTCTTCCTCGCGACCGGCTTCTCCGGTCATGGTTTCGGCATCGGCCCTGCGGCCGGCAAGCTTGCCGCCGACATCGTGACCGGCGCGACGCCGCTGGTCGATCCCGCCGCCTACAGCCACAAGCGCATGATCGACGGCCGGCGGCTCGCGCCGGTCAGCCCGTTCTGAGGGCGGCATGACGGTTCTCTACAAGGCCAACATGGTACGCGGTGCAGAGTGGGCGACGTTCTTCGCCGAGCGCGCGCCGGACATGCCGTTCCGGCTGTGGCCCGACATCGGTGATCCCGCAACGGTGCGCTATCTCGTGGCTTGGCAGCCGCCGGACGATATCGCGGCGGCGTTCCCCAATCTCGAGCTGGTGTTCTCGGTCGGCGCCGGCGTCGATCAGTTCGACATCACAAAACTTCCGCCGCATGTTCCGCTGGTCCGCATGATGGAGCCCGGTATCACCGAGCGCATGGTCGAATATGCCTGCATGTCGGTGCTCGCGCTGCATCGCGATCTCGTGCAGTTCATCGGCCAGCAGCGCGACCAGGTCTGGCGCGAGCTCTCCGTGACGCACACGAGCGAACGGCGTGTCGGTGTGATGGGACTCGGTCTGCTCGGCCAAGCCGTGCTCGAGCGGCTCAAATCGTTCGATTTTCCGCTGCTCGGCTGGAACCGTTCGCCACGCAGCATCGCGGGCGTCACCTGTTATGCGGGTGCGGACGCCCTGCCGGATTTCCTGGGGCAGACCGACATTCTCGTCTGCCTGCTGCCGCTGACATCGGAAACGCACGGAATACTCAACGCAAAATTGTTCGCGCGTCTGCCCGGCGGCGCGCGGCTGCTCAATGTCGGGCGCGGCGGGCATCTGGTCGAGGCCGACCTGATCGCGGCATTGGATGGCGGCGTGCTGTCGGCCGCCGTGCTCGACGTTGCCGAACCTGAGCCGCTGCCCGCGGGCCATCCGTTCTGGAGCCATCCGCGCATTCTTCTGACCCCGCACATCGCCAGCACGACTAAGCCGGAAACGGCGGTCGACTACGTGCTCGACACTATCGCGCGCCACCGCCGCGGCGAGCCCCTGCCGGGGCGTGTCGACCGTGATCGCGGCTACTAGGATCCTTGCATGAGCATCGGCGCAAACGCACCTGACCAAGTCGTTGCCGAAGCGCAGGCGCCCGTGCTGTCGGTTGCGGGCCTCACCACGTCGTTCCTGCGCGAGCGGCAATGGATCCCGGTCGTTCGCAACGTCTCCTTCGAGATCGCGCCCCGCGAAACCGTCGCGATCGTCGGCGAGTCCGGTTCGGGCAAGAGTGTCACCGCGCTCTCGATCATGCGGCTCATTCCCAAGGAGAGCGGCCAGAGCGAGGGCAGTATCATGCTTTCCGGCCGCGATCTGCTGACGCTACCCGAAGCGAGCATGAAGGACATCCGCGGCAACGATGTCGCGATGATCTTCCAGGAGCCGATGACGAGCCTCAATCCGGTGCTCACCATCGGCTTCCAGATCGCGGAAGCGTTGACCCAGCATCGCGGCCTGTCGCGCGCGGCAGCGGAAGCCGAGACCATCCGCCTGCTCGACCGCGTCCGTATCCCCGGGGCAAAATCGCGCTTCCACGAGCATCCGCATCGTTTCTCTGGCGGCATGCGCCAGCGCGTGATGATCGCGATGGCGCTGGCCTGCAAGCCGAAACTCCTGATCGCGGACGAGCCGACAACCGCGCTCGACGTCACCATCCAGGCCCAGATCCTGCAACTGTTGAAGGAGCTTCAGCAGGAGGAGGAGATGTCGATCCTCTTCATTACCCACGACATGGGCGTGGTCGCGGAGATCGCGGATCGTACCGTGGTGATGTATGGCGGGCAGGCGATGGAGACCGACGCGACGCCGCGCATCTTCGCTGCACCCTCGCATCCCTATACGCGCGCGCTGCTCGCGGCCGTGCCGCGGCTGGGCTCCATGGACGGCCGGACGCGGCCGATGCGCTTTCCGATCGTCGACAAGGTCACGGGCACCTCGGACGAGCCGACGGAGACGCCCGACACGGTGTCGAGCGCCGAGCGTCCGCTGTTAGAGGTGTCAAATCTCACCACGCGCTTTTCGATCCGCTCGGGCCTGTTCGGCAAGGTCTCGGGCCGTGTGCACGCGGTCGAGAACATCTCCTTCAGCTTGCGCGGCGGCGAGACGCTGGCGCTGGTCGGCGAATCCGGCTGCGGCAAGTCGACCACGGGACGCTCGATCCTCAAGCTGACCGAGCCCGACGCCGGCACGGTCCTGATCGACGGCCAGAACGTGCTCGCCATGAACGGCCGCACCTTGCGCGATTTCCGCAAGCACATGCAGATCGTGTTCCAGGATCCGTTCGCGAGCCTCAATCCGCGGATGTCGGTGGGAACGGCGATTGCTGCGCCGCTGCTGGCCAATGGTCTCGCGACAGCGTCGCAGGCGCGCGACAAGGTCGCCGACCTCCTCGAGCGTGTCGGTCTCACTGCCGACATGGCCGCGCGTTTCCCGCACGAATTCTCCGGTGGCCAGCGCCAGCGCATTTGCATCGCGCGCGCACTCGCGCTGGGGCCAAAACTGATCGTCGCGGACGAGGCGGTCTCCGCGCTCGACGTTTCGGTCAAGGCGCAGGTCGTCAATCTGATGCTCGACCTGCAGGCCAGCATGGGGCTGGCCTATCTCTTCATTTCCCACGACATCGCGGTGGTCGAGCGGATGAGCCATCGGGTCGCGGTGATGTATCTCGGCGAGATCGTCGAGATCGGCCCGCGTGCTGCTCTGTTCGGCAACCCGCAGCATCCCTACACCAGGAAGCTGATGGCGGCCGTTCCCGTGCCAGATCCGTCACGCCGCGGCACCAGGCGCGACGTCGCCAATGACGAGATCAGAAGCCCGGTCCGCGCGCCCGACTACCAGCCGCCGGCCCGGCAATATCGTGAAGTCTCGCCGGGCCACGTCGTCCAGGCCTGGGGCGAGGAGTGGTCGGCCTGACGCGCGCAGGGTGCGGTGCGCTTTCGGTGACGCGGCCGAACCCATGAGTTGACGTGCGCGAAACAGGCAAGCGTGGATAGGTCTGACGTCGGCGAAACGCGGGACAGCTTGTGAACTAACCGCGCCTTTCAGCTTCCGCTCCTGCGCTCCCGAGTATCGCGACAATGCAGACCTGTCCTCCGGAAATTGTGACCAGATCGAACGACAAGGAACTGCGGTATGTGAACTGCCTCATATTCCATCGCTCTCTTTTCGAGCTATCACGCCCGCAAGAAATTGCCGCACCCGGACCCAACTGACAGACACGGGTGAGATGCAATGCCTGCGAAGCCGCGTGCTCGCAGCTTTGGATTGGCCCTCGTCTTGCTCACGAGCAAGTCAGCCCCATCACTCAGCACAGATTTTTCAGAAATTGGAATCAAGGGAATCGCAAAACGCGTCCACGAGGCTGCCCTCTATTCAGGGGCGGCCGGTAGGTCGCTTATTACCTGAGGAGTTCCCCAATGAAGATAAGCAACGCAGTTTCCAGCGCATTATCCGTAACAGGATACGTCGGCAATCTTCGGATTGCTCGTTCTGACCTGATCAAAGCGGCCCATCTTCTTGAAAGAATTGGGCTCGCAGCCATCGGGGCATCTTGTGGCCTCTATG
This sequence comes from Bradyrhizobium sp. S3.2.6, assembly GCF_040546885.1. Classification (NCBI taxonomy): domain Bacteria; kingdom Pseudomonadati; phylum Pseudomonadota; class Alphaproteobacteria; order Hyphomicrobiales; family Nitrobacteraceae; genus Bradyrhizobium; species Bradyrhizobium sp. S3.2.6. Next base: position 55,253 of record NZ_JBEPOS010000015.1, on the reverse strand, counting down.
TGGGTGCGACCTTGTTGCGTCAGAGAGGTGGACTGTTTGAAAGCGGCTGGATCGTGCTGCTAATGATGCTCTACGGAGCTCTTAGCTGTTATGTCGGAATTGATTTGTCTGGCAGCGTCGCGCGGAAGTCGATTTCGAGCATCTCGGAAGAGTGGAATGGTTCCGAGGTGGCAGAGATCATGAGCGCCGCAGGAACGTTCGGCGCTGCGATGGCAGCAACTCTCTCCGTCAGCATCCTTGTCCTTGATCAAAACCTGCCCAATGGCCTGATAGGCTTTGTTGCCGGCTCTTGGGTGGTTGGCTCTTCGCTTCAAGTTGCGGCGGGCACGATGGCTCGTACCCGCGGAGTCCCCATGGACAAGGAATGATGATGTGCGCACGGAAGACATCTGTTTGGACGCTAGTGTTTGGCTTCGGCTTCAGTCTGAAAGCGAGTAGCTGGCGATCTTTCGCAACCTCAGTAGTCAAACGTTTGCGTGCCGGCGATTTTAGTGGTGCAACCGTTCGCATCGAGCACTATCCATGGAAGTGGTATCGGCACTGAGCAGCCTAATTTGTCGCACGACAAACAAGGCGTGCCATCGTGGTCACGTTGGGATATCGTCCCCGCGCCGTGGTCCAAAATTCTGCGAAACCGCCAACCACACGATCGGTGGGAGCCAATGCAGATTGCGGAGTGGCTCGAGAACCTTGGACTTGGACAATACGCGGAGCGTTTTGCCCAAAATGGGATCGACGTGGACGTCCTTCCCGAACTGATGAGCGAGGACTTCGATAAGCTCGGAGTCCTGCTCGGCCATCGCCGTAAAATGCTGCGTGCTATTGGTGACCTCGATCCGGCCGCGTTGATCGCATCGCCGGCTCCTCCTCCTCAGGACGCCGAGCGGCGCCACCTCACCGTTATGTTTTGCGATCTGGTCGGCTCGACTGCACTCTCGGCGCGTCTCGATCCCGAGGATATGTGGGAGGTGATCCGGGCCTACCGCGCCGCCTGCGCGAGCGTCATTGCTGCCTATGACGGCAAGATAGTCAGGTTCGTCGGTGACGGAATACTCGTCTATTTCGGCTATCCCCGCGCCCACGAGGATGATGCGGAGCGCGCAGTGCGAGCGGGCCTGGACGCCATCTCAGCGATTAGTCGGCTCAAAACAGGCGCCGACGAGCGGGTTGAACTGCGGATCGCAATCGCGACCGGGCTTGTGGTGGTCGGCGACCTCATCAGCGGCGATGCGTCAGAAGAGCACGCAACGGTCGGCGATACACCAAACCTCGCTGCCCGGCTCCAGAGCCTGGCGGAACCGGGGGCGGTCGTCGTTGCGTCGTCGACGCGACGGCTGCTTGGCGACCTCTTCACTTTTCGCAATCTCGGCCGCCGCGAGGTCAAGGGGATATCCGAACCCATCGCGGTCTGGGCGGTCGAGGGGGCGGGCGCATCGGAGAGCCGGTTCGAGGCGGTCCGTGCGGCCCGCTCGATCGGCTTTGTCGGCCGCAAGGAGGAGATTGAATTCACGCTCTCGCGCCAGCGGCTCGCATGGCAGGGGCAAGGCCAGATGGTGTTGATTTCTGGCGAAGCGGGCATCGGCAAGTCGCGCATTGTCGCAACGCTGTCCGAAAGTCCCGCCTTGGGGGCGCACCGCCGGGTGCGGTATCAGTGTTCGCCCTACCACACCAACAGCGCGCTTCATCCCTTTGTCGCGCAGATCGAGCGTGCCGCCGGCATCTGCTCGCACGACACGCCCAGGCAAAAGCTCGACAAGCTTGAGACAATGCTGGCGCTTGGAACACAGCAGGTCGCCCCAGCTACACCGCTCATTGCGGCTCTCCTTTCGATTCCAACCAGCGACCATTGTCCACCGCTCGGGTTGAGTCCAGCGCAGCAGCGACGACAGACATTTGCCGTCCTTCTCGATCAGCTTGAGGGGCTGGCGCGAGAGCAACCCCTGCTGGTTGTCTGCGAGGATATGCATTGGGCCGATGCCACGACGCTTGAACTGTTCGATCTCGGGGTCGACCGGATCAGGGGACTCCCGATACTCGTGCTCATGACGGCCCGGCCGGAGTTCGAGCCTTCCTGGTCGGGCCTTGCCAACGTCAGCTTGGTGCGGCTCGACCGGCTCGATCGGCGGGACACGCGCGCGCTGGTCGAGGAGGTGACCGTTGGTCGCCATCTGCCACGCGAAATGATGAAGCAGATCATCGACAGGACGGATGGCATCCCGCTATTCGTCGAGGAACTGACAAAGATGGTGCTGGAGTCCGGACTGCTCGTCGAAGATGCCGGGCGCTATCGCCTCGGTCGTCCGCTCCCGCCGCTCGCTATTCCGGCGACGCTGCAGGATTCTCTGATGGCGCGGCTCGACCGGCTGGCTCCAGTCAAGGAGGTGGCGCAGATAGGCGCCGCTATCGGTCGCGAGTTCTCATACCCGCTGCTGAGATATGTGGCGGGACGCGATGATTTGACGCTCAGCGCTGCGCTAGAGCAACTCGGAGAGGCCGGACTGCTGGTGCGTCGCGGGGCTCCTCCCGAAGCAGACTATAGTTTCAAGCACGCTCTCGTTCAGGAAGCGGCTTACGAGAGCCTGCTTAAGAGCAAACGGCAGGTGCTTCACGCGCGTATCGGCGATGTCCTGCGTGAGAAGTTTCCGATCGTCGCCGAGACTGAACCTGAAATTATAGCACACCACTTCACGGAAGCCGGGCTGAGCGAAACCGCCATCGAGTGGTGGCGCAAGGCGGGCCAGCAGGCGTTGAAACGTTCGGCCTATTCCGAAGCGATTGCACATTTTGGCAAGGCGATTGCCACCGCCGATGAATTGCCCGATGAGCCTGGCCGGTTGATGAGCAGGCTGCATCTTCAAATCGCATATGGCCGCGCATTACGAGGCAGTCTCGGGCACAGCGCCCCGGAAACGGTGGCCGCATGGACGCGCGCCCGACGGATCGCAGCCGACATCAACGATCCGGTTGAACTTGCGCCAGTCCATTCGGGCCTCTTCAATGCCTGCCTGACACACGGCGAGTTCGCTCCGATGCGGGAGTTGGCGGATTCCATCATGAGCGCCGCTGACCGACGACCGCACTCGCCAGTGGCCGCCGTCGTCGCGCATTGGACGGGTGGAGTCACCTGCTGGTTCGGGGGTGACTACTTGAACGCGAGAGCGCATCTTGAGCAGGCACTCGATATCTATGGTGCCGAGCCGGATCCCGCGACGTTCAGGGCCTCGGCGCTGGATCTCCCGTTCGTGATCATGAGGTTTCTTGCCCTGGTGCTTTGGCCGCTTGGCGAAATCGCTCGCGCACGCCGCCTCGCCGCTGAAGGGGTGAGCGCTTCGGGCGAAAAGCGGGCGCTTTCCCAGGCCAACGCGCTTGTCCATCGAGCCGTGTTCGACGGACTATGCGGGGGCATGTTGCAGCAAACAGAGACGATCCTGGCGCTCGGTCTCGCTCGCGACCATACGATGCCGCTGTATGTGGCCGCCGGCACCTACCTGCATGGCCTGGCCAAGTGGCGCGCCGGCGATCGAACGGCCGGACTGACGGACATGCGTCGCGGCTGGGCCTTGCTGCACGAGAATGACTGCTATCTCTGTGAACCGTTTTGGGGGATGCATGTCGCGATGGCGAACGCGGAGTCCGGCCAACTCGAAAACGGGCTGGAAATCTTGAGCGAATTGATCACATCCGCAGGGCAATCCGGCCAGCATTGGCTTGATGCCGAGCTGCATCGTGTCCAGGGGGAGCTCTTGTTGCGTCACGACTCTGCGGCCGATTCCATGGCTGAAAATGCCCTCAATCGCGCGCTGGAGATCGCTCGACACCAACAGTCAAGGACTTTTGAGCTGCGCAGCGCCCTTGGACTTGCGCGCCTGCACAAGAAGAATGGCCGGGTGGGCGCAGTGTCCGTGGCGCTGGCTGCCGTGCTCGCTGGATTCGATGCGGAGCGAGATCTTCCAGAAGTTATTGAAGCGAGGGAACTGCTCGAGAGGGAGCCTTAGCTACGTGCCGTTTCTCCAGCTGGCCGTGGCAAGAGAGGCATCTCGATCGTTCCGCCCGCATCTTCGAAGCTCGACGCCCAATTGCCTATTGGGTTCGCAGCGCGACGCGAGGGCGAGGGAATGCAGCCTCACGAATTCACGTGCACGAAGTCCCGCAGCAGTGGATAGATCTCGTTATTCCAGCGCTTGCCGGAGAACACGCCGTAATGGCCGACGCCGGCCTGCATGTGATGGACGCGGCGATAGGCGCGGACGCCGGTGCAGAGATCCTGGGCGGCGAGCGTCTGGCCGATCGAGCAGATGTCGTCCTTCTCGCCCTCGACCGTCATCAGCCCCATCCGGCCGACGGCCCTGGTGTCCACGGGACGGCCGCGATGCATCAGCTTGCCCAGCGGCAGCAGATGCTCCTGGAACACGTCGCGCACCGTCTCGATGTAGAACTCGGCCGGCAGGTCCATCACCGCAAAGTATTCGTCATAGAAGGTCTTGATGCTCGCCGCCTTCTCCTTCTCGCCCTTGGCGATGTGGTTGGCGAGATCCACGTGCTGCTTGATGTGGCGCTCGAGGTTCATCGAGACGAAGGCGGTGAGCTGCACGAAGCCGGGATAGACTTTCCGGAGCGCGCCGCGGCACTGCACCGGCACGTAGTTGATCAGGTTCTGCTCGAACCATTCGATCGGCTTGCTCTTGGCGAAGTCGTTGACCTTGGTCGGCTGGATGCGCGTGTCGATCGGCCCCGCCATCAGCGTCAGCGTCGCAGGCCGCGAGGGATGGTTGCCCTCGCACATGATCGCGGCGGCCGCGAGCGCCGAGACCGAGGGCTGGCAGATCGCCACCATATGCGGGCGCGGGCCCAGTTGCCCGAGGAAGTCGATCAGATGCTCGGTGTAGTCGTCGAGCCCGAAGCGGCCTTCGCTGCGCGGGATCTCGCGCGGATTGTGCCAGTCGGTGATGTAGACGTCGTGGTCCTGCAGCAGCGTCTTCACCGTGCCGCGCAGCAGCGTGGCGAAATGGCCGGACATCGGCGCCACCAGCAGCATGCGCGGCTGCTCGGTCACGCCGTCCTTCTTGAAATGCAGCAGCGAGCCGAACGGCGTCGCGTAGGCGACCTCCTCGGTAACGCCGACCTCGCGATTGCCCACCATCACGCTGTCGATGCCGTAGGCCGGGCGGTCATAGGTGAGGGTGGAGCGCGAGATCAGCTCCAGCGCCGCCGAGAGCCGGCCGACGACCTGGTCGGACAGGCCCTGCGGCACCAGATTGAGGAATTTGAGCGCGGACGAGGCGCCCGCCCGCCACGGCGCCGTCAGGTCCATCTGGTTCTGAAAAGCCTGATAATACATCGACATCATACTGAAGCGCCCACCTGTCCGATGGTGCCATGCAATATCGGAGCCAAAAGCGCGTTGGGCCGCCCTCAAGATTGGCACGTCGCTTGCTGCTCATTCTCCAGGAAGCACAGGTGACGGGCACGCCCAGGCCGGGCGGCGTGCAAGTCACAGCAAGTCAAAGGCATGAGGGAAGAGCCCTATGGCGAAGGCGACACTGACCATCAGCAGCAAGAATTACTCGTCCTGGTCGCTGCGTGGCTGGCTGCTGACGAGGTTTTCCGGGCTCGATTTCGAGGAGATCGTCACCGCGCCGGACGATGCATCGGCGCGCGCCGAAATCCTGCTGCTGTCGTCCTCGATCCTGGTGCCCTGCCTGCGCCACGACGGCGCCACCGTCTGGGATACGCTGGCGATTGCCGAATATCTCAACGAGGCGATGCCGGACGCCGGGCTGTTGCCCGCCGATCGCGTCCAGCGCGCGCATTGCCGCTCGATCTGCGGGGAAATCCATTCCGGCTTCACCACGCTGCGCGCCTCGCTTCCGGTCAATCTGAAGGGGCATTTTCCCGGCTTCAAGATCTGGTCGCGCGCGCAGGCCGACATCGACCGGGTCTGGTTCATCTGGCGCGACTGCCTGGCGAAATCCGGCGGCCCATTCCTGTTCGGCGAGACCCGCACCATGGCGGATGCGATGTACGCCCCCGTGGTGACGCGCTTCGTCACCTATGACGTCAAGCTCGAGCCGCGGCTCAAGGCCTATGCCGACACCATCATGGCGATGCCCGAGATGAAGGAATGGATCGCGGCCGCGAAGGAAGAGCCGGCCGAGATCGAGGAGCTCGAGGTCGAATATTAGGCAGACGCTGCACCGCTCTGCCTGTTTCCGGAGCGGCGACGGACTGCGCCCCAGCCGCCCCCTATGTCCTTGTCAATATTAACTTTTGGCGCCGGCAATTGGCGAGGGGCAGCGGTCATGTCGCGCAGATATTGTGCGCCATAGCGGGGCCTTGTCGACATCTAGCCGTGAACAGCCGCGTACAGCGCCAAACGGCTGATTCGGACGTGATTCGTTCGGGCCGCGTTCCGTTCGTTAAGGCTGAGCGCGGCCCCGTTGCATTTTGAGACAGACGAGTGCTGTCAGGCCACGCCGGAATGCTTTAAGCGCGGCACGCGCCAGCCGATGACGGTGGCTTCCACCGGGACGCCAGCCGCGTCGTTCTGCCAGCGGCCCTCGACATAGCGGCAGGCGAACGGCAGTTGATACGTTCCGCTGTGATCCTCGCACAGCACCTCGACCGGCAGGCCAGCTGGCGGCTCGCCGGCACCGTCGAATTCCGCCAGACGTCTATCGCGCGTTGCCATTCCAAAAATCTCCCCTAATCAAAGCCGCGGAAAGAGCGCCCACTTCTTCCGCGCGCGGTTCACTGCTCCCCGTCCGAGGGAACAACCAAGCTCAACGCGAGAATGCGGTACGAGTGTGGTAGCTTCGGGGAGGCGCGCTCAATCGGCGCACATTGCCGTGATTAATTTGATGAGGAACCGGAATGCCGCGCACGCTCGCCGCCGTTTGTTTCGCCATGTTAGCGCTCGTCGCGCATGCGCCGGCGCACGCGCAGGACGTCCCTGGCATCGAGATCTGCACGGTCGAGAAGACCATGGAGCGGCGCACGAGCTGTCTCCAGAGCAATGTCGATTTTCTCCAGAAGACCATCACCAGGCTCAATCTCGATCACCAGCAAAAAGTCGATGCCGCCAACCGTCAGATCGACGCGCTGAAGGTGACGCTCGTAGGCTTGCAGAAGACCATCGGCGATCTCCAGGCGGCCCAAGTGAAGCAGGCGGACGATCTGAAGAAGAAGCAGGACGCGCCGCCGCCGAAGGATGCGAAGTAGGTGGTGTCGTGTCCCGGACGCGGCGCGGCATGAAATGACGCGACGCAGAGCCGGGACCCAGGGACCACGAGATCGCGGCAATATGGGCCCCGGCTTAGCAGCGCACCCCGCCGCGAAGCGCGGCGCGTTGCACTGCATCCGGAGCACGCGAGCAATCCTGATCAAGCGGAGCGCAGAAAGCACACGCATCATCGTCCCGCTTCGAACGAGAGTCGTAACCCATGAACCCAGCCCAGCGCGCGCTCTGGTACATTGAGAGCCATCTGGCCGAGCCGATGACGCTCGACGAGATTGCTGCGATCGGGGGCGTGTCGCGGTTCCACATGGTGCGTGCGTTTGCCGCAGCAGTCGGCCTGCCGGTGATGCGCTACGTGCGCGCACGGCGGCTGAGTGAGGCGGCGCGCAATCTTGCCAAGGGCGCGCCGAATATTCTGTCGCTGGCGCTGGAAGCGGATTACGGCTCGCACGAAGCATTCACCCGCGCGTTCCGCGACCAGTTCGGCACCACGCCCGAAGCGGTGCGGGCCGCGACATGCGTCAACCATCTCACACTTCAGGAGCCGATCCTCATGGAGTCCACTATGCTCGACGATCTCAAAGCCCCGCGTTTCGAAACTGCAAAGGCCTTCCTCGTCGCCGGCCTCGCCGAGCGCATCACCTGCGACAACGGCGCCATCATTCCTGGGCTGTGGCAGCGTTTCCATCAGGAGGTCGCCGGCATTCCCGCGCGCGTCGGGAGCGTCGCCTACGGCGTGTGCTGCAACGGCGACGATGCCGGCAATTTCGATTACATCGCCGGCATCGAGGTCGCCGACTTCTCCGATCTGCCGCGCGGGCTCGGCCGCATCCGCATCCCCGAGCAGCGCTATGCGGTGTTCACCCACACCGACCACGTCGCCTCGATCCGCCGCACCGTCAACACGATCTGGAATCAGTGGCTGCCGGCCTCGGGCCTGAAGGCCGCGGACGCGCCGAACTTCGAGCGGTACGATGAGAAGTTCGATCCCGTGACCGGCAACGGCGGCTTCGAGATTTGGGTGCCCGTAAGAGAGTAGCGCTGCAACGCTGGCATACCATCCCGCTTGCTTGGCAAGGGGGACCTACTTTGTCATAACCGCTGGCAAAACTTGCCAGCGGGGCCCGTGCCGGACATCCCGAGCAAGCCATAACAAGCAGCCGGGAGGGTCCCCCAATGTCCAACGTCCGTGTTCTCGCCACCGACCTCGAATTTCCAGAAGGGCCGGTCGTGATGCCTGATGGTTCGGTGGTGCTGGTGGAAATCCGCGGCCAGCGCCTGACTCGCGTTTATCCCGACGGCCGTAAGGAGATCGTGGCCAAGGTGCCGGGCGGTCCGAATGGTGCGGCCCTCGGCCCCGACGGCAAGATCTACATCTGCAACAATGGCGGCTTCTCCTGGATCCCGACCCGCAACATGATCATGCCGGGACCGCAGCCGGACGATTATCTCGGCGGCTCGATCCAGCGCGTCGACCTGCAATCCGGCCAAATCGAGACCGTCGTGACCAAATGCGGCGAGCACGATCTGCGTGGGCCGAACGATCTCGTTTTCGACAAGCACGGCGGCCTGTGGTTCTCCGACCTCGGCAAGCGCCGTGCGCGCGAGATGGATGTCGGCGGCATGTACTATCTCAAGCCCGGCATGAAGGAGATCGTCGAGGTCGTGCACGGCGTGTTGCCCGCCAACGGCATTGGTCTCTCGCCGGACGAGAACACGGTGTACATCGCGGAGACGCCCACCGGCCGGCTCTGGGCCTATGAGCTCTCCGCGCCCGGCACGCTGAAGCCACGCGAGGTGATATATCGCGGCGAGCGGGGCAAGCCGATCTGCGGCCTCGGCGGCTACCAGATGTTCGATTCGCTCGCAGTGGAAGCCAACGGCAATGTCTGCGTCGCCACCCTCGTCTCCGGCTGCATCTCGGTGATCGCGCCTGATGGCACCCTGGTCGAGCAGGTCCCGACCGGCGACCGCGTCACCACCAATATCGCCTTCGGCGGCCCCGAGCTGAAGACGGCCTACATCACGCTGTCCGGCAACGGCGAGCTGATCGCCATGGACTGGCCGCGCGGTGGTTTGCCGTTGAATTTTCTGAATAAGTGAGCCAAGCCGTCATTGCGAGGAGCGAAGCGACGAAGCAATCCAGACTGCCTCCGCGGTAAGACTCTGGATTGCTTCGCTCGCAATGACAACGGAGAGAGTCCCAAATGCCTTGGCCTGATCCCATCACCCTGCGTGGACAGCACGCCCGTCTCGAGCCGCTGTCGAAAGAGCACCGCGAAGGACTGGTGGAGGCCGTGAAGGACGGCGAGCTCTACACGATCTGGTACACTGCGATCCCGACGCCGGACAACGTAGCCAAGGAGATCGACCGCCGCCTCGGCCTGCAGGCCGCGGGCTCGATGCTGCCGTTCACCGTGTTCGACGCCGGCGGCAAGATCGTCGGCCAAACGACTTACATGAACATCGATGCCGCCAACCGCCGCGTCGAGATCGGCTCGACCTGGTATGGCAAGAGCGCGCAGCGCGGCCCACTCAACACGCAGTGCAAGATCCTGCTGCTGACCCACGCGTTCGAGACGCTGAACTGCATCGCGGTCGAATTCCGCACGCACTTCTTCAACCACCAGAGCCGTCGCGCCATCGAGCGCCTCGGCGCCAAGCAGGACGGCATTTTGCGCAGCCACCAGGTCGCGCCGAACGGCACGCTGCGCGACACCGTGGTTTACAGCATCACCGCCGCCGAATGGCCGACGGTGCGGACGCATTTGAATTATCAACTCAACGACAAGCCGCGCTGAGCGGCCGAGGCACCATGGATAGATTCGATTATGTGATCGTCGGCGCGGGCTCCGCCGGTTGCGTCCTCACCAGCCGGCTCAGCGAAGATCCGAACGTCAGCGTCTGCGTGCTCGAGGCGGGCCCGAGCGATTGGCATCCCTACATCCATCTCCCGGCGGGTTTCATCAAGACCTTCCACATGAAGAGCATCAACTGGGCCTACCAGCAGGAGGTCGGGCCTTACACCGGCGGGCGCAGCATCTACGCGCCGCGCGGCAAGACGCTCGGCGGCTCGTCCTCGATCAACGGCCACATCTACAACCGCGGCCAGCGCATGGATTTCGACACCTGGGCGCAGATGGGCAATCGCGGCTGGGGCTATGCCGACGTGCTGCCCTATTTCCGGCGGCTCGAGAAGCGGGTCGGCGAGGGCGAGGACATCTATCGCGGGCGCGACGGCAAGCTCACGGTCACCACGATGGAGTGGCGCGATCCGCTCTGCGAAGCCTTCATGGAAGGAGCGGTCTCGCTCGGCATCCCTCGCAACCCCGATTACAACGGCGCGAAGCAGGAAGGCGTCTCCTACTGCCAGCGCACCATCGACAGGGGCCTGCGCGTCTCCGGCTCGACCGCGTTCCTCAAGCCCGCGATGAAGCGGCCGAATGTGCATGTGCACACGCATGCGCACGCCACCGAGATCATCTTTGAAGGCAAGCGTGCCGTCGGCGTGCGCTACATGAAGGGCGGCTATGGCGGCACGCCGGTCGAGGTGCGCGCCAACAAGGAAGTGATCCTCTCCGGCGGCACTTACAATTCGCCGCAGCTGCTGCAGCTCTCCGGCGTCGGCTCGCCGGAGCTGCTCGGCGCTCACGGCATCCAGGTGCGCCACGCGCTGCCGGTCGGCGAAGGCTTGCAGGACCATTACGCCCCGCGCACGGTGGCGCGGGTCAAGGACATCAGGACCATCAACGAGCTTCGTCGTGGCTTCTCGCTGTGGATCGAGGCGCTGAAATGGGCGACCGCGCGCCGCGGCCTGCTCTCGCTGTCGCCGACCATGGTCTATTGCTTCTGGCACTCCGGCGAGAGCGCCGACTCGTCCGACTTGCAGCTCACGTTCACGCCGGCGAGCTACAAGGAAGGCGTGCAGGGCCAGCTCGAGGACGAGCCTGGCATGACCGTCGCATCCTGGCAGCAGCGCCCCGAGAGCCGCGGCTATGTCCGCATCCGCTCAAGCGATCCGTTCGCGCCGCCGATCATCCAGACCAATTATCTCGACGCCGAGCTTGACCGCCGCGTCATCGTCGGCGGCATGAAGCTCGCGCGCAATCTCCTGAAGTCCGCGCCGCTCTCGCCCTACTACGCCTATGAGGATTTCCCGGGTCCGAACATCAACGCCGACGACGAATTCCTCGCCGCCGCCACCGAACGCGGCACCACCACCTTCCACCCCGGCTGCACCTGCCGCATGGGCCCGGCGGATTCGACCTGGGCGGTGGTGGACGACCAGCTCCGCGTTCACGGGCTCGAAGGTCTCCGCGTCATCGACGCATCAGTCATGCCGCGCATGATCTCGGCGAACCTCAATGCATCCACGATGATGATCGCGGATCGTGCCTCGGACCTGATCCGCGGCAAGCAGCCGATTGAAGCCGCGCGCGTGCCGGATATGGCGGTGGCGTGAGGGGCACGTCTTCGTCGGGCAAAACACCTGCCACCCCGTCAACCCCTCCGTGGACGCGGCAGCGTCGGCACGAGAGGCTAAGGGCAGGGCGGATTGCTCTCCGTGAACCCGAGGCTTCGTGCGGACGAGCGGCGCTGTGCGCGTACGGCAAAACCGTGTGGTCCCGGCCGTCGTCGCTACGGTCAAGCCGTCGCGGAGGTGTCAGCGAGCCCAACCGGGTGGACTGTCGCCGTTAATTCGCGAGGCGAGGGAGGCCAGAAGGAATTCGGCTCCCAGGAGAGCGCGGCATAAAGCCGTCAACCCACTGCGCAGGGAAGGCCGTGTGTTCGGCTTCACCTGTATGCCGCTGTGGCAATTTCCTATTGCGCTACACGCGCACAGCGGACCGCGGGTGCCAAGCCGGCACCCGGCCTTCCCTGCGCCCTCTTTCATGAGGGTGTAACGGAGAGAGCATAGCTCGGGCGAATTGCGCCGCGAGGACGCGAAGGTGTGTCTGCGATTCAAAGTGCGAACCGGAGGAGCGAAACAGTTGCCTCATACTCCGTCATTGCGAGCGCAGCGAAGCAATCCAGACTGTCACCGCGGAAGACTCTGGATTGCTTCGCTGCGCTCGCAATGACGAATGGAGAGAGCGGCGAGCTCAAATCTCTCACCGTCACCCTGAGGTGGCCGCTTCTTCAGCGGCCCTCGAAGGGCGACGGCCCGGCTGCATCATCTCGGCCGTTCATCCTTCGAGGCTTGTTCAGCGGCGCATGCGCCGCCCAACGCGCCTCAGGATGACGGGACTGGCCGCGTCAGCATCGCAAGCCTGCCCGTCCCCATCCTCCCAATCACAACCAGGTGTCTTGATTAGGAAGCGATTATTCCCTATTGTCCCGCAATGCAAAAATCCGCACGTCAGTCTCAATCTTCTCCCCAGCCGCCGGGCCGTCCCCGGGAGTTTGACATGGAGACGGCCCTCGACGGCGCGATCCGGGTGTTTTGCGAGCGCGGCTATCATGCCACCTCGATCGGAGAGCTGACCGCGGCGATGCGGCTTGCCACGGGCAGCGTCTACAAGGCGTTTCGCGACAAGCATGCCGTGTTCCTCGCCGCCTTCGAACGTTACGTCACGGTGCGTGGGGAGCAGACCCGCGCGGCGGCGGCGCGGGGTGCGAACGGCCGCGAAAAATTGCGCAACGTGCTGCTGTCCTATGTCGAGCACTCCCAGGGCAGCGAGGGGCGCCGCGGCTGCATCGTGGTCGGCAGTGCGGTCGAGCTGTCGGCGGTCGATCCGGTGATGCGGGCGCGCGTCACGGCGCAGCTCAAGACCAACGAGAACTTCATCGCCGGCCTCATTCGCGAAGGGCAGGCGGACGGCTCGATTCCGGACCATGTCGAAGCGGACGACACCGCGCGGCTGATGATCTGCATGACGCAGGGCCTGCGCGTCGTCGGCAAGGTGCGCCTGCCGCTCGACGGCGAGCGCCTGGCCGGCGTCGCGATGAAGCTGCTTGCCTGAACATTAGTCAAATTAGGAAATGGTCGTTTCCTATATCTGGAGACTTTGACGTGCCGGAGAGTTTGGAATGACGATGAATGCCACGATCGACGCCGCACCCGAGCCGGATGCCGTGTCGCAACGACTGACCTTCGTGCTTGCCGCGGCCTGTGGCATGGTCGCCGCCAACATCTACTATGCCCAGCCGCTGATCGCCCCGATCAGCGCCGCGCTCGGCCTGTCGCATGCAGCCGCCGGCCTGATCGTGACCATGACGCAGATCGGTTACGGCACCGGCTTGCTCTTCATCGTGCCGCTCGGCGATCTCGTCGAGAACCGCATGCTGATCTGCACCGTCATCACGCTCGGTGCGGCGGCGCTGCTCGCGGCCGCGTTTGCGACTCATGCGCTGCCGTTCCTGATTGCCGCGCTGTTCATCGGCCTCGGCTCGGTGGCGGTGCAGGTCATCATTCCCTATGCCGCCCATCTCGCGCCGGAGGCCATTCGCGGCCGCGTCGTCGGCAACGTCTCGACCGGATTGATGCTCGGAATCATGCTGGCGCGGCCGGTGTCGAGCTTCGTCACGGCGGCGCTGTCGTGGCATGCGGTGTTCTTCGGCTCGGCAGCGTTGATGATCGTGCTCGCGGTCGTGCTGCGTCTCACGCTGCCGAAACGCAAGCCGGTGGCTCGGATGCATTACGGCGCGCTACTGCTGTCGATGCCGCATCTGGTGCGCGCCACGCCGCTCTTGCGGCGCCGTGCGCTCTACCAGGCCGGCCTGTTCGGCGCCTTCACCCTGTTCTGGACGGTGGTGCCGCTCCAGCTCGCGAGCCAGTTCGGCTTCACCCAGCGCGGCATCGCCCTGTTCGCGCTCGCCGGCGTGTCCGGCGTGTTCGCGGCGCCGATCGCAGGACGACTGGCCGATCGCGGCCATAGCCGCATCGCCACGATCGCCGCGATGCTGTTTGTCGCCCTGGGCTTCCTGGTGACGCATGTCGGCGCGGCCGGGTCCGTCCTCAATCTCGCCTGCCTCGTCGTTGCCGCGATTGCGATCGATTTCGGCGTGCAGGGCAATGTCATAGTGGGCTTCCGGGCCATCTTCGTGCTTGGGCACGAGAACCGCAGCCGTCTCAACGGGCTCTATATGGCGACGTTCTTCGCGGCCGGTGCGGCCGGGTCTGCGCTCGGCACCTGGGCGTTCGCGCAAGGCGGCTGGACGCTGGCCTCGGCCATTGGCCTTGCGCTGCCGGTCGCGAGCCTGATCTACGCGGCAACCGAATAGAGGTACGATTGTGTGCCGTGGCCGTTTACCAAGGGTTGGGTCGGCGGCCCGGCGGGTGCAATTTCCGTCTCGCGGATTCCCTTGAGCTGTAGTACTTTGGTCGCAAGCGGCCTGGTTAAGCGGCGGCAGGGGAGGCCCTATGAGGCGTGCGGGACTGTATGGCGTACCGCGAGTACGGCCATGGTCGTGGCAGGCGTTTGTGCTCGGTTTTGTCGTTGTCGCGGTGTCGGCTGCGCTTCAAGCCGTCTGCGTTGTGCTCGGCGCAAAGCTCTACTTCGCGGCGTTCCTGCCCAGCCTGTTCGTGCTCGGCATTGTCGCGGGCGCACCGGCAGCGGTGTTCGCCGCACTGCTCACTGTTCCGCTGGTGTGGTGGGCGTTCATCCCGCCCTTCTTCGAGTTCACGCCGCTGTCCAGTGCGAGCGCGGATTCCATCAACTTGTTCTTCTTGCTGGCCGTGCTCCTGATCGGCCTCGCCGATCTCTGCCGCGCGAGCATGACGATCATCAGCCGCGGTGGGTTGAAGTCGTCGGGCGAGACCGCGGCAACGAATTCGCAATAATCAGGTGCTGTACGGAGCGTGCGCGTTGCGCGCGGGCAACAGTCCGGCAACCATCCGTGCAGCTGGATCGCGCCGCTAACTTTTCGAAAAAGATTTGGCCGCAATTTCCTCCGTGGGAATACGAGGGAGTTTTTTCGACATGAACGGCCAAATCAACGGACACGCCATTTTCGAGAACGTGCGCCGCTACCGCGGCATCGCATCGCTCTATCGCCAGACCGCGGCGTTTCGGCCGGGCCAGCGCTGGTCGCTGCTTCAGCAGGCCAGCGAGTGGGAAGCCCGCGCGCTGTCGGAGCTGGAGGCCTATTTCGCCGCGCGCGCCGATTACGCCACGCCGCTCGCTGCCTGATTGTTAACCATCCGACGCGAACGTCAGCGAAGCGCCTCCTCCAGATCATCGTCATTCTGGTGGCGACGGTCGCAATGAAGCTGATGGGGTAAGCGCCGGCGGCGCTATCGCTCGCCGAAATTGGG
The DNA here is from genome assembly GCF_040546885.1 of Bradyrhizobium sp. S3.2.6. Lineage (NCBI taxonomy): Bacteria > Pseudomonadati > Pseudomonadota > Alphaproteobacteria > Hyphomicrobiales > Nitrobacteraceae > Bradyrhizobium > Bradyrhizobium sp. S3.2.6. The sequence continues at coordinate 39,762 of NZ_JBEPOS010000015.1, read as the reverse complement.
CACCTCGGGCAGATAGTTCGCGCCTTCCGATCCCAAAAAATCGAACATCGCCTGCGCCGGCGGCAACAGCACCTTGTCGCTGCGGCGGATCACGTACCATTGCCGCACAATCGGCAGGCCCGCGACGTCGAGCACGATCAGTCGGCCTTCGGCGAGCTCATGCGCCACCGTATGCGCCGAGATGAAGGCGATGCCGAGTCCGGCGATCACCGCCTGCTTGATGGTCTCGTTGCTGCTCATCTCCATGCCGATGATCGGTTCGAGATCGGACTTCTGGAACATTCCCTCCATCAGCGTGCGTGTGCCCGATCCCGGCTCGCGGGTGAGGAAGGTCTCGTGCACGAGATCGGTCAGGCTGAGGCCCGAATCCTTCTCCAGCCAATGCCCCTTGCGCGCGACGATGATGTGCGGATTGCGCCCGAGTTGGCGTACGTCGACGCTGACGTCGGCCGGTGGCCGACCCATCACCGCGAAATCGAGCTCGTAGCCGTGGATGGCCTCGCGGATCTCCTCGCGGTTGCCGATAGTCAGCTTGATCTCGATCTTCGGTGAGCGCTTGGAGAATGCCGCGATTGCGTGCGGCACGAAATATTTCGCGGTCGAGACCGCGCCGAGATGCACCGTGCCGGCGGTTCTTCCGGCGAGCAGGTCGAGCGCGCCCTGACAGTCCGTGATCGCGGCCTCGACGCGCTCGGCGAGCGCCAGGACCTCGCGGCCTGCCTCCGTCAGCAGCATGCCGTCGCCGGTCCGCTGCACCAGCGGCAGGCCGGCGAGGTCCTGAAGCTGCCTCAGCTGCTGGGTTACGGCCGGCTGGGTCAGCCCGAGTTGGGTCGAGGCCGCGGTGACGCTGCCCTTGGCTGAAAGCGCCGCAAGCGAGCGCAACTGCCGGATCGTCAGATGCCGGAGCTGGGCCGCTGCATGGCCGGGACCACTATAAGAAAATTCTTTGGCGCTCATTATAATTAGAAATTTTCCTTATTAAGCTGCCCCTGTCAATCTCCTTATGCCGGGACCGACCGCACCGACCTCCGCCGGGGAGGGAACTGGATGCGGCGCCCAGAAGGGATGGACGCATGACCGGGCAACTCAGGCTGGACGACCACCTTCAACGGTATTCCGAGACGGCACCGCACGCGCTGGCAGTGGCGGCCGCAGCCGATGCCATCGCGGCGGCCGCGATCGAGATCGCCGACCTCATCAGCACCGGCGATCTCGCGGACGCCTCGGGCCTGACCACGGGCCGCAACAGCGACGGCGATCTCCAGCGCGATCTCGACATCCAGGCGGATGCGATCCTGCGCCGCTGCCTCGGCAAGGTGCCGGTCGCGGCGCTGGCATCGGAGGAGATGCGCGAGCCGCAGGTCGGAGACCGCGAAGCAAAGATCTGCGTCGCAATCGATCCGCTCGACGGCTCCTCCAACATCGATCTCAACATGACCGTCGGCACGATCTTCTCGATTCTGCCCGCGACGGACGACCTATCGCTCGCTTTCCATCAGCGCGGCTCGGCGCAGCTCGCCGCGGGCTTCGTCACCTACGGCCCGCAGACTTCGCTGGTGCTGACGCTCGGCGACGGTGTCGACATATTCACCCTCGACCGCAAGGCCGGCTGTTTCCGGCTCGCGCGCAGCAGCGTGCAGATCTCCGAGGCGTGCGACGAGTTCGCGATCAATGCGTCCAACCGCCGGCATTGGGACCCGCCGATGCGTGCCTTCATCGACGAATGCCTGGCCGGTGTCGACGGACCCGCCAACCATAATTTCAATATGCGCTGGATCGGCTCGCTGGTCGCGGAGGCCTATCGCATCCTCACCCGCGGCGGCATCTTCCTCTATCCCTCTGACGCGCGTCCCGGCTATGGCGACGGCCGCCTGCGTTTGACCTACGAAGCCCATCCGATGGCGATGGTTATCGAGCAGGCCGGCGGCTCCGCTTCGACCGGGCGCGAGCGCGTCCTCGACCTCGCGGCGGACAGCCTGCACCAGCGCGTGCCGCTGGTCATGGGGTCGAGTAACGAGGTGCGGCGCGTCGCCGAGCTGCACTGCGATCCGCTGCTCGTTGCCAGCGTCTCGGCGCCGCTGTTCGCGCGGCGCGGCTTCTTCCGGTTGTGATGGGAGGCAACGAATGTCCAGGAAGCATCCGATCATCTCCATCACCGGCTCCTCTGGCGCAGGAACGACCTCGGTCAAGAAGACCTTTGAGCAGATCTTCTTCCGCGAGAAGGTCAACGCCGTCTACATCGAAGGCGACGCCTTCCATCGCTACGACCGCACCGAGATGCGCACGCAGATGGCCACGGAGGCCGAGCGTGGCAACAAGCATTTCAGCCATTTCAGCCCCGAGACCAATCTGTTCGAGGAGCTGGAGCGCGCGTTCCGCGACTATGGCGAGACCGGCACCGCGGTGACGCGGCACTACGTGCACGACGCCGAGGAATCCGCGCTGCACGGCGTCGCGCCCGGTACTTTCACCGAATGGGCGCGGTTGCCCGAGAACTCGGACCTGCTGTTCTACGAGGGCCTGCACGGCGCCGTGGTTACCGACAAGGTCAATGTCGCGCGCTATGCCGACCTCAAGATCGGCGTCGTGCCCGTGATCAATCTCGAGTGGATCCAGAAGCTGCACCGTGACCGCAGCGCGCGCGGCTATTCGACCGAGGCCGTCACCGACACGATTCTGCGGCGGATGCCGGATTACATCCACTACATCTGTCCGCAATTCACCGACACCGACATCAACTTCCAGCGCGTGCCGACGGTGGACACGTCCAATCCGTTCATCGCGCGCTGGATCCCGACGCCTGATGAATCGATGGTCGTGATCCGCTTCAAGAATCCGCGCGGCATCGACTTTCCCTATCTGCTCTCGATGCTGCCGCACAGCTTTATGTCGCGCGCGAATTCGATCGTGTGTCCGGGGGCGAAGTTGGACCTGGCGATGCAGCTGATCCTGACGCCGCTGATCATGCAGCTCATCGAGCGCAAGCGAAACCTGAAGTAAACCAGGGGAGGATCCAATGAACATCTCCGTCCACGCCGACGCCGACCTCACCGCGGTCGCGCACTCCGATCTCGCCAATGCCGTCCGCTTCCTCGCGGTCGACGCCATCGAGGCCTCGCAGTCGGGCCATCCCGGCCTGCCGATGGGCATGGCCGATGTTGCGACGGTGCTGTTCTCGCGCTTCCTGAAGTTCGACTCGGCCCATCCCAATTGGCCGGATCGAGACCGCTTCGTGCTCTCGGCCGGGCACGGCTCGATGCTGCTCTATGCGCTGCTGCATCTGACCGGTGGCGATGTCAGCCTCGACGACATCAAGGCGTTCCGGCAATGGGGCTCGAAGACGCCGGGCCATCCCGAATATGGTCACACGCCGGGCGTCGAGACTACGACCGGGCCGCTGGGGCAGGGCATTGCGACGGCCGTGGGTATGGCGCTCGCCGAGCGTATGGCCAATGCGCGGCATGGCGACGGCCTCGTCGATCACTTCACCTATGTGATATCAGGCGATGGGTGCCTGATGGAAGGGATCAGCCAGGAGGCGATCTCGCTTGCAGGTCACCTCCAGCTTGGCCGCCTGATCGTGCTGTTCGACGACAACGGCATCTCGATCGACGGACCGACATCGCTTGCGACCTCGGACGACCAGCTGGCGCGCTTCGCTGCATCCGGCTGGTCGGTCCGCCGCGTCGATGGGCACGATCCCGAGGCTGTTGCTCAGGCGATCGCAGAGGAACGTGAGAGCGCAAGACCGTCGCTGATCGCCTGCCGCACCATCATCGGTTATGGCGCGCCGGACCGACAAGGTACCGAGAAGGCGCATGGTGCGCCGCTTGGCACCGAGCAGACCGCGGCGGCGCGGCGGACGCTTGGCTGGGACTATCAGCCGTTCGTGGTGCCGATCCTGATCCTGAAGGCGTGGCGGATGATTGGGCAGCGTGGGCAAGTGGATCGCCTCGCTTGGCTCGATCGTTACGAACGCGCGACGCCCGAGCAGCGCGACCTGTTCATCGAGGGCAAGTCGGTTGCCCTGCCGATCGCCTATGCCCAGGCCTCGGCGAAATTGCGCGAGCGCTTTGCCACCGAGCGTCCAAAGCTTGCGACGCGGCAAGCCTCGCAACAGGTGCTCGACGGCATCGCGGGAACGATTCCCGGACTTGTCGGCGGCTCTGCGGACCTGACACATTCGAACCTGACGCATGCCAAGGCGCAGGCGCCTGTCCGACGTGACGCGTTCGCCGGCGATTACATCCACTATGGCATTCGCGAGCACGGCATGGCGGCTGCCATGAACGGACTCGCGGTGCATGGCGGCTTCATTCCCTATGGCGGCACGTTTCTCGCCTTCTCCGACTACAGCCGGCCGGCGATCCGCCTTGCGGCCCTGATGCGGCTGCGTGTCATCCATGTGATGACGCACGACTCCATCGGCCTCGGCGAGGATGGTCCGACGCATCAGCCGGTCGAGCATCTCGCCGCTCTCCGCGTCATTCCGAACCTGCTCGTGTTCCGTCCCGCCGATGCGGTGGAGACGCTGGAAGCCTGGGACTGCGCGCTCGAATCGGAGGATCGTCCGTCCGTGCTGTGCCTGTCGCGCCAAGCGTTGCCGACCTTCCGCAGCGATGTGCGCGGCAGGAACCGGGTCGCGCGCGGCGCCTATGTGATTGTCTCGCCCGATGGCGGACGCGACGTGACACTGGTGGCGACCGGCTCGGAAGTCTCGATCGCGCTGGAAGCGGCTCGCCTGCTCGCGACCGAGCATGTCCGCGCCGCCGTCGTGTCGGCGCCGTGCTTCGCCCTGTTCGAGGAGCAACCGGACGATTATCGCGCCGCGGTTCTTGGCACGGCGCCGCGTGTCGGCATCGAGGCGGCCGTCGCCGGCGATTGGCATCGCTGGATCGGCGCTGAGGGCGAGTTCGTCGGCATGCGCGGCTTCGGTGCCTCGGCACCGGCTCCAGTGCTCTACCGCGAATTCGGCATCACGCCGCAAAGCGTCGCCGAAGCTGCCCGGCGGGCGATCGCCCGCGCTCGCAAGCAATAACAGGAGGACCCTTCGTGGCCCGTATCACCCTTCGCCAATTACTCGATCATGCCGCCAGCCACGGCTACGCGGTGCCGGCATTCAACATCAACAACATGGAGCAGGGCATCGCGATCATGCAGGCGGCGGCCGAGGTCGATGCGCCCGTCATCATCCAGGCCTCGCGCGGTGCCCGTAGCTATGCCGGCGATCTCATGCTTTCGCACATGATCGACGCGCTGGAGCGAACCTATCCGGACATTCCACTCTGCATGCACCAGGACCACGGCAACGACGAGGCCACCTGTGCCAGCGCCATCGCACATGGCTTCACCTCGGTGATGATGGACGGTTCGCTCAAGGCCGACGCGAAGACGGCGGCCGACTACGACTACAACGTCGCGATCACCCGCCGCGTCGTCGATCTCGCGCACTGGGTCGGCGCCTCCGTCGAAGGCGAGCTCGGTGTGCTCGGCTCGCTCGAGCATGGTGGTGGTGAGCAGGAGGATGGCCACGGCGTCGAGGGCAAGGTCAGCCACGACCAACTGCTGACCGATCCCGACCAGGCCGTCGACTTCGTTCGTGCCACCAAGGTCGATGCGCTCGCCATTGCAATGGGTACTTCGCACGGCGCCTACAAGTTCAGCCGCAAGCCGGATGGCGACATTCTGGCGATGCGGGTGGTCGAGGAGATCCATCGCCGACTGCCCAACACGCACCTCGTGATGCACGGTTCCTCGTCGGTGCCGCAGCCGCTCCAGGACATGTTCAACCAGTTCGGCGGCGAGATGCCGCAGACCTGGGGCGTGCCGGTCGAGGAGATTGTCCGGGGCATCAAGAGCGGCGTGCGCAAGGTCAATATCGACACGGATTGCCGGCTCGCCATGACCGCCGTGTTCCGCAAGGTCGCCACACAGAATCGCAACGAGTTCGATCCGCGCAAATTCTTGAAACCCGCGATGGATGCGATGCGCGAGCTTTGCCGCGATCGTTTTGAGCAGTTCGGCACCGCGGGCCACGCCAGCAAGATCAAGGTCGTTCCCTTGAGCGAGATGGCGCGGCGCTACCGCACCGGCGAGCTCGACCCCAGTACCGGCGCCCGCGAGCCAGTCGCAGCCTAATCATGCAGAGAGAAGAGCAGGAGAGAGCCATGAATGCACATGCAGGAACCGTTCGCGGCAAGGAACGCTATCGCTCGGGCACGATGGAATACGCGCGCATGGGCTATTGGGAGCCCGACTATGTGCCAAAGGACACCGATGTCATCGCGCTGTTCCGCGTGACGCCGCAAGAGGGCGTCGACCCGATCGAGGCGTCGGCCGCGGTCGCCGGCGAATCCTCGACCGCGACCTGGACGGTGGTGTGGACCGACCGCCTGACCGCTGCCGAGAAGTATCGCGCAAAGTGCTATCGCGTCGATCCGGTGCCCGGCACGCCTGGCTCGTATTTCGCCTACATCGCCTATGACCTCGACCTGTTCGAGCCGGGTTCGATCGCCAACCTGTCGGCATCGATCATCGGCAACGTGTTCGGCTTCAAGCCGCTCAAGGCGCTACGCCTGGAGGACATGCGCTTCCCGGTCGCCTATGTGAAGACATTCCAGGGACCGGCGACCGGCATCGTGGTCGAGCGCGAGCGGCTCGACAAGTTCGGCCGACCGCTGCTGGGCGCAACAATCAAACCGAAGCTCGGACTCTCCGGCCGCAACTACGGCCGCGTCGTCTACGAGGCGCTGAAAGGCGGGCTCGACTTCACCAAGGACGACGAGAACATCAACTCGCAGCCCTTCATGCACTGGCGCGACCGTTTCCTCTATTGCATGGAGGCGGTGAACCGCGCGCAGGCGGCCTCCGGCGAGGTCAAGGGCACGTATCTGAACATCACTGCCGGGACGATGGAGGACATGTACGAGCGCGCGGAGTTCGCGAAGGAGCTCGGGTCGTGCATCGTCATGATCGACCTCGTGATCGGCTACACCGCGATCCAGTCCATGGCGAAATGGGCGCGCCGCAACGACATGATCCTGCATCTGCACCGCGCCGGTCACTCGACCTATACGCGGCAGAAAAACCACGGCGTGTCGTTCCGCGTCATCGCCAAATGGATGCGGCTGGCCGGCGTCGACCACATCCATGCCGGCACCGTGGTCGGCAAGCTCGAAGGCGATCCCAACACCACGCGCGGCTATTACGACGTCTGCCGCGAGGATTTTAACCCGACCAGGCTCGAGCATGGCCTGTTCTTCGACCAGTCCTGGGCGAGCCTGAACAAGATGATGCCGGTGGCCTCCGGCGGCATCCATGCCGGCCAGATGCACCAGCTGCTCGATCTGCTCGGCGAGGACGTCGTGCTGCAATTCGGCGGCGGCACCATCGGCCATCCCATGGGCATTGCGGCGGGCGCGATCGCCAACCGCGTGGCGCTGGAGGCGATGATCCTCGCCCGCAACGAGGGCCGCGACTATGTCCATGAAGGTCCGGAGATCCTGGCCAGAGCCGCCGAGACGTGTACGCCGCTGAAGGCCGCACTCGAGGTCTGGAAGGACGTCACCTTCAACTATCAATCCACAGACACGCCGGACTTCGTGCCGACCGCGCTCGAAACGGCTTGAGGAGACGCAACATGAAACTCACCCAGGGCTGCTTCTCATTCCTGCCCGATCTTACCGACGATCAGATCACCAAGCAGGTGCAGTACTGCCTCGCCAATGGCTGGGCGGTGAACATCGAGTTCACCGACGACCCGCATCCCCGCAACACCTATTGGGAGATGTGGGGCCTGCCGATGTTCGATCTCCAGGACGCCGCCGGTGTGATGATGGAGCTCGCCGAGTGCCGCAGGGTCTATGGCGACCGTTACATCCGCATCAGTGGCTTTGACTCCAGCCATGGATGGGAGTCGGTGCGCATATCTTTCCTGGTCAACCGCCCGCCGCAGGAGGCTGAATTCGAGCTGGTGCGGCAGGAGGTTGGCGGCCGCGCGATCCGGTACAGCACCATACGCAAGCCGGCTGCCCACGCCTCGCAATAGCCACTCCCTTCCGCGCGGAGCACTCCCTGCTCCGTATCCTTGGCGGACCACTGCTTCGCCGCTCCCCTCGCGGCGAAGCTCTTTTCTTCGAGGTGCCCATGCTCGACGTTCCCCATGCAACGGCCGCCGAAGGCGGTGAGACCCAATTCGATCTCCGCAAGGAGGCCGAAGCGGCCGGCATCACCGACACGCTGCAACAGCTCGATCAGGAGCTGATCGGCCTCCGCCCGGTCAAGAACCGGGTGCGCCAGATCGCCTCGCTGCTGCTGATCGAGCGGATCCGCCAGCGTGCGGGCCTCGCATCGGCACCACCGACACTGCACATGTCGTTCACCGGCAATCCCGGTACCGGCAAGACCACAGTGGCGTTGCGCATGGCAAAGATCCTGCACGGGCTCGGCTTCGTGCGGCGCGGGCAGGTGATCTCGGTGACGCGAGACGATCTTGTCGGGCAATATATCGGCCACACCGCGCCGAAGACGAAGGAGATCCTGAAGAAGGCGATGGGCGGCGTGCTCTTCATCGACGAGGCCTATTACTTGCACCGGCCCGACAACGAACGCGACTACGGCCAGGAGGCGATCGAGATCCTGCTCCAGGTGATGGAGAACCAGCGCGAAGACCTCGTGGTGATCCTCGCCGGCTATGGCGAGCGCATGACGAGCTTCTTCGCCTCCAATCCCGGCTTCCGCTCGCGCATCGCCCATCACATCGAATTTCCGGATTATGCGGAAGCCGAGCTGCTGGTCATCGCCGAGCTGATGCTGAGGGAGCGCGGCTACCGCCTCTCGGTGGCTGCGCGCGAGGCCTTCGAGAAGTACATCGCGTTGCGCCGGACCCAGCCGTTCTTCTCCAATGCGCGCTCGATCCGCAACGCCGTCGATCGCATTCGCCTGCGGCAGGCCGATCGCCTGGTGTCGGATCTCGACCGCATGCTCGACGTTGCCGCTCTCGAGACGATCGATCCCATCGACGTCCTGGCGAGCCGTGTCTTCAGCGGCGGGGCAGATGCGCGGAGTGCAAAGACATGACCAGGGAGATCATTATCGCCCCCTCGATCCTTGCGGCGGATTTCGCGCGCCTCGGCGAGGAGATCGCAGCGATCGATGCGGCCGGCGCCGACTGGATCCACTGCGACGTCATGGACGGCCACTTCGTGCCGAATATCAGCTTTGGCGCAGATGTCATCAAGGCGATCCGTCCGGCGACGAAGAAGGTCTTTGACGTGCATCTGATGATCGCGCCTGTCGATCCCTATCTGGAGGCGTTCGCGAAGGCGGGGGCCGATGTCATCACCGTCCATGCCGAGGCGGGCCCGCATCTCGACCGTTCGCTCCAGGCGATCCGCGCACTCGGCAAGAAGGCAGGCGTCAGCCTGTGTCCGGCGACGCCCGAGAGCGCGATCGAATATGTGCTCGATCGTCTAGATCTTGTGCTGGTGATGACGGTCAACCCTGGCTTCGGCGGCCAGTCTTTCCTCGAATCCCAGCTCGAGAAGATCAGGCGCATTCGAAGCATGATCGGCGAGCGGCCGATCCGTCTCGAGGTCGATGGTGGCGTCACGCGGGACAATGCCGCTGCGGTTGCCGAGGCCGGCGCGGATACGCTCGTGGCGGGTTCCGCGGTTTTCCGCGGCAAGAGCAATGCCGATTATGCCGCCAACATCGCGGCCATTCGCGTTGCCGCGGAAGCCGCCCGGGTTCCGAAACTGCAGGATCATTCCGCGCTGCCGATGCGTGCAGGAGAAGGCGGGCGCATCCGGTAGATTACGGAGGCGCTGCGCGCAACCGCGACGTGTTCCCTGGGTCTTACGGAGGCTCGCCGCGGAAGCTGCTCGCCAATGCCGCCTCCGCGCTGTGTCGCGCCGGTGGTCGCGGAAGGGGTGGAGACGGAGGCGCAGCGTGCCCTCCTGGAACACGAGGGCTGTGGGGAGATGCAGGGCTATCTCATCGGGCGGCCCGAACCGATCGAACAGTATTGCGATCTGATCGGCATCAACGTCGAACGCCGCCGCTACGCCTTGAACCCATCGCAGCTTCCAGGCTCGGTTCGCCCGATAGGAACCAATGGGCGTCTGCAGGTTTTCTGAAAATTAACCCAGGTTAAGCGGGCCGTGGGCGCAAGAAATGTTTTGCATAACCGCCATCGGCCTGACGCAAATCAGGGTAATAAGCCTGTGTGAATGCGAGGGAGGGTCTCATGGAGAACGTACGTCGCTACCGCGCGCTGGCGTCCCTCTGTCGCCAGCAGGCGGCCTATCGGCCGCTCCAGAACTGGCAGCTGCTCGGCCAGGCCGAACATTTCGAATATCTTGCCGAGATCGCGCTGAAGGCGCATTTCGACGCGTGCAATGCGCAACGCGAAGACGACGCCATTGCAGCTGCGGCATGGGAGCGCCCCGCCGCGGCTTAGAGCGCTCTAACTGCAATTCCTCAACGGGCTGCTCGCCGGGCTTTCATTGCGCAGCGCGACGTCCGTTTCGAGAATCTGGCTTGCGGCCGCCGGCCGCACTTTCTTTGCCAAGATTTAATCGCGTGGACGGGACGCCGTAAGGTGACGATGTCCATGTTGGGTGCAAGGCGACTTACCCAACATGGACATTTCAACATGATCGATCGCGTCAATTCCGACACCACCAAGAGCCGTACAATTCTGAAGCCGCGCCGGCTTGCGCTGCTTGGCACCGTGGCCGCACTTGGCGTGGCCGTGCTGGCTGCGTCTCCCGCTTCGACGCCGTTCGGCGTGAACTCCCTGATTGCGCCTGCGCAGGCAGCTGAAAGCGCCGCGACGCCGCCGGGCTTCGGCGACCTCGTCAGCAAGGTCAAGCCCGCCGTCATCTCGGTGCGCGTGAAGATCGACCAGGACAACGACAAGAGCGCGATGCTGCAACAGAACCGGATGGATTCGGATGAGGATTCTCCGTTCGACCAGTTCTCGCGGCAGTTCGGCTTTCCGGGCGGCATGAACGGCATGCCGCGCCAACGTCACCAGGTGGTCACGGGCGAGGGCTCAGGCTTCTTCATCTCGGCCGACGGCTATGCCGTGACCAACAACCACGTCGTCGACCATGCACAGTCGGTGCAGGTGACGACGGACGACGGCACGATCTACACCGCGAAAGTGGTCGGCACCGATCCGAAGACCGATCTCGCGCTGATCAAGGTCGAGGGCAAAAAGGACTTTCCGTTCGTGAAATTCTCCGACCAGAAGCCGCGGATCGGCGACTGGGTGGTTGCTGTTGGCAATCCCTTCGGCCTCGGCGGCACCGTGACGGCCGGCATCGTCTCGGCCAGCGGCCGCGACATCGGCAACGGTCCGTATGACGACTTCATCCAGATCGATGCGCCCATCAACAAGGGCAACTCCGGCGGTCCGGCCTTCGACATGAACGGCAACGTGATCGGCGTGAACACCGCGATCTTCTCGCCCTCGGGCGGCTCGGTCGGCATCGGCTTCGATATTCCGTCCTCGACTGCAAAGCTCGTGGTCGCGCAGTTGAAGGACAAGGGTGCTGTCACCCGCGGCTGGCTCGGTGTGCAGGTGCAACCGGTGACGGCGGAGATCGCCGACAGCCTCGGCCTGAAGGCGGCGCGCGGCGCAATCGTCGATAACCCGCAGGATGGCAGCCCGGCGGCGAAGGCCGGCATCGAGGCGGGCGATGTCATCACTGCCGTCAACGGCACCGCGATCAAGGACTCCCGCGATCTCGCCCGCACCATCGCCACGCTGGCGCCGGGCACGTCCGTGAAGCTCGATGTCGTCCACAAGGGCGACACCAAGACGGTGACGCTGGCGCTCGGCGAACTGCCTACCGAGCGGCAGGCCCAAGGAAGCGGCAACGCTGACGACGGCAAGACGCAGCAGGCCCCCGGCACGCCGCGCCTCGGCCTCAGCCTGGCGCCCGCTGGCGACGTCCAGGGCGCAGGTCAGAAGGGCGTCGTGGTCACGGAGGTCGACCCGCAGGGACCGGCGGCGCAGCGCGGCATCCAGACCGGCGACGTCATCCTCAATGTCGGCGGCAAGGCAGTCGCCACTGTCGGCGACGTCCGCTCGGAGCTGGCGCAGGCCAAATCGTCCGGCAAGAACAGCGTGCTGCTGCAGGTGAAGAATGCGGAGGCGACCCGGTTCATCGCGGTGCCGCTCGCCTGATCTGATCACGCCTCTTGGTCTCGACGGCAAATTCAAAAGGCGGCCTGCGGGCCGCCTTTTTCGTGCGCGCCTTCCGAGATACCCACAGGCCGCCGATAACATTCTCGTTAACGGCAGCAATGATGACGGGTTCGTCCGAAAAAGCCGCGTTCACTCGTCAGACTTTGAGATCGCGTGTTGTGCTTTGGCGGCAATGACGGCGCCGAGGCAAATTGCAGGAGTGGAACTTCGGACCTCCGGCCGCTTTGTGGAACCGGCCGGTGGTTCGCATTTGATCGGTGCCGACATGGATCGATTGAAGCTCTCGCTGAAGCTTGCGCTGCTCGCGGCGCCTCTATTGCTGTCGACCGGAAGTGCCATGGGGCGCGATGATGGCCGCTTCACCGATTCGCCGCTAAAACCCTGGTTCGACAGCCTGCGCAGCCATCTCGGTCCATGCTGTTCGGACGCGGACGGCGTTGCCGTGGCCGATCCTGACTGGGACTCGCACAACGGGCACTACCGAGTCCGGCTTGATGGGGAATGGGTCGAGGTCCCCGACGAAGCTGTGATCACCGAGCCGAACCGCGCCGGTCGCACCATGGTCTGGCCGGTCAAGACGGCGTTCGGCGTTTCGATCCGCTGCTTCATGCCCGGCACCATGATCTGACGCCGATCGGCGTCACCGCTTGGCGGATTTGCGCTTCGAGCTCTTCTTTGTCGTCTTCTTGGACGCCTTCCGTTTCGAAGCCTTCTTCGGGACCTTCTTGCCCTTCTTGCGCGCTTCCGAGAGGCCGATCGCGATCGCCTGCTTGCGGCTCTTCACGCGTCCGCCGCGACCGCTCTTCGCAGTCCCCTTCTTGTAACGCCGCGTCTGGCGCTCGACATCACTGCTGGCGCTGCGTGAGTAGCTGCGCTTCTTTGCCTTGCGTGCCATCAACTCTCTCCCTTGGCCTCCCCTTGGCCTCGGAAGAGAACAGGAGTGCTGACCCAACGTTCCAAAGGCGCCGGCCGCGAGCCTTAGAAGGAGTTCGCGAGCTCGATCTCCGCTTCCAGCACCTGGATGCGGCGCGCGGCTTCGGTAGAGGACAGACTGCGATCGTATTGCGCGGGTTGGTAGGCCTCTTCACTCAGCCGCTTCAGTCGCAGCCCCTGCGCCCGGGTCATCTGCTCCATGAGGAAAACCTTGGCGTCGTATTTGCCCTGAACCTGCATGTCCGCTCTCCATTCTGAATTCATGGTCTGACTATATGTTCTTATTTTGTTCTAACAAGCCTCTAACTAGTCAAGGACAACAGAATCAATGAAATTCGACGTAAAATCAGTGCCTTGAGGCTGGAGATGGCCGATGTCGAGGCGGCCGTACGCGATCTTGTCGATCGCGATGCGACTACACCGAGCGGGCGCAGGCACAGATGGATCTGCGCCGGAAAATCAATCTGTTGATCGGCGAATGGAAGGCCGCTGGCGGTGGCAAGGTGTTGATTTGAGGCGGGCCGGCCGGGATGCTTTGACCCACGCACCGACCGTGTGGCCCTGAGAGGATGTTCGATCATCCAAGAACAGGCCCCGCTCTGGCGAAGCCTGTTCTCTGGCGAGCTTACTTGGTGTTGCCCGGGGCGCTCTTGTTGTTCGTCATGGTGCCGCCCTGGTCAGAGCCGCCCTGACCGGAGGTGTCGCTGCCCTTGGACTTCGTGTTGGCGCCTGTCGTTTGCGAGGACGAGGTCGATGATTCATGCTTGGCCTTGTGTGACTTGGCCTGTGCGGCGAAGGGCGCGGCGGCGAGGCCGGTTGCCAACATCACGGCGAGAGCGAGCTTGGTCGTGTTCATGCGCGGGAACTCCCTGAGTTGAATTGACGCAGGCACCCAACCGCTATTTGCCGCGGGAGTTCCGAACAATACGTCGCATTGCGCCTCACGCGCGCTTCAAGATTCCTTGTCCTCGTTGAGGATGAGCACGACGCCCGTCAGGGCGGCACCGATGGCAAACGTCGTCACCATCGTGCCGACAAAGACCAAGGCTGCCGCACGGCCGCCGTGGTTCAGCAATTCTGCGACCGCAGGATTGACCAGAATGAGCGCGAGCGTGAAGGCCAGACCGAGTGCAGCGCCCATCATCGCATGCGTCATCAATTTGATGACGCCGGTGGGAGAGATCAGACTTGGCGACCTATTTGGCGACTTTTTTGCGCGCATGGAACTGCCGATCGATCTGTCATGCAAACGCGTGCCGCAATCGCGGGTTCCAATGCGCATGAAGGAATTGTCATCTGCCGCTTCATCCGACGTTCATGCCGACTTTGCGAAGATGAACGCCATCAACACGGGAACATTCGATATGGGCAAGGTGGTCTTTCTCTATCGCTCGCTGGCCTACCGTAACGCGGCGGCCGACATGTTGCGCAAAGCACGCAAGCTGCCGCGCGGTGCGGAGCGCAGCGCCGCCCGCCGCTACGCGACGGCGTTGCGCGATCTCGCGCGAACGGAAGCCTGGCTCGAAGGGCGTGTCGCCGATGAACCGCAGCCGATGTTACGGCTGAAGGTCGCTGCGTCGCGCTAACCCGACGCGCGCTGAAGTTCGGGAGAGGTGCTGGGCTCGAACTTGTCCTGCACCGCCGATGTTGCCGCGCTCTTGCGCGTCAATGGCACATCAAGGCGGCACAACAAGCCCTCTGGACGCCAGTCGAACTGCGCCTGTCCGCCGAGCTGGGATTCGACACTGGCCAGCAGGCTTCTTGTGCCAAAGCCACGCGACTTCGGCGTCCTGACCAACGGCCCTCCGGTCTCGTCCCACGTCAAGGTGAGGAGATCGTTCTCGGCCTGCCAGCCGATCGCGAGCCGCCCCGACCGGGTCGAGAGCGCGCCATACTTGGCCGAATTGGTGAAGAGCTCGTGCAGCGCCAGCGCCAGTGTCTGGGCGGTCGCCGGCAGCAACTGCACCTCGGGACCCCCGAGCTTGATCTGTCCGCCGAGCGAATAGGGCGCAAGCTCTTCCTCGATGAGCTTGGAGAGCTCGGCGCCCTGCCAGCTCGACAGCGACAGGATGGTGTGCACGCGCGCGAGCGCATTGATGCGCCCCTCGACGGCATTGACGTAAGCCTTGACCTCGTCGGCGCGGGTGAGGCGCACGATCGACTGTGCCAGAGCCAGCGCATTCTTGGCGCGGTGATCGACTTCGCGCGCCAGCAGGTTCTGCCGTTCCTCGGCGCGCTTGCGTTCGGTGATATCGACTGTGACGCCGCTCACCCGCACGACTCGACCGCCCGGATCCATAGTCGCGGCGGCCGTGCCGACGCACCAGCGCACATCACCATCGGGCCGGCAGACGCGGAACTCTCCTTCATAGGCGTGCGCGCCGGTATCGAACGCGGCAATCGCCTGGCCGAACTGGTCCACGTCATCCGGGTGCAGCAGCGCCTGGATGTTGGCCGAGGTGACGTTGAACGTCTCCGGTGTCACGCCAAAGATGCGGTACTGGCCTTCGTCCCACATCCAGTCGCCGTTGACCCAGTCCCAGTCCCAGGATCCCATCTTGCCGGCGGCGATTGCCATGCTGCGCCGCTCTTCGCTTTCGCGCAGTTTTGCGGTGGAGTTCTCGAGCTCGGCGGTGCGGGCACGGACACGATCCTCGAGATCCTGGTTCAGCCGTTCGAGCTCGCGCGTCTTGCGATAGAGCTCGGCAAACACCTTGACCTTGGCTCGCAGCACCTCCGGCACGACAGGAACTGGCACGTAGTCGACGGCGCCCATCTCGTAGCCGCGCAGCCGGTCGATGTCGCTGACCTGGATCGCCGAAATGAAGATCATCGCGGTCTTCTGGAAGCGCGGATGCTCGCGGATCATTGCCGCGAGCTCAAAGCCGTCGAGCTCGGGCATGCAGACATCGACCAGGATCACCGCGATCTCGGTCTTGAGCAGCACCTCCAGCGCCTCGCGGCCGGACGAGGCGATCACGAGGTTCTCGCCGAGTTCCTTTAGGATCACCTCGTAAGCGAGCAGCTTGGCCGGCTGGTCGTCGACGAGGAGGATATTGACCTTTTCGTGGTCCATTCTCGGATCCAACTCAGCGATGCAGCCACATGCGGATCGCAAGCAGCAATTGATCGGTGTTGACGGGTTTGGCGAGGTAGTCGGACGCGCCGGCTTCCAGGCATTTTTCGCGATCGCCCTTCATCGCCTTCGCCGTCAGCGCGATGATCGGCAGGCGCAGGAAGGCCGGATTCTCGCGGATCACGCCGATGGTCTGATAGCCATCCATCTGCGGCATCATGATGTCCATCAGCACGATGGCGATTTCCGGGTTCGATTCGACCAGCGTCACCGCCTCGCGGCCGGTGGTCGCTGTCAGCACCTTCATGCCGCGTCGTTCCAGTACGCTCGACAGCGCGAAGATGTTGCGCGCATCGTCGTCGACGAGCAGCGCGGTCTTGCCGATCAAATCCTCATCGGAACTGTTGAGCTTCTCCAGCATGCGCTGCTTCTCGACCGGCAGCTCCGTGATCACGCGATGCAGGAACAGGGCGGTTTCGTCGAGCAGGCGTTCGGGCGATTCCACGCCCTTGACCACGATGCTGCGCGCCATGGTGTGAAGTTCCGCATCCTCTTCCGCGGAGAGCTCGCGGCCAGTGAACACCACCACGGGAACGTTCGACAGCGTGTCGTCGCGACGGATCTGCTCCAGCACCTCGAAGCCGCTCATGTCGGGCAGCCTGAGGTCGAGCACGACGCAATCGCAGGGCGCCCCGCGCAGTGTCGACAGGGCACCGGCGCCGGTGTCGGTGGTCACGATCTCGATGTCGTCGTGATGCAGCAGCTCCCGGATCGACAACTGCTCGGCCTCGTTGTCCTCGACGATCAGCAGCCGCTTGCGCCGCGGTCGCGCGTATTCCTTGATCTGCGTCAGCGCGGCGGCAACGCCTTCGGTCGTCGTCGGCTTGTTGACGAAGGAGAAGGCGCCGCGGGCCAGCGCATGCTGGCGGTCCTCGTCGAGCGTGATGATCTGCACGGGGATGTGGCGCGTCAGCGGGTTATGCTTGAGCTGGCTCAGCACCGTCCAGCCGAGCATGTCGGGCAGGAACACATCGAGCGAAACGGCGCGCGGCTGATACTGCTTTGCGAGTTCGAGCGCCTCGGCGCCGCGTGCGGCGACCAGGACCTTGAAATCCTTGTCGCGTGCGAGGTCGACCAGGATGCGGGCATAATGCGGATCGTCCTCGACGATCAAAAGGATGCTGTCACCAGGCTCGAGATTGAGGCGGTCGTCGGGCAGTTGCTCGATGACGCGTTGCTGTTCCGGTGCGGCGGCCTGGAGTGCCGGCGGCTGGTTGTATTGTTGCGGCGCTGGTGCTGCGCGCGGCGCCAGCGTCGGGCCGGAATATTTTAGCGGCAGATACAGCGTGAAGGTCGAGCCCTTGCCCGGGGCGCTGCGCAGGTGGATTTCGCCGCCGAGCAGGCTCGCGAGCTCGCGGCTGATGGCGAGGCCAAGGCCGGTGCCGCCGTATTTACGGCTGGTGCCGGCGTCCGCCTGCTGGAACGCCTCGAAGATCAGCTTCTGCTTCTCCAGGGGAATCCCGATACCGGTATCGGAGACCTCGAAGGCGATCACGGCCGGCGCGGAGTTCAGCACGGGATGATCCGTGCCCCAACCGCCGAGCGCGCCGGCGACCTTCAGCCGTACTTCGCCCTCGCCAGTGAACTTGAAGGCGTTGGAGAGCAGGTTCTTCAGCACCTGCTGCAGGCGCTTGGAGTCAGTGACGATGCTGCGCGCGAGGTTCGGATCGACGTCGATCTTGAACGACAGATTGCGGTTCTCCGCCTCATGCCGGAACGGCCGTCCGACCGTCTCGAGCAGGTTGGCGGTGAGGATTTCCTCGGCGTCAACCGTCACCGTGCCGGACTCGATCTTGGAGAGATCGAGAATGTCGCTGATGAGGTTCAGGAGGTCGGTGCCGGCGCCGTGGATGGTGCGGGCGAATTCGACCTGCTTGGCGGAGAGGTTGCCGTCCGGATTGTCGGTGAGCTGCTGTCCGAGGATCAGGATCGAGTTCAGCGGCGTGCGCAGCTCGTGGCTCATATTGGCCAGGAATTCGGACTTGTACTTCGAGGTCAGCGCGAGCTCGGTCGCCTTTTCCTCGAGCGCGCGGCGGGCCTGCTCGATCTCCTGGTTCTTGCGCTCGACCTCGACGTTGCGCTCGGCGAGCTGCTGCGCCTTCTGCTCGAGCTGGTCGTTGGTCTGCTGCAACTCGCGCTGCTGGGTCTGGAGCTCGCCGGCGAGCTGTTGTGACTGCTTCAGCAGGCCTTCGGTCTGCATCGTCGCTTCGATCGAATTGAGCACGATGCCGATGGAGTCGGTGAGCTGCTCCAGGAATGTCATCTGCGAGGTCGTGAACGAGGTGAGCGAGGCGAGCTCGATCACCGCCTTGACCTGCCCCTCGAACAGCACCGGCAGCACCACGAGGTTCTTCGGGGCGACGCGGAGCAGCGCCGAGTTGATTGGCACCACGTCGGCGGGAATGTCGGAGACCATGCGCGGGCGCCGGTCGAGCGCGCACTGGCCGATCAGGCCGTCGCCGAACGGAAGCACGCGCTGATAGGGATAGACACCGTCGCCGGCATAGGAGGCCAGCAGCAGGAGCTGCGGATTGTCCTCGTTCTCGACCTGGTAGATCACGCCGGTATGCGCGTTGACCAGCGGCGACAGCTCGGTCAGCAGCAACCGGCCGACGGTCGTGAGATCGCGCTGGCCCTGAAGCATGTTGGTGAACTTGGCGAGGTTGGTCTTCAGCCAGTCCTGTTCGGTGTTCACGTCCGTCGTCAGACGGAGATTCGTGATCATCGTGTTGATGTTGTCTTTCAGCTCGGCCACTTCGCCGCGGGCATCGACCTGAATCGACCGCGTCAAATCGCCCTTGGTCACGGCGGTCGCCACTTCGGCGATCGCGCGCACCTGCGAGGTGAGGTTGGCCGCCAGCAGGTTGACGTTGCCCGTGAGGTCCTTCCAGGTGCCGGCGGCACCGGGCACGTCGGCCTGACCGCCCAGGCGGCCTTCGACGCCGACCTCGCGCGCCACCGACGTCACCTGGTCGGCGAAGGTCGCGAGCGTCTCGGTCATGTTGTTGATGGTGTCGGCAAGTGCTGCGACCTCGCCCTTCGATTTCACGGTGAGGTTCTGCTTGAGGTCGCCGTTGGCGACCGCGGTCACCACCTTGACGATGCCGCGGACCTGCTCGGTCAGGTTCGCCGCCATGAAGTTGACGGTGTCGGTGAGATCCTTCCAGGTGCCGGCCACACCGGGCACCTGGGCCTGACCGCCGAGCTCGCCTTCGGTGCCGACCTCGCGCGCAACGCGGGTGACTTCGCCGGCAAACGCGTTGAGCTGGTCCACCATGGTGTTGATGGTGTTCTTGAGCTCGAGGATTTCGCCCTTCACGTCCACGGTGATCTTGCGCGAGAGGTCGCCGCGCGCCACGGCCGTTGTGACTTCGGCGATGTTGCGGACCTGCGTGGTGAGGTTCGCGGCGAGCAGGTTTACGTTGTCAGTGAGGTCCTTCCAGGTGCCGCCGACGCCGGGCACGACGGCCTGACCGCCGAGCCGGCCTTCGGTGCCGACCTCGCGCGCCACGCGCGTCACTTCCGCCGCGAAGGAGCGGAGCTGCTCGACCATCGTGTTCAGGGTGTCCTTGAGCAGCAGGATTTCGCCGCGCACGTCCACAGTGATCTTCTTCGACAAATCGCCGCCGGCGATCGCGGTCGCGACCTCGGCGATGTTGCGGACCTGGGCCGTCAGGTTGGAGGCCATGAAGTTGACGTTGTCGGTGAGGTCCTTCCAGGTGCCGGCCACGCCGGGCACTTCAGCCTGGCCGCCGAGCTTGCCTTCGGTGCCGACCTCGCGCGCCACGCGCGTCACTTCGCCTGCGAAACCGTTGAGCTGGTCCACCATGGTGTTGATGGTGTTTTTGAGCTCGAGGATTTCGCCCTTCACGTCCACTGTGATCTTGCGTGACAAGTCGCCGCGCGCCACTGCGGTGGTCACTTCGGCGATGTTGCGGACCTGGGCCGTGAGGTTGCCCGCCATCGAGTTCACAGAGTCCGTCAAGTCCTTCCAGGTGCCGGCGACGCCGGGCACGTTGGCCTGACCGCCGAGGCGTCCTTCGGTGCCGACCTCGCGCGCGACGCGCGTCACCTCGCCCGCGAAGCGGTTGAGCTGGTCGACCATCGTGTTCAGGGTGTCCTTGAGCTGAAGGATCTCGCCGCGCACGTCCACCGTAATCTTGCGTGACAGGTCGCCACCGGCGATGGCGGTTGCGACCTCGGCGATGTTGCGGACCTGGGCCGTGAGGTTACCCGCCATCGAGTTCACGTTGTCGGTGAGATCTTTCCAGGTGCCGGCGACGCCCGTCACCTGGGCCTGACCGCCAAGCTTGCCCTCGGTGCCGACCTCGCGCGCCACGCGCGTGACTTCGCCGGCGAAGGCGTTGAGCTGGTCGACCATGGTGTTGAGCGTTTCCTTCAGCTGAAGGATTTCGCCCGAGACGTTCACCGTGATCTTCTTGGACAGGTCGCCCTTGGCCACCGCGGTCGCGACCTCGGCGATATTGCGGACCTGACCGGTCAGGTTCGAGGCCATCGAGTTGACGCTGTCCGTCAAATCCTTCCAGGTGCCGGCGACGCCGCGCACCTGGGCCTGGCCGCCGAGCTTGCCCTCGGTGCCGACCTCGCGCGCGACGCGGGTGACTTCGCCGGCGAAGGCGTTGAGCTGGTCCACCATGGTGTTGATGGTGTCCTTCAGCTCCAGGATTTCGCCGCGGACGTCCACGGTAATTTTCTTTGACAAGTCGCCGCCGGCGACCGCCGTCGTCACCTCGGCGATGTTGCGAACCTGCGCGGTCAGGTTCGACGCCATCGAGTTGACGCTTTCCGTGAGGTCCTTCCAGGTGCCGGCGACGCCGAGCACGTTGGCCTGGCCGCCGAGCCGGCCTTCGGTACCGACCTCGCGCGCGACGCGCGTCACTTCGCCGGCGAAAGCATTGAGCTGGTCGACCATGGTGTTGAGCGTTTCCTTCAGCTGAAGGATCTCGCCCGAGACGTTCACCGTAATCTTCTTGGAGAGGTCTCCGCCTGCGATCGCAGTGGCGACGTCGGCGATGTTGCGGACCTGCGCCGTCAGGTTCGACGCCATGAAGTTGACGTTGTCGGTGAGGTCCTTCCAGGTGCCGGCGACGCCGGGCACCTGGGCCTGGCCGCCGAGCTTGCCTTCGGTGCCGACCTCGCGCGCGACGCGCGTCACTTCGGAGGCGAAGGAGTTCAGCTGGTCCACCATCGTGTTGATGGTGTCCTTCAGCTCCAGAATTTCGCCGCGCACGTCCACCGTGATCTTGCGGGACAAGTCACCGCGCGCCACGGCGGTGGTTACGTTGGCGATGTTGCGGACTTGCGCGGTGAGGTTGCCGCACATCGCGTTCACGGAGTCGGTCAAATCCTTCCAGGTGCCGGCGACGCCGGGCACGATGGCCTGGCCGCCGAGCTTGCCGTCGGTGCCGACCTCGCGGGCGACGCGCGTCACTTCGGAGGCGAAGGAGCGCAGCTGGTCCACCATCGTGTTGATGGCTTCCTTGAGCTGAAGGATCTCGCCGCGGACGTCGACGGTGATCTTCTTGGACAAGTCGCCGTTGGCCACCGCGATCGTCACCTCGGCGATGTTGCGAACCTGGTTGGTCAGGTTGTTCGCCATCGAGTTGACGCTCTCGGTCAGGTCTTTCCAGACGCCGGTCACCTCAGGCACCTGGGCCTGGCCGCCGAGCTTGCCTTCGGTGCCGACCTCGCGCGCGACACGCGTCACTTCCGAGGTGAACACGCCGAGCTGCTTGATCATCGTGTTGACGATGGTCGCCGATTGCAGGAATTCGCCGCCCAGCGGGCGGCCCTCGACGTCGAGCTTGACGGTTTGCAGCAGGTCGCCCTGCGCCACGGCTGCGACCGCGCGGGTCACCTCGCGCGTCGGCCACAGCAGGTCGTCAATCAGCGTGTTGACGGAGCCTTCCATGTCGGCCCAGGAGCCGGAGGCGAGGCCGAATTTCACGCGCTGGCGGGTCTTGCCTTCGCGTCCCACCACCTGGCCGACCAGCTCGAGCTGCTGCGCCATGCGCTGGTTGGCGGCGATGATTTCGTTAAAGGTGTCGGCAATCTTGCCGTCGATGCCGAGGTAGTCGCCGCTCATCCGCACCGAAAAATCGCCGCTGCGCATGGCCTGGAGCGCAAGCAGCAATTCCGGCCGGGAATCCTGCTCCGACATACCGTTGGGTTTTGGTTTTGGGACGCGACGACCGGAGCGTGATGCCGTTCCGGGATCGAGGTCGCTCATGCTATTTCCCCCGCGGGCGTCGGCCGAATCTTAGGCGTGACGCAACTGTCAAAATAGAGCGTTAGCCAAATTCGAAATCAAGCGCCAAGGTTGCGACGCGAGGAATTGGAACCTGCCGTGCTCAGCCCGGCCAAACCAACGGCGAAGACTGTTGAGAGTTCCATCCGATTACCCAAAATTCTCACCCAAAGGGTGGGCGTTCCAAATTCCGGAGCCGCCCGCCATCGTTAGGAACGCCGGCACAAGCCCCCAAGTTAGCCCGCAGACCCAGGGAGAGAGCATATGAAAGCCGGATTGGCCGTCTTCATCGCCGCATTATTAGCCGCCGGATCGGCGCTGGCGCAGGCCGGTGCGCCAAGCGGGCGCGGAGCCGTGACCGGCGATCCCGCCGCAAGCTCCGCCACCCCGCATGCGGGCTCGCAGACCACGGGGGCCGCCCCCAAGTCAAACCCCAGCGGCAGCGGCACTTCGACCTCGGGCGGGAAAGATGCCAATGGAGATGCCGGCCGGGACAAGATGCCCGACAGCGACCGCACCGTCCGGCCGATGGGCCAGCAGCATCATCCGGAGGACAAGTAGGGTTGCTCTACCTGTCGGCCATGGTGCGTTCGGTGTCCTTCAACTGCGCGCGCAGCACGGGCAGGTGCTCGTGCGCGAAGGCGGCGAGCGCAGGATTGTCAGGCGTCCTCAGATAGCGCTCGAGCAGGGCGATCGTGGATTCGTATTCGGGAATCTGCGCGGCATAGAAACTCCGGACATAGGCCGGCCCATCCGTATCATCGGGCTTGGCGAGACTGATGCCGGCCGATTTTGTCACGCACGGCTCGGTGCCGATGGCGTCCTGAATCTCCTTGAGCGCCTTGTCGCGCTTGGCCGCCTCTTCGGCGCGCAAGGCGGCAAGGTTCTTCACCTCCGCATTGCCGTTCAGGTCGGTGCTCTCCAGCAGGCCCTGCTGGAAGCGGCTGAAGGCGTAGAGGCCGCTGATGACGTCCGTCGCGTCAGGCGCGCGATCACCGCGCACCTGCTCGCCGGTGCTGTCGGCAAGAGCTGCGGTGCCTATGAAGGCCAGGACGATCGCGACAAATATCCGCATGAGGATCCAATGACTTGTAACGTGCGAAGTTCCGGCGGAGGTTACGATCATGTAAGGGCGGTTGCAGGGCGCGGGTTCCATGCCCACGTCCTACCCATGAAACAGTCTGACATCTTCAGGGACAACGCCGAGAACTGCCTGCAATTGGCCGAGCGCTCGGAAGGGCAGCCCGCTTATAATCGCTATTCGCGCATGGCGGATGCCTGGATGGCCTTGGCAAAAGAGCAGGACTGGCTCGATGGCGAAGTCCCGCCCGTTAAGGTCAGCATCCTGCAAAGCCAGAGTGCCTGACCGCTCTCGTTTCCGTGAGTCCCAGTGTGAGACCGCTCACGGAATGAGCGGCACCAATCAACCATCATCCGGGAATAGTCGATCGCGTTGATTTTTCCGATTCCAGAAGGAGGTTTTGCGATGGCTCCGCGTCTGGCACTTTTCTCACTCATTCTCGCCTTTGGCGTTTCGGTCGCGTTCGCGACGGCGACGACGGTCCGGCAGGTGCATCAGGAGAACGCATCCGTGGCGGTGCATGCGGCGCATAGCTAGCGTCGCACACCTTTCGCATGTTCGGAACATTCGACGCACCGGAGCGTAAGCGCTTCGAGGCATCGGAACACGCGAGAGGAAATCATGGCACATTCCGACCACGGCATCGTCAAGGACAAGCGCGCGGAGGATCAGCCGCGCGACAAGCAGCGCGCGCAAACTGCGCACAAGACGGGCCAGAGGGACTCGCCGTCGCGCGAGGCGACGCGCGATCCCAAGCTCAACGATAGCAGCAAGACGCCGGGCTCCGGCATGACGCCGGACGATTCTGGCGCTGCGCCGAGCGGCTAATTAAGCGAGGAACGAATCCCCGCACGATGAGTCGACTGATTGCTTCCGGTTGTCATGCCCCCGGTGAGCCGGAAGTAATCTCCAAGGACGGCCCTGGCACCCACCGTGCCGGGGTCGTCGTGCTTGTGAGAGGTTGGAAATCAATCCTCGGCGTCGCCTCCCGGCTTCGTTGTGCTTGAATCGGAAATCATCAGCTGCAGACAGCTCTTCCGGCGAGAGCACGACCTGTTCCGCAGGAGTCCGAAAAGGCGTCAATTGAGAAGGATAGTCAAATAAAATCAATAGCTTGCGACTTGAAACGTTTTCCCTGCAGGCGCATTTTAAAGACGAAGGGAGACGCGCCATGACGGACAAGGTCAGGTTACCCCGCAAGCTTTCCGAGGAACCCGAAGCACCAAAGCCGGTGCGGCCGAGCCATCAGAAGGTCATTGAGCAAGTCGAGCGCTGGGCCAACAGCCCGGGCCTGCAACCCCCGAGGACCGACGACGCGTAGACCGTCGGGGAAGTAGGGTTTGTGATGCTACGGGAAGACGCCGCGGCTTCTCGCTGATCGCCCTCAGCGTTCAGCCGGCGTGGTTTGGGTGGTGATGCGAAGCTTCCGCCTCAACCACCACGCTGACACCGAGACAGCAGCCCATACCAGGATGGCGGCTGCGAATGCCCCGGTCACGTTAGCCGCAACCAGGGCGTAGAAGGTCGCGGCGAACGCCGCAAGACCGAGGCTCCCAAGCCCGGCACCCGCAGCATCGAGAGCTGCAGCCTGCTGCCCGCGTCTCCGCCCCGAGAGGCCCGCCTTCTCTTTGGCCCGGCGCTCGTGGCTTTCGATCAGCGTCGCGCTGGCGCAGAAGATGGCAGGAAGCGCGAGGAAGAGCCCGCCGACGGCGACGCCATACTGTCTGCTCACGACGCCTGCGAAAACCGTCGCCAGTCCGCCGAGCAGGAAGCGAACGCTGTACTCGTACCAGCGCGTTTGCTTCAGGGACGACGATGACAGTTTGACCAGCATCAGGCGGCGCCTCCGAAACCCGCGAGCAGGGCAAAAGCAACCGCAAGCCATACGACGGAAGCGACGATGGTGGCTGGTAGCGCCGCTAGTCGAAACCTCATCAGGAGATGGCAGACGGCGAGGCTGTAGCAAGCGAGGGCTGCCGCGCCATAGATCATGGTCCAGCTTTCCGCCGCAGCATATTGCGGGCCGTGTTGGACGACAGCGATGCCCAGCGTCGCCAGTGCCACCGATGGCGCGGCACCGAGCAGGCCGCCAAAGCTTTTGGGCCGCAACATATCGCCGAGGATCGCGAAGGCGGACACGATCATGCCGCCGGCGACGAAGCGGAGAACGTACTCGGTCATGATCGGGCCCGCCGATCCGGGGGCTTCCTGCTGCGATTCGTGAGCGTCCATGGCCTCATCATCCGCTCGATGACGATGCCCAGGGTGAAGCCTGCGACCACATCGCTGGCCCAATGCGCAAGCAAGGCGACGCGCGTTAGCGAAAGCCCCACGGCGATGAAGCGCACGAGACGTCGGCGGGCGGGCGGCAGCGGGCCGGCCGCGGATGCCAGCGCGCCCATATGCACGGCATGGCCGGACGGAAAGGCATCGCGCGCCCGTCCGGAGAACGGGATGCCGCGGCGATGGCCTCGTATCGTGAGCCGGTCCGGCCTGACCTGATCGAACGCGGATTTGAGGATGTGGGGCAGTATCGCCGTCACCAGCGACACCGCGAGGATGTGGTTGGCCGCATTGCGCTCTTCGGCAGGGCGATGCCTGGTGTAGAGCCAACCCGCGGCGGCGAGGGCGAGCAGCACATGTTCATCCGCGCCCCAGGTCAGCGCTTCGACAGCCTCCTCGATCTCCGGGTTGGTGCGACCTGCGATCTTATTCGCGATCGCGGTATCGATCCGTGTGGGTTTGACTGCTACGAGCGCCATTGATCCCAGGTCGGCGAAAGGTTCTCCATGACAGTTTTGTAAAGCCGAACACCGACGATTGTTCCTGAGCCGAGGCGTTACGGCTGTCCCGATCCGCCCGCGGAGCCGTAGACCTGGCCGGTTGCATAACTCGCATCGGCAGCTGCGAGCTGCACGTAGATCGAGGCGAGTTCGGCGGGCTGACCGGGGCGGCCGAGTGGCGTCATGCCGCCAAACTTTTCGAGCTTCTCCATGGTGGCGCCGCCCGAAACCTGGAGCGGCGTCCAGATCGGCCCCGGCGCAACGCCGTTGACGCGAATGCCCCTGGAGGCGAGCTGCTTTGCCAATGACTTCACGTAATTCATGGTCGCCGCCTTGGTCTGCGCGTAATCGTAGAGATCCGGCGAGGGATCGTAAGCCTGCTCGGATGTAGTGGCGACGATGCAGGATCCGGGCTTGAGATGCGTCAGCGCCGCCTTGATGATCCAGAACGGCGCATAGATGTTGGTCTTCATGGTGGCATCAAAATCCTCTGGCGAGACGTCGAGGATGGAGGCGCGCGCCTGCTGTCGCGCCGCGTTGTTGACGATGATGTCGAGCCCGCCGAGGCCCTGCACGGCCTGCTCGACCAGCTTCCTGCAGAAGGCTTCCTCCTTGAGGTCGCCGGGGATTGCGAGGCCGGTGCGGCCTTCCTTCTTGATCAATGCGATCACCTCCTGCGCGTCGGGCTCCTCCGCAGGGAGATAGTTGATGGCGACGTCGGCGCCCTCGCGCGCGTACGCGATCGCGGCCGCGCGGCCCATGCCGGAATCGCCGCCGGTGATCAGCGCCTTGCGTCCGGCGAGCCGCCCGGAGCCCTTGTAGCTGGCCTCGCCATGGTCAGGTCGCGGCTCCATCCTGCCGGCGAGGCCGGGCCAGGGCTGCGACTGCTTCTTGAACGGCGGCTTCGGATAGCGGGTGAGGGGATCGATCAGGTCGTGCTCGGCCATATCAGTGCTTCCTTTCGCCCTCGAAGATGCCAGCGAAGCCGCAAGTCTTACTTCGACTGTCCGACGCTCGGCGCCCTGCCAAGCTCCTTGGCCATGTCGAGATGATGCCGGAGTGCTGGCAGCGTCTTGTTGGCCCAATCCTTCAGCGCGGCATTGTCGCCGCCCTTGGCATAGCGATCGAACAGCGAGGTCGCGTCCTCGTGGGCGCTGACCTGATAGGAATCATAGTCCGAGCTGAAGTCCTTGCCCGAAGCACTCTTGAGCTTGTCCAGCTTGCTCTGGTGCGAGCTGTCGAGTGCAGTCGGCAGGGTCGCCTGCACCTTGCCATCGCCGACGAGGGCCTTCAGCTCGCCGCTGGTCTTGGTGTGGTCGGTCACCATCTGCTGCGCGAAGCTCTTCTCCTGCGCGTTGCCCTTCTGCTCGGCGAGCTTGCTCGATTCGATCTCGAACCTGTCGCTGACTGCGACCTCCTTGACGAAATCGGCGGTGGTCGGTGCGACGCCCAACGCCGAGTTGACGCCGGTCTTCTCACCTAGCGACTGCGCGAGAGCAGGGCCTGCGAGCAGCACGCAGGCAAAGGCGATGACGGTACGTTTCATGGTCCGGTCCCTCTGATTGGCCACGCGGCCTTTGCCGCGCGGATCTTTGCGGCGACCAACACGGGCCCCGGGGCCGATGTTCCTAATCCGTCGGATGGCGGCCGGTGCGGGGATTGATCGGGTCGGTCGGCTTGCGCCGCAGCCGTTCCGGCAGGAACGGCTCGGATGGCGAGGCCGACGGCTCGGCGCGCACGTCGGCATGGCGCTGGGCCCGCTCATGCGGCGTCTGGTTGGTGTTGATCTGGCGCTTCACGTCGACGCCGTCGACGGGATCGTTGACGCCATGCTGAATGTCACGGAAGTCGCTCATGGTTCACCTCATTCCTTTCCGGGCAGGATCTTTTCCAGCACTTGCCGGGCCGCTCCCTTGATCACGCCGGTCTCGTCAGGATCGCCCTTCATCAAGGCGAGCGAGAAATTCTTCGCCTGCTGCAGGGTGATGTGCGGCGGCAGCGGCGGCACTTCGGGATCGGTCTTCACCTCCAGCACGACGGGCATCTCGCTTGCCAGCGCCTGTTCCCAGGCCGAGGCGAGCAGTTGCGGGCGGTCGACGAAGATGCCGGTGAGGCCGATCATCTCGGCAAAGCGCGAATAGGGCACGTCGGGGATGCGCTGCGAGGCCTCGAATTTGGGGTCGCCATTGATGATGCGCTGCTCCCAGGTCACCTGGTTGAGGTCTTCGTTGTTGAAGACGCAAACGACGAAGCGCGGATCGCGCCATGATCGCCAGTATTTCGCGGCCGTGATCAGCTCGGCCATGTTGTTCATCTGCATGGCGCCATCGCCGACCAGCGCGATGACAGGCCGGTCCGGATCGGCATATTTCGCGGCGAGCGCGTAGGGCACCGCGGCGCCCATCGAGGCGAGGCCGCCGGAGAGCGAAGCCGTCATGCCGCGCCGGATCTTGAGATCGCGCGCAAACCAGTTGGCGCAGGAGCCGGAATCGCTGGTGATGATGGCGCGCTCTGGCAGGCGCGACGACAGCTCCCAGGCGACGAGCTGCGGATTGATCGGCGCGGCGGGCTGATGCGCACGGTCGTCCAGCGTCTTCCACCATCTGGCGACGTTGTCCTCGATGCCCTTCCGCCAGGCGCCGTCGCTCTTGGGCGCGAGCCGGGGCAGCAGGCTCCGCAAGGTCTCCGCGGCATCGCCGACGAGGCTGACTTCCATGGGGAAGCGGATCGACGTCATGCCGGCATCGATATCGATCTGCACGCCGCGCGCGGCGCCTTCCCTTGGAAGGAATTCTGCGTAGGGGAATGCAGAGCCGACCATCAGCAGCGTGTCGCATTCCATCATCATGTTGTAGCTGGGCTCGGTGCCGAGCAGGCCGATCGAGCCCGTCACCCACGGCAGGTCGTCCGGCAGCGCCGCCTTGCCGAGCAGCGCCTTGGCGCAGCCGGCGGACAGGCGGTCGGCGACCGCGATCACCTCGTCGGTGGCATGCAGCGCGCCGGCGCCGATCAGCATCGCGACCTTCTGGCCGGCGTTGAGAACCTCCGCGGCATGATCGAGTTCGGCTTCGCGAGGGATCACGCATGGGGCACTGTAGCCGACACCGGAATGCAGGGTGCCGTGGGCACGGGGCGGTCCTTCGTACGGCTCTTCCTGGAGATCGTTGGGGAGGATGATTGCAGTCGGGGCCCGGCGTGCGAGCGCGATGCGCACCGCGCGATCGATCAGGTGCCGCACCTGGGCGGGTGAGGACGCTTGCGCGACATACGCGCCGGCGACGTCCTTGAACATCGAGACGAGGTCGAGTTCCTGCTGATAGCTTCCGCCGAGCGCGTTTCGCGCCTGCTGGCCGACGATCGCCAGCACCGGCTGGTGATCCAGCAGCGCATCGTAGAGCCCCGTGATCAGATGTGAGGCGCCAGGTCCCGATGTCGCGACGCAGACGCCAAGCTCGCCGGAAAACTTCGCATAGGCGCTGGCCATGAACGCCGCCATCTCCTCGTGCCTGGCCTGCACGAAATCGATCTTGGCCTCGGCCCGGTTCATGGCGCCGAACACGCCGTTGATGCCGTCGCCGGGGTAACCGAAGATATGGCGGACGCCCCACTGATGCAGACGCTGGACGATGAAGTCGGAGACGGTCTGGGACATCGTGGACGGCTCCCGGTTTCCTGATCTGACATCAAGAACAGCGCGTTCCCGGCGATGTTCCTGTTGGCCGCAGGCGCCTTCTGGAACGATCACCCCTTCACGCAAGTTGATTCACACATTGGCTGAGTGGAGGATCCAAATGTTGAATCAAGGCGAACTGGATCGCGCCGAGATGGGCCGTCTGATCGGCAGCGACAAGGTCCAGGGAACGTCGGTTTACGGCGCGGATCGCAACCGGATCGGTTCGATCGAACGCGTGATGATCGACAAGATCAGCGGCAAGGTGTCCTACGCTGTGCTCGGCTTTGGTGGATTTCTGGGCCTCGGCAACGATCACTATCCCTTGCCCTGGCAGTCGCTGAAATACGACACCGAGCTCGGCGGCTATGTCACCGGAATCACTGCGAAGGCCCTTGAAGGGGCACCGAAGTATGGCGCGCGCAGCGATTGGAACTGGAGCGATGACGCCGCGACGCGGAGCATCAACGCCTATTACGGTGTTCCCTTCGCCTAACCGGTTGGCGGAGAGACAGAGGGAGATCAGATGAGCCAGGAAAAGCCCACCGACGATCCCCGGCAGCAGAATGACTGGGGATCGCACGCCCAGACGGACAAGCCCTGGAAGGGTAATCCGGAGAAGGAGCAGAGGTCCGGCGAGAAAAGGCCGGACCTGGAGAAATGGCACGAGACCAAGACGCACTGAACAAGACGCATTGAACAAATGCGCAGGCAAATTTGTGGGCGCGGTACAGATGGTGCCGCGCTTCTTTTTTGCGCAATGCATTCACGAATGAGAGCGGTGCTCCCACAACCCGGAACCATGCCTTAAGGCTACGGTTAGGCTCCCGGTGTGCACGCATGGCAAAGCCGTTCGCTGCATAGTTTCGATCGAGGTGTTCGCAGTGGATGCTCAAACCCGGGAGCGCGGGCCGTCCGCGGAGCAACCGCAGAAGCTGGAAGCTCCAAAGAATTCGCCGGACCCCGAGCGCCAGACCAGGGATCAGTCCGGGAAGCCGGCCAAGACCCCGTCGCTGCGCGAGCGGCTCCGCGAGCACTGGCTGCTCGCGACCGTTGGCGCCGTCGTGCTGATCGCAGCGCTGGCCGGCGGTCTGCTCTATTGGCTCGAGGTCCGCCACTACGAATCCACCGACGACGCCTTTGTCGCCGCGCGCAGCTTTTCCGTGGCCTCGAAGGTCGGCGGCTACGTGACGGATATCCCGGTCACGGACAACCAGCATGTCAACGCCGGCGATCTCCTCGCCAAGATTGACGAGCGCGACTATCGCATCGCCGTCGATCAGGCCGCGGCGCAGGTCGAGGTCTCCAAGGCCAACATCGCCAATGTCGAGGCGCAGATCGATTCCCAGCAGGAGCAGATCAAGCAGGCCCAGGCCCAGCTCGAGCAGGCGCAGGCCCAGCTTCAGTTCTCGCAGGAGGAATTTGCGCGCGCCCAGAATCTGGTCGAGAAGGGCGCCGGCACCGTACAGCGCCAGCAGCAGACCCGCTCCGATCTTCAGGCCCAGCAAGCCAACACCGAGCGCGCCAAGACTGCGGTGATAGCCGCGCAACTCGGGATCAAGACGCTGCAAGCCCAGCTCGAAGGTGCCAAGGCGCAGCTCGAGCAGTTCCAGGCCCAGCTCGATCAAGCGAAGCTAAACCTGCAATATACCAGTGTCGTCGCCGCGCAGTCCGGCCGCGTCGTCAAGCTCTCCGGCGCCAAGGGTACGTTCGTGACCGCAGGCCAGAGCCCGATGATGTTCGTGCCCGATGATGTCTGGATCGTCGCCAACTACAAGGAGACCCAGCTCGCCGACATGCGACCTGGCCAGCCGGTGGAGATCCGCATCGATGCCTATCCCGGGCGGAAGCTGACCGGCCATGTCGATTCCGTGCAGCCGGGCTCCGGCACCGCCTTCAGCCTGCTGCCGGCGGAGAACGCCACCGGCAACTACGTCAAGGTGGTGCAGCGCGTGCCGGTGAAAATCGTGGTCGACAATTGGCCGGCCGATCTGCCTGTTGGTCCCGGCATGTCGGTCGTGCCCTGGACCAGGGTGCGATGACGGACGCCACGCAAGACGGCGCATCTGCCGGCGGCTGGTCGCCGGAACGCTCGGCAGCCGGCGGCCATAATCCATATCTCATCGCTTTCGTGGTCTCGATCGCGACTTTCATGGAGGTGCTCGACACCACCATCGCCAATGTCGCGCTGCGCCACATCGCAGGCGGGCTCGCGGTCGGCATCGACGAGAGCACCTACGTCATCACCAGCTATCTGGTCGCCAATGCCATCGTGCTGTCGATCTCAGGCTGGCTGTCGACCGTGATGGGCCGCAAGCGCTTCTACATGATCTGCGTGGCGACCTTTTCGGTGGCCTCGCTGTTGTGCGGCCTCGCCTGGAGCTTGCAGGCGCTTGTGTTGTTCCGGATTCTGCAGGGGCTGGGCGGTGGTGGCATGGCGACCAGCGAGCAGGCGATCCTCGCTGATTCTTTTCCGCCGCAAAAACGCGGCCAGGCGTTTGCGATCTATGGCGTCGCAGTCGTGGTCGCCCCAGTGATTGGCCCGACGCTCGGCGGTTGGATTACTGATACCTACTCCTGGCACTGGGTGTTCCTGATCAACGTGCCGATGGGTCTGATCTCGCTGTTCCTGGTCGGCACGCTGGTCAAGGAGCCGTCGGGCGCGGAAGAGGAGAGGGCGGAGCTGCTGAGCAAAGGCCTGCGCGTCGACTACATCGGCTTCCTGCTGGTCGCGATCGGGCTCGGTGCACTCGAATTCGTGCTTGACGAAGGCCAGCGCAATGACTGGTTCGGATCGAACATGATCCTGTCCTTTGCACTGCTTGCCGCCTTCAGCCTGCTCGCATTGATCCCGTGGGAGTTGATGCGGGATGATCCGATCGTCGACATCCGCCTGCTCGGCAGGCGCCAGTTCGGGTCCTGTTTCCTGGTCATGCTTGGCACATTTGCGGTGCTGATCTCAACAACGCAGCTATTGCCGCAGCTCTTGCAGACGGAGCTTGGCTACACCGCCATGCTCGCGGGACTGGTGCTGTCGCCGAGCGGCGTCGTGACGATGATGTTGATGCCGGTGGCGGGACGACTGGTCACGATGGTGCAGCCGAAATATCTGATCATGTTCGGCGCTGCGACGGCCGCGCTTTCGATGTGGCATCTGACCGGGCTTACCGGAGACATCAGCTACGGCTACGCCGCGCTGGCGCGAATCTATCTCGCGGTCGCTCTTCCCTTCCTATTCCTTCCGGTGACGACGGCATCCTATGACGGCTTGCCACCCGAGAAGACCAACCAGGCCTCCGCCCTGATCAATGTCGCCCGCAACATCGGTGGCTCGATGGGCGTGGCGCTGGCGCAAACGCTCCTGGCGCAACGCCAGCAATTCCATCAGAGCCGCCTGATCGAGCACGCCGCGCCGTCCGATCTCGGCTATCAGCAAACCATCGACGCAATGACGCGCTTCTTCCAGGCCCAAGGCTCGAACGCGACGGACGCTGCCTCGCAAGCGATCGCCTGGATCGGCCAGACCCTCCAGCAGCAGATCGATCTTCTTGCTTATATCGACGTGTTCTGGACGCTTGCCGTTATTGCGGCGTTGTTGATCCCGATTGCCGCGGTCATCCGACCGGTCGATTTGCGCTCGCCGGCGCGAGGGCACTAGGCAGCGTCAGCTCCTCGCCGCCCCGGTCCCGCATGAACGTGCACCTGCTTCGCATGCAGCGCCTCGCCGCATTCCGAGCACACCATCACCGGATCGAACAGCTTGCCGCAAGTCTTGTGCTCGTGCAGCAGCGGGCGGCCGCGCTCGTCACCCATGTGGGTGTCGCCCCAATGCACCATCGCCATGATGATCGGATAGAGATCGAGCCCCTTCTGCGTGAGGATGTATTCGTAGCGCTTGGGAGACTCGGAATAGGGGACGCGGCGCAGGATGCCGAAGCGGACCAGCTTCTTCAGTCGCTCCGACAGAAGATGCCGCGTGATCTGGAGCGACGTCTGGAATGCCTCGAAGCGGCGTACGCGCAAGAAGCATTCGCGCAGGATCAAGAGCGTCCAGCGGTCGCCGACCACGGCGACGGTGCGGGAGAGCGAGCAGGGCTCCTCGTCCAGCGTATCCCACTTCATGATCCTGTCTCCGGCCTGGGCAACCATAAGTCTGAAAAAAGAACTGACTTGAATGATCAGGGGTATTTCTAAAGAAACTTAGCATCCGACGTCAAAGTTTGACAGTTCTATTTTAGAACTATAGCCTCCCGGCCCAATCACATGCTGTCACCGGAGGAGGCGACCTTGCCCAAGCGAAACGCGACCGCGGCCGTGATCGGGGCCGGCGATTTCATCGGCTCCGAGATTGCCAAGAAATTCGCCGCCGAAGGCTTTTCGATCTATGCGGGCCGCCGCAACGGCGACAAGCTCGCGCCGCTGGTGAAGGACATCGAGGCCGCCGGCGGCGAGATCCACGCGCGCTCGCTGGATGCGCGCAAGGAGGAGGAGGTCATCTCCTTCCTCGACGATGCCGACAAGCATGCGCCGCTGGAGGTCTGCATCTTCAATGTCGGCGCCAACGTCAATTTCCCGATTCTCGACACCTCCGAGCGCGTGTTTCGCAAGGTCTGGGAGATGGCTTGCTATTCAGGCTTCCTCGCAGGGCGCGAGGCGGCGCGGCTGATGCTGCCGCGCGGCGGTGGCAAGATCTTCTTCACCGGTGCGACGGCGTCCTTGCGCGGCGGCAGCGGCTTTGCGGCGTTTGCCAGTGCCAAGTTCGGACTGCGTGCGGTGGCGCAGGCGATGGCGCGAGAGCTCGGGCCGAAGAACATTCACGTCGCCCATCTCATCATCGATTCCGGTGTCGACACTGAATGGGTGCGGCAGCGCCGGCTCGAGGCGCTCGGGCCGAATGCGCTTGATAATCCCGATCTGCTGATGCCGCCTTCGGCGGTCGCCGATTCCTATTGGCAGCTCTATCAGCAGCCCAAGAGTGCCTGGACCTTCGAGATGGAGATCCGCCCGTTCGGAGAGAAATGGTGACCGCGGCGCAGAAGTGCGGCTAGACTGTCCCCAAGCAGAGCTGAAGCAAAATTCCGGGAGGATATGTACGTGAGGACGGCGATCACCGAACTGTTCGGCATCGAGCACCCCATCATCCAGGGCGGCATGCATTTCGTCGGCTTTGCGGAGCTTGCCGCCGCCGTCTCCAATGCCGGCGGGCTCGGCATCATCACCGGCCTCACGCAGAAAACACCGGAGCTGCTCGCCAAGGAGATCGCGCGTTGCCGCGACATGACCGACAAGCCATTCGGTGTGAACCTCACCTTCCTGCCGGCTTTCTCGGCGCCGCCTTATCCGGAATACATCGCAGCCATCGTCGAGGGCGGCGTCAAGGCGGTGGAGACCGCGGGCCGCAGCCCGGAGGCCTACATGCCGGCGCTGAAGGCGGCAGGCATCAAGGTGATCCACAAATGCACCTCGGTGCGCCACTCGCTGAAGGCCGAGCGGATCGGCTGCGACGCCGTCAGCGTCGACGGGTTTGAGTGCGGCGGCCATCCCGGCGAGGACGACATTCCCAACATGATACTGCTGCCGCGCGCGGCGGAGGAGTTGAAGATCCCGTTTGTGGCCTCGGGCGGCATGGCCGACGGACGCAGCCTCGTCGCGGCGCTGTCGTTGGGTGCTGCCGGCATGAACATGGGCACGCGTTTCATCGCGACCAAGGAAGCACCTGTCCATCAGAACGTGAAGAACGCGCTGGTCGCGGCGACCGAGCTCGACACCCGCCTGATCATGCGGGCCCTGCGCAACACCGAGCGCGTGCTGAAGAATGCGAATGTCGACCGCCTGCTCGAGGTCGAGCGCGAGAAGGGCGCCAAGCTGACCATCGACGACATCCACGACCAGGTCGCGGGTGTCTATCCCAAGGTCATGCTGGACGGGCAGATGGATGCCGGCGCCTGGAGCTGTGGCATGGTCGCGGGCCTCATCCACGACATCCCTACCTGCAAGGAACTCGTCGATCGCATCATGACCGAGGCGGAACAAATCATCCGCAGCCGGCTTATGGGGTTCCTGGACGGGACGAGTGCAACGCGAAAGGTCGCCTGACATCGCCTAACTTCTTAACCACGGCGGCAGTTGACCGCTGGAATTGCACGCGGCGCCTCCTAGATAGACGCAGATTACTCCTTTAATAATCAATTTCAGGAGGCGTCCGTGGTCCTGAAAAGCGTTCCTTTCGCTGTTGCCGTTGCCCTCGTGCTTGCATGGGGCAGCATCGCACGCGCTGACGACTACAAGCCTGATGAATACCTTGGCCTTGACCTCTCAAAGGCCGTGCTGTCACCGAAGCGGCTCGGACCCGAGACGCATTTTGCTCCAGTCGCGCTAGAGGCGAAGGGCGGCACCGAGGCGCAGGCTCGCGCCGAGCCGGTCGACGTGCCTAAGAAGGTTGCGGCGGAGCGCGTGCACGTCTCCGAGCCGAAGGTGGCGCACGCGAAGAGCGCGCAGCCGCGCGGCGCAGCCCGCACCAAGCTCGCGCATCGTCACGGCAATCCGCTGGACGCCCAGGCGATGGACACGCATATCCAGACCTGGCCGTGTCGTTCCGGCGGCATCTGCAACTGGAAGCGCTGACCAGTTCGAGAACGTCATCCCCGCGTCGTAAAATCGTAGGCGCAGAGTCAAGAAACCGTAAGGGTAGGAGTCAAGGAGCGCAGGCACCTTCCGTCGCGATTCGACGAAGGTTTCCTGAATGGCAACGCTCCGCGCTTCACGCGCATGGACCCGGCGGCAGTTCCTGGTCCGCTCCAGCTCCAGCCTCGCCGTCGCCTCGCTCGCAAAGCCGAGCATCAGCCGTGCCGCCGATCGCCCGCAGATCGCGGGCGGCATCCAGTCCGGCGACGTCTCGGACGGCTCTGCCGTGATCTGGGCGCGCGCGGATCGGCCTGCTCGAATGCAGGTGGAATGCTCGACGGTCGAGAGCTTCAAGACCATCATCGCGTCTGCGTCGCGCGACGCTCTGCCCGACGCAGACTTCACCGCAAAACTGCAGCTCGACGATCTGCCGCCCGGACAGGACGTCTTCTATCGCGTGCGCTTCGACGACATCGCGAGCAGCATCGCCGGCGAAAGCCGCGTCGGCCATTTCCGCACTGCGCCGGCCGCGGGCCAGTCGATCTCGTTCCTGTGGTCAGGCGATGTCGCAGGGCAGGGCTGGGGCATCGACATCGCGCGAGGCGGCTATCGCAGCTATCGCACCATGCTCGACAACCGCCCGGACTTCTTCATCCACTCCGGCGATCACATCTATGCCGACTGCACGATTTCGTCCGAGCAGAAGCTGCCGAATGGCGAGATCTGGCGCAACGTCGTGACCGAGGACAAAGCGCAAGTCGCGCACACGCTGGCGCAGTTCCGCGGCAACTACAAATACAACCATCTCGACGAGCATTTTCGCGCGTTCCATGCGCAAGTGCCGATGCTCGCGCAATGGGACGATCACGAGGTCACCAACGACTGGTCGCCCACCGGCAGCTATGACGAAGCCGGCTACGAGGACGACGGCACGCCGCGCCTGGTCGCGCGTGCTCGCCGCGCCTTCTTCGACTTCATGCCGATCCGGGACATCGGCGCGCGGCAGGGACGGGTCTATCGCAAGATCGCCTACGGCCCGCTGCTCGACGTCTTCATGATCGACATGCGCAGCTATCGCGACGAGACCTGGAACAAGGGCAACGATCATCGCGGCTGGATTCTTGGCGCCGAGCAGCTCGCTTGGCTGAAGCGGGAGCTCGCTGCCTCGCGCGCAACCTGGAAGGTGATCGCGGCAGATTTGCCGATCGGGCTGATCAGCCTCGATGCCGTCGCGCTCGGCGACGGGCCGCCCGACCGGCGTGAGCACGAAATCGCCGATCTGCTTGCGTTCATCAAGCGCGCTTGTGTCCGCAACATCGTCTGGCTCACCGCCGACATGCACTACACGGCCGCGCACTACTACGATCCGAACAAGGCCCGGTTTCGCGATTTCGAGCCGTTCTGGGAATTCGTCTCCGGACCCCTGCATGCAGGCACCTGGGGCCCCGGCGAGCTCGACAACACGTTTGGCCCCGTAGCGATGTACCGGAACGGGTGCAGCGAAACCCAGGGCGAGAACCTCGCGCCCTGCTTCGGCCTGCAGTTCTTCGGCCGCGTCGACATTGACGGCACAAGCGGCGTGATGACTGTCACCTTGAAGGACGTCGACAACCGCGATCTCTGGTCGGTCGACCTCGTGCCGCAGCCGCAGGCGCGCCCGGCTATGGTTGCGCAGCATTCGTAAAGGGACGGGTCATTCTCACCGTCGTCATGGCCGGGCTTGACCCGGCCATCCACGCCTTCCCCTTGTGGTGTCAAGAACGTGGATGCCCGGGACAAGCCCGGGCATGACGGTGAGGAAGCACCTAACCCGATCTTGATTGGCCGCCGCCCGCCTTGCGCGCTACAGTGGGCCAGTCCCGCCACCTCTTTTCCATCACCGAAGAGACTGCTCACGCGGCATCGCCGCGCGCATCCGGCGGGCTGAAATGCTCAGGAGCCTGTTCAATGGACAATCTGAAAACACAGGGCATCAGCATGCCCAA
This sequence comes from Bradyrhizobium sp. S3.2.6, assembly GCF_040546885.1. Taxonomy (NCBI): domain Bacteria; kingdom Pseudomonadati; phylum Pseudomonadota; class Alphaproteobacteria; order Hyphomicrobiales; family Nitrobacteraceae; genus Bradyrhizobium; species Bradyrhizobium sp. S3.2.6. Next base: position 1,065 of record NZ_JBEPOS010000015.1, on the reverse strand, counting down.
GCTCGGCCTCGGCACCTTCCGCATGCAGGGCGACGCCTGCCGCGCTGCGGTCGAGAGCGCGCTGTCGATCGGCTATCGCCACATCGACACCGCCGAGATGTATGCCAACGAGGAAGCCATCGGCGCCGCGCTGGCTGCGGCCTCCGTGCCGCGCGGCGAGCTGCACGTCACGACAAAAGTCTGGCACGAGAACCTGGCGCCGGACGCGATCCGCCGCGCCTTCGATGACAGCCTGAAGAAACTGAGGCTCGACCACGTCGATCTCTATCTCGTGCACTGGCCGTCGAAGTCGGCGAACTGGGGCCAGGTGTTCGAGACCTTGATGAAGCTGAAGGAGGAGGGGCGCACACGGGCGATCGGCGTCGCCAATTTCACCACGGCGCTGCTCAAGGTCGCGGTCGAGGACGTCAAGGCGCCGATCGCCTGCAACCAGATCGAATATCACGCGATGCTGGATCAATCGAAGGTGCTGGCCTATCTCAACGCCAAGTCGATACCGCTCGTCGCCTATTGCCCACTCGCGCAGGGGCGCGTTGCATCCGATCCGGTGCTCGCCGAGATCGGCGCGAAACACAACGCAAGCGCGGCGCAAGTGGCGCTGAAATGGCTGCTCGACCAGGATGGTGTCGCCGCGATCCCGAAGGCATCGCGCCACGAGAGCCAGCAGGCCAATCGGGACGCGCTGAAGATCAAGCTGGATGATGCCGACCGCAAGAAGATCGCAGCGCTGCCGAAGGACAGGCGTTGCGTCAATCCGGGCTTCGCACCTGTTTGGGATTAAATGTCGACACTACGTGCAAGGTTACCCTCTCCCCTTGTGGGCCCCTTGTGGGAGAGGGTGGCTCGGCGCGGAGCGGCGAGACGGGTGAGGGGTCTCTATCCGCGTGCAGATCAGTTTGAATTCGCCGAGAGATACCCCTCATCCGGCGCTTCGCGCCACCTTCTCCCACAAGGGGAGAAGGAAGGAGGTTGTCCAGACCGGATAGAGAGGTAACACAGTAGACCGGATGGATGGGTGACAGTTCTCTGTCGGCTGGGAGGATCAGCCGATGCCTTGGCGGGAGA
>NZ_JBEPOS010000014.1:0-201947 GCF_040546885.1 Bradyrhizobium sp. S3.2.6 | reverse complement strand
GGGCCCCCCCCCCCCCCCCCCCGCGGGGGGGGGGGGGCCCCCCCCCCCCCACCCCCCCCCCCCCCCCCCGCCCCCCGCCCCCCCCCCCCCCCCCCCCCCCCCCCCCACACTCACGCCATCGCCCGCGAAGCGAGCGATCCTGGTTCTTGGCGCCACCTCGTTCCATCAATTCAAAAACGGTATCAATCGATACTCCCTTGAACTTGGACACTTTCCCGCGTGCGCCTCTAGGAGTCGTGGTGAGGAAACATTTCGAGTTCTAAGGAGGCGCCTGATGAGCGCAGTCGTGTCCGCAACCGACGTGAGGAGGTCTCGCGTCAGGCTGTTCATCGTGACCATGCTGTTCCTGGTCACGACCGTCAATTACGCCGACCGCGCCACGCTCTCGATCGCGGGCCCCGCGCTCGCCAAGGAACTTCATCTCGATCCCGTCGCCATGGGCTGGATCTTCTCGGCGTTCGGCTGGTCCTATGTCGCCGCGCAGGTGCCGGGCGGCTGGCTGCTCGACCGCTACGGCTCGCGCCTCGTCTATGCCTTCAGCATCATCGTCTGGTCGCTGTTCACGATGATGCAGGGCTGGGTCGGCTTCTTCGGCGCCGGCGCTGCGATCGTCGTGCTGTTCGCGCTTCGCCTCCTGGTCGGCGTCGCGGAAGCGCCGTCCTTCCCCGCTAATGCCCGCATCGTCGCCGCCTGGTTTCCCGGCAATGAGCGCGGCACTGCATCGGCCTTCTTCAATTCGGGGCAGTATTTCGCCACAGTGATCTTCGCGCCGCTAATGGGCTGGATCGCCCATGATTACGGCTGGCGCTACGTGTTCTTCGTGATGGGCGGCCTCGGCGTCATCATGGGCCTCGCCTGGATCAAGACCGTCTACGGACCGAAGGAGCATCCTTCGATCAACGAGGCCGAGTTCGACTACATCAAGGAAGGCGGCGCGCTGGTCGATCTCGACGCGCCCAAGGACGATGTGAAGAGAGAGCGTGCGCCGGATTCCGGCCCGAAATGGGACCATATCCGCCAGCTGCTCTCCAACCGTATGATGCTCGGCGTCTATCTCGGCCAGTACTGCATCAACACGCTGACCTATTTCTTCCTGACCTGGTTCCCGGTGTACCTGGTCAAAGAGCGCGGCCTGTCGATCCTGCAAGCCGGCTTCGTCGCGACGCTGCCCGCGCTGTGCGGCTTCATCGGCGGCGTACTCGGCGGCGTCATCTCCGACGCCATCCTGCGCAAGACCGGATCGCTGACCATGGCGCGCAAGATCCCGATCGTCGGCGGCATGCTGCTGTCGATGTCAATCATCGCCTGCAACTATGTCGACGGCCAGGCGCTGGTGGTCGGCTTCATGGCGCTCGCTTTCTTCGGCAAGGGCATCGGCGCGCTCGGCTGGGCGGTCGTCTCCGACACCTCCCCCAAGGAGGCCGGCGGCGTCTCCGGCGGCCTGTTCAACTCCTTCGGCAATCTCTCCTCGATCACCACGCCCATCGTGATCGGCTACATCGTGGCCGCGACCGGCTCCTTCAACGGTGCCTTGGTGTTCGTCGGCATCAACGCGCTGGTGGCCGCGGTCGCCTATCTCGTGGTGGTCGGCAAGATCGAGCGGGTGGTGCTCAAACGTTCCTCCTGAGCGCTCCGAGTGATCGGAGCGGGACAGGCAACTCAACGGCGGCTCACAAGGCCGCCGTCTTTGTTTTGGGGATGATCGATGCTAGAAGTGCCGGGGAAACGCCTTATTCATCTAAGGCATGTATCGATGTTCGACCTCAACCAGCTCCGCTGTTTCGTCACGGTGGCCGAAGAACTGCACTTCGGCCGTGCCGCGGCGCGGCTGAACATGACTCAGCCGCCGCTATCGCGGCAGATCCAGGTGCTGGAGCACATCATCGACGCGCCGCTGCTGGAGCGCACCAGCCGTTCGGTGCGCCTGACGCCGGCCGGGCGCAGCTTTCTGCCCGAGGCCCGCCGCATCCTGAAGCTCGCGGAAAGCGCCTCGCAGGTCGCCCGCCGCATCGCGCTCGGCAAAATCGGCTCGCTGAAGATCGGCTTTACGGCCGCGGCCGCCTACGGCTTCCTGCCCGAGTTGGTCGCGGCCTGCCGCGCCAAGCTGCCGGAGGTCGATTTTTCGCTGAAGGAGATGGTCTCAGGCGACCAGTTCGAGGCGCTGACCTCGGGCCAGATCGATGCCGGCCTGCTGCGCCCCCCGATCGCGCGACCCGAGCTTGCCAGCCGCCGCGTCGTCGCCGAGCCGCTGCTCGCCGCGATCCCGAAGAAGCATCCGCTGGCGAATGCCGACAGCATCACCATCAAGGACTTCGACGGCCAGCCCTTCGTGATGTATTCGCCCTATGAGAGCCGCTACTTCCACGATCTCTTGGTGGCGCTGTTCACCCGCGCCGACATCCTGCCACGCTATGTCCAGCATCTGAGCCAAATCCACTCGATCCTCGCGATGGTGCGCGCCGGCCTTGGCCTCGCCATCGTGCCGGCCGCGGCCGCCGGCCTGAAAATCTCCGACGTTCGGCTGCGGCCGCTGAAGCTGCGCAACCGCGTTCCGGTCGAGCTCTTCATGGTCTGGCGCCGCGACGACGAGAATCCGCTGCTGTCCGCGCTGGTCAAGATCGCCAGCGAATTGTCCTCGGCCGAGGTGGTGGAAGATTGATGCTCAATCCGCATCGGTCGATATAGGCTTTGGCTTGGACGCGCATCGAACGGTCTCCTAAACAGCGGCGCATGGACGCGCGGCCTTGTTGCGGCCGCCACAACACGAGAAACAGGGAGCAGCGCCCATGAGCAAGATGACCCCGCAGGAAATGGCCCAGAAGATCGGATCTGGCCTCCTGTCCTTCCCCGTCACGCCGTTCAAGGCTGACTATTCCTTCGACGAGACCACCTATCGCGCCAACATGGACTGGCTGTGCGGCTATGATGTCGCAGGTCTATTCGCCGCCGGCGGCACCGGAGAGTTCTTCTCGCTGACCCCGACCGAAGTCCCTGAGGTGGTCAGGGTCGCCGTCGAGGAGACCAAGGGCCGCGTGCCCGTGCTCGCCGGCACCGGCTATGGCACCGCAATCGCCCGCGAGATCGCGATCGGCGCCGAGAAGGCCGGCGCTGACGGCCTGTTGCTGCTGCCGCCCTACCTCACCCATTCCGAGCAGGAAGGCCTTGCCGCCCACGTCGAGGCCGTCTGCGCCGCCGTGAAGATCGGCGTCATCGTCTATAACCGCGACAACGCCATCCTCCAGCCCGACACGGTCGCCCGCCTCGCCGAGCGCTGCCCGAACCTCGTCGGCTACAAGGACGGCATTGGCGATATCGAGCTGATGACCCGCGTCTACACCAAGCTCGGCGATCGCCTGACCTATGTCGGCGGCCTGCCGACCGCCGAGACGTTTGCGCTGCCCTATCTCGACATGGGCGTGACGACCTACTCGTCGGCCGTGTTCAACTTCGTTCCGGAGTTCGCCACCAACTTCTACGCCGCGGTACGCAAGCGCGACCATGCGACAATCCACGCCGGCCTGAAGGATTTCATCCTGCCGCTGATCGCGATCCGCAACCGCAAGAAGGGCTATGCGGTCTCGATCATCAAGGCCGGCATGAAGGTCATCGGCCGTGATTCCGGCCCGGTCCGCCCGCCGCTGACCGATCTCTCCGAGCAGGAGATTGCGGAACTGACCGCGCTGGTCAAAAATCTGCCCGCCATTCGATCGTCACAACAGGCTGCAGAATAACAAACGACAGGGAGGAGCGTGCGATGGCCCAGACTGATATCTCCTGCGCGCCAGTCGCCGGCGCACCGGTCGTCACAACGATGCAGGTGATCCCGGTCGCGGGCCGCGACAGCATGCTCCTCAACCTGAGCGGCGCGCATGCGCCGTTCTTCACCCGCAACATCGTCATCCTCACCGACAATGCCGGTCACACCGGCGTCGGCGAGGTGCCGGGCGGGCAAAAGATCTGGCAGACGCTCCAGGACGCCCGCGATCTCGTGATTGGCAAGACCGTCGGCGCGCTGAACAACATCCTCGCCGACGTCCGCACGGCCTTCGCCGACCGCGATGCCGGTGGCCGCGGCAAACAGACGTTTGACCTTCGCGTGATGATTCACGCTGTTACCGCGGTTGAATCCGCCCTGCTCGACCTGCTCGGCCAGCACCTCAATCTTCCCGTCGCAGCGCTGCTCGGCGAAGGTCAGCAGCGCAAGAGCGTCGAGACGCTCGGCTATCTCTTCTTCGTCGGCGACATCAGCAAATCCAGGCTCGATTACGTCAAGGGCGAAACCGGCAAACCCGACTGGTTCAACCTGCGCCATCAGGAGGCGATGACGCCGGAGACGGTGGTGCGCCTGGCGGAAGCAACCCAGGACCATTACGGCTTCGCCGACTTCAAGCTCAAGGGAGGCGTGCTCCGCGGCGAGCAGGAGATCGAGGCCGTCACGGCCATCGCAAAGCGCTTTCCCAACGCCCGCGTCACGCTCGATCCGAACGGCGCCTGGTCGCTCGACGAGGCCATCAGCCTCTGCAAGAACATGCACGGCATCCTCGCCTATGCCGAGGATCCCTGCGGCGCCGAGGCCGGCTTCTCCGGCCGCGAGATCATGGCCGAGTTCCGCCGCGCCACGGGCCTGCCGACCGCAACCAACATGATCGCCACCGACTGGCGCCAGCTCAGCCACGCACTGCGCCTGGGTGCAGTGGACATTCCGCTCGCCGATCCCCATTTCTGGACCATGCAAGGCTCCGTGCGCGTCGCCCAGACTTGCCGTGACAACGGCCTGACCTGGGGCTCGCACTCGAACAACCATTTTGACATTTCGCTCGCCATGTTCACCCATGTCGGCGCCGCGGCCCCCGGCAAGGTCACCGCGATCGACACCCACTGGATCTGGCAGGACGGCCAGGCGCTGACGAGAGAGCCGCTCCAGATCAAGGGCGGCAGGATCACGGTCCCGGATCGTCCGGGCCTCGGCATCGAGATCGACCGTACGGCCATCGAGGCCGCGCATGAGCTCTACAAGCAGCATGGACTCGGAGCCCGCGATGACGCTACTGCCATGCAGGACCTGATCCCCGGCTGGACCTTTGACGACAAGCGTCCCTGCCTCGTGCGTTAAGAACTTCCCTGGAGGAAAAAGATGACAGCGATCCTGAAAAACTTCATCGGCGGCGAATGGGTCGACGGCTCCGGCGTCACCAAGAACATCAACCCCTCCAACACCAACGATCTGGTCGGCGAATACGCCAAGGCCGACAAGGCGCAGACCGAGAAGGCAATCGCGGCCGCGAAAGCCGCCTTCCCCGCCTGGGCCCAGTCGACGCCGCAGGTGCGCTATGACGCGCTGAACAAGATTTCTCTCGAAATCCTCGCCCGCAAGGAAGAGCTCGGCCGCCTGCTTGCCCGCGAGGAAGGCAAGACGCTCCCCGAGGGCATCGGCGAGGTCGCGCGCGCCGGCCAGATCTTCGCGTTCTTCGCAGGTGAAGCGCTTCGCCTGATCGGCGAGAAGGGCGCCTCTGTCCGCCCCGGTCTCGACGTCGAGCTTACCCGCGAGCCGGTGGGCGTCATCGGCATGATCACGCCCTGGAATTTCCCGATCGCGATCCCGGCCTGGAAGATCGCGCCCGCGCTCTGCTACGGCAACACGGTGGTGTTCAAGCCGGCCGAGCTGGTGCCGGGCTCCGGGCATGCACTGTCCGAGATCATCGCCCGCTCCGGCATCCCGGCAGGAGTCTTCAACCTCGTGGTCGGCTCCGGCTCGGTGGTCGGCCAGACCCTGCTCGACCATCCGGATGTCGCCGCGATCTCCTTCACCGGCTCGGTGCAGACCGGCCGCAAGATCGCGCAGGCCTGCGTGCTGTCGAACCCGATGAAGAAGTTCCAGCTCGAGATGGGCGGCAAGAATCCGCTGGTCGTGCTCGACGACGCGGACCTCAAGACCGCCGTCGAGGTCGCCGTCAACGGGGCCTATTTCTCGACCGGCCAGCGCTGCACGGCGTCTTCCCGCCTGATCGTCACCGAAGGCATCCATGACCGCTTCGTCGCGGCGATGGCCGAGCGCCTGAAGGGCCTGTCGGTGGACGACGCACTCAAGGCGGGCGTTCATATCGGCCCCGTGGTCGATCAGAGCCAGCTCGACCAGGACCTGCGCTACATCAAGATCGGCCAGGAAGAGGGCGCGAAACTCGCCTGGGGCGGCGAACTGCTCACGCGCGAGACGCCCGGCCACTACCTCCAGCCAGCGCTGTTCACGGAAGCCAACAACAACATGCGCATCGCGCGTGAGGAGATTTTTGGCCCGGTCGCGACCGTCATCCGCGCCAAGAACTACGAGGAAGCGCTGGCGATCTCCAATGACACGGAATTCGGCCTCGCCTCCGGCATCTGCACCACCAGCCTGAAATACGCCTCGCACTACAAGCGCAACAGCGAGTCCGGCATGGTGATGGTCAACCTGCCGACCGCCGGCGTCGATTATCACGTGCCGTTCGGCGGCCGGAAGGGCTCGAGCTACGGCGCCCGCGAGCAGGGCTCCTATGCGCGCGAGTTCTACACCACGGTGAAGACCGCCTATACCTATCCGGGCTGATAGGTTGATATCGTAGACATCGTAGGGTGGGTTAGCGCAGCGTAACCCACCTGCAGACAGAGACATTGGTGGGTTACGCTGCGCTAACCCACCTTACAAATCCCCGGAGTCCGCATGGACCAGGACGTCGCAGCGAAAGAACAGCCCCGCTACATCAAGCTCAACGCGCGCGACAATGTCGCGATCGTGGTGAATGATTTCGGGCTTCCCGCCGGCTCCCGTTTTGCCTGCGGATTGACGCTGCGCGCCTTCGTGCCGCAAGGGCACAAGACGGCGCTGGTCGACATCGCGCAAGACCAGCCGATCATCCGCTATGGCGAGGTGATCGGCTACGCGCTCTCGCCGATCCTGGCCGGCGAGTGGGTCGACGAGGCGCGCATCCGCATGCCGGAGGCGCCAGCGCTGGACAAGCTCGAAATCTCCACCGCCGTGCCTGCGCCGCTGCCGCCGCTCGAAGGTTTTACATTCGAAGGCTTTCGCAATTCCGACGGCTCGGTCGGCACCAAGAACATCCTCGGCATCTCTTCCTCCGTGCAATGCGTCAAGGGCACGATGGAATATGCGGTGAAGCGCATCCGCACCGAGCTGCTGCCGAAGTATCCGAACGTCGATGACGTCGTGCCGTTGACGCACGCCTATGGCTGCGGCGTCGCCATCAATGCCCCCGACGCGGTCGTGCCGATCCGCACGCTACAAAATCTCGCGCTCAATCCGAATTTCGGCGGCGAGATCCTGGTCATCAGCCTCGGCTGCGAGAAGCTTGCGCCCGAGCGGCTGGTGCCCGAAGGCATCAGCGACGCCATCGTGCGCATGCAGGACGAAGCCTTCGACGGCTTTGGCGCGATCGTCGACGCGATCATGACCCAGGCGGAGGCCCGCCTGAAAATCCTCAACAAGCGCACCCGCGAGACCTGCCCGGCTGCCGATCTGGTGATCGGCCTGCAATGCGGCGGCAGCGATGCCTTCTCCGGCGTCACCGCGAACCCCGCCCTCGGCTTCGCCGCCGACCTTCTGGTGCGCGCCGGCGCCACAGTGATGTTCTCCGAAGTCACCGAGGTGCGCGACGCCATCCAGCTCCTCACCCGCCGCGCCATCAACGAGGACGTCGGCCGCGCGCTGGTGCGCGAGATGGCCTGGTACGACTCTTATCTGGCGCGCGGCGGTGCCGATCGCAGCGCCAACACCACGCCCGGCAACAAGAAGGGCGGTCTCGCCAACATCGTCGAGAAATCTCTCGGCTCGATCGTCAAGTCCGGCTCGAGCGCCATCACCGGCGTGTTGTCGCCCGGCCAGAAGGCGACGCAGAAGGGCATGCTGTTTGCGGCGACGCCGGCTTCCGACTTCATCTGCGGCACGCTCCAGCTTGCCTCCGGCATGACCTTGCAGGTATTCACCACCGGCCGCGGCACGCCCTACGGCCTCGCGGCTGCGCCCGTGATCAAGGTCGCGACCCGCAGCGAGCTGGCGCGGCGCTGGAAGGACCTGATCGATTTCGACGCGGGCGGGATCGCCACCGGCGAGAAGACCATCGAGGAAACCGGCTGGGACCTGTTCCACCTGATCCTCGATGTTGCGAGCGGCCGCACCAAGCCGTGGTCGGATCGCTGGGGCATCCACAACGACCTCACGCTGTTTAATCCGGCGCCGGTGACCTGAAGCGCCTGCGACGGCGACCGCAAGACGAAGAGCAAGACAAAGAGGCCGCCGCGCGGATGCAGTGGTGCGAGAGTCCAAGCTGGCATGAGGCACGATCGGCGTCGCGTTGCGCCTCATTCTTTCATTCCGGGTTCGACGCGACGCGTCGCCCGCAATGCCGCGCACCTCTCACGTCATGCTGCCCGGCATGAAGCACCGCACGCGCGGGTGGCCGTCGATATAGTGCTTCCACACCATGGTACGGCCGATCTTGTTCGGCTCGGTGATCACCGCGCCATCGGGCACGACGATCCATTCGTCGTCGAGAAGCACGCGGTAGTGTCCCTTATCGGACTCCCAGTCGACATCGGCGACGATATAGCCGTCGGCATCCGAGCAGCACTGGCCATACTCGCTGCGCAGACTCTCGAACCAGGGTTTGAGCGGCGAGTTGGCGTAGCGTCCATCGTCGCGCGCGAGCGCCGATGTCGCCAGCAGCGTCATTAGCCCCAGCAACGTCGCCGCACACAATCTTGCAAGTCTCATATCGTCTCCCTGCGGATCAAATCGGCGCCGCAAGGGACAGACAAGGCCGCCCGCCCACCCGCGCAACGGCGGCAGGCGTGGAAATGTGGCGACTCGTTCCCCCAGCAGCTTTGCGACAGCTATGCAAATCCGGCGCCAGCGCACATTCCGGGGAACTACCGGCGCGATAGGCGGCCTCGACCGGCCTGCACCTCGTGCAAGTGTGGCAAGTGTGGCGTGTCTGCGGTTTGCCGCAGCTCGTTCGGAGGCTTTCCTTGTTGTGTCAGGACGTGTACCAAGCTGGCGCGGGACGCGACCGCATCGTTTAACCAACTGTTTCGAATGCAAAAATTGGGTGTTGGCGTGACAGGCGTTGGACCGTCAGCGCTATGAGCGACTCGAGGGAGCTGCTTCCCGGTCAGCAGGACCCGGCCGATTTGCCCGCAAACCAGGTGCAATTTGCGCTGGTGATTTCGCGCATGCTCGAGACGGTGAAAGACGACGCCGAAGCCCGGCGGCAGATGGTCTACGATCTCGCCCGCTACAAGCTCCAGGAACAGTTCACCTACGCCGACGCGAAAAACGTCGACAAGATGAAGCAGGCCCTCGAGGTCGCGATCAATGAGGTCGAGAAGTTTTCGCGCGAACGGGCACCGCTGGAGCGCTTGCCGTCGCAACACCTCACATCATCTGGGGTGACCGAAGCAGGGACTCTTCTGGTGTCCGGCGATGCGACCGTTTTGCCTTCGGCGATCGGGACGTCCCGCAGCAAGCGGCCTGCGGTCTCGGGCCCGCTTCTACCAGTGATCAAGCGTACAGTGGCCATCCTTGTTGTCGTTGGCGCAGTCATCGTGACCGTCTCGCATCGAGACAGGATCGCCGCACTGCGCCGGCTGATGTCGTCGCAGACGGCGGAGATCGCGCAGGTCACGCCCAGGCCGGAGACGACGATCGCGGTCGCCAAGCCGGAAATGGTCCCCTCCGCCCCGCCTCCACCAGTGCGCGTGCTCCCGAGCGATTACGGCATCTATGCCTTGATCGACGACAAGTCGCTGGCTGAGTTGAACGCGACCGGCGTGATGGCGCCGGACATGCGCATTGCGATTTCACCAGAGTTCAGGAAGCCCGATCGGCCGCATCTGCCGAACGGCCACGTCAAGTTCATCGTGTTCCGCCGGGACGTTGCAAATGTGATCCCCGAGCGGGTCGAGGTCCGTGTTGTCGCGAAGGTCAAAGAGTTTTCGACCGACGCTGCAGGCAAGACGACAAGTGGCGGAGACGACGTCGGCGTGATCCGCAACTTCTCCTATCCGTTCCGGATCTCGCCGATTCCGGGGAAAGCCGAAATGTACGAGCTTCACGCCGGCGATGCAGAGCTAGAGCTTCCGCCGGGACATTACGTCCTGAGCCTGGGGCCGCAGGCCTATTATTTTCAGGTCGATGGCGAGATCACCGATCCCCGGCAATGCCTCGAGCGGGTCGTTGCCGGCAACGGCACGTTCTATGCGCCTTGCAAGAAGGCGCGGACATATTGAGATTGTTAGAGCGGGCGGCGTGAAAGCAGCCCTACTTCTTCGCTGCCGGCGCCATCATCGTCGCGCCACCTTTCTTGGTCGCAGGCGCGGGAACCGGTTTGGCCGCGGCGGCCTGTGCGGGGAGATATTTGGCGACGATGGCGGGATCGACTTCCGCGATATTTGCATCCGGCAAACGCTGCCAGGTCTCGTCCTTGCCGAACAGGGAAATGCCGAGGAAGCCGCGCATGGTCAGGGTCTGCCCATCCGGGCTCACCGTCATCTTGGCCTTCCAGATGTTGCCGTCGCGCGGATTGACCACGTTGCCGCCGTCATACTTCAAGCCGTCGCGCTTCATGTCGCGGATGAAGGAGAGCCCCAGCACCGGCGCGTTCTTGCGATCGTCGGTGCACTTCGCGCAGACCTCGTTCGGATCGTCGCCGGGACGCGGAAAGGTCTTTGCGATCACGCCTTCGAAGATACCGTTGTGGTCGATGAAGAGAAACCATCCCACGGTCCTGCCGTCTTCGACCTTCTGCCAGAGGCCCGCCGCAGTTGGCTGCTGCGCTTGCGCCGCAGCCGGACTCACCGCATTGAGCGACAGCGCGAGCGCGAGCAACGGGAGCAGCCGAAAGCCGGTAAAGAGATTCCGCATCATGATCACCTTGCTGAGCCGCCACTGCAATGGCCGCAGACTACGGCGATTTCGCGAACGATTCCAGCACCAGAAACATGGGGCATCGCCCGTCCGCTTCCGTCGCAATCAGTTGACACCGAGTTTCTTTTGCAGGCTGGAGGACGATGTCGTGTACTGGAACACGAGCCGCTTCTCCGGGTAGACGTAGCGGTGGGCTTTTTGCGACATCAGTGCGCCCTCGTGGAAGCCGCACAGGATCAGCTTGATCTTGCCGGGATAGGTGTTGATGTCGCCGATGGCGAAGATGCCCGATACGTTGGTCTCGAACGCTGAGGTCTCGACCGGAACCAGATTGTTCTCCAGCGCGATGCCCCAGTTCGCGACCGGACCGAGCTTCATGGTCAGCCCGAAGAACGGCAGCATGGTGTCGCAGGCAATATCGCTGACATTGTTGTCGTTGCCCTTGACGGTGGCGCCGGTCAGTTGGCCATCGGCGCCTGAGAGCGCGGTGACCTGGCCGAGCCGCAGATCCATCCTGCCGCCGGCCACCAGCGCGCGCATCTGCTCGACGCTGTGGGGCGCGGCGCGAAAATCGTCGCGCCGGTGCAGCAGCGTGATGCGCTTGGCCAGCGGATGCAGATTGAGCGTCCAGTCGAGCGCGGAATCGCCGCCGCCGACGATCAGCACGTTCTTGTCGCGGAAATTTTCCATCTTGCGCACGGCATAGTGCACCGAGGTGCCTTCATAGGCTTCGATCCCCGGCACCGGCGGACGCTTGGGCTGGAACGAGCCGCCGCCGGCCGCAATCACCACCACCTTGCACTCGAACACCTTGCCGGTATCGGTGGTGCAGCGAAACAGGGGATCGCCGATCTTCTCCACGGTCTCGATCATCTCACCGAGATGGAAGGTCGGGTGGAACGGCTTGATCTGCTCCATCAGCGCGTCGGTGAGGCCCTGCCCCGACACATGCGGAATGCCGGGAATGTCGTAGATCGGCTTTTCCGGATAGAGCTCGGCGCACTGGCCGCCGACCTTGTCGAGGATGTCGACGAAATGCGCCTTCATGTCGAGAAGGCCAAGCTCGAAGGCGGCGAACAGACCGCAAGGGCCAGCGCCAATAATCAGCACATCGGTTTTGATCACGTCGCTCATGTCGTCTCTTTATCGGTCGTTATCGGTTGGACGGCGCCCTGCGGGCAGAGGTGACCCTGCCTGTCTAGCCAACGGGGATGGATCAGGGAAGGCATAAAAGCGGGAGCGCCCCGCAGCCGCGCCCACTTGCCGGGTCAAAATAACTGGGCTGTAACGAGATTGGATATGACGGAGATCAATCGGTGAACGCACCAAGCCGCCTCGATACGACGCCGCGTCTGGAAGACTTCCCCTTTCGCCTCAGCGACAATGTCCGCTTCGGCGATCTCGATCCGAACCAGCACGTCAACAATGCGGTCTACGCCACGTATTTCGAGACCGGCCGTGTCACGCTGATGAAGCTCCCGGAATACGGGCTGACACCGCCAGGGCTCGCCTGGATCATGGTGCGGCTCGACATCCATTTCCGGGCCGAGCTGCATTGGCCGAACACGATCGAGCTCGGCCTTGGCGTCGTGAAACTGGGACGGACGTCCGTGACCTTCGAGCAGGTCGTGTTCTCGCAGGGAAAATGCATCGCCTCGGCGACGTCAGTCGGCGTCTTGCTCGACGAGGCGACGCGGCGGCCGGCGCCGCTGACCACGGAGATCGTCGAGAGGTTCAGACCCTGGCACAAGCGCGGCATCGAGGTCGCGCGGCCGAGCATATCGTAAGAAAGATCAGGCCTGACGTTCCGGCGTCGACACCACGAGCCCGTCGAGCTCGTCGGAGACCTTGATCTGGCAGGACAGGCGCGAGTTCGGGCGCACGTCGAAGCCGAAGTCGAGCATGTCTTCTTCCATCGGCGTCGGGCTGCCGACCTTCTCGCGCCAGGCTTCATCGACATAGACATGGCAGGTCGCGCAGGCGCAGGCGCCGCCGCACTCGGCTTCGATGCCGGGGACGCTGTTGCGGATGGCGGCTTCCATCACGGTCGCGCCGTTCTCGACATCCACCGTACGGGTTTCGCCCTTGTGGTCGACAAAGTGAATTTTGGCCATGAGTGCTCGTGCTGCCGCGATCTAGGGAGAAAGGAGGGTCCGGGCTGTCCTATAACGGGTCGGTCAGGGCAGCGCTAGTGCGCAGTCCACCCGCATTCGTGGGAGCGCCGCCTAATGCTTCAGGATCGCCGCAATGGCCGCGCGAGCCTCGGCAACCGCCTCTTTCAGCACGGCGAACGCGCGGGGCTGGTTGTGGCCGATCCGGGCCGCGGTTTCCAGGCTGGCAGCGGCATCCGCAACCGCAAAGGCGCCGATCCCCCGCGCCGAGCCTTTAAGCTTATGCGCGAGCGCACCGGTCTCGGCCGGCAGCGCCGTCATCGCCGCGATCAGCCGAACCGCCTGCTCGGCGAACATCGCAAGCACTTCCTGTTCCAGCTCGGCATCGCCGAGCGTCATCCGCGAGAGGTGGTCGAGGTCGAGGGGGCTATCGATGGGCGCAAGCGGGGGCGAGGGCATCCAGTCCATCCGTTGCAGTTCAGGCAGCATGGCGCAGGCCCCCGGCATCGCGCGACGGTCCGCCGGTTCGGCGGTTTGCCCCACCGAAGCACGGAAATGGTTAACGAAGTGTTCGGACCGTTTTACGCAAATCCGCCCGTTTATTGACGAAAAGTTGCCGCAATCGGCCAAGTTCCGTGGAGAATTTCATTTAGGCCTAAGGTGTTACGGCGCGATCCTGTTAACGATGATTAAGATTGTCTTAACCGCAGGCATTTCATTCGCGACGCTCTGCCAATAGGATGTTTCGGAAATTGGCGGACAAGCCATCCGGGTGGGGATGGCTCGGAGATCCGCGCAAGCGGCATGATCCAGACTGTGGGCTTGCGCAGCGCGCAGGGCTCGCGGGGGGACGCGTACAAGTAACGAGGGCTCGACTGCACATGGCCAACACTCCCAAGAAGGTCAAAGATCCCACAGAAGTTGCGCTTTCTGCGATCCAGGAAGCCCTCAACATCAGCGACACGGCTGCCGACACCAGCCGCAACGCATCGATGCGCAACGAAACGGCGCCGCCGGCACCTTCCGTGTTCGACGAGCCGACATTCGAGCCGCGCCCTGCTGCCAACGAGCGCGACGTGTTCGATCCGATCGAGGAACCGCGGACCTCGCGCCGCGCCGCCAATGACGACCGCGAGACCATCGGCCAGCTGCTCCAGTCGCTGCAGACGGGCCGCCCGGCCCGCAACATCTACACCGGCGCGACCATCTTCACCGTCGTCTGGCTTGCGGCCTGCGCCGCGCTGACGGTCGGCTTCCTGCCCTCGATCCAGGCCGCCATGGGCCAGAGCGGCGGCGTGCTGGCGATCGCCGGCCTCGTCACGATGTTCTTCGCGCCGATCATGCTGTTCTACTTCCTCGCGAGCCTGGTCTGGCGCGGCCAGCAGATGAGCCAGGTCGCGCAGGCGATGGCGCAGGTCGCGATCCGCTTCTCCGAGCCGGAAGGCTCTGCGTCCGATTCCATGGTCACCGTCGGCCAGGCCATCCGCCGCGAGGTCGCCGCGATGGGCGACGGCATCGAGCGCGCGATCGCGCGCGCCGGTGAGCTCGAGACGCTGGTCGCCAACGAGGTCGCCGCGCTTGAGCGCGCCTATTCCGACAACGAAGTCCGCATCCGCGCCCTGCTCCAGGACATCGCGCATCAGCGCGACAACCTGGTCGGCCAGGCCGAGCAGGTCCGCAGCGCCATTTCCGGCGTGCAGATCGACCTCCGCCACGACATCGCGCTGATCTCGGACGCGATCGCCTCGCGCGTCGACGAGGTCGCGAAATCCATCACCGGCGCGCTGGAAGAGCGCGGCGCCCACATCACCGGCGCGCTGAGCCACGCCGGCGACAACATGATCCTGGCGCTCGGCGAGCGCGGCGGCGACCTGCTCGACCGCCTCGAGGAGGCCAGCGCCGAGACGACGCGCGCGGTGCTCGACGCCAGCGAGCGGCTGACCACCAGCCTCAACTTCAAGACCGGCCACGTCCACGACGAGTTCGTCGACCTCGCCGACCGCGTCCACGAGATGCTGAACGAGCGCATCGACCGCATCACCGGCGAGTTCGAGCAGCGTTCCGCCGCGATCGTCGACGGCATCTCCGAGCGCACCGAGCAGGTGCATGACAGCCTGAAGAACTCGTCGGACTCGCTGCTGCTCGAGCTCGAGCTGCGCTCCAACGACCTCTCCGCCAAGATCGACGACGCCGGCAACCGCCTCGCCGGCCAGATCATGACCTCCGGGGACAAGGCGAGCGAAGCGCTCGACGCCACGGTCAACACCCTCGTCGCCAAGGTCGTCAGCCAGACCGAGACCGCGCACGACTCGCTGTCGCTGCAGATGAGCGCGTTCGACGAGCTGGTGAAGAACCAGGGTTCCGAGCTGGTCGAGAAGTTCGCCCGCGATTCCGGCACGCTGGGTGCTCTGATCACGCGCCACATCTCCGAGTTCGACCGCACCGTGAAAACGTTCGGCGGCGAGATCGTCGAACGCATGGGCCAGCGCACCCACGACATCCATGAGTCGCTGAAGACCTATGTCGACAACTTCGACACCCGCTTCACCTCCAATGGCGGCGCGATCACGGCCGTGCTCGACCAGCGCCTGGTGCAGTTCGAGACCACGATCGGCGAACGCGTCACCAACCTCGACACCTCGCTGAACGGCAAGATCACGAGCCTCGACGGCACCATCGAAGGCCACATCAAGACCTTCGACGAGCAGCTCGTTGGCCGCGTCGCTGCGCTCGAAGAGTCGTTCGACACCCGCGCCAAGTCCGTCACCGAGACCATCGACGGGCGTCTCAACACGCTGGCGATGTCGCTGACCGATGGTGCCGCGCAGGCGATCCAGTCGGTCGACACGCGGTTGACGCACCTCACGACGACACTCACCGGTGGCGCATCGCAGGCGCTCGAGTCCATCGACTCCCGCCTCACCCACCTCACGACGACGCTGACCGACGGCGCCTCCCAGACGATCCAGGCGATCGATACGCGGCTGACGCACCTCACGACGACGTTCAACAGCGGCGCATCGCAGGCGCTGGAGTCCGTCGACAGCCGCCTCACCTATCTGACGACCGCCCTGACCAACGGCGCCTCGCAGGCCGTGCAGTCGATCGACACCCGCCTCACCCTGCTGACCTCGACGCTCACGGACGGCACGGCGCAGGCGATCGAGGCGGTCGACCGCCGCATCACCAGCGTCGCCGAACTGATCGACGGTCGCAGCATGCACCTGACCGACACGGTCACGGCGCGCTTCCAGGACATCCACCAGGCTATCGAGACCAAGGTCGGTTCGGTTGCCAGCGACATCGACGTGCGCGTCGCGCAGTTCGAAGACCTGCTCGGCTCGCGTGTCGAGGCCGTTGCCGGCCGCATCGAGAGCAGCGGCCGCCAGGCCAGCGACGACATGATGTCCCGCGCCGAGATGATCTCGACCGCGATCCGCTCGCATGTCGAGGACGCCGAGCGCTCGCTCACCAACCTCGTCGTCAACACCAGCGAGACGATCCAGACCGGTGCGCGCACCGCGCAGCAATCGCTGATGACGGTCTCCTCCGACGTCAACGCCCAGCTCAAGATGACCTCCGCCGAGGTCGAGCGTGCGCTGACCGCGGTCGGCACCGGTGCTGCGAACTCGATCCTGACCAGCGCCCGCGAGGCGCAGTCGTCCCTGGTCGCGGCCTCGGGCGATGCCTCCATCCAGATCAAGGGGCTCGCCGCCGACGTTGAACGCACGCTGTCCGCAGCCGGCTCGGCCACCGCGGCCTCGATCCTGGCCGGCGCCCGCGAGGTGCAGACCACGCTCGTCACCGCCTCTTCGGACGCGGCCAACCACGTCAAGACGCTCACCGCCGACGTGCAGCGCTCGCTGTCGCTCGCCGGCACCAGCACGGCGGAATCGATCACCGCCGGCGCCCGCGATGCGCAGGGCACGCTGATCGCGGCCTCGACCGAGACCGCCAACCAGATCAAGGCGCTGTCCTCCGACGTGCAGCGCTCGCTCTCGATGGCGGGCACCTCGACGGCCGAGACCATCATGACCGGTGCACGCGAAGCCCAGAGCACGCTGGTCAACGCGTCCTCGGATGCGGCGAGCCAGGTCAAGTCGCTCGCGGCCGAGGTGCACCGCTCGCTCTCGCAGGTCGGCCAGAGCACTGCCGAGACGATCACGGCCAGCGCCCGCGACGCCCAGAGCACCCTTCTTGCTGTCTCAGCAGAACAAACCGGCCAGGTCCGTTCGCTCGCAGCCGAGATGCAGCGCGCGCTGGCGACTGCCGGCGGCGCCACCATCGAGGCGCTGACCAGCGGCGTGCGCGAGGCCCAGGGCACGCTGATCACTGCGTCGACCGATGCGGCGAGCCAGATCAAGTCGCTGACGACCGACATCGAGCGCACGCTGACCGCAGTCGGCGCCGACACTGCCTCGACCATCCTCAACAGCGCACGCGAGGCCCAGACCTCGCTGACCTCGACCTCGGCAGATGCCGCAAGCCAGATCCGCACGATCTCGACCGAGATCGAGCGCGCGCTGAGCACGGCCACGGCGAACGCGACCAACGACATCCAGACCAGCGCGCTCAACGCCCAGAATGCGCTGATCAACGCCTCCAACGAAGCGAGCTCGCGGGTCAAGTCGAGCTCGGCCGACGTCGAGCGCTCGGTGCTCTCCGCCTCGAGCAGCTTCGGCCAGGCCATGACCGGCAAGACCGACGAGATCGTCACCTACGTGCAGCAGCAGGCCGACCGCCTCTCGAACATGATCGACGCCAAGCGCGGCTCGCTCGTGGATGCGATCGGCTCGAAGACCAGCCAGCTCACGCTCGACATCGACCGCGTCACCTCCGACGCGCTGAAGTCGATCGAGACGCGCGGCACGGCGTTCTCGCAGACCATGATGGGCAACGGCAACGAAGTCGCCCGCACCATCAACGCGGCGAGCGAGGTCGCGACCAGCGCGGTCGGCCGGTCGCTCAAGGACCTCGAACAGGCCTCGCGTGCGGCGATCGACCAGTCGCGCCAGGTCTCGATTGCGGCCGTCACCGAGATGCAGGAGACCAGCAAGATCCTGCGCACCGACACGGTCGCCCTGTTCGAGCGTCTGCGCGAAGGCAACATCCTCCTGCAGGAGGTGCTGACCGGTGCGCACGACAACCTCAACTCGCTCGAGCGGGCGCTGGTGACGCGCGTCGCCGACTTCGTCTCGGCGATGAACGACGTCACCTCGCGCAACGGCGCTGCGACGCAGAACCTGGAAGACCAGCTCAACGTCTTCAACACCAAGACCACGCGGGCGCTCCAGGATCTCGGCGAGCTGTCGACGCAGTTCGACGCGCACGGCAAGGCACTCGTCGATGCCGCGCAGGTCGTCGAGCAGAGCAACAAGAACACCACCGCCTCGCTCGCCGAGCGCAAGCAGGCGCTGGAATCGCTCGTCACCACCATCGACCTGCGTACCACCGATCTCGACCAGCGGCTGTCGCGCTTCACCGGACTGCTCGATGAGTCGCTCGCTGCGGCCGAAGAGCGTGCCCGCGACATCGCCCGCGTGGTCGCGGAGACCGCCGGCGCAGGTTCGGCCGCGATCACCCGCCAGTTCGAGGCGGTGCGGTCGGCCTCCGAAGAGGAGCATCGCCAGACCATCGATGCCATGCACGACATCTACCGCCAGACCACCGACGAGGCGGATGCGATGTTCAAGCAGTCGGCCGAGAAGTTCGGCAACCTCGTCTCCAGCATGAAGCAGATGGCGTTCGAGATGCACAACGAGCTCGAAGCCACCCGCAACGAGCTGCGCCGCGGCGTGCTCGAGATGCCGCAGGAGGCCGCCGAGAGCACTGCGCAGATGCGCAAGGTGATCGTCGACCAGATCGAGGCGCTCGCCGAGCTCAACCGCATCGTGGCCCAGCACGGCCGCGGCCTCGACGTCACCACGACGGGCCGCGCTTCTGTCGCCGTCCAGCGTCAGGAAGAGCCGGTGATGGCAAGTGCGGGCGGACGGGGTAACGAGACCCGCACGCGCGACACAGGCAGCGCTTCCACGCTGCCGCCGCCGGACCTGGGCATGCCCGCCTCCTCGCGGCGCACCGAGGCGCCGCCGGTCGCACCGGGCGGCAACGACCCCGGCCGCGACGGCTGGTTGTCGGATCTGTTGAACCGCACGGACGCCAACCAGGCTGCTCCAACCGGTCGTGAGGCCCCGCGTGGCCGCCAGGCTGCACCCGCTCCGCAGCCGCAGGCCCCGCAGAATGGCGGCAATCCGCTGGAATCGCTGTCGCTCGATATCGGCCGGCTGATGGACCGCAACCTCGCCACCGAGATGTGGGACCGCTACCAGCGCGGCGAGAACAAGGCCTTCACCAAGCGCCTGTACACGCCCGCCGGCCAGAAGGCTTTTGACGAAGTCGCCCGCAAGTATCGCGCCGACCGCAACTTCAAGGCGACGGTCGACCGCTACATCAGCGAGTTCGAACGTCTGCTCGACGAAGTCGCCCGCGACGGCCGCGGCCCGCAGGAGCTACGCAGCCACCTCACCTCGGAGACGGGCCTGGTGTATACGCTGCTTGCTCACGCGGCGGGCCGGCTGGGGTAAGACAAAGCTCGCGAGTGGCGAATAGCGAATGAAGAAACGGAGCCCTGTCGGGCTCCGTTTTGTTTTGGCCGTTATTGCGCCAGCAGTTCACCGCGCGTTGGGAAATTACGACGCCCCCACAAGCTCCGTCATTGCGAGGAGCCCTTGCGACGAAGCGATCCAGGCTGCCTCCTCGGAGACAGTCTGGATTGCTTCGCTTCGCTCGCAATGACGGAGGAGAGAGGCGCTACTGCCGCTTGCGCTCGCTGGCCGGCGCCGGCTTCGGCGCCTCGGCCGACGGCGCGGCGGCGGCCGGTGCGCTGTTGCTGGCGCCGAACAGCACGCGGGTCGGGTTGCGGTCGAAGTTGTTCACGGCGCGGCTGATGTCGCCGAGCGTACGGCGGCCGTCGGTCATCAGCGCACCCGAGCGCTTGTCGAAATCCTCGGCAAGCTCGCGGATCGATTTGACCGTCAGGAACAGCTCGCCACCGTCCTTGCCGCCGGCGAGCGTGTTGAGGCCGAGCATGAGGTTGTCGGCCTTGAGCATGACGCCGTCGACCTTGGCCATCACGCCGTCGATCTTCTCGGAATTGCGGGCGAGCGAGTTGGTGAAGGTCTCCAGATTCTTCAGCGAGTTCTTCACCGATTCCTGGTTGTCGGCGACGATCTTGTTGATGTTCTGCAGCGTGCCGCGGATCGCCTCGGTGACGTCCTGGAGCTTGTTGGGGTCGGCCGTCAGCGTCGGGATGCCGTCCTCGTCGAGCGGCGGCGGCGGAGCCGCCTCCTCGCCACCCTTGAGCGAGATCGCGGCCACACCCGTCAGGCCCTGGAATTCGAGGCCGACCAGGGTGTCCTTGCGGAGCGGCGTGTTGTTCTCGATCATGGCGAGTGCGACAACCCGCCGCGGATTGTCGAGCTTCACCGAGACCACTTCGCCCACCCGGATACCATTGAAGTTCACGCTGCCGCCGTTGCGCAGGCCCGCGGCCGGGCCCTCGAACACGACGCGGAAGGGGCTGCGCTGCTTGATGGTGTGCAGCGACTGGAACCACAGCACGAAGCCGATCGCAGCCGCGAGCACCGCCAGCGTGAAGGATCCGATCAGTACGTAATTCGCCCGCGTTTCCATCAGCTGCTCCGGCTACTCAAGTCACGACCGCGCGGGCGCGCTTGCCATGGAAATACTGCCTCAGCCAGGGATGCTGCGAGGCCTGCATGTCGGCGATCGACCCTGCCGCAATGATCTTACCGTTCCCTAAAACGGCGATCCGGTCGCAAGCCGTGTAAAGGCTGTCGAGGTCGTGGGTTACCATGAAAACGGTCAGCCCCAAAGTACGCTGCAGCGTCCTGACCAGATCGTCGAAGTCGCCGGCGCCGATCGGATCGAGGCCGGAGGTCGGCTCGTCCAGGAAGACGAGGTCCGGATCGAGCGACAACGCGCGGGCCAGCGCGACACGCTTGATCATGCCGCCGGAGAGTTCCGAGGGGAAACGCTCCGCCACTTCCGGCTTGAGGCCGACCATGGCGAGCTTGGCCATGGTGATCTCGTCCATCAGCCGCTGCGAGACGCGTAAGTATTCGCGCATCGGAAACTGGATGTTCTGCCGCACCGTGAGCGAGGAGAACAGCGCGCCCTGCTGGAACAGCACGCCCCAGCGCCGCTCGACATTGCGGCGCTGCGAGGTGTTGGAGGAATCCAGATCGACGCCGAACACCTCGATGGAGCCCGCGACCTTCGGCACCAGGCCGATGATGGTCCGCGTCAGCACCGATTTGCCTGCGCCCGAGGGGCCGACAAATCCCAAAATCTCGCCGCGCCGGACGTCGAGGTTGAGACCGTCCAGCACGCGCGTCGCACCGAACTGCACGGTGATGTCGCGGACGCGGATGATGGGGTCCTGAATCGCGTTTTGAGTTTCCTGCGCCATCGTCACATTCCGATCGAGGCGAAGAAGATGGCGAACACGCCGTCCATCACGATGACGAAGAAGATGCCCTTCACCACCGACGCGGTCGTGTGCTGTCCGAGCGATTCCGCGCTGCCTTGTACCGCGAGGCCCTCGACGCAGGCGACGATGCCGATCACCGCGGCCATGACGGGCGCTTTCACGATGCCGACGATGAAATGATCGATCGAGATGGCGTCGCGCAGGCGCAGCAGAAACGCCTCGGGATCGACGCCGCCATAGAGCCAGGCGACGAGACCGCCGCCATAGAGCGCGGCCATGGCGCCGAGGAAGGCGAGGATCGGCAGCGCCAGCACCAGCGCCAGCATGCGCGGCAATACCAGGACCTCGATCGGGTCGAACCCCATGGTGCGCAGCGCGTCGATCTCCTCGCGCATCTTCATCGAGCCGAGCTCGGCGGTGTAGGCGCTGCCCGAGCGGCCCGCGACCATGATGGCGACCAGCAGCACGCCGATCTCGCGCAACACCAGGACGCCGAGCATGTCGACGACGAAGATGTCGGCGCCGAACCGGCGGAAATGAAAGATGCCCTGCTGGGCGATGATGCAGCCGATCAGGAAGGTGATCAGCACGATGATCGGCACCGCGCGCCAGCAGACCTGCTCCAGATGATGCACGGTCGAGGTCAGGCGGAGTGAGCGCGGATGGATCAGCACCCGCCCGCCCGCCGCGAGCACCGCGCCGAGCATGTCGATCAGGCTCGCAATGGTGCCGCCGATGCCTGCCACGGCGCGGCCGATCTGCTCCAGCATGCCGGTGATGGTGATCGAGGTGGTGTCGATCACGGGCGTCGCGCGGACCCGCCGCACCTCGTCGACGAGGCTCGAATAGTTCGCGGACAACCCCGCGATCTGAGCCTCGACGGTGCCTTGGGTCAGGGTGCGACGCAGCCGTTCGATCAGCCAGGCCCCGAACGTGTCGAGCTTGGCGACCTCGGAGACGTCGATGAAGATGCTTTGGGGGCTGCCGGCGAGCTTCTCGGCGTCGGCCACCATCCGTTCCAGGACCGGCGCGAAGCTCGCGGTCCAGGTTCCGGTGGCGCAGAGGGCCAGCGCGTTGCCTTTGGCAATCCGTTCCAGCTTCGGATCGCCGCTCAAGATGCCCGCTCCTGTACCAGGGCGGCAGAAATCAGATCGTTGCGCACACGCCCTTACCCAGAAAAGGTATCCCCAACTGGTTAATGTTAGTTGCTAGAGGTAACCAGCAGGTTCAGATTTCGCCAGAGTTCAAAATGACTTCCAGCAAAGTTCCTGCGCTTGCCGCCCGAATCGAGCGGTTTCCCATCGCCGGCAGTTTCACGATCAGCCGCGGCGCCAAGACGGAAGCCGTGACCGTAGTGGCCGAAGTGAGCCAAAACGGCCTGATCGGCCGCGGCGAATGCGTCCCCTATCCCCGCTATGGCGAGACGCCCGAGGCAACACTGGCCGCGATCCAGGCCATGCAGGCGGCTCTCGCGGGCGGGCTGACGCGGCAGGCCCTCCAAGCCGCCATGCCGCCAGGGGCGGCCCGCAATGCGCTGGATTGCGCCCTGATCGACCTCGAGGCCAGGGCTTCGGGCCTGCGGGCCTGGAACCTGCTCGACCGCCCTGTGCCGGGCGAGCGCACCACGGCCTATACGATCTCGCTGGGCACGCCTGGGGCCATGGCGGCGGCGACCGCCAGGGCGGCGCACCGGCCGCTGCTCAAGATCAAGCTCGGCGGCAACGGCGATCCCGAGCGGATCGCGGCCGTGCGCAAGGCGGCCCCCGAGTCGGAGCTGATCGTCGACGCCAACGAAGCCTGGACCGAGGCCAATCTGGAACACAATCTCGCGGCCTGCGCCGCCGTCGGTGTTACCCTGGTCGAGCAGCCGCTGCCGGCCGGCAAGGACGACGCGCTGGCGCGGATCAAGCGGCCGCTCGCGGTCTGCGCCGACGAGAGCGTGCATGACCGCAACTCGCTGGCCCCCTTGCGCGCGCGCTACGACGCCGTGAACATCAAGCTCGACAAGACCGGCGGTCTCACCGAGGCGCTGGCCATGGCCGATGCCGCGCAGGCGCTCGGCTTCGAAATCATGATCGGCTGCATGGTCGCGACCTCGCTGTCGATGGCGCCCGCCATGCTGGTGACCCCGCAGGCACGCTTCGTCGATCTCGACGGCCCGTTGTTGCTGGCGCGCGATCGCGATCATGGACTGCGTTATGACGAGAGCCTGGTCTATCCGCCGGACGCTTCGCTCTGGGGCTGAGCCGTGAGCCGATGCCGCGCCGACCAGATCACGATCGCGCCGGCCGCCGCCATCGCCGCCATGACGTAATAGAGGCTGTCGCCGATGCTGGCGTAGATCGCGCCTGAGGCGATCGAGCTCGTCGCGCCCAGCAAGCCGCTGCACGCAGCATAGTAACCCTGCCCCCGCGCAATCTGATACGACGGCACCCGCCGCACCAGCAAATTCATGGTGCCGACGATGGTCATGCCGAAAGTGAGGCCGTGGCCGAGCTGCGCGATCGCGAGCAGCGCCAGCGACGGCTCCTGCGCCGTGACGATCCAGCGCAGCACCGCGCTTGCGCCGCCGATCGCCATCAGCGATGACGGATGCAGCGAGAAGCGCGGCGACAGCGCGAAGACGACGATCTCGGCGATCACGCCCAGCGTCCAGAGTCCGGCGATTGTGAACCCGCCGAGCCCATGGGCCTGCCAGCTGATCGCCGAAAATGAGTAATAGGCAGCGTGACTGCCCTGGATCAGCGCGGCCGAAATGATGACCGACCAGAAGCCGGCATCGCGCAGCAGGGCATTGCCAGCGGGCTTTTCCGCGCTCCTTCGCCTGACATCGCCGAGCGGCTGGAGCAACAGGCCCGCGACGCCCGCAACGAGAGCCCATGCGACGATGACCCAGATCAGCTCGCGCGTGTCGATGCTGTCGACGAGATAGCCGCAGGCGAGTGCGCCGGCCGCGAAGGCCGCCGAGCCCCACAGCCGAATTGGCCCATAGTCGAAGCCGTAGCGAATGACGCCGCGCAACGCGTACGCATCCGTCAGCGGGACGACCGGCGTCCACATGATGCAGGTCAGCGCATAGATCAGCAGGAGTGCCAGCGGCTGGTGCTGCACGCCGACCAGCGCAAATCCCGCCGCCGTCGCGACGACCGAAACCATCATGCCGGCACGAATCGCATGGCGCTTTTCGGCAAAGGCGGTTGCGTAGGGCAGCGTGGTGAAGCGCGTGATCCCCGGCAGCGCGTTGATGATCCCGATCCAGGCCGCATCGACGCCGATCGCCTTGAGCCAGACCGGGAAGAACGGCAGATGCGTGCCCGTCACCGCGAACACGGCCGCGTAGAACAGCGCAAGACGCACGGCGAATCGCCGCTTGACGGATGTCGCGATGGGGATTTGTGATTCGCCTGCCATCAAACCAATTGCGATTCGGTCGATATCGTGGTGATCGTTACAGTAACGCGCGGTGATTTGCGCGACGAGATTGTCATGGCCAACGAAGCATTCGCCCTCTCGCCCATGTCGGCCCGCGCGGCCGAGCCGAACGAGCAGGATTACGACGCGATCCGTGAAGCCTTCATGGAGACCGCGCGCGGCCGCTGGTTCCTCGGCGAGTACGCCAAGCGCAACCGCAATGCCGACACCAGCATGGTGCTCGACGCGGTCGCCAAAATCGAAGAAACCCTTGCGGCACAGCGACAACCCGTCGTCGAGGACCGCCTGCCCGAGGCGCTGGTCGCGATCCGCCGCGCGGTCGAGGACGCAGAAAGCGCCGCCGGCAAGGCTTTCGATCCGGCCGTGCTCGAGGCGAGCCTCGCGCCGATTCCGCGCGGCGTGCGCATCATCAAGGAGATCTCCTGGCGCTGGCGCGAGATCGGCGCCGACGGGCGAATCTGCGACCTGATTGATTCGCAGCTCGCCTCGATCGAAGCGGCCTGCGCCCAGGTGTCGACCATCGACCCGCGCGCCGACCTCAAGGCCGCCTTCGATCTGCTCAGGGACCGGGTCGAGCAGACGGACGCTGACGGCGTCGGAGCGCCCGTTGCGATGGCGAGCGAAGCATCCGTGGCTTTGACGGAGACCCCGCAGGACATCGCGCCGGAGCCCGAGGCGACCGCTGACGCGAGCAGCATCGCCGAGAACGCGATGATGGACGTCGCGATCGCGCCCGAGATTGCCGAAAGCCACGCCACCGTCGAAGAGAGTTTTGCTGCGGTCGAGGACAGCCTCGCCGATCCCGCTTCCGTCGCCGAGATCACGGACGAGTTCTCGTTCGATGCCGCCGCGGAGGCCGAAGACGACGCCGTGCTCGCGGCGATCGCGTTGGAGATGGCTGCGCCTGATCCGGAGTTCGACGAGATCGTCGAGCCGATGGAGATGGAAGCGGCTATTCCCAAGCCGGAGCCGATGGCCGCGGGGGTCGCGAAGCCGTTCGCCATGGAGGCGCCAATCGCGCCGCATGTCGAGGAACCGGTTGTTGAGGAGCCGGTCGTCGAAGCCCCGATCGCGATGGAATCGCTCGCGCGTCTCACCGATGCCATCGCCGAAGCCGCAGCCGAAGCGATGGAGCAACCGGCCTCCATGATGACGGCCGCAGCAACCTACGGCGCAGCACCGACCGCGTCGCTGCCGATGCCCTCCCCCCTGCCCGAACCCTCGCTCGGCGCCACCATTCTCGCCAGCGGCATCGTGCAAAAGCCCCGCCCTGCGGCCAACGACGCGCTGGCGCCGATCCGCCGCATGACCCAGGCCGAGAAGATCGCGTTCTTCTCGTAAAGGCGCTCGCACTCTTTCCACCGTCATTGCGAGCGGAGCGAAGCAATCCAGACTGCCGCCGCGGAAAGATTCTGGATTGCTTCGCCCCGCTCGCAATGACGGAGCGCGAGGCAAGCGCCCCACGCCCTTACGCGTGATCTAGATCACGCACCGCGCCGGGGTGATCGCGATCACGGACCAGGGATCGAACGCCGCCTAGCTTCCTCGCAACCAATCTCGCATCGAGATGAGCCCCGAGGGAGCCCGCCATGTTCCGCCTGAAATCCGCCCTGATGACTGCCGGCCTGCTGGGAAGCCTGTTCGGCTTCGGCTGCGGCCCCGTTTCCGCACAGGTCGCCCCTGTCGAACCGGCTGCGCCTGCCGCGCTGCAAGGCCCGGAGCAGCGAGTGGCGCTGGTGATCGGCAATTCGAACTACCAGAACGCGCCGCAGCTCGCCAATCCCGACAATGACGCGCAGTCGATGGCGCAGTTCCTCAACTCGGCCGGCTTCGAGGTGATCTCGGCGACCGATCTCGGTCAGAACGACATGCTGCGCGTGGTGCAGGATTTCTCGGCCAAGGTCTCCGCGCGCGGTCCGAACACGGTGGCGATGGTCTATTACGCCGGTCACGGCGTGCAGCTCGCCGGCGAGAACTATCTCGTCCCTGTTGACGCGAAGGTGTCGAACCAGACCGAGCTCGTCAACGATTCGGTCCGCCTGGTCGACGTGATGTCGACGCTGGAGACGATCCCGAGCCGGATGCGCATCGTCATCCTCGATGCCTGCCGCAACAACCCGTTCCCTGACGTCAACGACGCCGGCCGCGGCCTTGCCATCGTCGATGCGCCGAACGGCTCCATCGTCGGCTATTCGACCGCGCCGGGCGCCGAAGCGCTCGATGGCAATGCCGGCCACAGCCCCTACACCCAGGCTTTCCTGAACGTCGCGCGCGAGCCCAACGTGCCGATCGAGCAGCTCTTCAAGCGCGTGCGGCTCCAGGTCAACCAGACCACCAGCGGCGCGCAGATTCCGTGGGAGAGCTCCTCGCTGACCTCCGACTTCACCTTCTTCGGCGACACGGCCGTTGCAGCCAATCGCGCGCCGGTGAATGCGCCGGTCGTGCAGATGGCCTCCAACCTGCCGAGCCGTTCGACGCGGCAGGCCTATGACTACGTCGTGTCCGAGGGACGGCCGGAGTACTATCAGGAGTTCATCCAGATGTATCCGCACGACCCGCTGTGCGATCATATCCGCTGGCTGCTGTCGAATTTGCTGATCTCGCAGGCCTGGCACCAGGCGGTGCTCGCGAACTCGCCGATCGGCTACAAGGCCTTCTACGACAGCTACGGCAATAGCCCGTATGCGCTGATGGCGCACAAGCTCGAGACGCAGCCGAAGCTGATCCCCCTGATGCAGGCGACGAAGTTTTTGGCTCCGCAGAACATTGCCCCGACGCTCAAGATCGGCAATCTCGGCCAGCCCAAATACATGCCGCTGATCCATCAGGGCAGCGGCGGCTCGCAGATGAACGCCAGCCTGCCGGTCGTGCAGAAGCCGGTCGACGGCATCGGCAAGATCGTCACCCTGCCGGCGGGCAATTCGCAGAACGGCACGCCGTCGCAGGCCCCGGGCAAGATCGTCACCCTGTCCGCGCCGACCAACACGACGACGAACAACAACGGCATCGGCAAGATCACGACACTGCCGGTGACCACGCAGAACACCGGCAACAGTAATGCCGGCGCTGCCAATACCCCTCCTGGCAAGGTCGCGGGCATGCCCGTGACGATCGGCAAGGGCGTCACGACTGGCGATGCCAAGCCGGTGAATGTCCAGACCCAGAACAATCCGATCCGCATCAACAACAGCGTCAAACTCGACAACAACCCGGTGAACAAGGTGCAGGTGCAGAATAACAACCGGCCGCAGTTCAATGCGATGGGGAATGGCGGCGGCAACAATGTCCGTCAATCGATGAACCAGTCAAACATGAATGGCGGCAACAACCACCGCGGCTTCATGCACTGATGGCGGCGACGAAGGAGCAGTGCGGCGACGCTCTGCCCCTTCTTCATGTCAAAAGCTCAAAACCTCAGGCCACCAGCTCAGCGAACAGATCCGCATCGACGTTGCCGCCGGAGAGCACGATGACCACGTTCTTGCCGGCAACGTCGAGGCGGCCGGCAAGCAGCGCCGCAAGGCCTACCGCACCGCCGGGCTCGACCACGAGCTTCAGCTCGCGATAGGCAAAGGCGACGGCCGCGCCGACTTCCTTGTCCGACGCGGTCACGCCGCGCGCCAGAAGCTTGCTGTTGATCGCAAAGGTCATTTCGCCCGGGATCAGCGCCATCAGCGCGTCGCAGATGGTGCGGCCCGCAGGCCCGTGCGGCTCGCGATGGCCTGCGGTCAGCGACAGGCCGTGATCGTCGAACGCCTCGGGCTCGGCCACCACGATCTCGGCTAGTGGGTAGCGCGCCTTCACGGCGGTCGCGACGCCTGCGATCAGGCCGCCGCCGGAGGCCGGCGCCACCACGATGTCAGGTGAGAGGCCGAGCGTTGCCATGTCCTCCGCGATCTCGCGGCCGGCGGTGCCCTGCCCCGCGATCACGAAAGGATCGTCATAGGGCCTGACCAGCGTCGCGCCGCGCTTCTCGGCGATGCCGCGCGAGATCGCCTCGCGATCGTCGCGGTCGCGATCGTACAGCACGACCTCGGCGCCATAGGATTTGGTGCGCTCACGCTTCGAGAGCGGCGCGTCCGCCGGCATCACGATGGTCGCCCGCATGTCGAGGATCTTGGCCGCCGCCGCCACGCCCTGGGCGTGATTGCCGGAGGAGAACGCGACGACGCCGCCGGCACGCTTGTCCTGCGGGATCGAGAACACCTTGTTGAAGGCGCCACGGAACTTGAAGGAGCCGGTGCGCTGGAGCATCTCCGGCTTCAGGAACACTTTCGCGCCAACGCGCTCGTTGAGCACGGGAAAGGACAACAGCGGGGTGCGGACAGCGAAAGGCGCGAGCACGCGCGCTGCGGCATCGATATCGGCGGGGCCGATCGGAAGGGGCTGTTCGGACATGGGGGCGATGTTATCGCGGCGGACGCGGCGCGGGCAAGACATCTCCGCGCGAGGATTTTTATCCGTTCAGGCGACGAAGCGCGGCTGTTCCGTGCCGGTCCGGCCGGGCAGCACCGCGCCGGCCGCCCGGATGCTGTCCACAAATGCCCTCGCCGAGGCTTCCCAGGTGTAATTGGCGGCGAATTCGACGCAGGCTGGCCTGGAGACATCGAGCGCCGCGAAGCAGGCACTGCGCAGGTCATTGTCCAGCGCGCCGACCGGCGCATCGCCGATGACGTCGCGCGGCCCCTTCACCGGGAACGCCGCAACCGGCAGCCCGCTCGCGAGCGCCTCGAGCAGGACCAGGCCGAACGTGTCGGTCCTGCTCGGAAACACGAAGACGTCGGCTGCCGCGTAGATGTCGGCCAGCTCCTCGCCGTGCTTTTCGCCCAGGAAAATCGCGTCGGGATAGGCCTCTTCCAGTGTGTTGCGCGCCGGGCCATCGCCGACGATCACCTTGGTGCCGGGCAGATCGAGGTCGAGAAACGCCTCGAGATTCTTCTCGACCGAGACCCGGCCGACGGAAAGGAACACCGGTGCCGGGAGGCAGAGATCGATGGCGCGAGGGTGGAACAGCTTTGTGTCGACGCCGCGCGGCCACAGCACGACATTGGCAAAGCCGCGCTCGCTGAGCTCGCGGGCGAGTGCTGGCGTCGCCGCCATCACGGCGCGGCTGGCGCTGTGGAAACGCCGCAGCGCCCGCCAGATCAGGGATTCCGGAACCGGCACGCGGGCGCGGACATATTCGGGAAAGCGGGTGTGAAAGCTGGTCGTGAACGGCAGCTTGCGCTGCCGGCAATAGCGGCGGACCATCAGGCCGATCGGCCCTTCCGTCGCGATGTGGATGCTGTCGGGCCGCGCTTCCTCAATCAGTCTTGCGATGCGCGCCGGGCGCGGCATCGCGAGCCGCACGTCGCGATAGCTCGGCATCGCAAAGG
This sequence comes from Bradyrhizobium sp. S3.2.6, assembly GCF_040546885.1. NCBI lineage: Bacteria > Pseudomonadati > Pseudomonadota > Alphaproteobacteria > Hyphomicrobiales > Nitrobacteraceae > Bradyrhizobium > Bradyrhizobium sp. S3.2.6. Next base: position 171,602 of record NZ_JBEPOS010000014.1, on the reverse strand, counting down.
TGCGGAACGATTGCGGCGTCAGGAATGTAAACTCGGTACCGAGCGTCTTGGCGGCGTCAGCAAGCTTGGTCAGCGTCCGAACCACACCGTTGACTTGCGGGTGCCAGGCGTCGGTCGCGACCAGGATGCGCATCAAGCCGCCCTTGCTGCCACCTGCGGTACGGCTGCAGGCTTTTGGGCGTGGTCGGCCCAGGTGATGATCTCGAAACGACCGTCATCGTGCTCGACCAGCGCGGTGCAGCTCTCGACCCAGTCGCCGCAATTCATGTAGCGGATGCCATTCTCGTCGCGGATCACGGCGTAGTGGATGTGGCCGCAGATCACACCGTCGGCGTCATGGCGCCGTGCTTCGGCCGAGAGCGCCTGCTCGAACGCGCCGATATAGTTCACGGCGTTCTTGACCTTCTGCTTGGCCCACTGCGACAGCGACCAGTAGGGCACCTTGAACATGCGGCGGAAGAAGTTGACGAAGCGATTCATCTGGATCGCGAAGTCGTAGGCCTTGTCGCCGAGATGGGCGAGCCAGCGCGCGTTCTGCACCACGAGGTCGAAGATGTCGCCGTGGATGACGAGATAGCGCTTGCCGTCCACGCCGGTGTGGACGGTGTTCTCGACCACGTCGATGCCGCCGAAATGCGTGCCGTAATAGTTGCGCAGGAACTCGTCGTGATTGCCGGGCACGTAGATGACCTTGGCGCCCTTGCGCGCCTTGCGCAGGAGCTTCTGCACTAGGTCGTTGTGCGATTGCGGCCAGTGCCAGCTCGATTTCAGCGCCCAGCCGTCGACGATGTCGCCGACGAGATAGATAGTGTCGGCGTCGTGGTAGCGCAGGAAGTCCAGCAGCAGGTCGGCTTGCGAGCCGCGGGCTCCGAGATGGACATCGGAAATGAACAAGGTGCGAAAGCGCCTTTCAGGGCTCTCGTCACTCACATCGTAACTTCCCATGCGACAGCCTGTAACAATGTCCCGTGACAGGGGGATGACCAATTGGACCTTTGAGGCACCTCAGCTACGAATCAAACCTCGCCTCGCCCTCCCCGCGAATATCAGTCGCATGCGACAATCAGGCGACATGAGGCGGCATTGGTTGCCCGCAAAAGCCCGGAACACCCTGGTCCTGCTGGTTAACGGCGGGGCCAACACGCAGCTCGCAGCCGGCGTCAGTAAAACTTGTGGAAATGATGGATCGGCCCGTGGCCGTGGCCGACGCTGAAGCGGTCGGCTGCTTCAATCGCAACACTGATCCAGGCCTTGGCGTTGCGCACCGCCTGCTCCAGGGTCTCGCCCTTGGCGAGACCCGCCGCAATCGCCGACGAGAGCGAGCAGCCGGTGCCATGGGTGTTCTTCGTGGCGACGCGCGGCGCGGCAAGCGCAATCGTGTTTCCGGCATCGACGAGATAGTCGATGCTCTCGGCGCCCTCGCCGTGCCCGCCCTTGATCAGGACAGCGTGGCAGCCGAGCGCGAGCAGGCGGCGCCCCTGACTCTCGATCTCGGCTTCGCTTCGCGCAAGCGGCCCGTCGAGCAGAGCGGCGGCCTCGGGCAGATTTGGCGTAACGACCGAGGCCAGCGGAATCAGTTTCTTGCGCAGGGCCTCGACGGCTTCGGACGCCAGCAGGCGGTCGCCCGAGGTTGCGACCATCACGGGATCGAGCACGATATTGCGAGGCTTCCAGCGCGACAGCGCAGAGGCGATCGCATCGATAGTCTCGGCCTGCGCCACCATGCCGATCTTCACCGCGCCGACGTCGAGATCGGAGAGCACCGCATCGATCTGCGCGGTGACGAACGCCGCGGAAACCGCGTGAATGCCGCTGACACCTTTGGTGTTCTGCGCCGTCAGCGCCGTGATCGCGGAGGCACCGTAGACGCCGAGCGCGGCAAAGGTCTTCAGGTCGGCCTGAATGCCGGCGCCGCCGCTCGAATCCGAGCCGGCGATGGTGAGCGCCACGGGCGTGGTCATCGGGCGGTTTTCCGGGTTTTCGAAGCCAGGCGTTTCAAAGTCAGGCATTTCGAAGTCATGGCTTCTCCTACCGCGCGCTCGGAGCACCAGCAAGCCGCGAATCGTGCACGCGCGGTGCCACGCAGTATCGTCGTCCCGGAAACGTGCACATCCGGACAAATAAGACCTAGTCATCGCCCGGCCTTGGCGGGTCCATCCAAATCAGTGAAAGATTGATCGATTCGCTGGCGATGCCATGTTGCGGGCCGCCCCCGGCCTGCAACCCTCTCGGGACTGTATCATGTGGGCCTACTTCGAACGCATTCTCGACTCCTCGATGTTCTCACCGCACGGCATCTGCCTGTTGTGGGAACCTGAGCTGATCTGGCTCCACGTCGTCTCCGATGCCATCATAGCCGCCGCCTATTTCTCGATCCCGTTCGCTCTCACCATTCTCGTCACCAAGCGGCGAGACCTCCAATTCGGCTGGGTCTACTGGGCGTTCGCCATCTTCATCATGGCCTGCGGCCTGACCCATGTGCTGTCGATCTACACGCTCTGGGTCCCGATCTACGGCATCGAGGGCCTGGTCAAGGCGGTCACGGCTGCGGCCTCCATCTTCACCGCCGGTGCACTTTGGCCGCTCTTGCCGAAAATCCTGACCATCCCCTCCCCGTTTGAGCTGCAGAAGGTTCAGGCTGCGCTCGAGGAGGAGGAGATCAAGAGCCGGGACGCGACGCTGCTGCTGCGGCAGGTCGGAGACGCCCAGCGCGCGATGCGTGAAAGCGTGACGCGTCTCACCGCGGTCGTCGAGACCGCCGTCGACGGTGTCATCCTGTTCGACGCGCAAGCCCGCATTCTCCTGTTCAATCCCGCCTGCGAACGGCTGTTCGGCTATCACGCCGCCGAGGTCATGAATCTCGACATCGGCATGCTGATGTCCAACCAGGAGAGGCCCTCATCCACCCGTCATGCGCGGCGCTTCGCGACCGGCGAAGCCGCCGGCCTGCGCAAGGACGGATCGACCTTCCCGATGGATCTGTCGGTGGGCCAGGCGTGGCAGGACGGCGATCTGATCCATGTCGGCATCATCCACGATCTGACCGCGCGCAAGCTGACCGAGCAGCAGCTTCAGCAGGCGCAGAAGATGGAGACGGTCGGCCAGCTCTCCGGCGGCATCGCGCACGACTTCAACAATCTCCTGACCGTGATCATTGGCAACGCCGAGCATCTCAGCGAGCAGCTCAAGACGCGGCCCGATTTGCGGCAATTTGCCGACGACATCTGCGAGTCCGGCGAACGCGGCGCGGAGCTGACGCAGCGGCTGCTCGCGTTCAGTCGCCGCCAATTGCTCCAGCCGCAGACGGTCGATTGCCGCGAGCTGCTCGGGTCCATGCTCAAGCTGCTCAAGCGCACCTTGCGCGAGAACATCGAGATCAAGACAGCCTTCGGGCCCGGCACGATCTTGGCCTTTGCGGACCGCGCCCAGCTCGAATCCGCCGTGCTGAACCTTGCGCTGAATGCGCAGGACGCGATGCCATCAGGCGGACACCTGACGTTGAGCACGGAACTGGCCGCGATCGACGAGGACTATCGTGCCCTGCACCCGGAAGTGGCTTCGGGCGCCTACGCGCTGATTTCCGTCACTGATGACGGCGAAGGCATGACGCCCGAGGTGATCGAGCGCGCATTCGAACCATTCTTCACCACCAAGGAGGTCGGCAAGGGGTCAGGGCTCGGGCTGAGCATGGTCTATGGCTTCGCCAGGCAGTCCGATGGTCACGTCTCGATCTATAGTGAACAGGGCCTGGGAACGACGATTCGGATCTACCTGCCGCGTGCCGGTGCCGGACAATCGTTGGCCGATGCGCTGGAAAGCGAGGACGTCGCGCCGCGCGGGCACGAGAAGATCCTGATCGCGGAAGACGATCCGTTCGTGCGCTCCTCGGTGATCCTGCGGGTGGAGGCGCTCGGCTATCGCGTCGTCGCCGCCGTCAACGGCCAGGATGCCCTGCAGCGGCTGGGCGCCGACCCCGGCATCGACATGCTGTTCACCGATATCGTCATGCCCGGCGGAATGAGCGGCTGGGAGCTCGCCGACCAGGCCCGGCGGATTCGGCCGGGCCTGCCGGTGCTGTTCACCTCAGGCTATGCGCTGGAGACCCTGCTCGAGCAGGGCCGCGCGCAAGCCGACGCAGTGGTCCTGACCAAGCCCTATCGCAAGGCCGAGCTCGCCCAGCGGCTCAGGGACGCCTTCGCCGCGGTGACGGTGACTTCGTAGGGCAAAACCGTATTTGCGCGCGGGCGGCTTGTCCCCGCAGGCCGCAAGTCCGCTTGCTAAATCCGGCCGGTTTTGGCCTATTAGCCGGAAGAATACGCCTTCGGAGTGACTGCAATGGTTCCCTTTTTCGTCCAGATCAAATGCAAGCTCGGCCAGTCCTATACGGTCGCCAATGCGCTTGCCGAAGCCGAGATCGCCTCCGAGATCTACTCGACAGCCGGCCATTACGATTTGCTGGTGAAGTTCTATGTCGACAACGACACCGACATCGGCCACTTCATCAACGAGAAGGTGCAGGTGCTGCCCGGCATCCAGGACACGCTCACCATCATCACCTTCAAGGCGTTCGGCACCAGCTAACCGCCAGCCTCCTTGCGTTTGGGCGGCGTCGGGCCGTCGACCGGCGGCAACGACTTCAGATACGCCGCCATCGCGGCGCGATCCTCCGGTGTCAACTGCGCGAGGTTCTTGATCACCGGCCGCATTGAGCCCGATGCGCTGTCGCCTTCGGGCATATCGCCGGTCTCTAAGAAGTCGGCAATATCTTTCTCGCTCCAGCCGCCAATACCCTTCTGCGTGATGTTCGGCACCCAGCCCTCGCCTTCGGGATTGGGACCGCCGGCGAAGCGCTGCGAAGTGATGACGCCGCCGAGAAAATTGCGCGGACTGTGGCATTCGGCGCAATGGCCAAAACCGTTCACGAGATAGGCGCCGCGATTCCATTGTGCGGATCGCGCTGCATCCGGCATGAACGGCCTGACCTCCATGAACAGCAATTTCCAGATGCCGACATTGCGGCGGATGTTGAAGGGAAATGGCAAATCGTGGTCGCGCACCCGGCCGGACACCGGCGGCAGCGTCTTCAGATAGGCAAAGAGATCGCGAACGTCGTCGACTTTGACGATGTGATAGGACGTGTAGGGAAATGCCGGGAAGTAGTGCGTACCCGCAGGCGAGATGCCGCGCATCACCGCATTGACGAAATCGGCCTCGCTCCAGCGGCCGATGCCGTCGGCGGCATCGGGCGAAATATTCGGGGCATAGAACGTTCCGAACGGCGAGCCCAGCGCCAGGCCACCGCCAAGCCGCAGGCGATCGGGCTGGTTGGGCACGGCATGGCAGGAAGAGCAGCCGCCGGCATTGAACAGCTCCTGCCCATTGACGAGATCAGGCCCGCGCATCGGCGCCGGTAAGGCCAAAGCGGTCGGCGCGGTCAGCCACCAGTAGACGACAAGTGCTGCAACAGCAGCAATCAAAATGACAGAAATTATTCGTCGCGGCATTGAGGATCCCATCGAGCTCCGGCGAATTTACGGATCATCCCGCAGCCGCTCCAGCCACGAATAATTTAGATGGTTTGATCGGAATCCGGGAATAAAGTCGGAACCGCACTGTTTGCAAGTTGACCGCAATCAGGCGTCAACAGGGAGAGACCCATGAACAAAGCGCTTTTTGCCACGCTGGCGCTCGGAGCCGCCGTCGCATTCGCAGGCTCGGCCAGCGCGGAGAAACTGAAGGCGACGCTGGACGGCAAGTCCGAAGTGCCCGCCACCACCAGCAGCGGCACCGGCACGGCCGATCTCGACTATGACGCCGCCACCAAGAAGCTGTCCTGGAAGCTGAGCTATTCCGGCCTCTCCGGCCCCGCAACCGCCGCCCATTTCCATGGCCCCGCCGAGGCCGGCAAGAATGCCGGCGTCGCGGTGCCGATCCCGGGTGCTGCCAACAGCCCGGCTGAGGGCTCGGCGACGTTGACCGACGCGCAGGCCTCCGATCTGCTCGCCGGCAAGCTCTACGTCAACATTCACACCGCGGCCAACCCGGGCGGCGAAATCCGCGGCCAAGTGACCAAGTAAGCTTTGTTGCAATTTTTTCCGCGGGGGCCGGGCGCGAGTTGCGCGTCCGGCCTTTTCGATTCCGGCTGAGCGTGTCAGACGGGACGCTTGCTCACAGCATGCCTGTCCCTACGCAGCGCTCAGCGCCTGCTCAAGATCCGCGATCAGGTCCGACGGGTGCTCGATGCCGATCGAGAGCCGGATCGTGGAATCCAGAACGCCAATCTTATGGCGGATGTCGGCGGGCACGCCGGAATGGGTCATCGTCGCCGGCAGGCTCGCCAGCGATTCCGTTCCGCCAAGGCTGACCGCGAGCTTGAAGATCTGCAAGCCGTTGAGAAATTTCTCCGCCGCCGCCTGGCCGCCGACGATGTCGAACGAGAATGTCGATCCCGCGCCGAGACACTGCCGCGCGAACACTTGTCCGGCCGGCGAGGCCTCGTCGTGATGACCGAGATAGTGGACCTTGGCGACCTTGGCGTGGTCGCGCAGATAGTCCGCGACGAGGCGCGCGTTACTGTTGGCCTTCTCCATGCGCAGGCTCAAGGTCTCGAGCGAGCGGTTGATCATCCAGCAGGAATGCGGATCGAGCTGGGTGCCGATCGCGCCGCGCAGCGCCTTGATGCTTTTCATGATCGCCTTCGAGCCGAGCGCCGCGCCCGCGATCAGGTCGGAATGACCGCCGACATATTTGGTCAGCGAGTACAGCGAAATATCCGCGCCATGCTCGATCGGCCGCTGAAACACCGGGCCGAGCAGCGTGTTGTCGCAGGCGATGATCGGCATGTGGCCCTGGGCCTTTCCAATGGTCTCGGCGACGCGGCGCATCATCGCGACGTCGACCAGGCCGTTGGTCGGGTTGGCCGGGGTTTCGATCAGGATCATCGACACCCGGCCTTTGCGCATGGCCTCCTCCGCAGCCTGGCCGACCGCCGATTCATCGATGCCGTCGGCAAAGCCGACTGCGCCGATCGCAAGACGCGAAAGCGTGTTCGTCAACAGGGTTTCCGTCCCGCCATAGAGCGGCTGGGAGTGCAGGATGACATCGCCAGGGCGTATGAAAGCCAGGATCGTGGTCGCGATCGCCGCCATGCCGGATGAGAACAGGACACAGCTCTCGGTGCGCTCATAGATGGCGAGCCTGTCCTCGACGATCTCGCTGTTGGGATGGTTGAAGCGCGAATAGACCAGGCCTGCGCCCATGCCCTCCGGCGGCTCGCGCCGGCCCGCGACGAAATCGAAGAAGTCCTGGCCGTCCTCGGCCGTCCTGAACACGAAGGTCGAGGTCAAGAACACCGGCGGCTTGATGGCGCCTTCCGACAGCTGCGGATCATAGCCATAGGTCAGCATCAGCGTTTCCGGATGCAGCATATGGTTGCCGATATGGGTTTTCGACGGGAACGGTTTGACCATGGCCTGCCTCGCTGTTGCTCGAGATCCGCGCCGCGCGTTGGAACTCCAGACATCGTGAGGCATCAACGCTGCAGCGGCGCGAGCAAACATAACCACTCTGACGGCGATCCGTCAGGCCATGAGAGGAGAATTTGGTGATGAGCTGCGCGCCGGTAATGCAGCAGCATGAACGCGATTGCGAAGCCTCACCCACTGCTGTCATTCCCCGCGAAAGCGGGGAATCCAGTATTCTAGAGACATCAAACGTTCCCCGAACCGCCTCGGCGTACTGGATCGCCCGCCCCAGTGCGCAAGTGCGCACAAGGCGGGCGATGACACCGAACTTGTAGTGATGCGCCCGCGCCGCTCTACTTCAGCTTCAGCCGATACGTCTCGTGACAGTCGGTGCAGCGATCATTCATCGCAGTGTAGGCGGCCTTCAGGCTCGCCACATCGGTGATCTTGCCCTTGACCTCGGCGATCGCCTTCTGCACCGGCGGGATCTTGGAGTCGAAATCGGCCTTGTTCTGCCAGACCTTGGGCGAAGCACCGTAAGTTGCGTTGACCACGTCCTGCTTGGGATTGACCTCGAAGGTCTTTGCGATCTTGGCGACGTCGACCTCGAGACTGGCGATCGCCGCGTCGACGGCCTTCTGATCGTAGGGGATTTCGCCCTTCGTCATCTTGAGGATCACGCCGTACATGCTCTTGGCCTGCGAGCGCATCAGGTTGTCCTGCTGGACGGCAATCTCCTGCTGGGCCATGACGGCGCCCGCACCCAGAATGAGGGTGCCCACGACAATCAAAATTCGCTTCATCGGCTTGTTTCTCCGGCTCGCAAGTCGGTTTTGGGGGGAAGGTCGTTCATGGTTAGAACCCGGCGGCGGCCGATTATTCCCGCCGCGGGGGGCCAAGCTTTACAGGCTGTGGCGGCGATGATGCTCGTTGATCGCGATCCAAACACGTTCCGGTGTCGCCGGCATGTCGATGTGGTCGATCTTGTATTCGCGCCAGAGCCCATCGACGATGGCGTTGACGACCGCCGGACAGGAGCCGATCGCGCCGGCCTCGCCCGCGCCCTTCACCCCCATCGGATTGGTGGTGCAGGGGACGTTGGCAGTCTCGAACACGAAGGGCGGGCCGTCGGCCGCCCGCGGCAGCGCGTAATCCATGTAGGTGGCAGTGATGAGCTGGCCGTCACCGGCGCCGTAGACCACCTGCTCCATCAGCGCCTGGCCGATGCCCTGCATGGCACCGCCATGCACCTGCCCCGCAAGCAGCAGCGGATTGAGCGTCTTGCCGAAATCGTCGACGATCACATAGTTGACGATTTTGATGATGCCGGTGGCAGGATCGATCTCGACCTCCGCCAGATGCGTGCCGTTGGGATAGGTGCCGTCAGCGCTGGCAAAGGTCGCGCTGCCGTTCAACTTCGATGGATCGGCGCCGGGCCGCTTGGCCAAATCGGCAAACGAGATCGAGCGGTCGGTACCGGCGATGCGGATCACGCCGTCGGTGATTTCAAGGTCGCCGACGCTCGCTTCCAGTGCTTGCGCGGCGAACTCCTTCAGCTTGTTGCCTAGCTCGCTCGAGGCGCGCTCGACGCAGACGCCCCCTGTGGGAATCGAGGCCGAACCGCCTGTACCGAGGCCGGTCGCAATCTCGGCGGTGTCGCCCTGACGGACGTGCACGCGCTCCGGCGGCAAGCCGAACTGTTCGGCGACGATCTGCGCGTAAGCCGTCTGGTGGCCCTGCCCGCTTGATTGGGTGCCGATCAAGACGGTGACGTCGCCATTGGGGTCGAGCCGCACATTGGCGGTTTCTTCCCCCATCACGCCGCAGACCTCGACATAGCTCGCAAGCCCGATGCCGCGGATCAGGCCGTGCTTCTTGGCGAGCTTGGCGCGCTTGGGAAACTCCTTCCAGTCGGCGATCTCCATCGCGCGCTTCAGGTGCGCGGCGAAGTCGCCGGAATCGTAGACCTTGCCGGTTGCGGTCTTGTAGGGCAGCGCCTTCGGCTGGATGAAATTCTTGCGGCGGATCGCATCCGGCGTCATATCGAGTTTTCGCGCGCAGGCATCGACCAGGCGCTCGATCACATAGGCCGCTTCAGGGCGGCCCGCGCCGCGGTAGGCATCGACCGGCACGCTGTTGGTGAAGACGGTGCGCACCCGGCAGTGGAAAGCCCGGATGTCATAGAGGCCCGGCAGCATGCCGGCGCCGCCATGCGGGATGTAGGGTCCGAAGGTCGAGAGATAGGCGCCCATGTCGCCCATCAGGTCGCAATCCATCGCGAGGAACTTGCCGTCCTCGGCCAGCGCCATCTTCGCGGTGGTGACGTTGTCACGCCCCTGCGCGTCGCCCACGAAGTGCTCGGAGCGGTCGGCCGACCACTTCACCGCCTTCTTCAGCTTGCGCGCCGCGACCGCCACCAGGGCGTATTCACGATAGGGAAACAGTTTCGTGCCGAAGCCGCCGCCGACATCGGGGCAGATCACACGCATCTTCTCGGTCGGGATATTCAGCACGTTCTGACACAGGATGTCGCGCAGGCGGTGGCTGCCCTGGCTGCCGATCGTCAGCGTGAGATGATCGTTCTTGGCGTCGTATTCGCAGACCGCCGCGCGCGTCTCCATGAAGCTCGCGACCACGCGCGGATTGACGATGGAGATCTCGGCGACCGTATGCGCCTTGGCGAACGCAGCTTCAGTGGCGGCCTTGTCGCCGATCGAGACATCGAACAGCACGTTGCCGGGCTTGTCCGGCCAGACCTGCGGCGCGCCCTTCTTGACGGCGTTGACGAGGCCGGTCACCGATGGCAGCGGCGACCATTTGACCTCGATCGCCTCGATCGCGTCGCGGGCCTGATCGATGGTCTCGGCGACGACGAAGGCGACGGAATCGCCGACATGGCGCACCTCGTCCTTGGCAAGGATCGGGTAAGGCGGGCCGGTGAAGGGATCGGTCTCGAGATTGAACAGGCAGGGCAGATTGCCGAGATCCGCAACCTCAGCGGCGGTCAGGATCAGCGCCACCCCGGGAAGGGTGCGGGCGCGGGCCGCATCGATGGTGAACTTGGCATGCGCGTGCGGCGAGCGCAGCATCAGGCAGCGAAGCGCGGCCTGCGGCGCGTAATCGTCGGTATAGCGGCCCTTGCCGCGAATCAGCGCGTCGTCCTCCTTGCGCAGCACGCTTTGGCCAACGCCGAACTTGATGGGAGCCGCCATTGTCTTGTCCCGTCCTATGGTTGTTTTGCCAACCATATTGCCGTGGAACGAGGGAGAGCGCAAATGGCTTTAGGAATTCGCCCCCATAAGTGGCATCTTTGGAGATCGTGCAGCAGTGTGCCTTCCAGGGCTTTCCACGCCCTACGTTCGTTCAATCAAGCCCCAAAATTGCCATCGAACTCTTCAGGCACTCCGACCGCGCTGTAGTTTGCCGCGAAAGTCACTCGTTAACGCACCTCGGGTAGCGTGGCTGCGTTTCCTCGCAGGATAGGCCCATGAGTTTGGAGAGCAGTTCGGAGAGCAGTTCGAAGATCGCAGACGTTTCCCGCCAGGCGCATGTCAGCCCGCATGACCGCGAACGGTCGGCCCCGACGCCCTGGCTGCTGATCGGCGCCGTGTTTGGGCTCGCACTCCTGATGCGGGAGTTCGTTCCGCTGAATACCGACGTCAGCTGGTTGCTCGTGGTCGGCGAGCGCATGCTGGATGGCCAGCACCTCTACGGCGATATTATCGAGATCAATCCGCCGATGGCGGCGTTTGCCTATCTCCCCGGCGTTGCGCTGGGCCGCCTGCTCGGCGTCGATCCGAGACACGTCATCGATATTCAGCTTCTGCTGCTGGCGGTAGCTTCGCTCTATGCCGTGTCGCGGATCGTGCGGCTGTCGCCGGCATGGACTGAGGCGAACTGGGGACCGTTCGCGGTCTGGGCCGCGGCCGTCGTGACCCTCTTGCCAATGCACGTGTTCGGCCAGCGTGAGCATATGGCGACGCTGACCTTCCTGCCTGCGCTCGCAGTTTATGCACTGCGCAGCGATCGCGTTTCGGTTCCGCTGTGGGCGATCCTGATTGCCGGCTTGGGAGCCGGGATCACGCTGGCCTTCAAGCCGTTCTTCGCTGTGCCGGTGGCGTTGTGCATGCTGGCGAGCGCCGTTCGCGCGCGTTCGTGGCTTGTGTTGTTTGCGCCGGAAAACATCATCGCGGGCGTGCTGGTAGCCAGCGTCAGTATCGGCACCTACCTCCTCTATCCCGAATATTTCACGGTGACCTATCCGCTGGTGCGCGATACGTATCTGTCCTGGTCGATGCCGCTGTCCGTCATCTTCCTGAATGCAGCCTCGCTGCTCTTCGCCGTCGCGATGCTGTCGGTGCTGTTGACGACGTGGGGACGAACGCCCGACTCGCTGCTGCTCGCGGCTGTTCTTGCCGCGAGCGGATTTGCGATCTCGTTCTTCCTGCAGCGGCGCGGCTGGGCCTATCATTCCTATCCGATGGTGGCGGTCGCCACGCTCGCGATGGGATACGCGCTGCTGGTCGCGGGCGACGCGCCGTCGCGCCGCCGCCTTGGCCTGGCGGCGCCGCTGATCCTGGTCGCGACCTTTTTGTTCGGCGCGCAATGGTTCAACGGCAACGTCTATGTCGGCCCGGTAAGGCAAGCGATCGAGGGTCTCATGCCGCATCCGCGGATCCTCGTGCTGAGCGGCGAGGCCGCCATTGGTCACCCGCTGGTGCGGGATGTCGGCGGCGTCTGGGTTTCTCGACAGGAGAATCTGTGGCTTAGGGTATTCGGGCGGCTGACGCGCGAAAAGACCTCGGTCGACGCCGCGACGGCCGCCCGGCTGAACGACTATCTGGCGCTCGAGCGCAAATGGTTGATCGAGGATTTCAGGAAATTGCCGCCCGACATCGTCCTGGTTGACAATCTGCGCGACGGATGGGGGGACTGGGTGCGCGCCGATGCCGAACTGTCGCAACTTCTCAAACCGTATTCGCTGGTACGATCCGTCGAGGGGATCGACATCCTGCGCCGGACTGAATGATCCGTGTTAGCCGGCGCGCCGGCCGTTATTTCTGTGCGACGCCGATGGCGAACGTATAGGGCAGGCGCGACAAGTCTTCTCGGATGGCGAGCTTCACCCTCGCAAACGCGTTGCCGAGCACCCTGGAGTAGCCGTCCTGATCGCGGATGAACTCGCCGCGGTCGTTGTCGAGCAGCCATTTCGCGATCGGCGACTGGCCTTCGCGATAGCAGGGATCGGTCGTAAACAGGACGCCGTCGTCTCTCAGGACGTCGCGGATGTTGGCGAGCGTGGACCTCAGATCTTCGTCGCCGATATGGTGCAAGACGCCGTTCATCATGACGAGGTCTGCGCCGGCGAATTCCCGGGCGGCGGCGGCATCGAAATAACGGCAATGAAAGGTGCCGAGATGGCCGAACGATCGCTTCGCGTAGGCGATATAGGTTTCGTCGATGTCGAAGCCGTTATAGTTGGTGCCTTCGGGCAGATATTGCAGGATATGACCCGGTCCGCACCCGATGTCGATCACCCGCATGCCCGGCCGCATGGTCAGGTAATCCGCGATCGCCTTGACCCGCGCGCCGAAGAAGCCGCCGGCAGCCTGATAGGCCTGATAGAGGACGGGATGGCTCAGGATCATCGCCTTCATCAGGAGGCCTCATATATTTCGCTGCGCCTGTTCGATTCCGACTGGGCCAGCAACGTCATCAACGGCGCCGTTTCCTGATCGTCCCGGCCGTCGGTCGCGCTGTGCGGCAGCCGTCCGCGCCGGTGAATGTGCGAGATCACGAACAGCGGACGGTTCTTCGATTGAATGTAGATGCGACCGACATATTCGCCGATCAGCCCGAGCACGAGGAGCTGGACCGAGGAGATCATCACGACCAGCAGCGTCAGGCTGGTCCATCCCGGCACGGTGCCTGAAAAGATCCAGCTGATGACGGCACCGATACCGACAAAGGTGAGGACTGTGGTCAGGAGCGCGCCGACATAGGTCGCAATCCGCAGCGGCACCATCGAGAAACTGACTAGCGCGTCCGCCGCAAAGCCGATCATCTTTGCCAGCGGATATTTGGTGCTGCCGGCATAACGCGGATTGCGGTCGTATTCGTAGGCGACCTGCTTGTAGCCGAGCCAGGCCACCATCCCGCGGATGAAACGATCGTGCTCCGGCATCTGCACCAGCTGGTCGGAGATGCGGCGGCTCATCAGGCGGAAGTCGCCGGTATCCACGGGGATGTGGACGCGGGTGATCCGGGCGAGGAGGCGATAGAAGGCCTCGGCCGATTTCCTCTTGAAGCGGGTTTCGCCGGCGCGACTGCGTCGCAGGCCGTAGACGACGTCGGCGCTTTCCCGCGCCATCGTCTCGTACATCGGTGTCAGCAGTTCCGGCGGGTCCTGCAGGTCGGCGTCGATGACAAGCACGAGGTCACCGCGCACCGTGGAAAGCCCCGCCGTCAGCGCCAGTTGATGTCCGTGGTTGCGGGAGAGCCTTACCGCGACCACGTTGCGGTCTTCCGCCGAGAGTTGGTTGATCAGCTTCCAGGTGTTGTCGGTCGAGCCGTCATCGACCAGGATCAGCTCGAACCGTTGACCGCACAGCGCGCGCGCCGCGGCCGTCATCTGATGGTGGAATTCGCGCAAGCCTTCCTCTTCGTTGTAGCAGGGTACAACGATGGACAGAAACATCCTGCCGGGGCGTGGCGTCCCGTCCTGAATTTCCATGGGTTTGGCAGCCTGTCCGGCAATGAATCGGTGCGAAGTGCTGGGTGCGATAATCAATGAGGCCCGGTTAATTGTTCATCAATTTATGGAGCCACAGAGGCTCGATTCGTCGAAGCCGCCGTGGCTAAATTAATCAAATGTTTAGGCGCTATCTAAACGTTGTCTCGCGATGCAACGGCATGTGAGAACAAGCAGCCGTGCTAGCCGCTGCTTGCTCTCAAAACGCATGTCCGCCTCTGGCGGTAAATCCGCTACATCCCACGGCGGCTCCAGAGATAGATCGTGCTATCCCTCAGCGTATCGATCGCTCGCTGAGGTGTGAGGTAGTCGATTTGACCGCGCGTCAAGCCGATGTCCATCAGCTCCCTGTCACTCAACTCGTGCAAGTTGACGCGCAGGCTCCGGCGCCGCCGCCGCTGCTGAAACGCCAGCCAATATCGCCTGAGCAAGCCCGGGACGCTTGGCGTCGATGCGCCCGCTGGTCCGGCAGCATCCTTATCCTGCAAAGCGTCGTCCAGCGCCGCAGCGGACGCCTTGAGGCGTGCTGCCAGTGCCTGGTCGACTGCGCTCTTCGCCGACAAGATCGTAAGGGTGAGGCCGCGCCTCGCGGCGTCGCCCTCAATCCCGGGTGAGGTGTTCGTCAGTTGGGGTGGCATCGAACGCTCCTGCTGTCGTGCCGGCAGCGAGCGTGGCCAAACAAAAGGCCCCGTCCGATGCCGGCGGGGCCTGGTGGAAAAGATGTCGTCGACGAATTCCTAGCGCGCGACTCCTTCCACGGCCCAGCCGAAGCGGGTCATGTGCGAGAAGTTGACTTTGCGCGACCATTTGATCATGAGCTGCTCATAGCACGGCAATCGTACAAAATCAAGAGATGTGCGGAGGCCAGCTGCACCCTGGAGGCGAGCTAGCCGCGCACCAGCGACACCAGCCAGCCGCGGCCGAACAGGACGAGGATAGCGAGCGCATAGACTATGGTGCCCCCGGCGGCCAACAGGACCAGCATCACTTCGTCCCGGAAGTGCATGGCGCCCAGCGCAGAACCCCCAAAGCGTGCGATCAGCCAGAAGGCGGCGGCGAGGATTATTCCGGTCAGCAGGAATTTGGCGAGCGACGACAGCCAGGCGCGGTCCAGCACGAGAAAGCCGCGGCGCACGGCGAAGAACAGCACCAGCAGCAGATTGGTCCAGACCCCGATTGCGGTTGCCAGCGCCAGGCCGATCTGGGCGAACGATCCCATCAAAGCGAGTTTCAGCGTGACGTTGACCGCGATACCTGACAACGAGGCGCGAACCGGCGTCGCGGTATCCTTGCGCGCATAGAAGGTTGCGACCGCGCTGCGGATCAGCACGAAAGGGATCAGGCCGATGGCATAGGCCGCGAGCGTGCTGCCTGCGGCAACCGCATCGTCCCTGGAGAACGCGCCGCGGGCGAACAGCGCGCGCATGATCTCGTCGGGCACGGTGAGGAACGCGGCGACGAACGGCACCGAGAACAGCAGCGTGAAGTCGAACGCGCGGCGCTGCGCCTTCATCGCGCCGTCATGGTCGTTGGCCGTGATCCGCCGCGACATCTCCGGCAGCAGCACCGTGCCGATCGCGATGCCGATGACGCCGATCGGCAATTGATTGAGACGATCGGCGTAGTAGAGCGCCGAGAGCGCGCCCGCCGGCAGGAAGGTCGCGATGATGGTGTCGGCGAACAGCGCGACCTGCGTGCCCATCGAGCCCAGCGTCGCAGGTCCCAGTGCCCTGAAGAAGCCGCGGACGTCTTCGTCGAGCCTGAGCGGCGCAAACCGCGGCAGGCCGCCATGGCGGGCAAGATCGCCTGCGAGCAGGAAATACTGCAGGAAGCCCGAGATCAGGACGCCCCAGGCGGCGGCGTGGCCCGCGGTCGGAAACCAGGCGGCGAGCGCGAGTGTCATCATCATCGCGACGTTGAGGAAGATCGACGCGGCGGCTGCGCTGGCAAAGCGCTGCATCACGTTGAGCATGCCGCCATAGAGCGTCACCAGCGTGATCAGCAGCAGATAGGGAAAGGTGATCCGGGTCAGCTCGATCGCGAGCTTGCGCTGCTCGGCATCATCGCCGAAGCCCGGCGCCAGAATGCTCATGGCCTGCGGCATGAACAGCCAGGCGACGGTCAGCAGCACAACCTGCGAGGCCAGCAGCAGCGTGAAGATGCGGTCGGCGAACAGCCGCGCCGCCCCCTCCCCGCGCTCGCCATGGACATGGGCATAGGCCGGCACCCAGGCGGCATTGAAGGCGCCTTCGGCAAAGATCGCGCGGAAATGATTGGGCAGCCGCAGCGCCACGAAAAAGGCGTCGGCCACGGGGCCGGCGCCGAGGATCGCCGCGAGCATGATGTCGCGGGCAAATCCCGTCAGCCGCGAGAGCAGCGTATAACCACCGACCGTGAAGATGCGTCCGAGCATGCGCCCCTTCTAGAGGAAGAGACGGCTCGCTGCAAAATCAGGGCAAATCAGGCCGAAAGCGCGCCGTGTACGGCGGCGATGATTCGCTCCTGATCGGCTTCGGTCAAATAGGCGTGCATCGGCAGGCTGATGACGTCCTGCGACAGGCTCTCGCAAGCAGGCAGGCCGCCGTCAGCGACCGGATACTGCTTGTAGGCGGTCTGCTGGTGCATCGACCTGCCGTAATAGATCGCGGTCGGCACGCCCTGGGCCTTCAGCGCGGCGGCAAAGCCATCCCGGTCGGTCCCCTCAGGGAGACGGATCGTGTACTGTGCCCAGACCGAGGTATTGCCCGGCGCCAGACGCGGCACGGTCACGACGTTGGACAGACCCCGCGCGTAGCGCTCGGCGACCTTGTTGCGGGCGGCGATCTCGTCGTCGAAGATCTTCAGCTTCTCGATCAGGATCGCGGCCTGCATGGTGTCGATCCGGCCGGTCAGGCCGAGGCGGACGTTGTCGTATTTGTCGACACCCTGCCCGTGCACGCGGATGCTGCGCAGCGTTGCGGCGAGCTCGTCGTCATCGGTGAAGATCGCGCCGCCGTCGCCGAAGCAGCCGAGCGGCTTTGCCGGAAAGAAGCTGGTCGTGGTGGCGAGCCCGAAGGTGCCGAGCTTGCGACCCTGGTAGCTTGCGCCAAAACCTTGCGCGGCATCATCGATCACGAACAGGCCTTCGTCGCTGGCGATCTCGGCGATGGCATCGTGGTCGGCAGGCTGTCCGAACAGATCGACCGGAATGACCGCGACCGGCTTCAGGCCAGCCTTGCGCGCGGTCGCAATGCCGCGCTTGAGCGAGTCCGGGCTCATGTTGAAGGTCGCTTCGTCCACATCGACGTAGACCGGCGTCGCGCCCATCCGCGCCGCCGGCGACGCGGTCGCGATGAAGGTGAACGACGGGCACAGCACGGCATCGCCGGGACCGACGTTCTTCGCCATCAACACCATGAGCAGCGCATCGGTGCCGCTGGCGCAGCCGATGACATGCCTGGCGCCGCAATAGGCCGCAAGCTGCGCCTCGAGCTGGGCGACCTCAGGGCCATTGACGAACTGGCAATGGTCCAGAACGCGCTTGACCGCCGCATCGAGCGATGCGCCGAGCCGGCGGCGCTGCGAGGCCACGTCGATGAAGGGAATGGGTTCGGAACGCAGATGCTGGTTCATGGCGCCTTGTCGATTTTCTTGCGGGTTTTGAGCGGTCGACATGGAAAGGGTTTTAGCCGGCGACGCGGCGCGGGCCCTTGCGAGCGGATGACGTGGCTGCGGGCCGCGACGGCGTCTCGAGGCACTGCGTCGCGATCTCGAGGCTGGCGACGCCCTCGTCGCCGGTGACCGCCGGCGTCTCGCCGTGACGCACGGCCTTGAGGAAGGCGATCAGCTCGGCGCGGAGCGGCTCGTCATGGCCGACCGGCAGATGCCGCATCGAGTAGCTGCCGTCAGGCTTGAACCCGAAGCATTCGGTAACCTGACGCGTCAAGAGATCGCCCATCACGTATTTGCCGCGGGTCGCGACCGTGACGCTGCGCGCCTTGAACGGCGTCAACCAGTTGGTGTTGATGTGCGCGAGCACGCCGCTGGCGGTGCGGAACTGGAGCAGCGCGATGTCCTCGCGCTCGGCGACCGCGCTCGACAGCTGCGGCTGCACCTCGACGATGTCGGATTCGGTGAACCAGCGGATCAGATCGATGTCGTGCACGGCCAGATCGATGACGACGCCAACATTGGACATGCGCGGCGGGAACGGACCGACGCGGGTGATCGCGATCGAGAGAATGTCCTCGCCCGCAATGGCCTGCTTGACGGCGGCAACCGCCGGATTGAAGCGCTCGACATGGCCGACCATCAGCGTGACGCCGGCCTTTTGCGCGGCGGCGACGATCTCGCGGCCTTCGGCGACCGTGGACGCGATCGGCTTCTCGACCAGCACATGGATGTCCTTGGCGATGCAGGCGAGCGCGACCTCGTGATGCAGATGGGTCGGCGCCGCGATGGTGACGGCATCGACGCCTTCGGCGAAGAGCTGCTCGATGGTCTCGAAGCCCTGGCAGCCGGCAAGCTCGGTGGCGCGCGCGCGGTGCGCCGGCGAAGGATCGACTATGCCGACCAGGCTGATGCCGGGCAGACCGCTCAGCACGCGCGCATGGTTGCTGCCCATCACGCCGGCGCCGATGACGCCGACGCGCAAGCCGGCCTTTGCCGGTTGTGACCCTTTGGAACTCATCTGATCGAACCCCGATTCACCGCAAATCCCCGGGCCGCTTCTAGCACGGGTGCCACATTTGTGGCGAATGCCGGCAAAACTGCCCGGACACGATTTGATTCAAAAAATTACACGTTCTCCGGGCCTTAAGCCGCATGAAGCGGACTTTTCAGGCCCGGATCGCGTGATTCGGAGCTTGCTGGTTACGACCTTTGATAGTCGTCTTCAATCCGGATGATGTCGTCTTCCCCGAGGTAGGAGCCGGTCTGGACCTCGATCAGCTCCAGCATGATCTTGCCGGGATTCTCCATCCGGTGGACCGCGCCCATCGGGATGTAGATCGACTCGTTCTCGTGCACCGTCTTCACGGTCTCGTTCACGGTGACGCGGGCGGCACCACGGACCACGATCCAGTGCTCGGCGCGGTGATGATGCTTCTGCAGCGACAGCCGCCCGCCGGGCTTCACCACGATGCGCTTGACCTGATGGCGCTCGCCATTGTCGACCGACTGGTAGCTGCCCCAGGGCCGATGCACCTTGAGATGCTCCTCGGTCACCTTCGGCGCAACCGTCTTGAGTTTTGTGACCAGCCGCTTGAGCCCGTTGGCGTCTTTCTGGCGCGAGACGAGCACCGCGTCCGCAGTCGCCACCACGACGAGATCATCGACGCCTTCGAGCGCGACCAGCGCCGAATCCGTCGTGACGTTGCAGTTGCGCGAGTCTTCGAACACCGCAGCGCCATGCGAGGCGTTGCCCTGCGCGTCCTTGTCCGACAATTCCCACACCGCGTGCCAGGAGCCGACGTCGGACCAGCCGCAGGACACCGGCACCACGGCTGCGCGCGAGGTCTTCTCCATCACCGCATAGTCGATCGAGATCGCCTTCGCCGCGCCAAAAGCCTGCGGCTCGAGCGTCACGAAGCCGAGATCGCGCCCCGCGCCGGCAACCGCATTGGACACCGCCTCCACGCTTGCCGCATCGACCTTGCGATATTCGTCGAGCAGCAGGGCCGCGGGAAACATGAAGTTGCCGCTGTTCCAGAGATAGCCCGAATTGACGTAGTCGGCAGCCTTCACGGCATCCGGCTTCTCGACGAAGCGCGCGACCGCGTGCACCTCGCCGGAGATCACCTCACCCGGGCTGATATAGCCGTATTCGGTCGCCGGCCGCTCCGGCTTGACGCCGAAGGTGACGATGCGCCCGGTGCTCGCGGCAACGAGGCCCTCGCGGCACGCCGCAACAAAGGCGGCCTTGTCCTGCACCACATGGTCGGCAGCGAGCGCGAGCACGATCGCTTCACTGCTGCGGTTCTGCGCGAACGCCGCGCCGGCGGCAATCGCAGGACCGGAGTCGCGCCGCATCGGCTCGAGGATCACGTCGGCCTCGATGCCGATCTCGGCGAGCTGCTCCAGCACCATGAAGCGATAGGAGGCATTGGTGATGACGATCGGGCGATCGAACAGCGAAGCGTCCGAGACGCGCAACAGCGTGTCCTGGAAGGTCGAGCGCGCGCCGAACAGCGGCAAAAACTGCTTCGGGCGCACCTCGCGCGAAGCCGGCCACAGCCGCGTGCCAGCACCGCCGCACATGATCAGGGGGATAATGCGTTTGTCCATCGTCATTTCAAACCTTGAAGTGGTCGCGATACCAGGTGACAAATTTGTGGACCCCGTGCTCGATCGGCGTTGACGGTGCAAAGCCGGTGTCGCGCATCAAATCCTCGACATCCGCGAACGTTTCCACCACGTCTCCCGGCTCCATCGGCAGCAATTCTTTGACCGCCGTCCGACCCAGCTCCCGCTCCAGAAGTCCGACGACATCCATCAGCTCTTCGGGACGGTGATTTCCGACATTGTAGACCCGAGACGGCGCATTTGCGGCAGACGGATTGTCCGCAGGCACAAGATCGATCAGCTTGGACACTACACGGGTCACGTCGTCAATATAGGTGAAGTCGCGGCGCATTTTACCATGGTTAAAGAGCCGGATCGGCTGGCCCGCCATGATGGCGTTTACAAACAGAAACATGGCCATATCAGGCCGGCCCCACGGGCCGTAGATGGTAAAGAAGCGCAAGCCCGTGACCGGCAGCCGGTAGAGATGACTGTAGGACAGCGCCATCACCTCGTTGGCCTTCTTGGTCGCAGCGTAGAAGCTCACGGGATGATCGGTCCGGTCCTGCACGGAAAACGGCAGTTTGGTGTTGGCGCCATAAACGGACGATGACGAGGCGTAGACGAGATGACGACAACCGCTCGTCCGGCAGCCCTCGAGCACGTTGAGAAAGCCCTGCAGATTGGAATCGGCGTAACTCTGCGGATGCTCGATCGAGTGGCGCACGCCGGCCTGGGCGCCGAGATGCACGACCTCTGAAAAGCGATGCCGCGCAAACAGCGCCGCCATCGTCTCGCGATCGGCGAGATCGGCCTGGACAAAGCAGAAACGGGACTCGTTGCCGAGCAGCGAAAGCCGCGCCTGCTTCAGCGCCGGATCGTAATAGCTGTTGAGATTGTCGAGCCCGACCACGGACCGCCCCTCGGCCAGCAGCTGCCGGGCGGTGTGAAAGCCGATGAAACCGGCGGCTCCCGTGACCAAAATCGCCTGATCCGTCATCCTGTTCCCAAGCGATCCCAAGCCATCCTTAACGTGAGCCCGCGGCGCTCAATGACAGCTATTGCAAGATCGGCGCCAAAACCATACCAAAGCGGCCGAATTCGGCGCCTCGCGTCGGGTTGCTCCCGAAACCCTGTTCAAGCGGGCGAGATGCGCCGAATCCTTCTGTCGACGACCAAAATCCTGATCTCCGCGGCGCTGCTCTATCTGGCGCTGCGCAAGGTCGATCTGACCGAGCTGCTCTCGCGCTTCACCGCGACCAGCCTGTTCTGGATCGGCATGGCGATCGCGGTGACGTTCCTGCAAATCTTCGTCGGCGTGCTGCGCTGGCGCGAGGTCAGCGCCGCATGCGGTGCGCCGCTCGAGCTCGGCCGCGCGATGCGCTACAACGTGATCGGCTCCTTCTTCAACCAGACCCTGCCTTCCGCAATCGGCGGCGATGCGGTCCGGCTATGGCTGGTGGCGCGCACCGGCGCCGGATGGCGCGCGGCGACCTATTCGATCTTCGTCGATCGCGCGATCGGCCTGGTCGCGCTGGCCGTCCTCATCGTCGCGAGCCTGCCCTGGAGCTACACGCTCATCGCCGATCCGCACGGCCGCTCGGCGCTGCTGCTCGTCGACTTCGCCGCACTCGCCGGCGGCATCGGCTTCCTGATCTTCGGCGCGCTGAAATGGTCGTGGCTGAAGGCCTGGTGGGCCATCCACCATATCCACGCCTGCGCGGTGATCGCCAACCGCGTGATCTTCAACCGCACGCGCGGACCTGTTATCGCGATCCTGTCGCTGCTGGTTCACGTGCTTACCGTCGTCATCGCCTGGTGCGTGGTGCAGTCGATCGCAGCGCCGGTCAGCTTCGTGCAGGTCTTCCTGCTGGTACCGCCGGTGATGCTGATCACGCTGATGCCGATCTCGATCGCCGGCTGGGGCGTGCGCGAGGCCAGCATGGGGCTGGCCTTCGGCTTCGCAGGGTTGGCTGCCAATGAAGGCGTGAACGTCTCGCTGCTGTTCGGCGCGGTCTCCTTCATCGTCGGCGCGTTCGGCGGCCTGGTCTGGATCCTCAGCGCGGAGAAAGCCGCGCACGGCTCGGCTCCGATCGCAGCGCGTGAATAAGCGTTCACAGGTCCGGCACGGAAGCACCGCGACTTCTGCGCCGATCTATCAACCCTCGGGGTTATTTCCTATAATCTCCGGCGCGTAGCATCACGGATCCGGAATGAAGATCAGCGTCATCACGGCCAGCTACAACTCCCAGGCGACGATCGGCGCCACCATCGAATCCTTCCTCGCCCAGACGCATCCCGACAAGGAGATGCTGGTGGTCGACGGTGCCTCAAAGGATGCGACGCTGAAGATCGTGGAGTCGTTCGGCTCCAGCGAGATCCGCGTGATCTCCGAGCCCGACAAGGGTGTCTACGACGCCATGAACAAGGGGCTGCATCTGTTCAAGGGCGACGCGATCGGCTTCCTCAATTCGGACGACACGTTCCACGACAACAGCGCGCTGGCGGCGATCGCGGCGGCGCTGGAGCAGGCCGATGTCGTCTATGGCGACCTCGACATGGTCACCGATCACCAATCCAAGACCCTCGTGCGTGCCTGGCGTGGCGGACACTACGGTCGCTACTCGTTTCAGCTCGGCTGGGTCCCGCCGCATCCGACGTTCTACATGCGGCGCCAGGTCGCCGAGACGGTCGGCGACTACGATCTGAGCTACGTCACGACCGCCGACTACGATTACATGCTGCGTGCGCTGGCGCTGAACGACTACAGGGTCGCCTACCTTCCGCGCGTCATCGCCGATTTCCAGATGGGCGGCATCAGCACCAGCGGCTGGCGCGTGACCTTGCGCGCCAATCTGGAATGCCTGCGGTCGCGCCGGCAGCATCTGAACGCGCCGTTCGTCGACGCCGCGTTCTTCCTGCGCTTTGCCCGGCGGATCTTTCAGCTCCGCTCGCCGGCGTCCCTCAGGATGCAGCGCTCGCGTTGAGGCCGAACTCCGGAACCGCATCCTTCAGGATGGTCCTGATCGTGGCGCGATCATCATGCGCGATGGCGAGCTCGAGCGCGGAGATCCATTTGCGCAACGTCTGCATCGGCGGCTCGTTCGGCTTTGCCGCCATGACGCCTGCGACCCCGATATCGACGGTCGGCTCCTCGGAGGCGAACAGGATCTCGTTCAGCCGCTCGCCCGGCCTCATGCCGCTGAACACGATCTCGACGTCGTGGCCGGGCTGCAAACCGGACAGCCGGATCATCCGTTCCGCCAGATCGACGATCTTCACCGGCTGGCCCATGTTCAGCACGTAGACCGAAACGTCGAAACGCTTGGCGCCGAGCGCGTGGGTGGCGGCCGTGATGACGAGATCGCAGGCCTCGCGGATCGTCATGAAATAGCGGACCATGTCGGGATGCGTCACGGTGACAGGACCGCCGGCCTCGATCTGCGCCTTGAATTTCGGCACGACCGACCCGTTCGAGGCCAGCACATTGCCGAACCGGACCGAGATGAAGCGCATCGCCGGCCTGCTGCCGCCGGCCTGCGCCACGAGGTCGTGGTCGAGCGCCTGGCAATACATCTCCGCGAATCGCTTGGTCAGGCCGAGCATCGAGACCGGCTCGATCGCCTTGTCGGTCGAGATCATCACCATGGCCTCGGCGCCTGCCGCAAGCGCGGCATCGGCCACGTTGATCGAACCGAAGATGTTGGTCTTGACGCCCTCGCTCCAGTCCCGCTCCAGGATCGGAACGTGCTTGAGCGCGGCGGCATGGAACACGATGTCCGGCTTGAACTCCGCCATCAGACGCGTGATGCGCTCGCGGTCGCGGATATCGGCGATCCGGCCTTCGATCTCGGCGCCGGAACCGCGCGCAACGAGCGCCTCGGTGACCGCATAAAGGGCCGGCTCCGAATTCTCGACGATCAGAAGACGCGCCGCGCCGAACGCAACCACGCGCTCGCAGATCTCCGAGCCGATCGAGCCGCCACCGCCGGTGACGATGACGCTTTTGTCCCTGATCAGGGCTTCCAGCCGCACGTAGTCGATCGTCTCGCTCGGCCGCAGCAGCAGGTCCTCGACCGCAACCGAGGTGAGCCGCGGCATATCCCCCTGCTCGAGTGATGGCAGGCGGCTGACGATCAGGCCAAGCCGCCGCGACCGCATCAGCACGGATTCGGGATGCGATTCCGGCTCGAAGGCCGAGGGTGTCATCACCACCCGGGCGATCGATTTGTTGCGCTTCGCGAAGCTGCCGATGACGTCCTCGATGTCGTCGATCGCGCCGACGACCGGCACGTTGCGGATCAGCTGGCCGAGATCGGCCCGGGACGGCGACAGCACCCCGACCGGACGGAGGTGCTTGATGGCGCCGCTCTCGACGCCGCGTAGCACGACCTCGGCATCGGCAGCGCGCCCGATCAGGAGCGTCGTCGCGGCATTTTCGGTCCTGACGTGATGCATCACGCGGGTATAGCGGAAATAGCGGTAGGTCAGCCGCAGCGCGCTCAGCGCGGAGATTTCCAGGAACCAGTAAAGGACGATGGTGATCTTGCCGAGAAAGAAGGTGCCGTGCACGTTCGGGGCGACAAAGACATAGTCGAGCACGAGGAGGGCGACGGTGAGCACCGTGGCGACGCGGATGATGTTGAGCGCATCAGGCAGCGAGATGAAGCGCCACTTCGTGGTCGTCAGGTTGAAGACGTAGAAGACGACCACGCTGAAGGCGAGGAAATATGGCAGGATCTGCAGCAGCAGCGGCAAGCGGGCTGTGAAGCCCGCGCCGCCCTCGAAGCGCAGATAGAACGCAACGAACAGGGCCGCGGCCGTCGCCACCAGGTCGTGAAGCGCGATCAGGAAGTTACGCAAGGTAAGATGCGAAAGACGCGTCATCTGCGGCCGAATATCTCCAATGCTGCATACAACCTGACCGCGCTGATAGCGCATCTCGCCGGGACTTGCCAGCGCTCCGAAGCTCAGGCGCGGGCTTCTCCCGGGCTCCGGCCGTTCCGGCGCGAATTGAGCACCATGCCGCCGGCCACACCGACACCGAGCACGTACATCCACCCTTCATGGAAGTCGAAAAGATGGGAATTGAACAGCGAGGTGAATACGTTTTGGACAACGACCAGCAACCCGATCCAGCTGGCGAGCGCGTCGCCGCGGAACAGGAGCAGATGCACCGCCCACATCGCATACAGGATGATGATGCCGACAACGCCCCATTGCACGGCCACGTTCAGCGTCTGGTTATGGGGATTGCCGATCACCTCGCTTGAGGCCTGGTAGGGGCCGCCGGTCGCAGCCAGCTCGAACAGGCCGCGCGTCGAGCCGGTTCCATGACCGACGACCGGCGCCTCGGCAAAGAAACCCAGCGATTTGCGCCAGAACTCGAGCCGAAGTCCGATCGATGTCGGGATGCCCTTGTCCTTGTAGAGCTCGTACTGAACGGAGAATGTTTCAATCGTGTTGTGCAGCGTCGACGAGGTCTTCCACGTCAGCGCGGCGAGGGCTACGAGAGCCGCGAAGATGATCAGGATGCTGCGCCATTTCAAATGCAGCAGCCCGAACACCGCCAGCATGATCGGTACGGTCACGAGTGCGGTGCGCGAGATTACTACAAAGGCCATGTTGACGAAGAAGCTGAGCGCGACCGCCGCCAGCAGCCCGGCCAGCCAGACCCTGTTCTGCTGCAGCAGCTTCACGATCGGAAACGCGAGCGCGACCGCGCACAGCGTGAACTCCTGGCTCTGGTCGATGTAGTTCTTCACGAAGATGCCGCGCGAGTTGGATTCGTCAGGCGGCTTCAGGGAGAACGTGGGATGGAAAACCACGAGCCAGGACATCACTGAGAGCAGCGCACAGGAAACCAGAAATGCGATGAACACAAGGTGCCCGCGCGACGAGCGTTCGAAATGATAGATCAGGACCGGGAGCACGAGCAGCTTCGTCGTCGGGTTCACGGCGTAGAGCCGCGCTCCCCAGGGCGCCCCTGACCACAGCGTGCCGACGAGCGCGAGCAGGAACAGGGCGATCGGCAGTGCGCAGACCGGTCGCTTCAGCGACTGAAGGAAGTCCCTGACGTCGAGAAACGGCACCATGCAAATCAGCATCGTAACGTTGAAGATGGCCGCCAGCGACGTCGACCACGGCAGCGAGGCCGCGGTCAGGATGGCAAACAGGTCGACCGTCTCGGACCATGCCGCCGGACTGCGCAAGCGCCGCAGCGTCGTCCCCCACATCGTGTCCCGCACGAGCTCCGTCACTTCGTCTCTCCGCGCGCGCGATGGACCAGCGCCGTCGTGCTGAAGCCCTTGAGGATGTCGACCAGCACGACCGTGCCGCCCGCGGCCTCGACGACATCGTGGCCGATCACCTGCTCGCGGGTGTAATCGCCGCCTTTGACCAGGACGCTCGGCGTGATGCGCGCGATCAGGTCGATCGGCGTGTCCTGCTCGAAGATCACGACGAGATCGACGGCTTCGAGCGCGGCCAGCACTTCGGCACGCGCCCGCTCGTCCTGGACCGGGCGATCCGCGCCCTTCAGCCGGCGCACCGAGGCGTCGCTGTTCAGCCCGACGATCAGGCGGTCGCAGGCGGCGCGCGCCGCGGTCAGCACCTTGACATGGCCGGGATGCAGGATGTCGAAGCAGCCATTGGTGAAGCCGACGCGCAGCCCCTGCCCCTTCCATTCGGCGAGCTGGGCCTCGAGCGTATCAGGCGCGCTCACGACCTTCTCCTCGGCCGCGAGAGTGGCATGCGGCAGGATCTTTCGCCGCAGCTCGTCGGCGCTCACGCTGGCGGTGCCCTGCTTGCCGACCGCGACGGCGGCGGCCGCACTCGCAACGCGCAGCGCCGTGTCCCAATCCGCGCCCGCCGCGATCGAGACCGCGAGCGCGGCGGCGACGGTATCACCAGCGCCGGAGACGTCGCGCACCTTCACCGGGAAAGCCGGAACATGGACGGCTTCACCCTTGCGCGGCACCAGCGTCATGCCGTGCTCGCCCTGGGTGACCAGGATCGCTTCGCAATCAGCCAGCCGCATCACGTCTTCCGAGGCATCGACGATGCTCTGCACCGTGTCGGCGCGGCTACGGGTGGCTTCCGAAAATTCCTTGCGGTTGGGCGTGAGCAGCGTGGCGCCGCGATAGATCGCCCAGTTCAGGCTCTTGGGATCGACGATCACGGGCTTGCCGAGCTTTCGCGCGGCGTCGATGGTGTGGCGGATCACGCGCGCGGTCAGCACGCCCTTGGCGTAGTCGGACAGCAGCACGATGTCGGCGCGCGCGATCTGCGGCAGGATCGCCTCGATCAGCCTGGTCTCGACCTCGTCGGAGGCCGCTATCGCCTGCTCCCAATCCGCGCGCAGCATATGCGTGGAAAAATGCTCGGAGACGAAGCGGACTTTTCGCGTGGTCGGCCGCGACGGGTCGCACACCAGTACGCTCTCGATGCCGGCATAATCCGCCAGCGCGGCCTTGAGCCGCGCCCCTGCATCGTCCTCGCCGACGAGGCCGACGAAGACGCAGCGGGCCCCGAGCGAGGCGATATTGCGCGCGACGTTGCCGGCGCCGCCGATATGGATCTCGCTGCGCTGGGCCGCGATGACGGGCGTCGGCGCTTCCGGCGAAATCCGCGACACCTCGCCATAGACGAACTCGTCCAGCATGATGTCGCCGATGCAGAGCACCGTGCGGCCGGAGATGGCTTGCGCGAGGGCATCGAAATCGAGAATGGGCGTCGGCATGGTGATTGGGCCTCAGATCCTTGGGGCCTTAACGGAAACGGTCGGGCCGGTCGAGATAATCGGCGACATAGGCCTTCACCGCGTCCTCGAGCGTCGTGAAGCCGCCGTTATAGCCGGCGCGGTGGAGACGATCGACCTTGCTCTCGGTGAAATACTGATAGCTGCCGCGGATCTGCTCGGGCATGTCGACATAGTCGATATTGGGCCTGGTGCCGAGCGCGGCATAGGCAGCCAGCATCAGCTCCCGGAAGCTGCGCGCCTTGCCGGTGCCGACATTGAACAGCCCCGACACCGATGGCGTTGCCAGCAGCCACAGGATCACGCGCACGACGTCGTCGACATAGATGAAATCGCGGCGCTGGTCGCCGTCGGCGATGCCGTCGCGATGCGACTTGAACAGCTGCACGACGCGGCCCGCCTTGACGTCGTCGAAGCGGCGCGCCAGCACGCTCATCATCGTGCCCTTGTGGTATTCGTTCGGGCCGAACACATTGAAGAATTTCAGGCCCGACCATTGCGGCGGCAGCCTCTCGCCGCGCGCGACGCGCTCGGCGACCGCGAGATCGAACAGCTGCTTGCTCCAGCCGTAGAGATTCATCGGCCGCAGCTTCTTCAGCGCCGGCAGCGAGGCATCGTCGTCAAAACCTTCCGCGCCGTCACCATAGGTCGCAGCCGACGACGCGTAGATCAGCGGCACCGCATTGGCCGTACACCAGTCGAGCAGGCGCATCGAGAAGCGGAAATTGGTCTCGATCACGAGGTCGCCGTCGGTCGCCGTGGTCTCGGAAATCGCCCCGAGATGGATCACGGCGTCGAGCTTGCGATCCCTAAGCCAGTCAGGCAGCTCGGCCGGGGGAACGATATCCACAAGCTGCCGTTTGGCGAGATTGCGCCATTTGCCGTCGCTGCCAAGGAGATCGCAGACCACGACGTCGCTGCAGCCGGCGTCGTTCAGCGCCGCGACGACATTCGATCCGATAAAACCGGCCCCGCCGGTCACCAGCAACATTCCAATCACCCTGCCCGAGTTTTTGCGGCCCGATATCTGCCGTAGCGCATCATCTGCCAAAGTGTAAGCATTTTGGGACCGGCACTTCTCCCGGCTTTACCTGCCGGTCCGGAGCGGCTAACCGAACCGCCTCATCAGAGCGTCGGCGGGCACCTTCAACGAATGAATAATGATTCGCAATTTGGCGGAAGTGAGGATCGGAGCGACACCCGCCCGATCCTGATCGTCCCTTATATGTGGATCGGTGATTTCGTCCGGAATCACACCGTGGTTCGGGTGCTGAAGGAGCGATGGCCGAATCGGCCGGTCGATCTCCTGACCACGTCCCTGTGCGCCCCCCTGATCGACTACATGCCCGGCGTACGCGCCGGGCTCGTCTGGGACCTGCCCCGCAGCCGCCTAGCGGTAGGCCGCCAGCTCGGCCTGGCGCGGCTCCTGCGCGAGCGGAACTATGGCACCGCCCTAGTGCTGCCGCGGACCTGGAAGGCGGCCATTGCGCCGGCGCTGGCCGGCATCCCTGAAAGGATAGGCTTCGTCGGCGAATTCAGGTTCGGCCTGCTTAACCGCTGGCGCTGGGGCGAGAAGAAGCTGCCCCGCTTCATCGACAAGAACGCCGCGCTGGCCCAGCCCGACGGCGCGCCCCTGCCGCCGGAATGGCCGGTGCCGCAATTGCGGGTGCCGGCCGAGGAGATCGCCGGTTGGCGGCAGGCCAATGGCCTCAGCGCCGGCGCCGCCGTCGCACTCGCCCCCGGCTCGGTAGGGGCGTCAAAACGCTGGACCTCCTATCCGGAGGCCGCCCGCCTGCTGGTCGCGCGCGGGCTCGAGGTCTGGGTGGTCGGCGGCCCCGCGGAAAAGGGCCTCGCCCAGGAGATTGTCGCGGCCGGTGGCGCGGGGGTGAGGGACCTCACCGGCAACGATCTGCGCAACGGCATCCTCGCCATGGCCGCGGCCGGCGTCGCGATCTCCAACGACTCGGGCCTGATGCATATCGCGGCCGCGCTCGACACCCCCACCATGGGCATCTTCGGCCCGACCAGCCCCTCTCTCTGGGCCCCCCTCAACGGCCTCGCCGCAACCGTAGTCCAGAACAGGAGCGTGCTCGCCTGCCAGCCCTGCCAGAGCACGATCTGCAAGATGAACGACCACCGTTGCATGCGCGAGA
The DNA here is from genome assembly GCF_040546885.1 of Bradyrhizobium sp. S3.2.6. Classification (NCBI taxonomy): domain Bacteria; kingdom Pseudomonadati; phylum Pseudomonadota; class Alphaproteobacteria; order Hyphomicrobiales; family Nitrobacteraceae; genus Bradyrhizobium; species Bradyrhizobium sp. S3.2.6. The sequence continues at coordinate 141,215 of NZ_JBEPOS010000014.1, read as the reverse complement.
TCACGGCGCAGGACGTGGTCGAGATCGCAAGAGAGGTGCTTGCCAGGACGCAGGGACTTGAAAATGGCTGACTTGCAAATGTCTGACGGCCGCGCGGCGAAGCCCGCCGCATTCCTCGATCGCGACGGCGTCATCAATCATGACGATAGCTATATCGGCACGCGCGACCGCATCCGTTGGATGCCCAACGTCGCCAGAGCCATCCGCCGTCTCAATGAGGCCGGCTATTGGGTGTTCGTCTTCACCAACCAGTCCGGCGTCGCGCGCGGCCTCTTCACCGAAGAGGACGTGAACCGGCTGCACGGCTGGATGCGCGACGAGCTCGCCCGCGAAGGCGCTCGTGTCGATGACATCCGCTTCTGTCCGTATCATCCGCAAGGAACGGTCGCCGGCTACATCGCCGAGCATGATTGGCGCAAGCCCGCGCCCGGCATGTTGCGCGATCTCGTCCAGCACTGGCCCGTGCAACTCGACGGCAGCTTCGTGATCGGAGATCAGGCCCGGGACATCGAGGCCGGCAAGGCGCTCGGGCTGCCGGGCTTTCTCTTTCCAGGCGGCGACCTCGACGCGTTCGTGGCGGGGGTGCTGGCGCGGAACAGGCGGGCTTAGACGGCCGGTCCGCTCGACTCCCGCAAAGCGACTATCACCAACGTTGATGCATGTCGCCTGGGGCGTGGGGCGGCCCGGATGCGGGCCGTCCCACCATGACGATCATAGGCACAGCTTATTTTCCCATCGCCGTCCTTGCAGCCTCGATTTTCGCCTTCACGGCATCGAGGTTGAAGCTCGCGCCCTTCTGCATTGGCGGAAACTCGACGGCGGTCATGGCCAGTTTCTCGACCTCCTGCTGGACAAACACGAATCGCCAGAACTCATATTTGAACCAGTCGAAGTATTCTTGCGCGCCGTATTTGGTCCCACTGTCTGGCCAGCCCGTTCGCTCGAACGGATCGAGGCGAAGGTTGATCAGGTACGGTACGTCGACCTTGCTCTTTTCGCCGAGCCATCCCCCGGGCTGGTCGATGAAACGATATTTGTAGTCGTCGATGCGCACGGCCCCCAGCTCGCTTTCGCCGAAGTACCAGATTTCGTGCCGGTTCGACGGTCCCTTGCCGGTGATCATGTCCATCTGATTGTAGCCGTCCAGATGGCATTTGTAGCTGCGGTCACCGATGAGCTTGCCGTTCTTCAACTCGTTGGCAATGTTCGGATTGCCGGCAGCGGCCAGCAAGGTCGGGAACCAGTCCAGCCCGGAGATGATACCATTCTCGACCTTGCCGGCCGGCACCTTGCCCGGCCAGCGGATCATCGCCGGCGCGCGGAAGCCGCCTTCCATGACCGTACCTTTGCTCTGCGCGAACGGCGTCTGTCCGCCATCCGGCCAGGTGAAGACCTCGGTGCCGTTGTCGGTGGTGAAGATGACGATGGTGTTGTCATCCACGCCCATGTCCTTGAGCTTTTGCATCACGATGCCGACATCGTCGTCGAGCTGCGCCATGCCGGCTTCATGAATCGACCAGCCGTTCTTGGAGTTGCGCATCGCCTGGTACTTCGGCGACAGGTGCGTGACGATGTGCATGCGGGTTGGATTGAGCCATAAGAAGAACGGCTTGTTCTCCGCCTTTGCCCTTTCAATGAACCCCAGCGCTAAGTCGCGGATCTCGTCGTCCACGGTTTCCATCCGCTTGGGATAAAGCGTTCCGGCATCCTCAATCCTCTGCTTGCCGACCTTGCCCCAGCGCGGATCGACGGTGGCATCGTCCACAGTCGTTGCCCACGAATGGATCATGTTGCGCGGACCGACTTTATTCAGCAGCTCCTGCGGATAGGCCGGGTGGGCCGGGTCTTCCATCGCATCGAGGTGGTACAGATAGCCAAAGAATTCGTCGAAGCCGTGCACTGTCGGCAAAAACTCGTTCTTGTCGCCAAGGTGGTTCTTGCCGAACTGGCCAGTGGCATAGCCCATCCCTTTTAGCGCGGTGGCAATCGTCACGGCCTCCGCGGGCAAGCCTGTGGGGGCGCCTGCTTGACCGACTGTCGTCATGCCGGTGCGGATCGGGAGCTCGCCAGTGATGAAGTTGGCGCGGCCCGCGGTGCAACTCGCCTCGGCGTAGTAATCGGTAAACAGCATGCCCTCGGCCGCAATCTTATCGAGGTTCGGCGTCCGGCCAGCCATCATCCCACGATGGTAAGCACCGATATTCCAGATGCCGATATCGTCGCCCATGATGACGACGATATTGGGCCGTTGCCCGGCCGGGGTTGGGGCCTGGGCCGCGGTTGGCTGCTGCGCTTGCGCGAAACTTATCGGACCGACGGCGGAGAGTGCCAAAGCCGCGGTGAGAGAGCTACCGCTCAACAAGAGATCGCGGCGCTTCAATTCTGGACCCGTTGGCCGTGAGCTTGTCTCGGGCTTTGCCGGAATCCTATCGTTACTCATGACATGATCCTCCTCCTGGCATGCACCTGAAGCCGACATGGCTTGCAGAAGTGTCGACCCGGCTCGGCATTGCGCGCGGCCGGGGTGTTCTCGGCGGCTATAAATCGAGAGAGCAAAGATGCCAGCCGCCTCTTAGGCACCTCGCGGACAAAGGGCTTTCGTGGGAGGCCCGATTGCATAAAAGCAAAATGGCAACCGGGGGTCGATTAAAATCAAATGAACACAAGCCGCGAGAGCATGGCCGTGATCCAGCAAAAGGGTCTCGATTTCCGCCCGCTTGCCTTAGTGACGTTGTCAGTTCATTCGCGGAGAAAGGGCAGCGTCGCTGACGCTTGCGAAGGCGGCGTTTTGACTCAAGTAGCCACCGAAGCTACGCCGATCATGACATCGTGCCCTTGTTTTGCCCGACGAGTCAAATGAAATTCGTAAAATCCGCACCTTCCCGTGCCTGCCCGGCAAGCCGTTGATTTTGCTGCCTCGGGCTACTGTGCATGGGCTTGTTTCGCGTTTTTGTCTGCGGTCGCTCAGAGCAGCGGACGATAGATCTCGCCGATCCGCGCCGCCTCGGCGTCGAGGCTGAACTTTTCGAGCACGCGGGCGCGACCGCGCTCGCCCATCGCGGTCGCGAGAGCCACGTCGCGCATCAGCGGCTCGAGCGCAGCCATCAGCGCCTCCGCATCACCGGTCGGGATCAGCACGCCGCTCACGTCATCCTCGACCACGAGTTCGGCCGCACCGGCGCGCGCAGCGACCAGCGCGCTGCCGGCCGCCATCGCCTCGATCAGCGTCAGGCCAAAGCCTTCGTTGCGCGAGGTGAAGGCGTAGATCGTCAGCCGCTTGTGCCAGCGCTGCACCTGTTCGATCGGCAATTCGCCGGTGATGACGATGCGCGATTGGAGGCCCGCTGCTTCGATGCGCTTCTTCAGATCATTCGCAAACGGCGTCTGCTCGGCCGTGACTTGTCCGACGATGACTGCCGTGAAATCCGGATAGCGCGGCAGCAATCTACACATCGCATCGACGAACACATCGGTGCCCTTCTGCGCGCGCACGCGGCCGAAGCAGCCGATGGCGTAACGGCCCGGCAAGCCGCTTTCCGCGAAGGCCGCGGCGCGATCGTGCGGCGGCGCATAGACGTCGGTGTCGACGCCATGCGGGATCACGGTCGATTGCACTTTGAGAAACGAGGCCGAGATGTCTGACGTCGCGATGATCGCGTCCATCTGCCGGATCAGCCAGCGCGTGATCCAGCTGTGATGCCGCTGCGCCGCCGAGGTGAAGACGAGCTTGAGCGGCCAGCCGAGCGCGCGCAGCACGACGCCTGCGATCATCTCGTTGTTGCGGCGCGCATGCCAGATCAGCGGCGACTTGCGGCGCCACAGTTTCAGGACATCGGCGGCGCCCAGCCGCGCAATCCCCTCCGGCGCGTCCGATCCGAACCATGCGGCGCGATAGAGTTTTGCCAGCCGCGGCGCCACCATCCGGTTGGTCGCGGTGACCCCAGAATAGCGCCTGTGCAGATTTGGTACGATCACCTGCAGATCGTCCGGAAAATTCGCCACGTCATGCTCCGTCTGGTACGCCCCCTATACGCAACATTAAGCATAGTGACCAGTTCAGGGCTGCCGAAACCCCCTCTTCACCGCGCAAACGTTAACTTGGTGCGTTGATCGAAGACGGGTGAGATCATGACTGTGCTAGTCACCGGCGGCGCCGGCTATATCGGAAGTCACACGGTCCTGGCGCTGGCGGAAGCCGGCGAGGACGTCGTCGTGATCGACGATCTCTCCACCGGTTTCTCCGCTTACTTGCCCGAAGGCGTGCCGCTGTTCATTGGCGATGCCGGCGACGAGAATTTACTCGAGGGCGTGATCGCCCAGCACAACATCGAGAGCATCATCCATTTCGCCGGCTCGGTGGTCGTGCCGGAGTCGATGCGCGATCCGCTCGGCTACTACCGCAACAATTTCATGACCGCGCGCAACCTGCTCAACGTCGCAGTCAAGCGCGGCATCAACCGCTTCATCTTCTCCTCGACCGCCGCCGTCTACGGCAATCCGGACCAGGTGCCGGTGCCCGAGCACGCGCCGACGCGGCCGCTGTCGCCCTACGGCTCGTCGAAGCTAATGACCGAGATCATGCTGCACGATGTCGCCGCCGCCTACGGCATGCAGTACGTCGTGCTCCGCTATTTCAACGTCGCCGGTGCCGACCCGCAGGCCCGCATTGGCCTCGCCACCGCCGGCGCCACGCATCTGCTCAAGATCGCGGTGGAAGCCGCGACCGGCCAGCGCGCCAAGATCGACGTGTTCGGCACCGACTACCCGACCCAGGACGGCAGCTGCATCCGCGACTTCATCCACGTCACGGACCTGTCGCAGGCGCATCGCTCGGCGCTGGCTTACCTGCGCAATGGCGGCGCCTCGACGACGCTGAACTGCGGCTATGGCCGCGGCTATTCGGTGCTCGAAACCATCGACGCCGTACGCCGGGTGTCGGGCCGCAGCTTCGCCGTGCAATACGCCCCGCGTCGGCCCGGCGACATCATGACCATGGTCGCCGACACCAGCCGCATCCGCGGCCTGCTCGACTGGAAACCGCAATATGAGGACCTCGAGACCATCGCTGCGCACGCGCTGGCCTGGGAGGACAAGCTGTTCCGCGAGCGCCATGGCGAGCTTCGCCACGCCGTCTCGGCCTAAAATCCCTCCAGGCGCAAGCCCTTAATTGGGCTTGAAAAGCGTAGCTTTAGCGGGCACAGAGGCCATTCGATCCCTGACGCGCGGGCAGGCTTTTCGCCTTGGCCGTCAATGGACTACGGATGGCGCAGTTTCCAAAGAAAATCACCGACGATCCCTATGAGGCGATGGTCCTCATTCGCCGCCTGGTCACGGAACAGGGCGTCGTCTACTGGCGGCGCTACCTCGTCGCCTTTGCGCTGATGGCGGCGGCCGCAGGCGCCACCGCAGGCGCGACCTACGTGCTCGGCCAGGTCATCAACCAGGCCTATGTCGACAAGAACATCCCGGGCATCGCGATGTTCTCGGGCGTCACCGTGATCCTGCTGTTCATCAAGGGCGTGGCGACCTACGGCCACATGGTGATCCTGACCAAGATCAGCAACGCCATCCTCGCCACCAACCAGCGCCAGCTGTTTGCCAAGCTGATGCGCGAGAGCGTCGGCTTCTTCTCCGAGCGGCATTCGTCCGAATTTTTGGCCCGGCTGACGGCCGGCGCCAAGTCGATCACCGATGTGCTCAACATGCTGGTCAACGCCATCGGGCGCGATCTGCTGATGCTGCTCGCCATGATCGGCGTGATGGTGTGGCAGGATCCGCTGATGTCGCTGATCGGGCTCGTCGCGGTGCCGCCGGCGATGCTGGTGCTGCGCAAGCTGGTCAAGCGCATCAAGGGCCTCGCCTTCAACCAGTTCACCGGCACCGCCGACATCATGGAAACGATGCAGGAATCGCTGCAAGGCATCCGCACGGTGAAAGCGTTCACGCTCGAAGACACCATGCAGAAGCGCATCGACGAGAACATCGGAATCGTCGAGCGCAACGCCAACAAGATGGCCCGCGTCGCCAACCGCTCCAACCCGCTGATGGAAATGCTCGGCGGCTTCGCGGTCGCCGGCTGCTTGCTTTATGGCGGCTACAGCGTGGTCGCGCTTAACGCCACGCCCGGCGCGTTCTTCTCGTTCATGACCGCCTTCCTGATGGCGACCGAACCGGCCAAGCGGCTGGCGCGGCTCAACATCGACCTCAACAGCCAGCTCGTCGGCGCGCGCATGCTGCTCGAGGTCGTCGACAGCCCGGCCAGCGAGCATTCCGACGACGGCAAGCCGGCGCTCAAACTCTCCGATGCGCGGATCGAGCTGCGCGACGTCAGCTTCTGCTATCGCGCCAATGAGACCGTGCTCAACCGCATGAGTTTCGTCGCCGAGCCCGGCAAGGTCACCGCGCTGGTCGGCCCCTCTGGCGGCGGCAAGTCGACCGTGCTGGCGCTGCTGTTGCGCTTCTACGAGGTGAGCCAAGGCGACATCGTGATCGACGGCCAGCCGATCGGGGCGGTGTCGCGCAAATCGCTGCGGGCGCAGACCGCCTATGTTGGCCAGGACGTCTATCTGTTCCGCGACACCATCCGCAACAACATCGCCTTCGGCAAACCAGGCGCGAGCGAGAGCGAGATCATCGATGCGGCGAAGGCAGCCTGCGCGCATGATTTCATCATGAGCTTCCCGCTCGGCTACGACACCCCGGTCGGCGAACACGGCACGCAGCTCTCGGGTGGCCAGCGCCAGCGCATTGCGGTGGCGCGCGCGCTGCTCAAGAACGCCCCGATCATCCTGCTGGACGAGGCCACCGCCGCGCTCGATTCCGAGTCCGAGCGGCAGGTCCAGGAGGCGATCGAGCATCTCTGCCAGAACCGCACCACCATCGTGATCGCGCACCGCCTGCACACCATCATGCATGCGGATGCGATCCTGGTCGTCGAAGGCGGCGAGATCGTCGAGCAGGGCCGGCATGACGAGCTGCTGCGCCGCTCGGGACGTTACGCCTCGTTCTTCCGCCTGCAACATCGCGACGCCGGCGCTCTGGCGCCGATCAGCGCCACCGCATAAAGTTCCGTCCACCTCAAGAGCAGCGAGATCGCTTCATGAACGCCGCCTCCTACGTCATCCCGCTTCCGCCCCAGGCTTCGCTTCCCGTGGTCGGCGAGGCCGGCCGTTATCCGGTGCGCCGCATCTGGTGCGTCGGCCGCAACTATCTCGAGCACATCCGCGAGATGGGCAATGACGAGCGCGCGCCGCCGTTCTTCTTCGCCAAGCACGCCGACATGCTGGTGCCGGACGGCGCCACCATTCCCTATCCGCCGCTGACCAAGGATCTGCATCACGAGGTCGAGCTGATCGTCGCGATGAAGAGCGGCGGCCTCAACATTCCCGCCGACAAGGCGCTCGACCACGTCTACGGCTACGCCGTCGGTATCGACCTCACCCGCCGCGACCTCCAGATCGCCTCGCGCAAGAAGGAGCGCCCGTGGGAGATCGGCAAGTCGTTCGACGGCTCGGCGCCCGCCTCTGCGGTGCAGCCGGCCTCGAAGATCGGCCATCCCGCCAAGGGCAAGATCTGGCTCACGGTCAACGGCAAGGAAGCCCAGAAGGGCGACCTCAACGAGCTGATCTGGAACGTGCCGGAAATCATCTGGCAGCTCTCGCAGCAGGTGAAGCTCGCCGCCGGCGACATCATCATGACCGGCACGCCGGCCGGGGTGTCGCAGCTCCAGCCCGGCGACAAGCTCGAATGCGGCGTCGACGGCGTCGGCACGCTGAAGGTGAGCATCGGCCAGCCGGAATAAGGCTGACCTCGAGATCACGGGAAAAGCAAAGCCCCGGAGATGGCGTCCGGGGCTTTTTGTGGTCTCAAATTCGCCGCTCGTGCGCGCCCGCCGCGTTGATGTCCTTCCCGGTGTAATCGGTCATCATCGCGGTTGCGGCCAGCGTTATGACTGCGCAAATCGCGATATAGACCGCAATGGCGGTCGCCGAGTGGAACGTGCCGAATAGCCAGGCGGCGATCAGCGGCGCGGGGCCGCCGGCGATCACGGATGCGAGCTGATAGCCGAGCGAGGAGCCGCTGTAGCGCAGGCGTCCAGTAAAGCTCTCGGCGATCAACGCGGCTTGCGGTCCATACTGCATGTCATGCGGAATCAGCGACAGGATGATCGCCAGGAAGATGATGGTTGGCGATCCGGTATTGAGCATCGCGAAATAAATGAAGCCGAAGATGCCCGTCGCGGCAGCACCGAGCATGTACATGTTCTTGCGGCCGATCTGATCGGAGATGTGGCCGCAGAGCGGGATCGAGACAAAGGACAGCACCGAGGCCGACAGCACCGCGGTCAGCAGGAAGTCGCGCGAAACGTGCAGGGTACCGATGCCATAGGAGAACACGAAGGCAGTGAAGATGTAGAACGGCGCCTGCTCCGACATGCGCGCGAACGCGGACAGCAGAATCTCCTTCGGATATTCCCGGATCACGGTCAGCATCGGCGTGCGCTCGACCTGACGTTCAGCCACGAGCTTTGAGAACACGGGCGTTTCGAGAATGCCGAGCCGGATGTAGAGGCCGACACCGACCAGGATGATGCTGAGCGCGAACGGAATGCGCCACCCCCACGCCAGGAACTGATCGCCCGCCATCTGGCTGAACGCCAGCACGGCAAGATTGGCGAGAAATAGGCCGCATGGCACGCCGAATTGCGGCCATGATGCGATCAATCCTCGGGATTGATCGTTGCGGGCCCATTCCATCGACATCAGCACTGAGCCGCCCCACTCGCCGCCGACGCCAACGCCCTGAATGAATCGCAGTACGGTCAGGATCGCGGCGCCCCAGATGCCGATGCTTGCATAGGTCGGCACCACGGCCACTGCGGCAGTCGCCAGTCCCATCAAGAGCAGGGTCGCGATCAAAGTGGATTTGCGTCCGATGCGGTCGCCATAGTGCCCAAAGATGGCCGCGCCGATCGGGCGCGCGACGAAGCCGACCGCGTAGATCGCAAACGCCTCCAGCGTGCCGACCCAGGGATCGGAGTGCGGAAAGAACAGCTTTGCGAAAACCAGACCCGTGACGGTGCTGTAGAGAAAAAAATCATACCATTCGATCGCAGTCCCGATCGTGGAGGCGATCACGGCGCGACGAAGCTGGCGCTGATGCTCGGATGTGGTGAGTTGGGTGACATCAAGGTCGAGTGTTGCCATCGGAATGCTCCCTCCGATAGACCCCCACTTGCGCGTTTTCATCGATTGTTCGTTGCGGAACAAACGATATCAGGTTCCAATGGTTCCAGCAGGCTGGAACGAGAGGCTAAGACTTTAGTCGCCGATGGAGCCCGCGGTGACCGCCCTCTACCAAGCCTTCACAGGCCGATTGGCGTGGCTCGTCTGCGGCACACCGCGATTGAGCGACATGTGGGAATGCACACACAGCCAACCATCTCGGTCTCTTGAAAACACCATCGTCGCCCGGCCGGGACGCGGAAATGCGCTGCCATCGGGATGATAGCCCGTGCTCGTCCAGGGCGCGATCACCGTCGCCATCGTGCCGTCGGGGGATGCCAGGATCGCGATCTGATCGAGCACGAAGCGGAAGTCGGTCGTCTTCGGCCAGACGTTGTCCCATTGCGTCGCGACCCATTGATCGAGGCCGGGGATGACATCGTTATGCGTGCCGAAAGCCAGCGCGTCAGGATGGAAGAGCGGCCGCGCAGAGGCATAGTCGACCTCGCGGACATAACCCGCGAAGGTTTCCAGCCACTGACGAAAGAACTGCGTTATATCGGTATTCGCGGTCGGCAAGGAGGCCATCGCCTGCTCCATATTCGGGCAACTCAATCCCGGCAATCTTTGTTGCCACGGGCCGAACTATCCAGCAAGACTCCCACACGCGGTCAGGACCGGAGGGGTCGCCGCATTGACAACGAGAGGTGTCTCTGATGTCGACCACGACCACCGAGCTTGAAGCGCTGCTGATGCAGCGCTCGCTCACCGACCCACAGCTTGTCGCCGCCGCAGAGCAAGCTTCGGACTTCCGCATCCTGCCGGACGCAACCGTCATCAAGATCGGCGGACAGAGCATGATCGATCGCGGTCGCGCCGCAGTCTATCCGATCGTCGAGGAGATTGTTGCGGCCCGTAAAGCCCACAAGCTCCTGATCGGCACCGGCGCCGGCACCCGCGCGCGGCATCTCTATTCGATCGCCGCCGGGCTTCGCCTGCCGGCCGGCGTGCTGTCGCAGCTCGGCGCTTCCGTGGCCGACCAGAACGCCGCGATGCTTGGACAGCTGCTTGCCAAGCACGGCATCTCTGCCGTCAGCAGCGCCGGGCTATCGTCCGTGCCGCTGTTCCTCGCCGAAGTGAACGCGGTGATCTTCAGTGGCATGCCGCCCTATAGCCTGTGGATGCGGCCGGCGGCCGAGGGCGTGATCCCGCCCTACCGCACCGACGCCGGATGCTTCCTCGTCGCCGAGCAGTTCGGCTGCAAGGCGATGATCTATGTGAAGGACGAGGACGGCCTTTACACAGCAAACCCGAAAACATCGAATAATGCGACCTTCATTCCGAAAATCTCGGTGGCGGAAATGAAGGCCAAGGGTCTGCAGGATTCCATCCTGGAATTCCCGGTGCTCGATCTCCTCGCCGCGGCGCGCCACGTCAGTCAGGTGCAGGTCGTGAACGGCCTTGTCCCCGGCAACCTCACCCGCGCGCTCGCGGGCGAGCATGTCGGCACCATCATCACCGCGAGCTGAAGAGAGCAGTTATGGCTGACACCAACCAGATCAAGCACGTCGCCTCGCCGCTCGCCCGCCAGACCCTTCTGGACAGCGATCTCACCCGTCCTGTCGCCGGCAATCGCCCGATCAAGCTGCTGCCCTGGCTGCAGGTCATCAAGATCGGCGGCCGCATCATGGATCGCGGTCACGAAGCGATCCTGCCGCTCGTCGATGAATTGCGATCGCTGCTGCCCGAGCATCGCCTGCTGATCCTGACCGGCGCGGGCATCCGTGCCCGCCATCTCTACAGCGTCGGTCTCGACCTCGGCCTGCCGGTCGGCTCGCTCGCGCCGCTCGCCGCCAGCGAGGCCGGCCAGAACGGCCATATCCTGGCGAGCCTGCTCGCACCCGAGGGCGTCTCCTATGTCGAGCATCCGACCATTGCGAGCCAGCTCGCGATCCACCTCGCGGCGGCGCGCGCGGTCGTCGGCAGCGCCTTCCCGCCCTACCACCATCACGAATTCCCGACCTCGCGCATCCCGCTGCATCGCGCCGACACCGGCGCCTTCCTGCTCGCCGATGCGCTTGGGGCCGCCGGCCTCACGATCGTGGAGGACGTCGACGGCGTCTACACCAATGATCCCAATGGCGCTGATGGCAAAACGGCCGAGCTGCTGAAAGAAACCAGCTTCGCCGAACTCGCGAAGCTGAAGGGCACGCTGCCGTTCGATCCTGCGCTGCTCGAGGTGATGGCGAATGCACGGCACATCGCGCGCGTGCAGGTGGTCAACGGCCTCGTGCCCGGCCGGATCAGCGCGGCACTGCGCGGGCAGCATGTGGGCTCGACCATTCAGACAGGCGCTAAGACTGCCTGATTGCGGCTGGAGCGTATCCACAAACAGAAAGCCCTGGAGATCGCTCCGGGGCTTTTTGATTCCGAGATCGTCACCGCAGCGCTGACAGCACAATCAGGCCGAGGATCAACGCCGTCAGCGAATATTTCAGCGTGTAGTAGACGTTACGGTTCCACTCCTTGATCTTGCGGCTGCCGAGATGGATCTCGTAGAGCTTGCCGAACACCTTGTTGAGCACGCCGACGCTCTCGCCGTCGACGTTCTGGGTTGCCGATGCCTTGACGATGCGATGGCTAACCCAGCGGTTGATCGCGGCCATGAAGCCGTACTTCATCGGACGCTCGACGTCGCAGAACAGGATGATGCGGTTGACGTCGGTCGCGTTCTCCGCGCTGTGAATAAAAGTCTCGTCGAACATGAAGGCCTCGCCGTCACGCCAGACGCATTCGACGCCGTCGACCAGGATGCGGCACTTGTTCGAGTTCGGCGTCACCAGGCCGAGGTGGTAGCGCAGCGAGCCCGCGAAGGGATCGCGGTGCGCGCCGAGCTTGCCGCCCGGCGGCAGCATCGCGAACATCGCGCCATGCACGCTCGGAATCGAATTGAGCAGCTCCACCGTCTTCGGGCACAGCGTGCGCGCCGAGGGCAGGAAGTCGTCGTACCATTTCAGGTAGAAGCGTTTCCAGCCGCTTTTGAAGAACGAATAGAAGCCCCAATCGTTGTTCTTTGCTGCCGCGCGGATAAAACCTTCGTCGAACAGGCGGACGGCCTCGTCGCGGATGGTCTCCCAGTTCTCGCTGAGCGGCTTCAGTTCGGGAAACTGCTCGACGGAGATGACGGGCTTGTTCGGCACGGCCGAGCCCGCGTACATCAGCACATTGTAGGGCGCGAGATAGGTCGAGTGATCGCCGAGCTGGCGCGCGAAGCGCAGCCGCTGCTTGCCACGGAAGTGAACGTAAATCGTCGAGGCCGCGAGCACATACAAAATGACAAGTTGCGGCGCAAAAAGCTGCTTTAGCATTCCCCAAGTTCCCGAGTGACACAACCGGGGACGTGATCTAACGCGACCCAGCCCGAGCGGCAAGATATTCACCGCTGGGTTGCGGTCACTCTGGGGAGAACATCCGAGGAGAGATCGGGCCGAAGCGGACCGAAACGAGCCGAATCAAGCCCGCGCCAGTGCCTGGAGACCCTTGAAGGTCAGGCGCTTGGGGTCGGTGACGCCGGCGAGATAGAGCCGGCGGATAAAGGCGACGACGGCATCGCGGTCGCAATCGGTCAGCGCGACGACGGCGTCGACCGCGATCTTCTGGGCTTCCATTGGGCTCACCTCGGCCTTGCGAGTAACCCCGGCCGAGACAGGCTAGGACTCATCCGTTAATCCGGCGTTAACTGTTCGGAACCATCCCCGATTCAGCCGGGCGGCCGTATACGCAAAACAACGCATTGGCAGCCGCGACGCGACAACTCGGCGAGCTCACTCCGCGCAAGGCATAGAAGCGGAGGCGGCGTGATCAGGAATATCGCATCACGCCGTCGTCGATCCTGCCGAACCGCAGCGACACGATGTCGAAGGCGTAGTTCTGGTACAGCCGCCACGGCTGCTTCGAGCCCTGCTTCGGCATCTTCGCGACCGAGCGCTGGACATAGCCAGAGGTGAAATCGAGCGACGGCTGCGCGGTGATCTCGGGGTCGTCATTGTGCGGCATGCACTGACGGAAATTGTGCCGGTCCATGTAGTTGATGAGACGGCAGACATATTCGCAGGTGAGATCGCATTTCAGCGTCCAGGACGCGTTGGTGTAACCGAAGGCCGAAGCCATGTTCGGCACGTCGGCATACATCATGCCCTTATAGGTCAGCGTGCTCGCGAAATCGACGGCGCGGCCATCGACGCTGATCTCGAGGCCGCCGACCACCTGGAGCACCAGGCCCGTCGCCGTCACGATGATGTCGGCCGCAAGCTCGCTGCCGTCCTTCAGGCGGATGCCGTCGCGGGTAAAGGTGTCGATCTCATTGGTGACCACGGCGGCGCGCTTTTCGCGGATTGCCTTGAAAAGATCGCCGTCGGGCACGAGGCAGAGCCGCTGGTCCCAGGGGTTGTAGCGCGGCGTGAAATGCGTGGCGATGTCGTAGTCCGGCCCGAGCGCCATACGCACGCCCCCGAGGATCAGGTTCTTCACCTTGTCCGGCCGCCGCCGGCTGAGCTGGAAGAAGAACATCCCCCACATCACGTTGCGCCAGCGGATCAGGTGATAGGCCAGCCGCGCCGGCAGGTTACGGCGCAATTTGTTGGCGACGGGATCCTGCGCCGGGCGCGACACCACATAAGTCGGCGAGCGCTGCAGCATGGTGACCTGCGCCGCGGTCTTGGCGAGCTCCGGCACCAGCGTCACCGCGGTCGCGCCGGAGCCGATCACGACGACGCGCTTGCCCGCGTAGTCGATGTCCTCGGTCCATTTCTGCGGATGCACGATGCGGCCGGCAAAATCCGCGACGCCATTGAACTCCGGCGTATAGCCCGCCTCGTATTTGTAATAGCCTGAGCACATGAACAGGAAATTGCAGGTGAAGCGCACGAGCTCGGTCGCGCCCTCCCCTGCGGTATGCTCGACCTCGACGGTCCAGCGCGCTTCCTGCGTCGACCATGCCGCGCGCTTGACGCGATGGCGGAAGCGGACGTGCGCCTCAATGCCGTTCTCGGCTGCGGTCTCGCGCACATAGTTCAGGATCTGCGGCCCGCCGGCAATCGCCTTCGGATCGGTCCACGGCTTGAAGGAATAGCCGAGCGTGAACATGTCGCTGTCGGAGCGGATGCCGGGATAGCGAAACAGATCCCAGGTGCCGCCGATGCAGTCGCGCCCCTCCAGGATGACGTAGCTCTTGCCCGGGCACTTGGTCTGAAGATGATAGCCCGCGCCGACACCGGACAGGCCGGCACCGACGATCAGCACGTCGAAATGCTCTTGTTGCATGGTTTCCTCCGCCCGCGGCGATAGTCCGCCCGTCTCTGCTGGCCGTCAATCGCCAAACAGCCGTGCAGCGACTGCAAAGCGAGTTGAATTCCATGCGCCGAAACAACAAAGCCCCGGATCGCTCCAGGGCTTTGTGTCGATGATCGATGTGATCTGCGGATCAGTAGCGGTAGTGGTCGCTCTTGTACGGACCTTCCTGCTTCACGCCGATATAGTCGGCCTGGTCCTTGCGGAGCTCGGTGAGCTTGACGCCGATCTTGGCGAGATGCAGGCGCGCGACCTTCTCGTCGAGCGTCTTCGGCAGCACGTAGACTTCCTTCTTGTACTTGCCGTCCTTGTTGTTGGCGAACAACTCGATCTGCGCCAGCGTCTGGTTGGTGAACGACGCCGACATCACGAAGGACGGATGGCCCATCGCGTTGCCGAGGTTCACGAGCCGGCCTTCCGACAGCATGATGATGCGGTGCTTGTCGGGGAACTCGATCTCGTCGACCTGCGGCTTGATGTTGGTCCACTTCAGATTGCGCAGAGACGCGATCTGGATCTCGTTGTCGAAGTGACCGATGTTGCAGACGATGGCACGATCCTTCATCGCGCGCATGTGCTCGATGGTGATGATGTCCTTGTTGCCGGTCGCGGTGACGAAGATGTCGGCGCGGGGCGCGGCGTCTTCCATGGTGGTGACTTCATAACCCTCCATCGACGCCTGCAGCGCGCAGATCGGATCGACTTCCGACACCATCACGCGGCAGCCGGCCTGGCGCAGCGAAGCCGCCGAACCCTTGCCCACGTCGCCGAAGCCCGCGACCATCGCGACCTTGCCCGACATCATCACGTCGGTGCCGCGGCGGATGCCGTCGACCAGCGATTCACGGCAGCCATAGAGATTGTCGAACTTCGACTTGGTGACGCTGTCGTTGACGTTGATGGCGGGCCAAAGCAGCGTGCCGGCCTTCTGCATGTCATAGAGACGATGCACGCCCGTGGTGGTCTCTTCGGAGACGCCCTTGATGCTCTTGGCGATCTCGGCGAAGTAGCCCTTCGGCTTTTCCTTGAGCTGCTTCTTCAAAAGCGCGAAGAAGACTTCCTCTTCTTCCGAAGCCGGCTTGTCCAGGAACGCGGTGTCGCCGTTCTCGGCGCGCAGGCCGAGATGGACATACATGGTGGCGTCGCCGCCGTCGTCGAGGATCATGTTCGGGTGACCGCCGCCGTGCCAGTCGAACAGTTTTGCGGTGTAGTCCCAATACTCGGTCAGCGTCTCGCCCTTGACCGCAAACACTGGAATGCCGGCGGCTGCGATCGCAGCCGCAGCGTGGTCCTGCGTCGAATAGATGTTGCAGGAGACCCAGCGAATGTCGGCGCCGAGGGCTGCCAGCGTCTCGATCAGCACGCCGGTCTGGATCGTCATGTGCAGGGAGCCTGCAATACGCGCGCCCTTCAGCGGCTGCTTCGGGCCGTACTCTTCGCGGGTGGCCATCAGGCCGGGCATCTCGGTCTCGGCCAGCGAGAGTTCCTTGCGGCCGAACTCGGCGAGCGAGATGTCCTTGACGATGTAATCGGTGAAGCCGGGCTTCGCGTTCATAGGGGGTTCCTGTTTGTTGGGCTCGTCATTCCGGGGCGCTCGTGAAACGAGCGAACCCGGAATCCGGAGGTTCGAGATTCCGGGTTCGCCGCTGTCGCGGCGCCCCGGAATGACGCAAGTGAACTAGACCGCGCGCTTGAGCGCCTCGACGAGATCGGTCTTCTCCCAGGAGAAGCCGCCCTCGTTGTCCGGCGTGCGGCCGAAATGGCCATAGGCCGAGGTGCGCGCGTAGATCGGGCGGTTGAGATCGAGATGGCTGCGAATGCCGCGCGGGGTCAGGTCCATCGCCTTGGCGGCGGCCTTCTCGAGCTGGTCCTCCGACACCTTACCGGTGCCGTGGGTATCGATGTAGATCGACAGCGGACGCGCCACGCCGATCGCGTAGGCGAGCTGCAGCGTGCAGCGATCGGCAAGGCCGGCCGCGACGATGTTCTTGGCGACGTAGCGGGCCGCGTAAGCCGCGGAGCGGTCGACCTTGGTCGGATCCTTGCCGGAGAACGCGCCGCCGCCATGCGGGGCCGCGCCACCATAGGTGTCGACGATGATCTTGCGGCCGGTCAGGCCGGAGTCACCATCGGGACCGCCGATGTAGAACTTGCCGGTGGGGTTGATGTGCCAGATCGTCTTCGGCGTGATCCAGTCCTTCGGCAGCGCCTCGCGCACATAGGGCTCGACGATGTCGCGGATCTGCTTCGACGAGATGTCCTCGACCAGATGCTGGTGCGACACCACGATCTCGCGCACGCCGACCGGCTTGCCGTTCTCGTACTGCACGGTGACCTGGCTCTTGGAATCCGGGCCCAGCACCTTCTCCCTGCCGGAATGACGGGCTTCGGAGATGAGACGCAGTATCTTGTGGGCGTAGAAGATCGGCGCCGGCATCAGGTCGGGCGTCTCATTGGTGGCGTAACCGAACATGATGCCCTGGTCGCCAGCGCCCTCTTCCTTGACTTCGCCCGGCTGCAGCGCGTCGACGCCCTGCGCGATGTCGGCCGACTGCGGGTGCAGCAGGATCTCGATGTCCGCCTTCTGCCAGTGGAAGCCGTCCTGCTCGTAACCGATGTCCTTGATCGCGTCGCGCACGACGCTCTCGATCTGCTCGTTGGTGACGGACTTCGGACCGCGGGTCTCACCGGCGATCACGACCTTGTTGGTGGTGGCCAGCGTCTCGCAGGCCGCGCGGATAGCCCACGGATCGATGCCGGCCTTGGGCCCTTCCCGGTAGAACAGGTCGACGATTTCATCGGAAATCCGGTCACAGACCTTGTCCGGATGGCCCTCGGACACGGACTCGCTGGTGAAAAGATAGGACGCGCGCATCAGTAACCCCTTGTTCCGCCGCTTCAGGCGGAGTTTGCGATGTTTACCCTTGGATTATGTCAATCACGCCGGCGCGAGATGACGTAGGATTCGTCGAGAAACCAGAGCCCGTTGTACTTTCGCAGCACATCCCTGGCGGCATCCAGAGTGCGGCCGTTTTGAGTCATATCTGTCAACCGGTCGTCCTCAATCTGAGCGACATACACCGCCGCATTCCACGCTGCAAAGGCCGTCGAGGTTCCGATGGTACCCGTCACCTCGTTGGGCAGCGCTTCCATATCATACCTGAAGATCGAACGGTTGTCCGCGTAAGCATTAAAATTTAAGTCGCGGCCCAACGACCCCAGCTCATACTTAACGGCGCGCAATAGCTCATGACGGCTCACCGAGAAAGGATTTTCTCCGGGCCAGATCGCCTGGATCATTTCCATGCCGGGATCGTGACCGTGGGAGTGGATACCGATCAGGCGGCCGCCCGGCCGCAGCGCCCGCGCCAGCGGTGCAATGATCCGCTTGGCCCGGAAATTGACCGAGGACAGCGCGCGGTATGGCTGGGATGCGATCACGAGGTCGAAATTGGCCTCAGTCTGGCCCGGTCGCGGAATGGTCGAATCCAGCAGGAACCGCTGGTCCTCGCGGTAGAGCACCAGCACGACCGGCCGCTCATACAGCGGCATCGCCGTGCGCGGGCTGATCGCGGCACGCCAGTTCTGCTCCAGGAACGGCCGAAGCTCGGCGATCTGCTGCTCGAACTCGCCTGATGAGGCGCCCCGCAGCGGAACCTCGTGCCAGACGGTGGCCGCCGCTGCCGCAGGCGACGCCGGCGTGAGCCAGGGCGCCTCCGAGTAGAACATGTTGGTGAAGACGAAAACCGACGCCGGATGCTCGAAAATGCGGTCCGGCACCTTCTCCAGCGTCAGGCGCAGATCCTCGAGACTGAGCTCCTTGCCGGCCACATAGAACGGCATGTGCGGGTAGCGCTGGTGCGTGGCGCGCAGCACTCGCGCCAGCACCGTGCCGTCGCCGACACCGGCATCGAAGATGCGGAGGGCGGGCGGCCGAGGATGGATGCTGGCGAGCTCCAGCGCGACACGCTCCGCAACCACCCGCTTCTCGCTGCAGGTGTGGACGAACAGCAGATACTTCTGCCGGTTCTCGAAGAAGCGGAAATTGCCGCGCGGATCGCGCTTTTCCGGGGGCACCTGGAGCCCCCGCGGCGGCGGCAGGCCGCCCGTCGTGGACGCGGCGATATAGGCCTGGATCCGTTCCAGCGTGTCGATGGTGATGCGCTTGCCCTCGCGCAGCCGCTGCACGAGCTTCCCATCGTTCACCGCACGCCGGCCAAACGTCGATTCCGCCATGTCCGCCTTGCGGCAGAACTCGGTGATTTGGCTCAGGATTTCGTCGTTTTTCATGTGTGGGACAGTGGTGGGCAGAAAAGTTGGGACCCGCCTCCTAGCAAATTCTGCCCACTCAGGGAATACCCTCTGGAATTGCTCCCCCCTCATTGGCAGGCCAACCAGATCCTTGGGGGCACTCCCATCGTGCGTTTGGCCGCGCCTACACTTACCGGTATACATTGCGAACGGGATGTTCGGGGCAGGGTATGTTCAGGTTGTTTTGGCTCGTCGCCTGTCTGCTGGCGGCATTATCGGGCGGCGCACGCGCAGGTTATCTGGACGAGAATCCCGACGAATTATTCGCGTCAGTCTATGAGAGGATCGGCGTCCTGCCCGTCGCAGCCGCGCGCGACCCATTTGTCTGGCTGCGCCTGGAAGAGTTGAAGCGCGAGCCGTGTGACCAGAAAAGCATCAGTGATCTCGCGCTCATGCTGGACAAGCTCGGCTACCGGCGACAGGCCGCTGACGGGCTCTACAAGTTCGTCATGAATTGTGGCGCGCCGATCACCGCGCTGCACCGCTCGATCAACATCTATCTCAAGCTCACGGACTATCCCAGAGCCGCGGAGGTCGCCGACGAGTTCATGCGGCGCGCACCGACCAATCGCGACGCACACTACTTGCGCGGCGTCGCGCTTGATGGCCTGCAAGACTACCACCGTGCGCTGGCCGACTATTCCGATGCCATCGAGCTCTATGGCACGGACAAGAAATCGATCTCGAGCCGTGTCTTCCTGCACATGGCAGGCGCCTATGCGGCTCTCAAACAGTTCTGCGAGGCAACAGCGCCGATCAGTCTATGGGTTGCGCTCGATCCGGCCACCCGCGATACCAGCCAGACCCGGAAGATCATCGCCGACTACGAAAGCCAGGGCAACTGCGTCGCTTCGACAGGATTGCGCAAAGAAAGCTTCCCCCTACGCGGGGGGAAGGACGTCGTCACGGTGAAGGCTGCGATCAACGGCGTCTCCGGACTGTTCGTCCTCGATACCGGCGCGAGCTACGTGTCCGTGAAGTCCACTTTTGCCAGCCGCGCCAAGATCCCCGACGCCGGCACCAGTGAGATCACGCTCATAACGGCCAACGGCCAGAGCAAAGCGAAACTATCCCGAGCCGACAAGGTTGCGCTCGGCAAGCTGGAAGCGATCAACGTGCCCGTGGCGATCCAGACGACGGATGACAAGAGCTACGGCGCCGGCATCGATGGCCTGCTCGGCATGAGCTTCCTGTCACGGTTCGAAGTTCAAATGGCCGGCGGCTTCATCGAGGTCCGCACCCGCCAACCGAAGAAGTAAGCCTGCCCCCGCAACCGCAGAATCTGAACCGACGATCCCCTGGGACCGACAAAAGGGTCACGTCCTCCTTCTGCTATATCGTCAGCATCCGAGGCTCCATGCGCCGCCTGCTCGTCGCGCTCTGCCTTCTCTTGGCGCCCCTGTGGTCGGCGCCTTGCTCCGCCCAGGCGCGCAGCCAGCTCGGACCGCTCTGCACCACCGAGACCACGCCGGCGGACCAGATGGTCGACGCCTGCAGCAAGATCATCGCGCTGAAGGTTTTCAAGGGTGAGCAGCTCGCGACCGTCTATTTCTGGCGCGCGGTGGGCTGGAACAAGAAGGGCGACTACGCCCGTGTCATTGCCGACACCACCGAAGCGATCCGGCTGCGGCCGAGCCAGGCGGTCTACAGCTTGCGAGGCTCGGCCTATTACGACAAGGGCGACTACGACATCGCGATCGCGGATTTCGACGACGCACTGAAGCTCGGGCCGCCTGATGGCATCATCTTCCACAACCGCGGCAATGCCTGGCGCGGCAAGGGCGACTACGCCAAGGCGATCGCCGATTACGACATGTCGATCAAGGCCGATCCGAGATCGGCGTTCTCGTTCCAGAACCGCGGCATCGCGAAGGGGGCGCTGGGCGATCTCGACGGCGCGCTCTCCGACATCAACCAGGCAATCCGGCTCGATCCGACGCTGCCGCAGCCGCTGATCAACCGCACCGCGATCTGGCGCGCGAAGAACGATCTCGATCGCGCGATTGCCGACGGCAGCGAGGCGATCCGGCTCGCGAAGGAGAAGCCGCCGGTCAGCATCATGACACCGCCGAACAGCGTGCTGATCTCCGCCTACACCCATCGCGCGCTGGCCTATGAGGCCAAGGGCGACTACGCGCGTGCGAAAGACGACTACAACGCAACGCTCGCGATCGTGGCCTCGGACGCGGGCAGCAAGGCCAATCAGGCCACCGCAAAAGTGCGGCTGTCGCTGGTGACGGACCCAGCCGTGCCGATCCCGCGCGATGCGCCCGCCCCGTCAGGACAACAGCAGACCACGCCCACGCAGCAGCAGGGTAACGCCGCGCCTGCGCCCTCGCCTGTTCCCGCAACGCCAGGCAAGCGCATGGCGCTCGTTATCGGCAATGGCGCCTACGCGCATGTGAGGGCACTGCCCAATCCGCCCAACGATGCGCGCGCCGTCGCCAAGAGCCTGCGTGACATCGGCTTCATTGTATCGGAGGGCGTCGATCTCGACCGCGCCGCGATGCAGAAGGTGACGCGCGACTTCCTGCGCGAGGTGGCGCGGGCGCAGGTGGCCTTGGTCTATTATGCCGGTCACGGCGTGCAGGTCGACGGTCGCAACTACCTCATTCCCGTTGACGTCGAGCTCAAGCCCGGTGTGAGCATGACCGAGGCGATGATCGACATGGACACGATCATGGCTGGCCTCGACGACCAGGTTCGTACCAACATCCTGATCTTCGATGCCTGCCGCAACAATCCGATGGCGCAGCAAGTCGCAAGCACCGCCAGCAGTCGCGGCATCGAGGGGACGCCAGGCCTCGCAGCTCCGTCGAGCCTCGGGTCCGGCGCGACGTTAGGGGCCGGCACGCTGATCGCGTTCGCGACCGCACCGGGCCAGGTGGCGCTCGACGGTGAACGTGCCAATTCGCCATTCTCAGCGGCGCTGTCCCGCCACATCGGCACGCCGGGGCTGGAAGTGCAGCAGATGCTGACGCGGGTGCGGGCCGAGGTGGTCTCGGGGACGAAAAACAAGCAGGTGCCGTGGTCGAACTCGTCGCTGCTGGGCGAGGTCTATCTGGCGGAGAAGTGAGGGCAGCGGGTTCGTTGCCTGCGCTGACGCGAAGTACTCTCCGCCCTCAGTGGTCATCGCCCGGCTTGACCGGGCGATCCAGTATTCCGAGAGGTCCGTGGTTCATCGAGAAGCCGCGGCGTGCTGGATTCCCCGCCTTCGCGGGGAATGACAGCGCGGTGTGGAGACTTACTGGCCCCACACTTCCTTCGCGATCTCCACAGCAAGGCTGAGCTTCGCCCACTGCTCTTCCTCGGAGAGGATGTTGCCCTCTTCCGTCGAGGCAAAGCCGCACTGCGGCGACAGCGCGAGCTGCTCCAGCGGGGCGAACTTGGAGGCTTCTTCCAGACGACGCTTGATATCGTCCTTCTTCTCGAGCTCGCCGAACTTCGACGTGATGACGCCGACCACGACGACCTTGTTGCCCTTGGGCAGGAAGCGCAGCGGCTCGAAGCCGCCGGCGCGGTCGCTGTCGTATTCCAGGAAGTAGCCGTCGTAATTGGTGCCGGCCAGCATGGTCTCGGCCACCGGCTCGTAACCGCCCGAAGAAATCCAGGTCGAGCGGAAATTGCCCCGGCAGACATGCGTGGTCACCACCATGTCGGCGGGCTTCTCGGCCAGCGCGTAATTGATGATACGTGCGTAGATCTGCTGGAGGCCTTCCGGATTGTCGCCGCGCTCGCGCGCCTTCTGCAACTCGTCCTGCGAGCAGAGATAGGCCCAGACGGTGTCGTCGAACTGGAGATAGCGGCAGCCGGCGTCGTAGAACGCCTTGACGGCCTTGCGGTAGGTCTTGCCGAGGTCCTCGTAGAAAGCGTCGAGATCCGGATAGACGTCCTTGGAGATCGCCTTGCGGCCGCCACGGAAGTGAAGCACGGCTGGCGAGGGGATCGTCATCTTGGCGGTGACGTGGGCCTGGTCGGCGGACTTCTTCAGGAAGCGGAAGTGATCCAGCATCGGATGGTCGTCCGGGAAATCGAGCTTGCCGATCACGCGGACCGCGTCATGCCGCGTCTCGACGCCTGCGAACTGGATGCCCGTGTCCGGATGAAACATTTCGCAGCCCGTGAGCTTGGCCAGGAAATCGAAATGCCACCAGGAGCGGCGGAATTCGCCGTCGGTCGCGAGCTTCAGGCCGACCGAGGCCTGCTTGTGCACGACCTTCTCGATCTCCATGTCCTCGATCTTGCGCAGATCGTCGGGCGAAATCTCGCCCTTCTCGAGCTTCGCGCGGGCTTCCTTGATCTTGGCGGGGCGCAGGAGGCTGCCGACCTCGTCGGCGCGGAAGGGGGCTTTGGTTCGCTGCATTCTTGAACTCCCGAGGATTTTTTAGTGGGCCGCCGCCCCGGCGACGCCGAGGTGGCGCTCCAGGACCGACGGGTCGGCCTTCAGCGCGGCGCTCGGGGCGTCGTGGACGATCGTTCCGCGCTCCAATATCACAACACGGTCGGCGAGCCCCAGAATCTTTTGGGCGTTCTGCTCGACAATGATCGAGCAGATGCCGCCGGCCCGGGTGATGGTCCCGATCGCCTTCAGAAGCTCCTCGACGATGATGGGGGCCAGACCCTCGGTTGGCTCGTCCAGCAGCAGGACTTTTGGGTTGAGGGTCAGCGCACGGCCGATCGCCAGCATCTGCTGCTCGCCGCCGGAGAGCTGGTTGCCGAAGTTGCCCCGCCGCTCCTTCAGCCGCGGGAACATCTCGTAGACCTTCGCGACGGTCCAGGGACCGGGCTGCGCCACCGCGGTCATGTTCTCCTCCACCGTCAGCGAGCGGAAGATGTTGCGCTCCTGCGGCACCCAGCCAATGCCGGCGCGCGCCCGCTGGTCCGGCCGCATGGTCGTGACGTCGGTGCCGCCAAGGGTGACGTTGCCGGAGAAACGGCGCGTGACGCCGACGATAGAGTTGATCAGCGTGGTCTTGCCGGTGCCGTTACGCCCGAGCAGCGCCAGCACCTGTCCCTCGGCAAGGCACAGGGACATGTTGGGCAGCACCACCGCCTCGCCATAGCCGGCGCGAAGTGAATCGATTGCGAGCAGGTCAGACATTGACCGCCTCCTCGCCGAGATAGACCGCCTTCACCTGCGGATCGCGCGCGACCTGGTCGGGCGCACCTTCAGTCAGCAGCGCACCGGAGACCAGCACCGAGATGCGGTCGGCAAAGGAGAACACGAGGTCCATGTCGTGCTCGATCAGCAGCACGGTGACGTCGCGCGGCAGGCTGCCTACAACGGCGAGAATGTCGTGGCGCTCGCTCTCCGGCACGCCGGCGGCGGGCTCGTCCAGCAGCAGCACGCGCGGCTTGGCGGCGATCGCGACCGCGATCTCGAGCAGGCGCTGCTTGCCGTAGGGCAGCGTCACGGTCTCTTCGTTCATGACATCGAGCAGATGGAAACGCGTCAGGAGATCGGCGATCTCGTCATTGACGTCGTTGCGCGTGCCCATTCGCCGCCACCAGTCGCCGCCATGGCCGAGGCGTTCGGAGACGGCAAGGCCGATGGTCTCGAGCGGGGTGAGATCAGGATAGAGCTGATTGATCTGGAAGGTGCGCGACAGGCCGCGCAGCACGCGCCTGTGCACCGGGAGATCGGTGATGTCCTGGCCTTCGAGCAGGATGCGGCCGGAGTTAGGCTTGAGCACGCCGGTGAGCTGGTTGATGACCGTGGTCTTGCCGGCACCGTTCGGACCGATCAGCGCGTGGCGGGCGCCCTGCTCGATCTTCAGGGAGAGATCGCGCGTGACGCGCAGGCCACCGAACTGCTTTTCGAGGTTTTGGGTTTCGAGCGCGATGGTCATGCGTCGCTCTCCGGCACGGCGACGACGGCCTTGCGCCCCATCACCTGCTTGATGATCAGGTTCGGCACATAAAGCACCCAGCGATGCAGGCGCTGACGGCCGACCAGCACGATCACGACCAGCACGAGGCCGATCCAGAACTGCCAATATTGCGGGGTGATCGTGGAGAACACTTCCTGGAGCATGCGGAAGATCACCGCGCCGATCAGCCCGCCATAGAGATAGCCGGTGCCGCCGATGACGAGCACCAGCATCAGGTCGGCGGAGCGCTCGAAGGCGAAGACGTCGAGGGAAGCGATCGCGGTGGTCTGCGTGAACAGGGCGCCGGCGATGCCTGCATAGAACGCCGCGAGCGTATAGATCGCGATCAGGCGGCGGTTGACGGGGATGCCAATGGCCGCGGCGCGGAGCGGATTGTTCTTGATCGCACGCAGCGACAGGCCGAACGGCGAATGCACGATGCGGCGGGCGAGCAGGAACAGCGCGAACAGCACGGCTAGTGAATAGAAGAAGCCGGCCTTGCCGAACATGTCGAACGGGATCTCGCCGAAGATCGGCTGCATCTCGATTCCTTGCAGGCCGTCAGTGCCGCCGGTGATGTTGGAGAAGCGCTCGGCGAGCGCCTCCAGCAGCAGCGCGATGCCGAGCGTCACCATCAGCCGGGTCAGGTCGACGCCGCGGATCACCAGAAAGCTGGTCGCGAAGCCGAGCACCATCGCGGCGAGGCCTGCGGCAATCAGCGCCAGCACCGGCTCGTTGATGATGCCGTGCAGCGCCAGCAATCCCGCGGCGTAGGCGCCGACGCCGAAGAAGGCGGCATGGCCGAGCGAGACGATGCCGGCATAGCCGAGGATGAGATCGAGCGACATCGCAAACAGTGCCAGCCGCAGGATGTCGGTCATGATCAGATAGCGCGTGGGAAACAGAAAGCCGCAGGCGAGCACGACGAGCCAGAAGGCGGCCTCGCCATAGTGCCAGCGCGTCCGCCGTTGGGCGTGATAACCGACGTCGGAAGAAGCGTTCATCGGCAAACTCAACGCGCAGCCGTGCGGCCGAACAATCCGTTCGGGCGCCAGATCAGGATCACGATCATCATGGTGTAGATCACGAAGGGTCCCATCTTCGGCACGTAATATTTGCCGGCGACGTCGCCGATGCCGAGCAGGAGCGAGGCCAAAAACGGTCCGGTGATCGAGGACGAGCCGCCGACGGTGACCACGATCAGGAAGTAGATCATGAACTTCAGCGGGAAATACGGATCGAGGCCGAGGATCTCGGCGCTCAGCGCACCACCGAGACCTGCGAGCCCGCATCCAAAAGCAAAGGTGAAGGCGAACACCTGCGGCACGTTGATGCCGAGGCCGCTCGCGGCGCGGGGATCATCGACGGCGGCACGAAGGCGGCTGCCGAAGCGGGTCCTGGCCAGCACCATCTGCAGACCGATGGTGAGCAGGCCGCAGATCACGATGATCATCAGCCGGTAGCGGCCGATGCCGACGCCGAACACGTCGAACTGGCCCTGCAGCGCGGCCGGCAGGTTGATGAAGACCCGCGACGAGCCCTGGATGTAGTCGACGGCCGCGACCGACATGAACGTGAGACCAATGGTGAACAGCACCTGGTCGAGATGGCTGCGTGCATAGAGATGGCGATAGAGCATACGCTCGAGCGCAATTCCGATCGCGGCAGCGGAGACGAAGGCGAGCGGCAGCGCGGCGAAGAACGGCCACCCCATCCGGTTGACCAGCACCATGCAGACATAGCCGCCGGCCATGGCGAAGGCGCCATGGGCGAGGTTGACGAAGTTCATCAGGCCGAGCGTGACCGCAAGCCCGCAGGCGAGCACGAACAGCAGCATGCCGTAGGCAACGCCATCGAACAGGTTGGTGAGGATTGAGGTCATCGAGCGTCGAGCGATCCTGGTAGGCGTTCGTCACTGCGGGGCAGCGCGAATGCGCTGAACCCGGAATCATGCTTCAACAACTTCTGGATCCCCGATGCGCGCCAAGCGCGCTCGGGGATGACCCGCTTTCGCGGGTCACTTCTTGGTCTTGCCGAGATCCTTGACGGCCTCGAAGGTCGCGAACTCGACGTTGTAGAGCTCGCCGTCGACCTTCTCGACCTTGCGGATGTAGACGTTCTGGATGATGTCGCGCGTCTCCGGATCGATCGAGATCGGGCCGCGCGGGCTCTCCCACTTCTGACCCTTCATGGCTTCGACCAGCTTGGTGCCGTCGGTGTCGCCATTGGTCTTCTTCAGCGCCTCGTAGATCAGGTGGATGCCGTCATAGCCGCTCACCGCCATGAAGCCGGGACGCGTGCCGAACGCCTTCTTGTAGGCGGCGACGAAGTCCTTGTTCATCGGCGAGGGATGCGCGGCCGAGTAGATGTGCGCGGTCACGGTCCCGAGCACGGCGTCGCCCATATTGTTGAGCAGGTCGTCGTCGGTGACGTCGCCCGGTCCGATCACCTTGATGCCGGCCTTGTCGAGGCCGCGCTCGGCATATTGCTTCATGAAGTTGCCGCCCTGGCCCGCCGGCACGAACACGAAGATCGCGTCGGGCTTGGCATCCTTCATGCGCTGCAGGAACGGCGCGAAATCGGGGTTGGCGAGCGGCGTCTTGACCTCTTCGACCACCTCGCCGCCGCCGGCCGTGAAGTGCTCCTTGAAGAAGTTGAGCGCGTCATTGCCCGGCGCGTAGTCCGAGGTCAGCGTCGCCACCTTCTTGATGCCGTTCTTCACCGCCCAGTCGCCGATGATGGTCGAGGACTGCGCCAGCGTGAAACTGGTGCGCACGATATAGGGCGAGCGCTCGGTGATGATCGAGGTGCCGGCCGCCATCACGACTTCCGGAATCTTGGCCTGCGTCGCCAGCGGCGCGGCCGCGAGCGCTGCCGGCGTCACGCCGAAGCCGCCGATGAAATTGACCTTGTCGTTGACGATCAGCTCCTGCGCGGCGGTCTTGGTCTTGTCCGGGATCGCCGCATCGTCCTTGAGGATGATCTCGATCTTCTTGCCGGCGACGGTGTCGCCCTTCTGCTGCATGTAGAGCTTGATCGCGTTCTCGATCTGCTTGCCGGTCGAGGCCTGCCCGCCGGTCATCGGCAGGATCAGGCCGACCTTGACGGTGTCTTCCGCCTTGGCCGGTGCGAGGGCCGCAAGGCCGGCGACGGCAGCAAGCGCGGCCACCCGAGAAAAGTATTTGCGTTCGAACATCAGATGTCCCTCCCCTTCATTCCTGGCCTCTTGTGCGTCGGACCGAGTGCCCGGTCCTTGCCTCACCTTAACCCACGCACGGGCGATGTCGCGCGTCACAAGGCGTCTTCCGCGCCCTCATTGTCAATCGGACGTTTGGCGACCATGCGGCGCAAGCGGCGCGTGCCAATGACCAAGCGTGAAGCGCGATGTCGCGGTTACGCCGGGCAACCCGAGCACCTCGATCCCGGTCGCATCCATTTGTACGATTGTACAAATAAAATGGACCTGTCAACGAAAAAGCCCGGTCGCCGGCCAAGCCAGATTGTCGCGAGCCGATGGCCGCATTCTAGAAATGCGACCTGGCGGGTGGATGGAGAATTTCGTCTTTCATTTGCAGAATTTGAACATTGGCAAACGAGGTGCTCATCCTGTCTGGTATTTGGATACCCACCTCGAATAAGCCAATTTTATCTTGTTGAAGGCTACCTTCCTGACCCGCTGGTTACCCGGCGTCTCATCACCCCAAGCTCCGAACCCGGCGCCGTACGATGTCCATACGTTTTCGTTCTCTCCTGCTTCTCGTCGGGCTTGCCGCGGGTCTGTCCGGCTGCGGCACGGTCAACGAGAAGCTCACGGCGGGCATGGGCGACTATGTCCCGCAATGGGCCGGCGGCCTGCCTGCGGACGCCCCACCGCGACCGGGCACGCCGCAGTACGACGCATGGATGAAGGAACGTGAGCAGAAGCGGCTGCAGCCCGCAGCAACGCGCGACGAATCCAAAACTGGCCAGAGCAGGCTTGACCCCGCGCAATAGCATTGCTTGTAAACACCGGTTGAAGGTGGGGTAGCAGCATGCTGGACGACAGCGCAGGCAAGCGGACGGAATGTCTCGTGATCGGCGGCAGCGGACTGGTCGGCGGCTACCTCGTCGACCATCTCGCCCGGCAGCATCGGCGCGTGTTTGCAGTCTCCCGCTCGCCCCGCAGCACGGCCGCTGGCGTGGAATGGATCCAGGCCGACCTGACGCGGTCGGACACCCTGAGATTTCCTGATGTCACGACGCTGTACTGTACCAGCGACGCAATTCTGCTCGCCAAGGCATTGCCCCTTATCCTCTCGTCCACCGTCGATCGTGTCGTGGCATTGAGCTCGACCAGCGTGCTCACCAAGCAGGATACTGAAGTTGCGGAAGAGCGCGAGACCATCCGAAACCTGACCGATGCCGAACAGACGATCGCCAGACTCTGCGAACAGCGCCAGGTCAGCTGGACGATCTTGCGTCCGACCCTGATTTACGCAGAAGGACGGGACACCAACATCACGCCGCTGTCACGGCTCATTCGCCGCATCGGCTTCATGCCCGTCGTCGGCGGCGCGCAAGGCCTGCGGCAGCCGGTGCACGCCGAGGATCTCGCGATCGGCGCGATCGCCGCAGCTGCAAGTCCGGCAGCGTCCAACAAATTCTATTCGCTGCCCGGAGCGGAAACGCTGCCCTATCGCGAAATGATTGGCCGGGTGTTTGACGGCATGGGGCGACCTCGGCGGCTGGTTCCCGTCTCTCCGTGGCTGTGGCGCGTGATCTTTGCGATGGCGAAGCCGCTGTTTCCCACGGCGAACGTTGCAATGGGCTTGCGCATGATGAAGGATATGACGTTCGACGCCACGCCGGCGGTCGAGGATTTCGGCTGGAATCCACGGCTGTTCCGTCCGGTCTTCGATTAGGCCGTATCGATCGCGACCCGAGCGTGAGCCGAGGATTGCGGGTCAGGTCTTGACGATTTGGTCGACGCCGACGCCCTGCCCGCGCAACGTCGCCCAGAGCAGACCGAGATCGCCAACGAAGCTCTGCGACTTGACGTATTGGGCATCGAGTTCGGCGAGCCGGTCCGGGTTCGACATGTCGACGCCCCTCACCTGGGCCAGCCCGGTAATGCCGGGACGTACGTCAAGCACGCCCAGCTTGCGCCGCGCCTCGACGAGCTCGACTTGCGACGGCAAGCACGGCCGCGGACCGACCAAGCTCATGTCACCGGCCAATACGTTGAAGGCCTGCGGCAGTTCATCGATCTTGAAACGGCGCATGTGATAGCCCAGTCGCGTGACCTTTGCGGCCGAGACCTGATGGGTCGGAAGATCGCCCGTGTCTGAGGCCATTGTTCGAAATTTATAACAGGTAAATCGCTGTCCGTTCCTCCCGACGCGGGCCTGCCGAAAGATCGCTCCCCCCCGGCTATCGAGCCGGATGGCGCCAGCGACAATCAGGAAGATCGGCCAGAGCAGAAGCAGGAGCACCGCGCAGACCGCGACATCGAGCAGACGCTTCATATGCGGGACGCCTGCGGAAGCGACTTGGCCACCTGCACCATCGCGCGCAGTCCATCTTTTGTTTGCACGCGGGGACACCATCCGACACTCTGAAGATCGGCCGAACTCGCGACGAGGTCGCGTCCGATGCGATCCCAGAGCCAGCGGCGGCCAGCGGCAAAAACCAGCGCTCGCACCGCGGCCGGCGGTATCGGAACGAGATTCCGCGGCCGCCCGGACGCCTCGCGCAATGTTCCAATCATTTCCGCCAGCGTGATCGGCTCGGGATCACAGACAATGAAGGTCCGATTGATCGTGTTCGGATTGTCGAGGCAGAACATCACCGCCTGCACGAGATTGTCGACCGACAGCAGCGAACGGCGATTCTTGAAGGCGCCAAACGGGAGCGGCACAGGCAGCGACGCAATCCGCATCATCATGGCCATGTTGGCCTTGGCTCCCGGACCATAGACGATGACCGGCCGCAGAATGGTGAACGGTACGCCAGAGTGACGAACTTCCTCTTCCGCCGCGAGCTTGGCCCGGTCATAGGCCGTGATGGGCCAAGGTTCGTCCTTCTCGGTGACCACATGGTCGGCGGCGGAGCCCGCCTGCGCACCAATCGACGACATGAAGATGAGCCGCTTGATCCCGCGTTGCGCACAGGCCTGCACCAGATGCGCCGTCGCCACGCGATTGGCCCGGGTGTACTGGCCGCTGTCAATGTGAGTGCGATGAGCGATGGCCGCGAGGTGGATGACGACGTCGATGCCATCAAGAAGTGGAGTCCAGTCCACTTCGCGCTCGAGGTCGGACAGCTCCGCCCATTCGCTTCCCGGCGCATTGGTCAGCGCGATCGACTTGCGCGATGCCGCCCGGACGAAGTGGCCGTCGTTTGCCAGCGCATTGGTCAGGGCAGACCCTATGAAGCCGGAGGCGCCAGTCACCAATATCCGCAACATCCACTCACTCGCCCCGGTGGTCGAAAGGACAGAAGATCCCGCTCGGCCAGAATGTTCCACTAGCTGCACGCGACCGCTCGCGGGCGATGATTCCAGACATTCTGATCATCCTCCCGGTGCGGGCACAACCGCGGATGCCACAATTTGCCGCACCGCAGCAGCAGGCGAAAACATCGAGTGCCCAAGTTCCCGTCCACGCTCCGACATGGAACGCCGCAATTCCTCATCGTCTATAAGTTGTTCTGCAAGTTTCTTCAACGCGATGACGGAGTTCCCGACATACACCTTCCCTACCTGCTCGGTCTCGATCAGCTTCATCAGGTCGGTGCCCGGATTCACGCGCGCGAGAACCGGAACCCCATATTGCACGTAGGAGACGAACTTACCCGGAATATTGTGCGTCTTATGGTCGGGATGCAGCGCGACCATACCGACGTGGCACTGCGCAAGAAGCCCTGGAATTTCGCTCGAATCGATCTCCCCGAAGAACAGCACATTGCTGAGATCGCGTGATGCTTTCTCGGCTTCGAGCCGGGCAAACTCGGTCCCGCGCCCGACGAACAGGAACCCGATATCCGTGCGGTCGCGCAGGCTGTGAATCAGGTCGATGAAGATATCCATGCCCTGGGCCACGCCCATGTTGCCGATGTAGACGAAGATCTTGCGGCCGGCGAGTGGCGTATTCCTTACCACGATGCTGCTGCCGACGTCGGGCGTCACCGCGAGCCAGTTGCGCAGCACTTCGATGCGGCGCGGGGCGCGCTCCCACTTCTTGAGGTAGTGGAGATTGGACTCGGTCTGCACGCCGATCACCTGGGCCACGCTATACTGGAATGCCGCGATGGCCTTGAAGACGAGGTAGACCGGCCCTCGCCGGACCAGACCGAGGTCGACCGCCCATTCCGGAAAAATATCGCGCAGGATGAGATAGGTCCTCGCCTTGTTGTTGCCCTTCGACTTGCGCCGCAATTTCGCGATCAGCGGGCCGAAGAAGATCGGTGGCGAATACCACACCAGAAGATCCCAGTTCGCCGAGGCAAACGGGCTGCGCCGGATGTTGAAATACATCGCGAAAGGCAGCCACATCTCGGCGATGGCACGCCGGACGAAGGACGGCGAACGCGTCGGCGGCGCAGCCACCCGCAACACCTCGACCCCGTCGAGTTGCTCCACCACCCACGGCTTATCCGACATCGGCGATGGAACGATGACAACCGGCCGATGCCCCTGCGCGGCAAACTCCCGTGAAAGATCCCGCAACTGCACCGCCGCGGACGTCCGCAGCGGCGGATAGTCCGTCGAGATCAGTGCAATCAGCAGGCCACGGTTCATGTCAATGCTTCAACAAGATCAGCGGCGGCTCACCGCCGCTCGCCGCGAGGCTCAGAAGAAGTTCGTGATCTTGGTGCGGATCGCGTTCACCACCACGGACGATGGAGAATAATCCTCCTCGAATTCGTAGCGCGCGCCCCAGGGCAGGCCGACAGCCAGCGTCACCGCCTCGACGATATTCTCGGCCTCCATGCCTGAAACGATCGTGGCGCCGCTTTCGAGCGTCTCCATCCGCTCCGTCGCCATGCGCAGGCTGACGTTGGGCACCTTGTAGAACAGCCCCTCCTCGGCCGCAGTGCCGGAGTCGGAGAGCACGACGTAAGACTGCTTGAGCAACTGGTTGAAATCGTAGAAGCCGAGCGGCGCCATGATCCGGATGTTCGGCGGCACGTCGATATTCTTCAGCTTGCTGGTCGTACGCGGATGCATCGGGAAGATGATCTCGCGCTTGAGCCGCTGGTTGAGGATGCCGAGCGCCTCGAAGATATTCGCGAGATTCTGCGGATCGTCGACGTTCTCGCTGCGGTGCGCCGTCACCAGGATGTAGTTCTTCGGCTCAAGCCCCAGGCGTTTGAGGATGTCGCTGTTCTCGATCTCCGGCGCAAACGCCCGCATCGCCTCGAACGTCGTATTGCCGGTAACGATGATCTTCGAGGGATGGATGCCCTCACGCAACAAATTCTCGCGATGATAGTGGTTGTAGGGCAGCAGGATGTTGCTGATGTGGTCGATCAGGATGCGGTTGCGCTGCTCTGGCATGCGGCGGTCCCACGCGCGCAACCCGGCCTCCATGTGGAAGATCTTGATGCCGCGGTGCGACGCAGGCAACACGCTCAGCCCGCTGTAGGTGTCGCCGAGAATCAGCAACGCATCGGGCTTCACCTTCTCCATCAGTGCGTCGGACTTCTTGATCACATCCGCGACTTCGGGGCCGTAACCCGACGTATCGATGTCCAGCTCGTAGTCCGGCTTCCTGAGCTTGAGATCCTTGAAGAAGAATTCGCGCAGCTCCGGCGTGAAATTCTGGCCTGTGTGGACCATCACGTGATCGAAGTTGTAGTCGTCGAGCTTCTTCAGCGTCGCCCACATCTTGATCATTTCAGGCCGCGTACCGAAAATCGACATCACCTTCATTTGCGTGTTCCGTATGGCTTTCGTTAAGCGGGGACTCGAGAGCGTTATCTTAGGCGTCGGACGGCGGAAAGATCGAGACCTCCGGCAGCGGCAGGATCATCCGGCCGCCCTTCTCCAGATAGGCCGCGTTTCTCTTCCTGATCTCGTCGAAGAAACTCCAGGCGAAGACCAGGAGATAATCCGGCGGATTGTCGCTGCTGAGAATTGTGCTCGAATGAATCTGGAAATGCGATTTCGGCGTGTAGAACCCGGCCTTCGCCGGCGCATCGTCGATCATGTAGTCGAGGTGATCATGGCTGATGCCGCACCACTGGATCATGGTGTTGGCGCGACCTGACGCGCCGTAGCCGGCGATACGCTTGCCCTCGGCCCGCAGACGGCTCAACAGCCCGACCAGCTCATCGCGGTGACCAGCGACCGTGGCGGAAAACGCCTGGAACGTCTCGAAGCGATCGAATCCACGGGCGCGCTCCTCCGCCTCGAGCGCCTTGACCGCGGGCGAAACGGACGCGCTGTGCTTGCTGCCTTTCTTGCAGGTGTAGAAGCGGATCGAGCCGGCGTGGATCGGGATTGGCTTGATGTCGAACACCATCATGTCGTAGCGAGCGAGATGGTTCATCACCGACAGCAGCGAGTAGTAATAGAGGTGCTCGTGATAGACCATGTCGTATTGCAGTTCGTCGATCACCTTGCCGAGGTAGTGCACCTCGAAGGCGAACACGCCGTCCGGACCGAGCGCCGCAGCAACCGCGCGCGTCGTGCCCTGGATATCGGGAATATGCGCATAGACGTTGTTGGCCATGATCAGATCGACACAGCCGTGCTCGGCGACGACGCTGCGTGCCACGCTCTCTGTGAAGTAGTCGTTGACCACCTTGATGCGCGGGTCGTTGACGGTTGCGACCACGTTGGAGGCCGGATCGACGCCAATCACGGTGCGAATGCCCTGGTCCGCGAGCGGACGCAACAGCACGCCGTCGTTGCAGCCGAATTCGAGAACCGTCGCCTTGGCCGGATCGAGAAAGCGCGTGGTGACCTCGGCCGCATACGCACTGAAATGGTCGCGCAGGGTTCCGATCGATGACGAAAAATAAAAATAGTCCTTGAACATCACGTCGGCCGGAACCTTGTCCGTCACCTGCACGGCGTAGCAGTCGTTGCAGAAGTGCAGGCGCATGGGAAAGGTTGGCTCGGTCGCGAACTGCTCAGGCTTGAGAAATCCGCCCGCGAGGCCGACCCTACCGAAGTCCATCACCAGTCCGAGCCGCCGGCTGTCGCAGAACGCACAGCAGGGCTGTTCGGAATCACCCGCTTCAATCACGAAAATTCCCCTGTTCCCCGCCTTTGGCCACGGCTCGACCACAACCGCCGGTAACGGACGTGCGGGGGTAGCATAATCATTCTATCAGGTCGATAACCCGGGAAAACTAGACCTCTGCAATTTCGCCGTCCGCGCCCCGCAGATGGCGCTGGATGAAATCCAGCTTGAGCAGCAACGCCTTGACGCCCTCGACGGTCAGCCGCTCGGTATTATGCGACGTATAATCGTCGAGGGTGGAAATCTCCCTCTGCCCGTCGGTAAAATACATCGCATAGTTGAGGTCGCGATTGTCGGCGGGAATGCGATAGTACCGCTCCATGTCCTGGACGCGGGCCATCTCCTCGCGCGAGACGAGTGATTCGTAGAGCTTCTCGCCATGCCGCGTGCCGACGATCTGCACGGGGTTGCTGGCGTTAAAGATCTCCTTGAGCGCCTGGACGAGGTCGCCGATCGTTGCCGCCGGAGCCTTCTGCACGAAAATGTCGCCCTGGCGGCCATGCCCATAGGCATGCAGCACCAGCTCGACGGAATCGTCGAGCGACATCAGAAACCGCGTCATGTTGGGGTCCGTCACGGTCAGCGGCTTGCCGGCCTTGATCTGCTGGACGAACAGCGGAATCACCGAGCCGCGCGACACCATGACGTTGCCGTAACGGGTCGCACACAACAGGGTCTCGGACGGCGACTGACTACGTGATTTTGCAACCATCACCTTTTCCATCAACGCCTTCGTCTGCCCCATGGCGTTGATCGGATAGACTGCCTTGTCGGTCGAGAGCACGACCACCTTCTCGACATTGTTTGCGATCGCCGCGCTCATGACATTCTCGGTGCCGAGAACGTTGGTGCGGACCGCCTCCAGCGGATAGAATTCGCAAGACGGCACCTGCTTCAGCGCAGCGGCGTGAAACACGTAGTGCGCGCCCTTCAGCGCCTGGTGAATCGAGTCATAGGCCCGCACGTCGCCGATGTAGAACTTCAGCCTGGCGTTGTTGAACGCCGTCCGCATCTCCTCTTGCTTCTTCTCGTCGCGGCTGAAGATGCGGATCTCGGCGACGTCGGTCGCGAGAAATCCCCTCAGGATGTGCTGACCGAACGAGCCGGTGCCGCCTGTGATGACTACTACCTTATCCTTCATCGTGTCCCACCGAACTGAACTTGTCACGGTACATTTCATCAACCAGCGCCGGCCATTCCGGCGGCTTGTAGCCGGTAAACCGCTCGAAACGGTCTGCAACCAGCGAGCGATCCGGTGCCGGCCGATCGTCCGCGAGCAGCTTGATCCTTTTGCCGTAACGCTCGGCAACCAGCAATAGCAGATCGAATTTCGAGATCGGCCGGGTCGCAACATGATAGATACCGCTCAGGTCCGGCCGCGGGAGCACGATATCCCGGATCATATCCGCCAGCACGATGGTCGGAAAACCGGAGAAGATCGCCCGCGTGAAGCAGCGGCATTCACCCTGCTGCGACAGGAACCACTCCAGCAATCCGCTGCCGCCTTG
This sequence comes from Bradyrhizobium sp. S3.2.6, assembly GCF_040546885.1. Classification (NCBI taxonomy): domain Bacteria; kingdom Pseudomonadati; phylum Pseudomonadota; class Alphaproteobacteria; order Hyphomicrobiales; family Nitrobacteraceae; genus Bradyrhizobium; species Bradyrhizobium sp. S3.2.6. The sequence continues at coordinate 104,724 of NZ_JBEPOS010000014.1, read as the reverse complement.
CAGCTCGTGGCCGATGATGGAGGTTCGCAGGGTGACGGCATGCGGCGCATCGACTTCGCCGAGGAACTTCGACGTCCCATAGACGTCATCGGCATCAGGCACGTCGGCCTCGGTATAGGTGCCGCGGTGGCCTGAGAACACGCCGTCGGAGCTGACCTGGATCAGCCTCGCGCCGGCAAGCTTGCACAGATGCGACAGCCGGTGCGGCAGCACGGCATAGACCGCAATAGACCGCATGGGATCGGCGGGCGCTGGCCGGCCGACGGCAACGCAGTTGACGACCACATCTGGACGAACCGCATCAAACAGCTCTGTCAGCAGGCCCGGATCCTCGATATTGCCGGCCACAGTAAGATGCGCGGCAAGGGCGCCATCAAACAGCCTGCGGGCCGAGTCCTGCCGGATCGTCCCCGTGACCTGCGCACCCCGCATCCTCGACAGGCTACGGAACACCGCATTGCCGAGCAGGCCGGTTGCTCCGAGCACCAATATGTTCACGTCATCAACTGCCTTTGGCGCGGCGACATTAAAGGGATCGCGTAGACCTTTGCAGGCTACAAAGCGCGTATTAAGCGCAGAATGGTGCGGCACACAAACAAAAAATACATTCAAAATCAAACAAATGGATCGATGAGACGCGGTGTACGCTTGCTACTTTCGAGCATCGCCCCCAAGCCGAGAAAGCAAGTGAAACGCCGCGGCTCGCTCGCCGCCCGACTAACGTCAAAATCAATTCCTGGGTATGGCAACCCAGTATCTCCGGCCGTTTGTATTGGCGGGAGTTCCATCACTCGTTGAGAAGGCGATCATGTTCTCAAGGTGAGAAAACCGGCCGTGGCCGAGTTCTGCGATCTCACCATGTGGAGTGTGCCCCGGGCCTAACGGACGGTCATTCTCGTAGACTACCGCAGGCGAGCGAGCCAAGTTCGATGGGGTGTCAGCAAAGGCGAGCAATTCAGGCAAGGTGACTGCAGAACCGAATGTTCCGAATCTCAAAAATGGATGGTGAAGAAGTAGCGCTTCGCCTGGAGGCATCGCGGGCGGTACAAAAGAATATTTCAGGATGAGGGCGATGACGAAATAGAGCCCGCATCCGGCCAGCGCCAACAATATCTTCGCACGACGCTTCATGGTCAGCCCCTCGTCGATGATGGCTAAAACGGCTTGCTGGGTACTGCTCACGGCTTGGCCCCAGCGACGCCCATCAGGCCATCACGCAGCCCGGCCAGATAAGCCTTGATGTAGGCCAGACGATCGCCGACGAGAAATAACGCTAGCAAGCGGTTCAACACAACGGATATAGCATGCTTGAACGCAAAGCCGAACGGCACGTGCTTCTTCCGCATCAGAAGGAGGCAGTTTCGGAGCTGATAATAGCACCTCGTCGGGCTGTGCATGAGAATGGTGAAAGGGCCGAGCCGAACCAAGCCGTGTCCGATCTGGTGCCGCATCACGGCCGCAGGAACGACGTAAATCGGAATCTGCTTGCTTCGGCAGCGGAGGCACCACTCACTGTCGACACCGTCGATGAACAGCCCCTCGTCGAGCCCTCCGGCAAGAGCGAACACCTCCTGGGTCGCTGCCGTTCCGGAGGCGATTACGATGTCCACCGGAAAGGGTTCGGCTGCTGCGCCCCCGTAGACTGCATGCGGCAGTCCCCACCGCCCCAGCCGCTGCGACGGATGCGCCGTCCCGGTGCGGTCATCGACGAAAAGCGGGGACGTGATTTCCGGAACGCCGCACTTCAGCGGAGCAACCAGTGCCGGCAGGAACCCCCGTTCGAATTTCGAATCCTGATCGAATAAGACAATAATTGATGCGCCGGTGTCTCTGGCGCGCACGACTCCCACGTTCTGGGCATGTGCAATTCCCGTATTCCTGCCCAGGGAGATCACTTCGCAATCGGCCAGTACCTGCGCCGGCGAAATACCGGGCGCCTCGGTGTTGTCGACCACGATCGCCCTCGCCCCATCCGCCACAATGCACGCGCAGAGATTGGAGAGCTGCTTGATCTCAGGCCGATAGCTGACGATCACGCAAGCGACGCGGCTCATCGGAGAGCCACCGCTTGCCGACACACCGGGCGACAGGTCGGGCGATCCTTCAACAGTCATTGCGCTCGCATCCAGAGACGATGATAGATCTTCCACAAGCCAAGAGCGATGCTGCGGGCCGGAGAAGCATTGAGCGCCTCGACCAAAGCGACCTTCGGTGACTTGCGCAGCGAACCTTCGGCGGCCGGGGCGCATTTCTTGAGCGATGCGGCAAATCGTTCTGTTGTGGCGGGATCGATCCTGCGTCCCATCTGACATGCCTCCAACAGCGCGAGGATGTACAGGTTCCGGTGATATCTGAGCATGAAGCTTGGGCCATGCTGTGCGACGGCTGCCTTCGCCTGGGCATCCGACGGCACGTAATCCTGGAGAAATTCCGCAAACTGGTTGAGCGCCAGAAGCAGCGAAGGCCATGATGACGGCTTGGTGGTGGATTCTTTCTTTGGATGCATCCGGATGGAGCAGAGCTCGGCGGGAGCGTATGCCTTGTAGCCGCCCCTCATCAACGACAGCCACAGCGCATCATCGGCGAAAAACAGCCGCTCGAAATGCGGAATGCCCCCGAGCCCGTCATACTCTGCTGATCGAAAGACGACACCGGTCCCGGTGATGTCCCGCTGGTAGGTGAAGCGGCCTTCGAGATACTGCGCCGGAGTTTCACGTTCAGGAACGGGTCGACAACTGCGGATAGTTCCGCCGTCTGTGTCGATCAAACGTGAGCCGGTTTGGTACAGCTTTGCGTCCGGATAGCGATCAATCAAATTCTTGATCGCGGTCAGAAAGCCGGGATCGATCAGATCGTCGTGCCCGATCAGCGTCACGTATTCCTGCTTCTCCACCCCCACGGCACGGGCCCAACTATCGACGATCGACAGCGAAGACGAGGAGCCGTACAGGCGAATGCGGCTGTCCTTCTGCGACTTGAGCCAGGGAACGGTTTGGTCGGTGCTTTGGTTGTCAAGCACGATCAAGTCGAAATGCGGATAGGTTTGCGCCAGGATGCTTTCGACACATTCCTGAACATACGGCCAGCCGTTCCGAACAGGCAGAACGACGCTAAATCGGGTCGAGGTGGAAGTCATCAATTCGTGTTCGCGGATGATAGATTTTCAACCAGCATCACCGACAACAGCAGCATACCGGTCGAGGAGAACAACATCGGATTTGTAGCGGTCATGCAAAGATATGCCAACCAGCCCAACGCGAGCGCCCGCTGGCGCGAACTCACGTCGGTTAGAAATGCTTTTGCAACAGGAAAGAGCAAGATCAAGATCACGATGCCCGCGCCGAACAAGCCGAAATAGCGGATAAGTTCCGCATAGGTCAGCTCCGTATTGAAGTAGAAATACTCACCGGTGAGTTCGAACTCGGGCCGCCCCGAGGTACTCCAGCGATAGTAGGCGCCAAGACCTTTGCCAAGCAGCAACGTTTGGAGATCACGGAAAATATGAGCATAGTCGCCAAGCAAGGTGAGTTTGATGTTATTCGAGATATCGCTGGGATCAAGAGATGCCCGTAGTCGGGCGACAAACGGCAACGAAAGAACCGCCAAAGCGCCCAGGCTGATCAGCCCGTTCAGAATGATCCGTCCCGTGTAAAGAGGCCACAAAAGGAAAGGCAGCAGCAGCGCAGCCGCCGCTAGGTTGCGTGAGCCGGAGAACAGCATCGCCAATATGCTGATGCCCACCAGCGCCAAATAGAAAGCCTTTGCCCGAAAACCCGGCGCGCCCATTGCACGATCGAAGAAATAGGGAATCGAAATCGTCAGCAGCGGTAGGGTGACGACATTGACTTGAGTGAATTTGAACCCTTCCCCATGACTCCTCTCGGCCAGCAGGACCAATCCGCTGTTGGAGCCCATCTGCTGCAGGTCCGGGAACATCTCGGGTCTGAGCTGCAACAGGACGAACACCGCGATAGTCAGCAGCGCGAGCAGGACGAGCAGCGTGCTCAAGAACGGCATCAAATCAATGCGCCAAGCCGCCAGAACGATCGCAATTGAGAGCAGCAGGAAGCCTTTGAAAAGGCCGAACCCGGCATAAGGTTCTGTTCCGTCGACCAGATAGTACCAGACGATCGAAAGCAGGGGGATGCTAATCAACAGCAGGACGCAAGCGATCAATCCTGGCGCAATTTGGATCTTGTCCCCGTCGAAATAGACGAGGACGCACAGTCCCGCCCACATCGCCACGAAGAGCCAGACCTTGGCGTGAAATATCTGATCGGCCGGATCGAAAACGCAGACGAACACGAACGCCAGCAGAGGCAGGCGTACCAACACTTGCCTGGGGTCATCACCGCACGCCTTGCGGTAGGCCCGTTCCAGACCGCTCCGCAGCGAGAAGCGGGTCCACACATTTTGGACCCAATCGCTTGTGGAGCTTTCGCCGAAGCGCCCCGATGGCACAGGCTCCGCTTTCACGACACTCCCCAGAATGCCGTGGGCTCATAGTCGGGATAGGGCAGTTCGCCGTATTTGGGGCGTATCTTCCAACTGTTCCGCTCAATCCAGCTTTCGACCAGAGTACGAACAGAAACAGGTTGTCCGGAACACAGGTTGATTGGCCCACGATCAGCCGGATCGATTGCGAGATCGGCGAGGCGGCCGGCAACTTGGTCGACCGGGAGATAGTCGCGGAGCTGCTCGCCGCCCGACATCGGAAATAGCTCGTGGCCGGATGCGACCGCGGCTTTCAGCAACGGGTAAAGCGAGGTCGCCGGCTGATCGTCGCCATACATGTAGAAGAGCCGCGCCCAGGTCAGCTCGAAGGGCTGCGCGGCCTTCAGAAATTGAAGCTGCTTGCGCAGCGTGTCCTTGGCAAGCCCATAAGGCGTCGTCGGGCGAGTCTCCAGTTGTGCAGACAGAGCACCTGATTGCAGACCATATTCCAGGCATGTACCGGCCACGACCAGTGCCGGCAGTCCGTTGCGAACCGCGTTGGCGAGGAAGCCGTATTGACGCGGCAGCTCGGTCTCAAGGTGATAAAGCGAACGGTAGTTTGGCAGTCCGTCCCAGGCGAGATGCAAGAGCACGTCGGGGCGCTCCAGCGCCGCGAAGCAATCGGCGGGTGGACTGGCGATATCGAGCGAGACCCAGTGCACATCGGCCACGGCTGCTCGTTCTCGCACAACGCCCGGACGCTCCGTCGCGACGATCTCGACGCCGCGCGCGGCGAGTTGGCCGAGCACGTGACGGCCGACAAATCCGCGCGCGCCGGTAACTGCTACCCGCATTTGACGATAAGCCCGGACCAGATCATTGAGGAGCCTCGGTCACACGATTTCAAGCGCGGGAATTGCGGTCACGAACTGCGCACCGGAAACACCGGCGCGCTTGAGTTGGTCCATCACTTCCATCTTGAGATTCCACGGCAGGATGACGATGTAGTCCGGGTTGTCCTTATGAAGGAGCGCCTCGCTGACAATGGGGATGCGGCTACCCGGCAGAAACTTCCCCTGTTTCGCTGGGTTGCGATCGACCACATAGGAAATGAGATCCCCCCGGCATCCAGCAAAGTTCAAGAGAGTGTTTCCCTTGGCGGCCGCGCCGTAAGCGACCACCCGCTTGCCGCGGCGCTTGGCTTCGATCAGAAACGAAACGAAATCGTCCTTGATCTTCTCCGCCCGGACCTGAAACCGCTCGTACCCCTCCGAAGTGGACAACCCGGCCTCGCGTTCCCTCGTTAGGACGGCGTCCACCCGATCAGTCAGGGGGCGTTTTCCCCTGGTCCTACACTGCGCAAACACCCGCAGGCTTCCACCATGAGTGGGAATCTCCTCGACGTCGAATACGGAAAGACCATTCGCTTCGAAAACCCGCACAACCGTCGTCAACGAGAGATAGGAGAAATGCTCGTGGTAGATCGTGTCGAACTGCACTTCGGCGAGCAGACGCAACAAATGCGGGAATTCGAATGTCGCAACCCCGTCTGGCTTCAGGAGATTTACAAAGCCCTTCACGAAATCATTGATATCGGGCACATGCGCAAGAACGTTATTTGCGGCCGTGAGGTCAGCCTGCCTACCCTCAGCGGCAAGGCTTGCACCGAGGCCTGCGCCAAAAAAAGCTTCTAGCGTCTCGATGCCTTTTTCCCGCGCCGCGCTCGCCGTACTCGCAGTGGGCTCGATTCCAAGACAAGGAATTCCCCGGGCCTTCACGTATTGCAGCAGGTAGCCGTCGTTGGACGCGACTTCCACGACATGGCTGTTCGGGCCGAGTGCGAAGCGTTTGGCCATCCCATCCACGTAAGCTGCGGCGTGCTGCAACCAGGTGGTCGAAAAACTGCTGAAATAGGCGTACTCGCTCGAAAACAGCTTGTCCGCCTCGGCAAAATCCAGAGTCTGCACCAGCCAGCACGTCTCGCAAACCATGATCCGGAGCGGGAAGTAATTTTCGGGCGCAGCCAGCATATCCGGCGACAGGTACGCGTTCGACGGCGGCGACGTGCCGAGGTCGATCAACTCGAGCTTTAGCTTCGCTGAGCAGTGCCTACAGCAACTCACACCACAATTCCCTGGAATGACTCTGGCAACATCGGGTGCCCTCCGTCGCGCGCCGATAGTTCGGTTATCGCCTGCGGCCACTCCACCAGCACGCGCGGCTCTTCGGGGTGAAGAGCCCTTTCGCTGGAAGGATCATAGGCGCAGCTATGGAAGTAGAGCAGTTCGCTGTCCGGCGCCAGCACCTGAAAGCCATGCGCAAACCCCTCCGGGATCATCAGAGCCAGGTTGTTGTCGGGCGACAGCTCGATTGCAAACCACTTTAGAAGGGTCGGAGAACCCCTTCGCAGATCCACGGCTACGTCCCACACCTTGCCGCGAATGCAATTGACGAGCTTCATCTCGGCATGTGGGGGAAGCTGAAAATGCATACCGCGGACAGCACCATGTCGGGACGTCAGCGTCTGGTTGATCTGCGCAATCGGTTTGGTCCAGCCGGCCGCGCGCAAGTCCTCCGAACAGAACATGCGGGAGATGAAACCGCGCTCGTCCGACCGCTTGATGCGCTCGACGATCTTCAAACCGGAGACGGGGGTATCGTGAAGCCGAAATCTGCTCATGCCGAACGCCCCTGTCCTGCCACCGCCTCGAAATCGGCGATATCTTGCATGCAGAGGTCGCGCGCCGGGTCTCCGTCCTGCTGACGGCGGTACCAGTCCATCGTTCGCTGCACGCCCTCCTCCAACGACCAGCGCGCACCGATGCCGAGCTCGTGCCGCGCCTTGGCGACTTCGAGGGCTAGCCAGCCGGCCTCGTGGGGACCCTCCGTCCCGTCACCCCACACGATCTCGCCGCTGCCGTAGGATTGCCGCGCCAGCAGAATAACGTCGCGGACGCTGGCAGCCTCATGGGTAGGCGGACCGAAATTGTACGCACCGGCAAGACGGGGGGTCGCCCACAATTGCTCGGCAAGGACCAGATACGCAGCAAGCGGCTCCAGCACGTGCTGCCAAGGCCGCAGAGCCTGCGGGCGCCGGATGGTCAGGGCCTCGTTGCTACTCCATGCCCGAACCGCGTCGGGAATGAGACGATCGAGCGACCAATCCCCGCCTCCGACGACGTTGCCCGCACGCGCCGACGCCACTGCAATCCCCTCACCGGCAAGATAAGCATCCCGATAGCTGGCAATCACGATCTCGGCCGCGGCCTTGCTGGCGCTATAGGGATCGTGGCCACCGAGCGGATCCGTCTCGCGGTAGGGATAGGACTGCTCGATGTTTCGATAAACCTTGTCGGTCGTGACGGCCACCACCACGCGCGCCGTACCAGCCACTCGGACCGCTTCTAGAACATTCGCCGTGCCCTGGACATTTGTGCTGAAGGTCTCCAACGGCTCCCTGTAGCTCGTTCGAACCAACGCTTGGGCAGCAAGATGAAGAACAATGTCGGCGGACGCAGATCGCACGCATCGATTCAGTGCCTCGACGTCGCGGATGTCGGCTATGCGGCCATCGACAAGCCGGTCGATTCCAGCGAGGCTGGCCAAGTTCGGCGTGGTGGTGGGCGGTAACGACACACCATACACCGTAGCACCCAGCCGGCTAAGCCAAAGGGAGAGCCAGGCGCCCTTGAAACCGGTGTGCCCAGTCAACAGGACGCGCTTGCCCGACCAGAACGCCGGGTCAGGAGTGGGCAAACGATGGGTCACCAGATTTTCCACGGTGCCTTGCCGCTTGCCCAGAGCTCTTCCAGTAGGTTCTTTTCACGCAGGGTGTCCATCGGCTGCCAGAATCCGCTGTGGCGGAACGCCATCAGCTCGCCTCGCGCTGCAAGCTCGGTCAACGGGTAACTCTCCCAGGTCACGTGATCCCCTGCGATCAAATCGATACATGACGGCGACAGCACGAAGAAGCCGCCATTGATGACGCCGCCGTCGCCGCGCGGCTTTTCGACAAAGGCCGTGACCCGATCCCCAGACTGCTCCATGGCGCCGTACCTTCCCGGCGGGGTGACAGCGGTAATGGTTGCAAGCTTGCCATGGCGATCGTGAAATTCGATCGACGCCTTGATGTCGAGATCGGAAAGTCCATCACCATAGGTGAAGCAAAAGGCGCTTTCGCCCTTCACATACTCGGCGACGCGTTTCAACCGACCGCCCGTCATGGTCTCGTCGCCAGTATCGATCAGCGTCACACGCCACGGCTCGGCTTTCTGTTGATGCACCTCCATCCTATTCTGCTGCATGTCGAAAGTGACATCGGACATATGGAGAAAATAGTTGGCGAAATATTCCTTGATCACGTAGCCCTTGTAGCCGCAGCAGATCACGAAGTCGGTCACGCCATGCGCCGAATATAGTTTCATGATGTGCCACAGGATCGGCCTGCCGCCGATCTCGACCATGGGCTTTGGCCTGACGGAGGTCTCTTCGGAAATTCGTGTTCCGAGCCCGCCCGCGAGAATGACCGCTTTCACAACTCACGTCCTGTTGTTTGGAGACAGACCGGTCGACACATCAACCTTCCGCATCCGTCGCCCGTCTGGCGAGGCAGAGCGCAAGGCGCCTCACGACGGCAGCCCTTCCCTAGTGATTGACAGCAAATACAACCCATAGTCCGATTTCTCCAGCACACGCCGCAGCTGCTCAGATCCCCGACTGATCCGTCCTATCCGATAGGCAGCCCACGCGAAATCCCTGCCGCTTGTCCAGCGTTCTCATGAATCCGATGCATCGTTCAAACCCCGACCGATGCCTGCGCCTCGAAGAAAAAGGCCGGAGCCAAGTCTTTCAGGGCCGGCTGCCTGCGATCCTTATCCGCAAGCCAGACGCTTGCCGGTCCGACATAGCAACTGACCGCCAAGGCGGGATCATCCCACTTTAGCCCCGATCGCAATCGGGCGCATTTCGGTCGGTGACCTTGTAAATCACCTCGGTATCGGGCTCAAGCGAGCAATAGCCGTGGGCAAACCCCGCCAGTTCCCATATCTGAGTCCAATCCCCAGTACTCAGCATCGCGCTCGCATGTTGTCCATGGGTGGGGCGAGCCCTGCCGGATGTCGACGGCCACGTCGAAAAATGGGCCCCCTTGCGACGCGCACCGGCTTACCCTGCGCGTGCGGCGGCACCTGCAAATGCGGGCCGCGCAACGTGTCGACTTCGACCGACAGCTTCGTCTTCGATCTCAGTGGCGATACCCGACGCGCTCACAAAGAAAGCCGAGCACAGTCGCGGCCTTTCCCGATTTCCGCGCGCTTCCCCATGGAACTTATCATTTCTCGATTGGAGGTTTCAAAAAAGGCCCAACGCCTGACAAATCGCTCGCATAGCGCTTCCTTCCACATCCCCAGATAGAGATTCTTCGCATCTGCACCCACGAACATCAATGCGAAATCTGTCGGTAGCAAGTATTGGTGACCCGTAGTGCCTTCTCGTGAAAAATCTCTCTAGTTGCATGGCACCTTGCCATTCTGGCATTAAACCACGTGCACTAGGCTAAAGCGGCGAGGTTCCGGGTTTGGGCGGAGAACTAGCAATCGAAAAGCGCGAGAAGACGTCGTCGACTGCGGCACCCCACGTGCTTCTGTGCTTGGTTGTTTCTGCAGTCGTGGTAGCCGGTTCGTTCATCTGGCAGGGCCGCGTCGGATTCAATATGGGCGATGAAGGCTTCCTCTGGTACGGGGTTCGGCAGGTCCAAGCCGGTGAAGTGCCCATTCGCGATTTCATGGCGTACGATCCGGGCCGATACTATTGGTCGGCCGCATTGATGAGCTTTTTTGGAAGCAACAGTATCGTGGCGTTCCGGCTCGCAGGCGCGGTTTTTCAATTTCTTGGGCTCTTCGTCGGCCTGCTGATGCTTCCAGTCGTGGAAACAATGGTCGGCATCATGCGTCGTGCGTTGGCTGCATTAGTTCTGACGGCTTGGATGTTCAACTGGTATAAGGTTTACGACACCTCAGTATCGCTTTTTCTGATCGGCGCCCTGGCGTTGTTGGCCGAGCGGCCATCTCGCGGGCGCTTCTTTCTCGCTGGGGTTACCGTGGGCGTGGCCGCACTGTTTGGGCGAAATCACGGCGTCTATGGTCTCGCGGGTATTCTAGGGGTGGCAGCCTACATCGGCTGCATGAAGCGAAGCGTTGAGGGCATTCTATCCGGCCTGGTCTACTGCGCGATCGGCGTGGTCCTGGGTTATTCCCCGATCTTGATCATGCTCGCGGCTACCCCGGGTTTCGCAGAAGCCTACTGGGAAAGCATCCGATTTGTCCTCGACAAGGGCTCGACAAATCTTGCTCGTCCAGTTCCGTGGCCGTGGACGATTCCCGTCAGGGGCGTGCCACCGCTGACAGCTGCCGCCGACCTGCTCACTGGGGTCTACTATATGGCCATCCTTTTGTTTGGATTTGCTGCCCCCGCCTGGCTTTTCCGAAGCGCCCTGCTCAAGAAGCCGGTCGCGCCGCCGTTGGTTGCGGTTTCGATGCTTGCCCTGCCTTATGCCCACTATGCGTTCTCGCGAGCAGAGCTGTTTCATCTATCTCTGGGCATTTTTCCGTTCCTCGTCGGCACGTTCCTGATTCTCACAAAGCTACCGCGGCTGGCGCAACGAACGACGATGCTGCTCATTGTGTCTACAAGCGCCATCGTCGTGCTACCGGAGAATCCGGGATGGGATTGTCTCGTCATCGAACGGTGCGTAGTGATGCGAATCGGCGGCGACGACCTAAGCCTTCAGCCGCTGATCGCAGGCTTCGTGAGCAAGCTTGAAAGCACCGCGGCGGATTATGCGCCGGAGGGCGAACCTTTCCTGGTTACGCCATTGTGGCCCGCCGCTTATGCGTTGCTCGACCGCAAGTCGCCGATGTGGGACAGCCACGCGCTGTTTCCGCGACCGCCGGCCTTTGAGCAAAAGGAGATCGAGCGGATAAAAGCGGCAGGTCCGAAGTTCGTGCTCCTTCTGGATCAGGCGGTGGACGACCGCGACGATCTTCGCTTTCGCAATAGCCACCCGCTCATTTATCGGTATATCCAGGAGAACTTCGATCCCGTCGAGGACGGCAGGTGGCACCCCTCCATTTTTCAACTACTCAAGGCGCGATAGATGCTTTCTCCACCAATACGGCTAACCTGGCCTTCGCCAGCGAGCTGGGCAGGAATCGGGCAGAGCCTTGTTCGGCGCGGGACTGCGAGGGTTCACATGATACTTTCCCAAAATTTTGACTGACTGTATGTATTGGTCGCGCGGCGACTTCCTAGAAACTTCCAACCTTACGTCACCCTGTTGAACTTGATCCACATCGAGAGTCCAATTTGAGCACGGGAACCGCTATCGTTGACGACGCTGAACGAGGCCGCGAACAGGAGGCAACGCGCTTTCTTAGCCTCCGTGCGCTCGGCGGTGTCATACGCGAAAATGTCATTCTGCTTTTGCTTGTTCCGTTATTGGTAGGGCTGATTACATTTGTATCAACCGGCTTTCTACCCAAGTGGTACACGAGCGTCGCCTATCTGAACGTCGACGATGCCGGAGAGCGGAGCGCCGACGCATTGATGCGCACGCCACGGGTGCTAAGCAGGGTTATTGCCTCAAGGGCTGAGCTTCAGGGAACCCAGGAAGCGCGCAGCAGGTTGCTGGAGGCGCATCGCCGCATAGTGGTCGCGCCCGGCGACTTTCAGAAAACGGCCACGCTATTCCGCCTGGAGTACTCGGATCCCGACCCACATCTCGCACAAAAGATCAATTCGGCGTTCATCGAAGCTTGGTTGGAGGCGACCAAACCGCCACCCACCAAACGGGCTGGTATGGAGGCCGAGCTCATACGAAGGGAGGCCCGTCACAAGCTGGTTTCTCAATTGATTGATCGCGCGCAGAAGGATGCGGACCGGCTCGTCTCCGACGACCACAAGGAATTGCTTGCGGCATCGATCGCGGATCTGATCGCGAAGAACGACGAGAATGCGGGCGATATCGTCGCTCTCAAGAACGCGCTCGATGGTGTCTCACATGACGTGATCTTCACCGCTCCTGACCTGCCGGAAGAGCCGAGCTGGCCAAAACGAGGCATCATCACGGTGCTAACGACCTTCGCTGCAGGTCTGCTCGGGCTCACGTTCGTGATAGCGCGCTGGATGTGGCGGGCTGGGCGCTAGTCGAGCCAAACGCTCATCGATGCCTACTCTCGCCGCAGCGCAGTCTAATCCACAAACACCACCGTCTTGCGGCCGTTGAGGATGACGCGGTCGTCGAGGTGATAGCGGATCGCACGCGCCAGCACGCGGCGCTCGATGTCGCGGCCCTTGCGGACGAGATCTTCCGGCGTGTCGCGGTGGCTGATGCGCTCGACGTCCTGGTCGATGATGGGGCCTTCGTCGAGATCGCGCGTGACGTAATGGGCGGTCGCGCCGATCAGCTTCACACCGCGCTCATGAGCCTGGTGATAGGGCTTTGCACCCTTGAAGCCCGGCAGGAACGAGTGATGGATATTGATGCAGCGGCCGGAGAGCTTGGCCGACAGGTCATCCGACAGGATCTGCATGTAGCGGGCGAGCACCACGAGATCGGTCCCGGTCTTGGCGACGAGATCGAGGATCTGCGCCTCCTGCTCACGCTTGGTCTCCTTGGTGACCGGCAGGTAATGGAACGGGATGCCGCCGAAATCGAGCCCGGAATAGACCTCGCGCGGATGGTTGGAAACGATCGCGGCCAAGGTCATCGGCAATTCGCCGGTGCGCCAGCGGTAGAGGATGTCGACCAGGCAGTGGTCGGACTTCGACACCAGCAGCATCACCTTGCGATGCGCCGCGCGATCCCGCATCTGCCACGCCATGCCGAAACGCTCGGCGATCGCGGCAAAGCCGGTCTGAAGCGCAGCCAGCTCCACGACAAGATCCGCCGCGGTGAACACGACGCGCATGAAGAATTTCTTGGTCTCGACGTCGTCAAACTGCTGGGCGTCGAGAATGTTCTGTCCGGAATTCGCCAGGAAGGTCGACACCGCCGAGACGATGCCGGGGCGATCCGGACAGGACAGGGTCAGAACATATTGATGATCGGGCATGGTTCTTGAAGAATGGCTCTTGATGACGGTTTGTGCAAAGGCCGCGGAACGGCCCGCGATTTGCGTCCTGCTCTAGCACCGACGCGGCCCTTGCGCCAATCCCGACGACGGTGCCAAGATGAACGGACGATTGCGATTTTTGCTCACTGGAGCATGCCCAATGGCCGACCGTTTGACCGGCACCCGCATCCTGATCCTGGAAACCCGCGAGGAGGCGCAGTTCTCAAAACTCCTGGCCGAGCAAGGCGCCGAGGTCGTGCAGTGCCCGATGTTCACCATCCAGGATGCACCGGACCCTGCCCCGGTCGAGGCCTGGATCCGCCGCGCCATCGACAAGCCGCTTGACGACCTCGTGCTGATGACCGGTGAAGGCCTGCGGCGGCTCGTGAAGCTCGCGCGCGCACGCAGCCTCGACCAGGCCTTTGTCGCGGCGCTGGCCAAATCGCGAAAATTCACGCGCGGCCCGAAGCCCGGCAAGGCGCTACGCGAGAACGGGCTTGAGGCGCAGCAGACCACTGAGAAGCCGACCACCGAGGGCGTGATCGAGATGCTGGGCAAGCTCGACCTCAGGGGACGCCGCCTCGGGCTTCAGCTTTATCCGGACAAGGATCACAGCACGCTGACCGGCGCGTTGGCCGCGCAAGGCGCCGAGGTCGATACTGTTTTGCCTTACGTCTACGATTCCAAGGCTGCGGACGCCAACATCGTCACCGCCATCGACGACATGGCGGAGGGACGGATCGATGCCATCGCGCTGACCAATCTCGGCCAGGTCCGCCGCCTGATCGAGGCCGCCAAAGCCCATGGCAGCGAGGCGAAGTTGCGCGCGGGATTCGAGCGCACGTTGATCGCCTCGGTGGGACCTGCTGTCTCGGGTGAGCTTGCCGCGCATGGCCTGCAAACCGACATCTCGCCTGCGGACGACGCCTATTTCATGCGTCCACTGATCTCGGCAATGGCTGCGGCGCTCGCAGAGCGGAAGCCGAGATCAGCAGTGAGGTAAGTGCCCGGCGCAGGGGCGGCCCGCAGCAGCTGTGATTGACACGCGGATCGTCGGCGCTAGGTTGCCGAACAGCAAGAAGAAACAACAAGGGCAGGAATCGCCGTGACACGAGTCATCGCGTTGTGAGTACAACCGCGCGGCGTTCGGCGCTCGCACCATTCCGCATCCGCAACTACCGCTTCCAGTGGCCGTCCGACCTGCTCACCTCCTGGGCGTTCGAGATCGAGACGCTCGTGCTCGGCTGGTACATCCTGGTCGAGACAGGTTCGGTGCTGCTGCTCACCGTTCTCGCATCGCTGCAATATGTCGGAACGCTGATTGCTCCGGTGCTCGGGATGGTCGGTGATCGCATGGGTCACCGCGATCTTCTTGTCGTGCTACGTCTCACCTATACGGTACTCGCCTCGACCATCATGGTGCTGGCGCTGACCGGTCATCTGGCGCCGCTCAAGGTGATGATCATTGTGACGATCATGGGCCTGATCCGTTCCTCGGATCTCGGCCTTCGCAGCGCGCTTCTCGCCGACATCATGCCGGCCGAGCTGCTGGTGGGGGCGATCAGCCTGTCACGCACGACCCAGGACAGCGCGCGCATCGCCGGGGCACTGACGGGAGCCGGACTATTCGCGACCTTCGGCATCGGTAAAGTCTATGCAGTGATCGCCTGCCTTTATTTTGTGGCCGCGATACTGATGCTGTGCCTGACCCGACCGGCGAAGTCCGCCGAGCATCGCGCGGTCGAGAGCCATTCGGGCTCGCGGCTGTTGCGCGATCTCAAGGAAGGCATCGTGTATTCCTGGAACGGGCCGGCAATGCTGGCAGCGCTTTGCGTTGCGTTCCTGGCCAATCTCACCGCATTTCCGCTGACGAATGGATTGTTGCCCTACATCGCGCGCGACATCTTTCATACCGACCAGACCGGCCTCGGATATCTCTCGGCGAGCTTCGCCTTGGGCTCGCTGATCGGCTCCGTCACGCTCAGTCTGGTCAGCGGCCTGCGCATTGCCCGGCTCCTGATCGGCGCGACGCTGGCGTGGTACACAATGTTGCTCGTGTTCGTCGAAATCAGAACCATGCCGGTGGCCATGGCCTGCCTCCTGCTCACCGGCATCGCCCAGAGCATGTCGATGATTTCCGCTGCCGTGATCCTGATGCGGACAGCCAGCGCGCACCTGCGCGGTCGCGTGATGGGGGTGCGCATGATGGTCATCTACGGCCTGCCGATCGGATTGCTCGCGGCCGGCAGCATGATCGACATCATCGGCTATTCTGCGACGGGGTCGCTCTACGCCGCCGCCGGATTCATCGCGATGCTGGCCATCGCCATCCGCTGGCGCGCCGACCTCTGGCCGGTGCACGCGCCCGCCAATGCGCGCTAATCGCCATACCCGCGCAGCCGATCGATATCGAGAATCGTGACGCCGCCATATTCGAGCCGCAGCAGCCCTTCCTTCTCCAGCCGGTTCAGCGCGCGGTTGGCGTTCTGGCGCGACATGCCGGAAAGCGCGCCAATCTCCTCCTGGGTAATCTCCAGATGCGCGGTCGATTCCGGATAGAGAATCGGGTTGAACAGCGAAGCCATGCTGCGAGCGAGGCGCGAAGTCGCATCGAGCGTGCGGTTGACCTCGAGCATGCCGATGAACTGGCCGAGCCGCTCGTTGAGCTGACGCACCAGGAAGCGGTTGAAGCCGACGCTGTTCTCGAACAACCACATGAAGGCAGCGCGTTCCATCAACGCAACGCGGCTGTCGCGCAGCGCGACCACGTCGTAGCGGCGCAGCTCGTTCTTGAGCACGCTGCCCTCGCCGAACCAGGCGCCCGCCGTAAGCCCGGCAAGGCTCGTCTCCTTGCCGTCGCGCGAAACCCCGCCCATGCGGGCAAGGCCGCTCACCATGCCGGCCCAATAATCGAATTTGTCGCCGCGCATGAACACGGTCTCGCCGGTGCCGTAGGACCGCTCCGTGATCCCGGCACGGGCGACCTCGATCTCCGCTGCCGTGAGCTCACGCGACCAGGCGGCGACGCGCTTCAGTTGATCCTCTGAAATCATGACCCCGAAGCCAGTCGCACCGTTTCGTCACTCCGTCCTTCTGTTGCACTGCAACATGATCGTTCCGGCCACCACCCGACGAAAGGTGTAGGGTCACGGCCGCCCGAAAAACTTTGTCGCAGAATTGTCAGGCCGGAGACATTTCAAAATAGCGCTTTCCCCTATTGAGAGCCACCTCGGGTGATGCGGCTTTTGATCCCAAACGGGTACGAAAGTGGCGCGGCTCCGGTCGGGACCATGTGCTGCATGGCCTCACCGGCACGACCGTACTAGGATTAACCGGGAGGAACGGACGAAGAGCGCCACTGAATGCGCCATCACCGGGAGGGATCTGTTTGGTGGCTACCAGTCTCGAAGTGCGCGGCGTGTCCTTGCGGTTCGGCGGCGTTCGTGCGCTGACCGATGTCAGCTTCGCCATCAATGCGGGCGAGCTGTTCTCGATCATCGGCCCCAATGGGGCCGGCAAGACCTCGATCGTGAACTGTATTTCCGGCCGCTACAAGCCGACGGAAGGCCAGCTGTTCTACCAGGGCCGCGACATCACCGGCCTGACGCCGAATGCGCGTCCCACGCTCGGCATCGGCCGCACCTTCCAGAACCTCGCCCTGTTCCACCACATGAGCGTGCTCGACAACATCATGGTCGGCCGCCATCACCTCCTGAAGAACAATTTCCTCACGGGATCGCTGTACTGGCTCACCGGCGCGCGCAAGGAAGAGCTCGAGCACCGTCGCAAGGTGGAGGAGATCATCGACTTCCTCGACCTCCAGTCGGTGCGGAAGGCGCCAGCCGGCACCCTCTCCTACGGCCTGCGCAAGCGCGTCGAGCTTGCGCGTGCCATGGCGCTGGAGCCGCGCCTCATCCTCCTCGACGAGCCGATGGCCGGCATGAACTTCGAGGAGAAGGAGGACATGGCCCGCTACATCGTCGACCTCAACGAGGAGTTCGGCATGACGGTGGTGATGATCGAGCACGACATGGGCGTGGTGATGGACATCTCCCACCGCGTCATGGTGCTGGATTTCGGCCGCAAGATCGCCGAGGGCGATCCCGCCGCCGTGCTCGCCGATCCCCACGTCAGACGCGCTTATCTCGGCGAGGAGGACGAGGTTCTGGTCGATCCCGACGATGCGCCGCCGGCGCAGGAGAGCGCGGCATGATGGATTATGCAGGCCGCGTCGCCCAGGCCGACACCTATCCAAAGATGCTCCGGCTCAATGCAAAAGAGCACGGCAACGAGATCGCGCTGCGCGAAAAAGATCTCGGCCTCTGGCGCCCCTTCACCTGGAACGACTACCAGACCCGCGTGCGCGATTTCGCGCTCGGGCTGATCGAACTCGGCCTTGGCCGCGGCGACGTCATCGGCATCATCGGCGACAACCGGCCGGACTGGGTTGCGGCGGAAGTAGCCACCCACGCGATTGGCGGATTGAGCCTCGGGCTTTATCGCGACGTTCTCGACGAAGAGGCCTCCTATCTCCTCAATTACGGCGAGGCCCAGCTGGTCTTTGCTGAGGACGAGGAGCAGGTCGACAAGCTGCTGACGCTGGCCGAGCGCGTGCCGCGGCTGAAGCACATCATCTATTCCGATCCGCGCGGGATGCGGAAATATGACGACCCCAGGCTGATGTCGGCGGAGAAATTCGCCGAGCTCGGACGTGCCCGCGCGACCCGCGAGCCGGAGCTCTACGACAAGCTCGTCGACGCCACCAACGGCGACGATGTCGCCATCCTCTGCACCACGTCGGGTACCACGTCGCATCCGAAGCTCGCGATGCTCGCAGCCAGCCGCGTGCTCGGCCATTGCGCGACCTATCTCGCCTTCGACCCGAAGGGCCCGGACGACGAATACGTCTCGGTGCTCCCGTTGCCGTGGATCATGGAGCAGGTCTATGTGCTCGGCAAAGGCCTGCTCTGCCGAATGAAGATCAACTTCGTCGAAGAGCCGGATACGATGATGAACGATCTGCGCGAGATCGCGCCGACGTTCGTGCTGTTTGCGCCGCGCGTCTGGGAATCGATCGCCGCCGACGTCCGCGCCAAGGTGATGGATGCGACGCCCTTCAAGCAGCGTCTGTTCGACATCGGCATGAAGTCGGGTCTCGCTGCACTCGAACAGGGCAAGCGCTCGGGCTTTGCCGACGCCGTCCTGTTCCGCGCCCTGCGCGACCGGCTCGGCTTCACGCGGCTGCGTTCGGCCGCTACCGGCGGCGCAGCGCTCGGCCCTGATACCTTCAAGTTCTTCCAGGCCATGGGCGTGCCGCTGCGCACGCTCTATGGCCAGACCGAGCTGCTGGGGGCCTACACGCTGCATCCCGCGGGCAAGGTCGACCCCGACACGACGGGCGTGCCGATGGCGGACAGCGTCGAGATCCGCATCGACAATGCCGACGTCCATGGCGTCGGCGAGATCGTGGTGCGGCACCCCAACATGTTTCTCGGCTATTACAAGAACCCGGAGGCGAGCGTCGCCGATATCCGCGACGGCTGGATGCTGTCGGGCGATGCCGGCTATTTCAACGCGAACCGCCAGCTTGTCGTCATCGACCGCATCAAGGATCTCGCCGAGACATCGCGCGGCGAACGCTTCTCGCCGCAGTTCATCGAGAACAAGCTGAAGTTCTCGCCTTACATCGCAGAGGCGGTGGTGTTAGGCGCAGGGCGCGACGCGCTCGCGGTGATGATCTGCATCCGCTACTCCATCATCTCGAAATGGGCGGAGAAGAACCGGCTCTCGTTCACGACCTACAGCGACCTCGCCTCGCGCCCCGAAGTCTATGCGCTGCTGCAGAAGGAGGTCGAAACCGTCAACGCGACGCTGCCGCCGGCGCAGCGCATCTCCCGCTTCCTTCTACTCTACAAGGAGCTCGACGCCGACGATGGCGAGCTCACCCGCACCCGAAAAGTGCGCCGCAGCGTCATCAACGAGAAATATGAAGGCATCATCGACGCTATCTACCGCGGCACCGCCGACATCCCCGTCGACACCGTGATCCGCTTCCAGGACGGTACCACGCAGCGCGTGCGAACGACATTGCGGGTCGTGGATCTCGGCGGGCACGGTCCCATGGCGGAGGCTGCAGAGTGAACTTGCTTCCAATCCAGGGCCAGCAATCGATCCGCCCCTTCCTACCCAAGCCGGGAGAGGCGAAGGATAGCATTACATGAACACCGCCTTCCTCATCCAGCTCCTGGTCAACGGCCTCGTGGTCGGCACGCTTTATGGCGTGGTCGCGATGTCGTTCGTGCTGATCTACAAGGCGACGCAGGTCGTCAATTTCGCGCAAGGTGAATTGCTGCTGGTCGGCGCCTGGGTGTGCTGGACCCTGCTCGCGAAATACCAGGTGCCGTTCTGGGTCGGCATGCCGATGACGCTGGTGTTCATGTTCGTGTTCGGCATCGCGATCCAGGTCCTGATCCTGCGGCCGATGATTGGCGAGCCCATCATTTCGGTGATCATGGTGACGATCGGCCTCTCCACCGTGCTGCAGGCGACGCTGAAATGGATGTTCGGCGTCAACCCGCAGCCATTCCCGCGCGTGTTCGAGAGCCAGTCGGTCGGCCTGTTCGGCCTCCAGATCCAGACCGTCTATGTCATGAGCCTGGTCGTGTCGGTGGCGATGATGATCGGCATGGCCTGGTTCTTCCGCGCCTCGAAGTACGGCCTTGCGATGCGCGCCACCGCCTTCAACCAGCAGGTGGCACAGTCGCTCGGCATTTCCGTGAAGAGCGTGTTTGCGATGGCCTGGGCGATCTCGGCCACCGTCTCCGCGGTCGCCGGCGTCGTCGTCGCCGTGGTGAACGGCGTGTCCTCGGGTCTTGCCGGCTACGGCATCAAGGTGTTCCCGGCGGCAATCCTCGGCGGGCTCGATTCCGTCGGCGGCGCGGTGCTCGGCGGCATCATCATCGGGCTCCTGGAAAACATCGCGCAATATGTCGACAGCGAGTACCTGCATTGGGGCAATCTCTACGAGATCGCGCCGTTCTACGTCCTCATCATCGTGCTGATGATCAAGCCTTATGGCCTGTTCGGCACCCATGACATCGAGCGGATCTGATCCATGGCCGGCCCTGCCCTCATCCCTGCTGGTGACTTCCGCACCTCCTACGCGGCCGACACCACGATCTTCCCGACCACGACCAGCCGCAACTTTGCGATTCTCGGCGTGTTGCTGCTCTGCCTCGTGCCGCAGTTCCTCGGCGGCTACTGGCTCAGTATTCTCATTCAGATCGGCATCTTCTCGATTGCGGCGCTGGGGCTGAACATCCTGGTCGGCTTCACCGGCCAGATCTCGATCGGGCACGCCGCCTTCTTCCTGCTCGGCGCCTTCAGCTCGGCCTACATCTCCAACAACGCGCCGATCCCGGTATTCTTCGCGATTCCGCTCGCGGGTGTCGTCACCGCGCTCGTCGGGCTGATCTTCGGCATTCCGGCGGCGCGGCTGAAGGGTCTTTACCTCGTCATCGCGACGCTGGCCGCGCAGTACATTCTGCTCGATTTCTTCTCGCGCGCGGAGTGGTTCACCGGCGGCTCGGTGCCGGCCAGCGCCGAGCCGTTCTCGATCTTCGGCTATACGCTGCGCGGCGACCGGCAGTATTTCTATGTCGTGCTGGCCTATGTGATCGCGAGCTACGTCCTCGTCACCAATCTGATGCGCACGCGCGACGGCCGCGCGCTGGTGGCGATCCGCGACCATTATCTGTCCGCCGAGATCATGGGCATCAACCTCACCAAATATCGCACGCTGTCGTTCGGGCTCGCCGCCTTCTTCGCCGGCATCGCCGGCGCGCTCTATGCGCATTACCAGCTGGTGGTCTCGCAGGAAGGCTTTGGCATCGAGCGCTCGATCCTGTTCCTCGCCATGATCATCATCGGCGGCACCGGCTCGATCATGGGCACGCTGATGGGCACCGCCTTCGTGGTGCTGCTGCCGGAGACGATGGAGTTCATCAGCCTCTCCTTGAAGGGCGGCGCGATCGACAAGGCGCTCTCGCTCAACAACAACATCACCTTCCTGCGCGAGATCGCGATCGGGGTGATCATCATCGCATTCCTGATGTTCGAGCCGGACGGCCTCGCGCATCGCTGGCGGCAGATCAAGGCGTACTGGAAACTCTACCCGTTCTCGCATTGAGCGCGGAAACTGCACTTAAACAATAAACCGGAGGAACCGACCCATGACAATGAAGTCCCTTTTGAGCACCGCGTCGCTCGTGCTTGCGATCGCAGCCTACTCGGCCAGCGCGCAGGCGCAGATCGCGATCGGGCATCTCGCCGATTATTCCGGCGGCACCTCCGACGTCGGCACGCCCTATGGCCAGGCCGTCGCCGACACCTTCGCCTGGGTCAACAAGAATGGCGGCATCGGCGGCAAGCAGGTCAGCGTCGACACCAACGACTATAGCTACCAGGTGCCGAAGGCGATCGCGCTGTACAAGAAGTGGTCGGCACCGGACAGCAAGGTGGCGGCAATCATGGGCTGGGGTACGGCGGATACCGAGGCACTCACCGGCTTCCTCGCCCAGGACAAGATCCCCGACCTCTCCGGCTCCTATGCCGCGGCCCTGACGGATCCCGAAGGCACCAGCGGCAAGGCCAAGCCCGCGCCCTACAATTTCTTCTACGGCCCGAGCTATTCGGACTCGCTGCGCGCGATGCTGATCTGGGCGGCCGAGGACTGGAAGGCCAAGGGCAAGCCCGGCAAGCCGAAATTCGTGCATATGGGCGCCAACCATCCCTACCCGAACGCGCCGAAGGCCGCCGGCGAAGCCATGGCGCAGGAGCTCGGCTTCGAGGTGCTCCCCCCGCTGGTGTTCGCGCTTGCGCCGGGTGACTACAGCGCGCAGTGCCTGAGCCTCAAATCCTCGGGCGCCAACTACGCCTATCTCGGCAACACCGCGGCCTCCAACATCTCGGTGATGAAGGCCTGCAAGACCGCCGGCGCCGAGGTGCAGTTCCTCGGCAATGTCTGGGGCATGGACGAGAACGCTGCCAAGACCGCGGGCGACGCCGCCAATGGCGTGATCTTCCCGCTGCGCACTTCGGTGAGCTGGGGTGGCGATGCGCCCGGCATGAAGACGGTGATGGAGATCTCCAAGATGTCCGACCCCACCGGCAAGGTTTATCGCCCCGTGCACTACATCGCCGCCGTCTGCTCGGCGCTCTACATGAAGGAGGCGCTCGACTGGGCCGCCAAGAACGGCGGCGCAACCGGCGAGAACGTCGCCAAAGGCTTCTACCAGAAAAAGGATTGGGTGCCGGCCGGCATGGATGGCGTCTGCGCGCCCTCGACCTGGACCGACAAGGATCATCGCGGCACCCTGAAGGTCGAGCTCTATCGCACCAAGATCTCGGGCGCGACCGACGGCGATCTCAACGACCTCATGGCCAAGGGCACGATCAAGCTCGAGAAGGTCAAGACAGTCGAGCTGCCGCGCAAGCCGGAACTGCTGGGCTGGTGAGCCTCGCCGTTTCCCCAACCGCAACTGTCATCCCCCGCCTTGTGCGCAACGCGCACTGGAGCGGGGGACCCAGTACGCCGCAGCTTCTCGGTGAAACTCCGGCGTCTCTGGAATACTGGGTCACTCGCCCCAGTGTGCAATTGCGCACAAGGCGGGGTGACGACATCGAGAGAGTAACTGTCCATGAGTGAAGTGGCTCACACTGAGCGTCCCTCGCCCAGCATAGTGCCCGCGCCGCCCCTTCTTGCCGTGCGCAACATCGAGGTCGTCTATGACGACGTCATCCTGGTGCTGCGTGGCCTCAGCCTCGATGTGCCCAAGGGCGCGATCGTCGCGCTGCTGGGGGCCAACGGTGCCGGCAAGTCGACGACGCTGAAAGCGATCTCGGGGCTGCTCAAGACCGAGGACGGCGAGGTCACGCGCGGCGAGATCCTGTTCGGGGGCGAGCGGATCAACGGCATCGATCCCGACAAGATCGCCCGCCGCGGCATCTTCCAGGTGATGGAAGGTCGCCGCATCGTCTCCGACATGACGTCGCTGGAGAACCTCAAGCTCGGCGCCTTCACCCGCAGGGATCGCGGGGTCGATGCCGACCTCGACATGGTCTTCAATTATTTCCCGCGTCTGAAGGAGCGCACCGGACTGGCCGGCTATCTCTCCGGCGGCGAGCAGCAGATGCTCGCGATCGGCCGCGCGCTGATGGCGGGCCCGAAGATGATTTTGATGGACGAGCCTTCGATGGGCCTGTCGCCGCTGCTGGTGAAAGAGGTGTTTTCGATCATCCAGAAGATCAACCGCGACCTCGGCGTCACCATCCTGCTGGTCGAGCAGAACGCGCGCGCCGCGCTGTCGGTGGCAAGCCACGGTTACATCATGGAGCAGGGCAAGGTCGTGCTCGACGGCACCGCCGACGAGCTGCGGGACAACGAGGACGTCAAGGAATTCTATCTCGGCGGCGCCGGCGACCAGCGCAAGAGTTTTAAAAACCTCAAAAGCTTCAAGCGCCGCAAGCGCTGGCTTTAACTTTCCAGCACCTGTTCCGCTTCGGTGACTGCGCAGAGAACATGATAGAACGACGACGCAGGAATGGTGTCGACCAGCGATTTGCCGTCGCTGTCGAACTGGTCGTACCAGCCGCCCCGCACGGGATGGCTGAGGTAATGCCGTTCGAGCCGCACCAACGCCGCGCGCGCCTCATCCGCCGCGCCCGCCTCGCCGGACTCGGCCTGCGCAATCCACGCTTTCGCGATCTCGGTCTGCGGCCACAGCCGGCGCGTCGAGCGACGGATGTTGCCGGTATCGTCGCCCTCGTCGACGAGGCAGCCGGTGGCCGTGTCGCGATAGCGCAGCGCGGTCGCCAGCAGCTCTGCGCGCCGCTGTCCGGTCGGGCAGCCCGTGATGCGCTCAAACCCCTTCAGCAGCCAGACCCATTCCGCCTGGTGGCCCGGCTCGACGCTGACCGGTTCGATCTTCGACCAGTCCTCCTCGAAATATTCGCCGAGCGCACACTTCCGCTTGTCGTAGAGATTGGCGAGGAACAGCGCGAAGAATTCACCGGCGCGATTCTGGAACGACAGATCGTGGGTCGCGTCGAAGCACGCGATCATCGCCTCGAACAGATGCATATGCGGGTTCTGCCGGCGCGGCAGCGACACCGGCAGGCTCTCGTGCACACCGCCATGCGGCGAGCGCAGATGGCCGTCGAGGAAGGCGAGCAGCGCGTCGATCTCGGCGCGAATTTGCGCGTCGTTGTCGAGCGCATAAACGGCCGCCAGCGCAAACAGGATGAAGGCGTGGTCGTAGGCATCGCGCCGCGCGTCCAGCACAGAACCGTCCGGCGCCAGCCGATGCACATAGCCAGGCCGGCCGTCGGGCGCCTTCGCTTTGCTGAGCAGATGCTCCAGCCCCTTCAGCGCGATGGCGCGTCCTTCGGGGTACCACCCCATCTGCGCCGCCTTGGCGTAGCACCAGATCTGGCGGGCCTGCACGAACACCCGGCGAGGCGCCGAGGCATCCGCCGTGCCGTCGCGATGCAGCCGGTCGATGAAACCGCCCGCTTGGCGGTCCCAGCCGACGGTCGACCACAGCGGGATCGCGTCCTCGATCATGCGGCGCTTCAGGCGCGCGACGACGTCGGCCGCCTCTTCCGCCGGAATGATGCTCTCGTCCGCCATTGCGTTCTCTCCGCGCCCCGCCAATGGCCGTCTGATACCCATGCGAGCGGCGGCGTGCAACGGATGCCAACCCGGAAAGACCTGCCATGACCGCCCATTACGACGCCCTCGAGACGCGCGAGCCAGCGGTGCGCGAGGCCGAGCTGCTCGCCCGCCTGCCGGGCGTCCTGCGCAGCGCGATGAGCGCGCCCGCCTATGCCGAGCGGCTGAAGGGCATCGATCCCGCCTCGGTAACGTCCAGGACGGCGCTGGCGGACCTTCCCCTGCTGCGCAAGTCGGAACTGCCCGCCCTGCACAAGGCCTCCCAGCCCTTCGGTGGCTTCGTGGCGGCGACCCCGGGGTCGTTTGCCCGCCTCTTCACGTCCCCGGGGCCCATCTTCGAGCCGGAGGGCACCCAGACCGACCCCTGGCGCGGAGCGCGGGCGCTGTTTGCCGCGGGGTTTCGACCGGGCGACGTCGTGCTCAACACCTTCAGCTACCACCTCACCCCCGGCGGCTTCATCTTCGACGCGTCGGCTCGCGCGCTGGGCTGTGCGGTGATCCCCGCCGGTCCCGGCAACACCGAGCAGCAATTCGAGTTGATCGAGGCCTATCGTCCTGTCGGCTACAGCGGCACCCCCGATTTCCTGAAGATCCTGCTCGATGCCGCGGCAAAGGCGGGCTGCGATGTCTCCTCGATCAAGCGCGCACTCGTTTCGGGCGCGGCGTTCCCACCCTCGCTCCAGGCCGAGATCAAGGCGCGCGGCATCGACGCCTACCAGGCCTTCGGCACCGCCGATCTCGGCCTCATCGCGTTTGAGACCGAGGCGCGCGAGGGCATGGTCGTGAACGAGGACCTGATCATGGAGATCGTCAAGCCCGGCACCGGCGATCCCGTCTCCCCCGGCGACGTCGGCGAGATCGTGGTGACCTCGCTCGATCCCCACCATGCCTGGATCCGGCTTGCGCTCGGCGACCTCACCGCGGCGTTGCCGGGCTCAAGTAATTGCGGTCGCACCAATATGCGCATCAACGGCTGGATGGGTCGCGCCGACCAGACCACCAAGGTCAAGGGCATGTTCGTCCGCCCCGAGCAGGTCGCCGAGATCGGCAAGCGCCATCCCGCGCTCGGGCGGCTGCGCCTTGTCGTCACCCGCCAGGGCGAGGCCGATGCGATGACGCTGAAGGCCGAGGCAGGCACATCGGGCGATGCACTGCGCGAGGAGATCGCGGCCAGCCTACGGGCCGTGACCAAGCTCGGCGGCGCAGTCGAGCTGGTCAGCCCCGGCGCGCTGCCGAACGACGGCAAGGTGATCGCGGACGAGCGGTAGAAGATCGCCCACGGACATTGTGTGCCCCCATTGGATGGGCTATTCGACCCTGACATGAGGCTCCGTCGGAACATCAGCAATCGCAACACTGCGATCGGGAAGCGCTAGGACCGTGCGCGTTCTCATCCTCAACGCGGATTATCAGCGCTTTCTCGCCTGGCTGTACCGGCGCCATCCGGGCCTGGAGAATTCGAACTACGACGCGCAGATGGCCGCGCGCAGCGCCAGCCTGTTCGGCGTGGCCGACTTCTACTCGCGCAATTTCGAAGCCCTCGGGCACACGGCCGCCAACATCCACGTCAACAACGGCTGGATGCAGACGGCATGGGCGCGCGAGCATGGCATCAGCGTGACTCCATCGCCGCCGCCGGGCGCCGCCGTGAGCGATGCCGTCCCGGGATGGCTGCAACGCGCCGTCGCGCCATTCAAGCCGGTGTTGAGGCCGCTCGCCCGCAAGATCGGTCTGAGCCCGCGCCTCGACGCGCAGTCCGAACAGATCCTGCTGGCGCAGATCGAGGACTTCAAGCCGGACCTGATCCTCAACCAGGATCTGTTCCACGTCGACACGCGCCTGGTGCGCCGGATCAAGCAGATCTGCCGCCCCATCATGGTCGGCCAGGTAGGAATCGTGCCCTCGCGGGGCGAAGACTGGTCGGTCTACGATCTCCTGATCTCGCAAATCGCCGCTGTGGTGGATTTCTTTCGTCAACAAGGCGCCCGCTCGGAGGTCATCCATCTCGGATTCGAGCCCGCGATCCTCGACGTTCTTCCGCCAGCACCAGAACGCTGCATCGACGTCTCGTTCGTGGGCGCCGTATCGGCCGATCACCAGCAGCGCGTGGCGCAGCTGGAAGCTGTCGCGCGGCGATACGATCTGAAACTGTTCGGCAGCGGCCTGCATACACTGCCCGCCTCGTCACCGCTTCACCGCTGTTACCAGGGCGAGGTGTGGGGCGTGGACATGTATCAGGCGCTGCGCGCCTCGCGCGTGACGCTCAATTCGCATATCGATATGGCCGGCCCCGAAGCCGGCAATGCGCGGCTGTTCGAAGCAACCGGTATCGGCGCCTTCCTGCTCACGGACTTCAAGGACAATCTTCACACGCTGTTCGAGCCCGGCCGCGAGGTCGCGGTCTGGCGTTCGGCCGACGACTGCATCTCGCTGATCGATCGCTATCTCAACGATGAGCCCGCGCGCGAGGCGATCGCTGCAGGCGGACAGGCACGCACGCTTTCGACCCACACGTTCCGCCAGCGCGTGAGCACGATCTTGCAGCTCGCCGGCCACACATAGCAGCCGCCGGGGCGCCCTTGACGGTCCCGGCCAAAATGGCCAAAGTGCTCCTGCGTGACGCTATGTCACTCCAATTACAGCGTTTTTGTCGAGGCTCAGATGGAACACGTCGAACATGTTCGATTCGGCGACCAGCTCTATGCGATCATCGTGCGCGCCTCGTTCCGCGAGCCGGGTATCCACTTCTTTTCGTCGCCTGAACTGTCGCAGCAGCTCGCCTATATGAGCCATCCGAAGGGCAAGAGCATCGAGCCGCATCGCCACAACAAGGTGACGCGGGAGGTGCACTACACCCAGGAGGTGCTCCTGATCCAGAAGGGCAAGCTCCAGGTCGACTTCTACACGGTCGAAGAAAAGTATCTGGAAAGCCGCGTGCTTGGCGCCGGCGACATCATCCTGTTGTGCAGCGGCGCGCACGGCTTCCACGTGCTCGAGCCGGTCGAGATGTTCGAGATCAAGCAGGGCCCCTACTCCGGCGAGAACGACAAGACCCGCTTTGCCGAAGTCGCCCCGTCGGAAATCCGGATCAAGGGTCCAAACCCGTGACCTCGCCGTTCATTCCCGTCAACACGCCGCTGCTCGACGGCAACGAGGCCGATTATCTCGCCGAATCCATCCGCACCGGCTGGATCTCGTCGGAAGGACCCTTCATCAAGCGCTTCGAGCAGGCGATGGCCGAGGCTGCCGGACGGCGCCACGGCATCGCGGTGACCAACGGCTCGGTCGCGCTCGACATCGCCGTCCATGCACTCGGCCTCGAGGAAGGCTCCGAAGTCATCATCCCGACCTTCACGATCATCAGCTGCGCCTCGGCGATCGTGCGCGCAGGCCTTGTCCCGGTCGGAGTCGACTGCGACGCTGCAACCTGGAACATGACGGTCGAGGGCGTGGAGGCCGCGATCACGCCGCGCACGCGCGCGATCATGCTGGTGCACATCTACGGCCTGCCGGTCGATCTCGAACCGATCATGGCGCTTGCGCGCAAGCATGATCTGCGGGTGATCGAGGACGCCGCCGAGATGCACGGCCAGACCTATCGTGGCGCGCCCTGTGGCAGCTTCGGTGACGTCTCGACCTTCAGCTTCTATCCCAACAAGCATGTCACCACCGGCGAAGGCGGCATGATCCTCACCAACGACGACGCGCTCGCCGGCCGGCTGCAAGGCTATCGCAATCTCTGCTTCCAGCCGCGGCAGCGTTTCGTCCACGAGGAGTTAGGCTGGAACGCGCGCATGACCAACCTCCAGGCCGCACTCGGCGTCGCCCAGGTCGAGCGCCTGCCGCGCACGGTCGAGCTCAAGCGCCGGATCGGCCGGCTCTATGACGAGCATCTCGGCAACGTCGATCACATCCGCCGCCCGGTCGCCCGCACCAATTATGCGGACAATATCTACTGGGTCTACGGCGTCGTGCTGGACGACAGCGTGCCGTTCGACGCCAAGGAGGCGATGCGCCGCCTCGGCGAAAAGGGCATCGGCACGCGGCCGTTCTTCTGGTGCATGCACGAGCAGCCGGTGCTGCGCCGGATGGGCTTCATGCTCGATGAATCCCATCCCAACGCGGAATACATCGCCCGTCGCGGTTTCTACCTGCCGAGCGGGCTTGCCTTGACCGACGACGAGATCGCGCGCTCCGCCCAGGCGCTCAAGGAGATTCTGGCGTGACGGTGTTCGCCGACTACGCGCCCTGGTATGACCTGCTTTATCAGGACAAGGATTACGCGGCCGAGACATCGTTCGTCGAAGCACGCTTGCGCGACCACGGCGTTTCCTCAGGCAAGCTGCTCGATCTCGGCTGCGGCACCGGCCTGCATGCAATCGCGTTCGCCCGCAATGGGTGGAACGTTGCCGGCATCGATCTCAGCCATGAGATGATCGCGAGCGCCAAGGCGCGCGCCGGGCAGGCCGGGTTCTCGATTCCGTTCCGGCAGGGCAACGCCTGCGAGACCGGACCGGAACGCGACTACGATGCGGTGGTGTCGCTGTTTCACGTCGCCAGTTATCAGACCAGCCGCGATGCACTGGCGGCGATGTTCCGCACGGCGCATGCCGCGCTGAAGCCCGGCGGCATTTTCTTTTTCGACTATTGGTATGGCGGCGCCGTGCTGGCGCAAGGCGTCGAGACGCGCGTTAAGGTGATCGAGCAGAAGCCGCTGCGTCTGACCCGGATCGCACAATCCGACCATGACGAACAGGCGGCGACCGTCACGGTGAACTACACGCTATTCTGCGAGGACATGGAGCGCGCCACGATCCGTCGCGTCGATGAAGCGCACCACATGCGCTACTGGTTCCCCTTCGAGGTCGAAGCCGCACTCAGACACTGCGGGTTCGAGCCGGCCGGCAGCCATGCCTGGCTCTCCAACGCTGTGCCGAACACAAAGGACTGGGCCGCCTATTCCATCGCGAGAAAGGCCGCGCAGCCGTGAAGCGCTACCACGTCGGGATTTTTCTCGAGCTACCGCTCGACGTCGGCGGCGGCTTCCAGCAGTCGCTCACAGACGTCATGTGGATGCGCGACTGGGCCAAGACCGCCGAAATCGACGTCACCGTGTTCACGACCCTGCCCGAAAATGTCGCGATCCTCGCCGATCTCGGCGTCAACAGCGCGTATCTGAAGCTTGGCTGGCTCGACCGCCTGTTTCTGTTTCTCAAATATTCGGGTGCGTTCGACCTGCTGCAATATACCATGCGGGTCTGCGCGCCATTCGAGAAGAAGCTGATCAGGGCCGGCGTCGATATCGTCTATTTCACCACCACGTCGAATTGGAACCTGGTGCTCTACAGGCTTCCGTTCATCATCACGATCTTCGACGGCTGCTTCCGCGACAGCCCCGAATTCGACGAGGTGCGGGAATTCGCTCAGTTCGAGCGCCGCGACATCGTGTGGCGCAGCGCCGCCACCAAGGCCGCGGTGGTCGTCACCAACGCCGACGAGCTGATCGACATGCTGTGCCGGCGCTACGCCATGGAGCGCGACCACGCCGTCTGCATCCCGTTCTCGCCGTCGTTCTACGTGTCGCGAGCAGGCGCGCCGGATCAGGCCGCGGACGCTTCGATCCTCAGGAAGCACGGCATAGAGCCCGGTTATCTGTTCTATCCGGCGCAATTCTGGTCACACAAGAACCATGCAACCGTCCTGCTTGCGATGCGCCTGCTCAGGGATCAGGGCGAGCGGCACCGGCTCGTGCTCTGCGGCTCCGATCGCGGCGCGCGCGCCGCGTTCGAGGCGCTGGTTGCGCAGCACGGTCTAGCCGATTCCGTGCACATACTCGGCTTCGTCCCCTCCGCGGAGCTTGCCGCGCTCTATCGCGGCGCCAATGCGCTGGTGATGGCCACCTATTTCGGCCCCACCAATCTTCCTCCGCTCGAGGCGTGGGCGGTTGGCACGCCGGTGATCTATCCGGAAGCCTTTCAGGCGCAAGCGGGTGACGCGGCCCTCCTGTTCGACTACGACGATCCCGCCTCGCTCGCGAAAGCCATCGTGAAGGTCGGCTCGGCCGAAGAGCGCAGCCGGCTCGCCATGGCAGGCAAGCACCGGCTTGCCTACCTCGCGGAACCGATCGACGAAGGGCATCAGCAGCTTGCCCGGCACCTGATGCGGCTGCGATATCGTCGTTACCCTCAAATCTACTGACGTCGGAGCAAGGCCGGAGAGCTCACAAAGAGCCGTTCATCCCGCGAGGCGATGATGAGTCCGACGCGCCAACGCGATTTCGTAGACTCCGCGGGACACAGCGGACAAGTGATCGCGGCGATCACCGACGAGGGTGCTTACCAGCAGGACCAGCGCGTTCATAAGTAGCAGCTCGGTTCTTGTTTCTGGGTCGCGGACATGCCATCAGTCGCTAAAGCTCGATGCATTGCTATGCAACCCAGCACTACCAGTTCATTGAAGGCCCTATCCCTCACCAACTCCGGCAAAGCCAATGCCTCCTTGCAACTTGCGAAGCGGGACTATCCTTCGACGTCACCCGTGTCGGGAACGCCGGTGCCCGGAAGGAGTTCTGCGGAATGTCTGAGCCGCAAAACCGGTCGCAGATCAGGATCGCAACGCTCGTCGGTTTACACATCATTCTCGTCTGCGTGTCCCTGGTCCAGGCCGCTACCTATACCTACCCGATCGGTTTCCTCCCAGAAACATTCCACCTTTTCCTCGATCCGTCACGTTGGTGGCCGGCGGTAATCTCCGTCGCAGCTTTTGGCACGGTTTCCATCCTGTTCGTGCTGAAAGACTTCACATTCGGATACTTTGTCGGCTTCTACATCTACACGATGGTCGTCGGATATCTCTGGCTGAACAACTTCACGGACCTAACCTACAATTACGGGCTCGCTGGATGGTCCGCGGCGACGTCCGCAATCACCTTTCTACTGCCCGCACTGCTGGTGTCGTCGCCGATCCGGCAGGTTTATTCCATGCCAGTGCAGTCCTTCGAACGCTTCCTGAACGTGATCTTGCTCCTGGGCGTTGCCGCGATTGCCATAGGCGCGTTCTACAGTTTTCATCTCGTCCCCCTCAGCGAGATTTATCAGTATCGCGCGAAGTTCAGCAATCCGCGAGTGGTCAACTATCTGATTACGATCATCTCAAATGCAATGCTGCCGTTCGCCTTCGCCTGCTTCGTCACGAAGAAGGCATATTGGCGCGCAATCGCCACACTGTTCCTGTTGGTCCTCTTCTATCCAATCACACTCACCAAGAGCTCGTTGTTCGCGCCGTTCTGGCTTATTGCGCTGCTGGCGCTGTCAAGGCTCTTCGAAGCCAGGGTGGTCGCAATCCTGTCGCTGCTGGCGCCGGCCCTCGCGGGCATCGTCCTCTTGTTCGTCTTCCGGGAAAAAGGGGCATTCTATTTTACGACCGTCAATTTCCGGATGCTGGCAATCCCCTCCTTGGCGATGTCCATCTACAACGACTTCTTCTTCGATCACTCGTTGACGTACTTCTGTCAAATCTCAATCCTGAAGCCGATCTTACAGTGCCCCTATCAAGATCAGTTGTCTGTCGTTATGGAGCACAGTTATGGCCTTGGCGCCTACAACGCCTCGCTGCTCGCGACCGAGGGCATTGCGTCTGTCGGTGTCTTGCTCGCTCCCGTTTCGGTGTTTGTCTGCGGCCTCGTCGTCGCCCTCGCCAATCGCTTGTCGGCAGGGCTCCCAGCCGAATTCATTCTGCTTTCCGGCGGGGTCCTGCCCTTTGTGTTTCTCAACGTACCGCTGACTACCATTTTGCTCACGCATGGGGCCGCGGTGTTGTTCCTGTTGTGGTATGTCAGCCCTCGAGACTTCTTCGAGAAGACCGCTGCGTGATCTGCCGTAAGCGGATGTCGACCGTCAATGTCTGGCGAGAGATCCAACTGCGTACTTTGGATTTCTTGATCGGAACCGACGTCAGTGCTGCTGCACCATTCCCAAATTCGGGGTCCACTTTCGACAGAAATCGCGACTATCGTGGGACTGCCGCAATCAAGCCGTTGCGAACACGCTTGATCGCCAGTGGACTTACGAGCAGGCCGATGATGATCAGCCAAAGCGCACATCCTGCGACGAGGTGTATCGCGCCGGTCCCGGGTACCAGCCATCCGATAATCGCGCCCACCGCCCAACCGCCCCCTACGACCGTAAGCCAGATCGCAGCGAGAAATGCAACATGGCTGGACGGGCTCTGCAGAGTCCGGCGGATGATCGCAGACGCCATGAATCCAGACTGAACGAGAAGATCACTCGCAACTATG
Source organism: Bradyrhizobium sp. S3.2.6 (assembly GCF_040546885.1). NCBI lineage: Bacteria > Pseudomonadati > Pseudomonadota > Alphaproteobacteria > Hyphomicrobiales > Nitrobacteraceae > Bradyrhizobium > Bradyrhizobium sp. S3.2.6. The sequence continues at coordinate 71,153 of NZ_JBEPOS010000014.1, read as the reverse complement.
GCGATGGCGGCGCCCAGCGGACCCATCGGGGGAATCAAGAGGACCGCGAGCACGACAAACAGAGCCAACTGAATTGCCTTAGTCCGCACCAGCAAATCTCCTTGATTGCTGCAGTTCGCATAGCCGAGTGCCAAGATTGAAGGCGCCGCGGCACTGGAGCCCAGGAGCAGAGTGATCGTCAGCAATGGATCGTACGGAATGGTTCCATGCGTCCAAAGCGCCAAAAAGTCCGGCCAGAATGGCAACAGCGCAGATACGGTCAGGCTTGCCAGCAGCGTGACGAACACCGATCCTCGTGCATATAGATCGCGAAGTCGGTCCCTGGCTCCAATGGCGTGATCATGGCCGAGTTCGGCAGAGAGCGGCAGCGTCGCTTGCAGACAGAGCATACGCACCAGCCCCGCGATGACGCGGGTAAGCGCCCACTGTACGACGGCCACACGTCCGGAAACGAACACGCTGACCAACAGCACGGGCGCATTCAGCAGCGCCGTGTCGGCAGCGCCCGCAAAGCCGAACGGAAATCCAAGCCTGATCTGGCCAAAACACCAGCGCAGCGAGGGTGACGCGCGGCGGCCGCGCAGGTGCGGAAATAGACGCGGCCCGTCGAAAGCAACGAAATAGATCGCGGCGAACACTTGAACTGAAGCGTAGGCGACGGCGACTGCGAGCAGGCTGCCCGTCGCAATCACCGCCAACAATTGCATAAGCTGCGCGAAGAACATGGCGGCGCTCTGAAGCCAGACGGCACGAGCATAACTGCCTCGCGTCCGGTAGAGCGCCGACGTCAGATTGGACGGCAGCACCATGAGGGTGCCCACCGCAATCACGACGAAGGCGGCATCGAAATGCGCCGTCGCGGTGAATCCTAGCACGCGTGACGGCGGCAAGAGCCAAGCGGCGATGAGCAGCAGAGCCGCCAGCATGGTTACAAGCGAGAAATAGACCCGCATCATGGAAGCATAGAATTGGCCTGTGCGGCCGTCGCAATCCACACTCGCCTTGAACGCGAGGAAACGGTTAATCGCACGAATCTGCAGACCACCGTCGGCAATGAGGACAAGGCTGCCCGCGGCGTAGATTGCAAGCCAAGCGGCCAGGACATCGCTGGTCCAGAAATGCAGGAAGACTGGAATGAGCAGCACCTGCTGCGAAACTCCAAGAGCCATTTGGACCAGGCTCGCGGACCACCCCTCAAAGAGGCGGCGGGCTCGGGTTCCTGCGGGAGAACTCGCACCCGTCCCTTCCCTGCCATGCGCAATAGTCGGTGGTTCGATCAACGTCGGGACCTTCTTCGCAAGTCAGCCGCCTATCAGCCCCGCTCAATGATGTCGATGGGAAAGGCTGCAATCAGCACATTTAGGAATTACCTCAGCGCCGACGTCGAAAGGACCGTCCGGTTGATTCCGGTCGAAAGAACGGCCATGTTGGGGGAAATCGAACCAATGGCCGAATCCGCCGCGCCGCCGGAAATACCTGAATGATGACATCCGATTTTATTCCCTTCAACCGACCTTACCCGACCGGAAAGGAGCACGGCTATATCCAAGAGGCCTTGGAGTCACTTCATATCTCCGGCGATGGACGCTTCAGCAAACGCTGTCACGAATGGATCGAGCAGCGCACCGGATGTGCGCGGGCGTTGCTGACGCACTCCTGCACCTCGGCCCTGGACCTTGCCGCGATGCTGCTCGACCTCAAGAGCGGGGACGAGGTGATCATGCCTTCGTTCACCTTTGTCTCGACCGCGAACGCGTTCGTGCTGCGCGGCGCGGTCCCGGTCTTCGTCGACATCCGCGAAGACACCCTCAACCTCGACGAACGGCAGATCGAGGCCGCGATCACCCCGCGCACGCGTGCGATTGCCCCGGTGCATTATGCCGGCGTCGGCTGCGAGATGGACGCGATCGTCGCGATCGCCCGGCGTCACAATCTGCGGATCGTCGAGGACGCCGCGCAGGGGGTCGAGGCGAGCTACAAGGGCTCGGCGCTCGGCGCGATCGGCGATCTCGGCAGCTTCAGCTTCCACGAAACCAAGAACATCATCTCGGGCGAAGGCGGCTGCCTGCTGGTGAACGACCCTGAGCTCGCGCAGCGCGCCGAAATCATGCGCGAGAAGGGCACCGATCGCAGCCGGTTCTTCCGCCGCGAGGTCGACAAATACACCTGGCAGGACATCGGCTCCTCCTTTCTGCCGAGCGATATCACCGCCGCCTTCCTCTGGGCCCAGCTCGAGGAGGCCGAGCGCATCACACGCGAGCGGCTGGCGAGCTGGAACATATATCACGACATGCTAGCGCCGATGGAGCAGCGCGGCCTCCTGCGCCGTCCCATCGTGCCAGGCCATTGCCGCCACAATGGACATCTCTACTACGTGCTGCTGCCACCTGAGATCGATCGCTCCATGGTGCTCGGCAAGCTCAGAGACGCGAACATCTCTGCGGTCTTCCATTACGTCCCGCTGCATTCCTCACCCGCGGGGCAGCGGTTCGGACGGACGCACGGCGATCTAGCAATGACAACCGAACTCTCGGAACGTCTGATCCGACTGCCGATGTGGATGGGTTTGCAGGAGGTCCAGCAGGAACGGACCTGCGATACGCTCGGAACGATCCTCGGACGGTAACGCTCAGAGCCCGTCCGCCTCGCCGTTCTTTGGCGTCGCGCGCGGCACGAAGGGCGCGAACGAAGTGCTGGCCGTTGTCGGCATTGTCAGCTTGCCGCCGCTGTCCGCAGGCGCGCCGGCCGTTGCTGGCGGCCCTACCGGTGCGGGCGATCCGTCAGGCCGCTGCAGCGCCAGCACCTCGATGCGATCGCCCTGCTTGAACGTTACCTCGCGCGGCTGGACCGACGCGAGCGACCAGCCGCCAAGCGATTCACCTTGCCGCAGCCGGACAACCTTCTGATCGGAGCGGTTGACGAGGATCGCGATCGCATCACCCTCGCCCACGACCGCCCCAACCAGCATCAGCGGTGGCGGCGCTTCGACCGGCTTCGGCAGCTGCGGCGTTTGGGCCTCTTCGGCCGGGGCGGCGGCAACCGCGCGCGGCGGCGGCCGCCGCGTCGCCGAAAAAATCGGCCGCTCCTGCGTTCCGGTCAGCGCCGACAGCGGCACCGACCAGAGCGGATTGCCGCGGGGCGCAGGCTTGCTCGTCGCCGGCGCGGGCCGGGCAATCGGTCTGACCGCACCGACATCGACGCTCTCCGCAGGGCTGCTGGCGGCATCGTCAGACAGGATGTCCATGCGCGACGAGGTCGCAGCTACGCTTCCGGTGATGCCGAGGACTGCACACAACACAGCCAATCCGACCGATCTCAGCCACCCGAACATCGAACTCCCCTGCGATCGGCCAGCGCGCGGCAAGCCAGCGGCAGCAAACTAGTTCCGATAGGCCTGACGATCAACCCGCCGCCCCCCTTTGGAGTGGCTGCGCCTTCTGGCATGTTGCGATGCATGAAATTGTTGCCCAATGGCCACGACCACTGAAATTGCAAACGAAATGACCGGGAACTCCAAGCAAATCGATGGCCGTTCATTGCAGCCGGTTGCGACGCCGTGAGATCATGGCGCCCGGGGGACGCTGTTGCCGCTTTATTTTGGCGATTTGTGAAGGGCCGATGGCTGGATCGATCATAGCGCGTGGACGCATGGATGGCGGGCTGCGTACCGTCGTCTGGCACTCGCTGGCGACCCTGCTCGCGACCACGGCGCTTGGCGTCGTCGCCGCGCACGCCGTCGACGGCAGCTGGGTCGGCGGCACGTCTACCGAATGGACTGACGGCACGAACTGGACCTCGACGCCGACCGTGCCGGACGGCACTGCCACCTTCACCAGCACGGGCCTGACGACGGTCGACAGCAACGGCCTCGTCAACATCGGCGCCGTCACGTTTGCGGCTGCGCCCAATGCGCTGGCCTATACCATCAATACCAACGACATCTTCGTGGTGAATGGCGTCGGCATCTCCAACAATTCGACGAACACGCAGACGTTCAACGTCGTCGCCAGCATGGTGTTCACGAATTCGAGCAGCGCAAGCGGCGGCAGCAACTTCGTGACGTACAACGTCAGCGGCGGTGCGATGAGCTTCAACGGTTCATCGACCGCGGGCACGGCACACATCACCAATGGCGGCGATGTCGAATTCAACAACAGCAGCACAGCCGGCACCGCCACGATCGTCAACAACGCGGTGATCAACTTCAACGATACAACCTCGGCGGCAGGCTCCAGCATCACGAACAACGCGGGCAGTTTCCTGACGTTCAACAGCTCGTCCACCGGGGGCACGGCCACGATCACGACCAACAATCTTGGCACCACCAACTTCGCCGGCACGAGCAGCGGCGGCAGCGCCCGCTTCATCACCAATGCCGGTGGTACCGTCGATATCTCCGGCCTGACCAGCGGCGGCATGACGTCAGGCTCGATCGAAGGCGCGGGCAATTACGTTCTCGGCGCCAACACGCTCACCACCGGCAGCCTCAACACCTCGACCCAGGTCGACGGCGTGATCTCCGGCACCGGCGGCGGACTGACCAAGGTCGGCACCGGCACGCTGACCCTGACCGGCACCAACACCTATACGGGCGCGACGACGATCTCGGCCGGAACGCTGGCGCTGTCGGGCTTTGGCAGCATCTCCTCCTCTAGCGTCGTGACGGTGAATGGGACGCTCGATACCGCGGCGGCCACATCACAAACGGCGATCACGACGCTGGCCGGCAGCGGCGTCGTACAGATGGGAAGCTTCGGGCTGTTCATCACCAACGGCTCGACCGAGTTCGCCGGCGTGATCCAGAGCACCACAGGCGGGCTGGAGGTCGGTGGCGGAACGCAGACTCTCTCTGGTGTGAATACCTATACCAACGCGACCCAGATCGATGCCGGCGCGACGCTGGCGCTGAAGGGCAGCGGATCGATTGCGAGTTCGGCGAGCGTCACGTTCACGCCGGGCGCAGGCGGCACGTTTGACATCTCGCAGACGACCTCAGGCACCTCGGTGAACGCCCTGTTCTCCTTGACCGGCGGCGGCATCGTCGCACTTGGATCGAAGACACTGACGATCACCAGTGGCAGCTTCTTCGGCGGCGTCATTCAGGATGGCGGCATCGCGGGCGGCACCGGCGGCAACGTCGTGATCGCCAACGGCGCCACTCAGCAGCTGTTCGGCACCAACACCTATACCGGCACCACGACCATCGCGAGCGGCGGGCTCGACCTGATCAATTTCGGCGGCAGCGACGGCAGCATCGCGACCTCGAGCAACGTCATTGCCAACGGCATCTTCGACATCACGGGCTTGAGCGGGGGCACCTCGATCAAGTCGTTGTCGGGTTCGGGCAACGTCAATATCGGCGCCAACACGCTGACAATTACCAACGGCAACAGCACCTTCTCCGGTGTCATCGGCGATGGCGGCGCCGGCGGCGGCCTCACCATGGCTGGCGGCACTGAAATCCTGACCGGCGCCAACACCTATACCGGCGCCACGACGGTGAACGGCGGCAGGCTGGAGGTTGACGGCTCGATCGTCAGCGCGAGCACCGTCAACACCGGCGGCACGCTTGCAGGCACCGGCACGGTCGGTAATGTTGCGGTGACCGGCGGCACGCTCGCACCAGGCAGCGCGGCGAGCCCGACCGGGACGCTGACGATCAACGGATCGCTGAGCTTCACCGCGGCCTCGACCTATATGGTGCAGGTCTCCAGCAGCGCCAGCCTCGCCAACGTCACGGGCGCAGCCACGCTCGGCGGCGCGACGGTGAGCGCGATCTTCGGCTCTGGTACCGTCAAGAAGCAGTACACGATCCTGACCGCGGCCACCGGTCTCGGCAACACCACCTTCAATTCGGCCGTGCTCTCCAACATGCCGTCGATCAACGCGACGCTGAGCTACGACAACAACAATGTGTTCCTCAATATCGGCGTCAACTTCACGCCGAGCAGGGGCGGCCTCACCGTCAACCAGCAGAACGTCGCCAACACGCTGACCAGTTTCTTCAATTCGACCGGCGGCATTTCCGCCGCCTTCGCTGCGCTGACGCCTGCAGGGCTGAGCGCCGCTTCGGGCGAGCTCGGCACCGGCATCATCCAGTCCGCGATCAACGCCGACGGCCAGTTCCTCAACCTGATGCTCGATCCGACCGTCGTCGGACGCTCGAGCGGCTTCACGAAGGCCGGCAGCGTCGCGCAGTACGCCGACAGCGATGACGCGGCCGCCTATGCGTCGATGCGCCCGGCGACGGCACGCGAGCGCGAGGCCTATGCGATGGCGACCAAGGCGCCGCTGCTGTCGTCGCAGCCGATCAACCGCTGGAGCGTCTGGGCGGCCGGCTATGGCGGCTCGGCGCAGGTCGGCGGCAACACCGCGGTCGGCTCGCAGGACCTCACCGCGCGGGTCTGGGGCGGCGCGGCCGGCGCCGACTACAGGATTTCGCTGGACACGCTCGTCGGCTTCTCGCTCGGCGGCGGCGGGCTGAACTACTCGCTCGCCAACGCGATGGGCACGGGCTCCGCCGATCTGTTCCAGGCCGGCGTCTATGGCCGGCACAATTTCGGCCCGGCCTATATCGCCGCCGCGCTGGCCTATGGCTGGCACGACGTCACCACCAACCGCACCGTGGCCCTCGCCGGCGCCGACCAGCTCCAAGGCCGCTTCAAGGCCGACATCTTCTCGGCCCGCTTCGAGGGCGGCTATCGCTTCACGACGCCGTTGATCGGCATCACGCCCTATGCGGCCGCGCAGGTGACGAATTTCAACCTGCCGAACTACTCCGAAGTCAGCCTCAATGGCGGTGGCCTGTTCGCGCTGAACTATGCCTCGCAGTCGCTGACCGACACCCGCTCCGAACTCGGCCTGCGCACCGACAAATCCTACGCGATGCAGAACGGCGTGCTGACCCTGCGCGGCCGCGCCGCCTGGGCGCACGACTACAATCCGAGCCGCGCCGTTACCGCGCTGTTCCAGACCCTGCCGGGATCGAGCTTCGTCGTGAACGGCGCCAGGGTCGATGCCGATTCCGCCCTTGTCAGCGCCAGCGCCGAGATGAAATGGCTGAACGGCTTCTCGATCGCCGGTACCTTCGACGGCGAGTTCTCCGGCAACGTCACCAGCTATTCCGGCAAGGGCGTGTTCAAATACAGCTGGTGAGCCGGCCGCCCTACTTCCCCGCCTGCCACTGGCCGGAAACACCCAAAATCACCCTCACGCGGCCGGTGCTGGCCTCGTTCATCGCGGTGGCCTGCGGCACCTGGACGTCGAGCTGGTCGACGAACAGGAACGGCATGCCGGCCTCGAGATCGTAGAGCACCTTCTGCAGCGCGGGCTGCTCCAGCTCGCAGCTGACGACGAGGCCGACGAAGCCGTCCTTCACTTGCGCGCCCGAGACGTCGACCTGCGAGGACTGCACCGAGCCGCCGACATTGCCGACCGCGGCCGCAACCCGCTGCAGCAAATTGGCGCCCGCGACCGTCACCGTCGGTCCCTCCAGGAACGGTGTGCCGGGATGTTCGGCCGAGATCGCCGCGGCATTCTTGGCGGCACCGTTGCGACCGCGCAGCTGGTCGAGCAGGTCGGAGGTCTGGGCCAGGGCCTGGCGGTGGGCGATGACGTCGGCGATCGACAGGCCCGCCATCAGCAACAGCGCGGCCGTCACCGCGAGATAGAGCATGACCGCGATCAGCGGCGAGCCGCTCAACCACCGCGCGACCGTGTTTCCGCTCGCCATCCCGCCGCTGCTCATACCGCTTTTCATGGCGCTTTTCATGGCGCGTTCCTCGGTTCGATCTGCGCTTCGATGTGAAAGCGCTCGCCGGGATCGGTAGAGCTGCGCGTGGTCGGGGCGTAGAAGGTCGCGCGGGTGAAATGCTGGGATTGCTCGATCAGCGGAATCAGCGAGGGCGCATCGCGGGTGATGCCGACGATCTGGAGCTTGTTGCCGACCAGATGCATCTCGGTGACATAGGTGTGGTCGGGCAACAGACGGCTCAGCGATTCCAGCACGATCACGCTCGCCGGCGTGTCGTATTTGCGCCGCTCCAGCAGCGCCAGCGGCGAGCGCTCACCGCCGTCGGCACCGCGGATCGCGGCGCGGCGCTGGGTGATCTGTTGCTCGAGCTCGCTCTCCTGCGCGCTTAAACTGTCGGCCAGATAGCCCGCGCCGATCGAACCGAGTACGGCGGCGATCGCGGCGATGGCCAGCACCGCCTGCAGCGTCCGGCTCAACCGCACCGGGTCGATCGCGCCGCGCGACTTCTGCTCGAACACCTTGATGCGCCCACCCTCGGCCGGCTCGGTCAGGACCGCGATCGCGGACGGATGAAATCCGGACACGGCCTCGACATAACCCATCGCCAGCCGGCGCGGTGCGGCCGCGATCATCGTGGTGATGCCCTCGCTGCCCTGCGCCACTGGCGCGCTGCAACCGAACACGGCCTCGCCCGCGCTCCACGGCGTCAGCCGATCGATCTGCGCCCGCACGATGCCGTCGAGGAAATCGGCCGCACGCGCCGGCAGCTCCAGCGGACGGAACAGGAAGCGCGCCGGCCGCAGCACGATCTCGACGCGGCAGCCGCGGACGATGGGCGCGAGATTGGCACCGGTGAACTTGCCGTTCTCGAACACGACCTCCTTCGGCGCGTTCTCCGGCTTCGCGGCCTCCAGCGCGAACGCGCCGGTCTCGCCTTCGACCAGCCGCACCAGGCGCGGCGAGACCATTCGCTCCAGTCCGGCCACGGCAGCCCCGGCCACCGTGCCGGTCCAGGCATCGAAGATCGCGCGAAGGGAACTGAGCGAACTCATCTCACAGAGGCTTTCCGGCAGAGCCGTCGAAGGCGTTGTGCCACGACAATACACGATAGGGCTCATCGCCGCTTTCGAGAAGCAGGATGACGATCTCGGCCGAGCTCTGCCGGTGCGACGGCGCCTCGGCGGCAACCGTCACGCGGTAGGCCTTCGAGCCCTCGATCGTCGCGCTGGCGCTGCCGGCGAGCCCAATCAGGGACCGCGGGTCCACGTTGGGATCGGCACGATCGCGCAGCAGGCGTTGCAGGGTCTCCGGCGTCATATTCGGCAGCGCCGCCACCACCTGCGGCGCAGCATCCAGCACGTTCACGGTGCGCATATTGCTGAACACGGTGACGAAGGGCAGCACGCGCTCGATCACCGCCGGCGGGATGCCGCGCACCAGCCACAGCTCGTCACTGTGCGGAAACGGCGCGTGGCGCGGCAGATAGGGCACGCCGAGCGTGCGGTAGTAGGAATCCTCCGGATTGTCCTGGCCTGTCTCCGTCGACGACCGCCACGCCAGGATCCGGTCCGCATAATCAGGCGCATCCGACGCGGAGACGCCGAGCCCCGTCATCAGGCCGGCGAGGACGGCTTTCGGCGCCATGTTGAGATCGATGCGCGCGGCCTCCGAGCGAAACGTCACGGTCACCCTTCCCGCCCCGACGCGGGCATTGAAGGTGCCGCTGGTCGGGCGCGTCGCCTCGCTCTGCGCGGTCAGGCGATAGGCCGCGAGCTCGAGGCCCGCATTCATCAATGCGTCGGCCTGCAAGCGGTCGGTGTTGACGGCGACCGTGACGGCAGTGTTGGTAACATAGGTCAGATAGATCAGCGCGAGCGTGGCGAGCGCCGCCAGCATCCAGAGCACCACGATGACGATGAAGCCGCGGTCGTCGCCGAGTGTTTTTTGGCCAAGTTTTTTTTGGCCAAGTATTCTCTGGCGAAGCGCGTCCCGATCATGCGCCGCGCCGCTCACAGCTGTTGCTCCTCTTTTTTCTCCGCCTGTTTCGGCTCTGTGCCCGCGGTGATGCAGGTCGTTGGATTCTTGGCACGCGCGCATTCGGCCGGTGCCGTGATGTGCGGCAACACGGCGGCCGAAACCGCCAGCACCTGACCAGTGGCGCCGTCGCGCACCGTGATGCGGATGCGATCCGGCAGTTGCGACTGACCGTGCCAGATCGGCTGCCACTGCCTGTCGGGCCCGGCATAGGCGAAGCTGACGCGGAACGGCGCGCGGATCAACACCACCTGGTCGACGAAACGGATCTGCCCGTCGGTCGGCATCGGCTGGAACGGCGCGCGCTCGCGCACCAGCGCCAGCCCTTGCGCGTCGGCCTTCTCGATCAGGCGGATGAATTCCAGGCCCGGGCGCGCGCTCGGGCCGAGCGCGGTGCGCAGGAAAGTCACCGACAATTCGGCACCGTCGAACAGCGGCACCCTGGCGTCGCCGTTCACGGTCATCTGCTCGGCGACGGAGAGATCGGCGACGATGCGGTCGAGCCCGGTGGCGAGGCGCTCCGCGCGCTGCACCTGCGCAATGCCGCGATTCCAGTTCGGCAGCCACTGTGCCGTCACAGTCGCGAGCGCGGCCAGGATCACCGTCATCAACAGCGTTGCCAGCAGCACTTCGAGCAGGGTGAAGCCCGCCTCGGCAGCGAGGGCGCGGCGCAGGGGTTTCATGACGTCGGTCATTGCGTCGACCTCGGCACCAGCTTCACCGTCGTGACCTGGAGCGCGCTGCCGTCGGCGCGTTGGAGGCGCAAATTGACCGCCAGTGGCACGAAGTGATCGGTGGCGGGATCGCCGCCGGCAACATTCATCGGCGCAATATCGACGCGCCAGCGGCTGCCGGCGAGCTGCCCGCTCTGCCGGCCTGGTTTCAGCAGTCCGCGCGCCGGCAAATCCGCAAGCAAGGTCTCGGCCGTGCTGGCCAGTGCCAGGTGCTGGTCGATCGAGCGCGTGCCCTTGGTCGTGACGGCGATGACCGAGCCGATGGTTCCGAGCACGATGGCGATGATCGCAAGCGCGACCAGTGCCTCGATCAGCGTGAAGCCGGCGGCGCCGTCAGAGCAGCTTCTGCGGGACAATCTCGACGCCTCCGGTCAGCCAGTTGACGCGCACCTCGTAACCCATGCCGGGCCGCGCCAGCGCGATCGTCCCGCCGCACGACATGCCCGACGGAAAGAAATCGATCGACCGCCCCGTCGCGCGATCGGCGCAGCGCGACGCCAACGTCGCCTGCACGACCACATCGCGCGGCAGGCGAATGGTTTGTCCGGTGACGCCGGAACGGATCGCGCGCGCCTCCGCATCGACCTGGGTTGCGACCCTGACTTGGCGGCGCAGCGCGCTGTTGCGATCGGATTTCAGCAGCGCCGCGGTCTCGACCGCGTAACTCTCGAGCTTTGCCCGCGTCGTCGAGCGCGGGATCGCCGGCAGAATGATCGCCGCAAGCAGTCCGATGATCGCGAGCACGCACAGGATCTCGATCAGCGCGAAGCCTTGTGCATCGAAGGCTTGCGCATCGAACGCCCGCGTATCACGAGCTGGCTCAGCGCGCGCCGCTGACAATGTCGGCTGCCGTTCCACTGCCGCCTTCCTGACCGTCTGATCCGAGCGAGATGATGTCGTAGGGAGTGCTCGCCCCCGGTGAACGATAGACATAAACGTGGCCCCAGGGATCGTTGGGCACCACACCACCTCGCAAATAAGGCCCGTTCCAGCCAGCCTGGTTGTTGCTGCGCGTCAGCCCGGTGAGGCCCTCATTCGACGTCGGATAGCGACCGAGATCGAGATAGTAGAGATCAAGCGCGCTGGAGAAACTCTCGATCTGGATTTTCGCCGCCTTGGCCTTGGACTCGCTGAGATAGTTCAGCACCCGTGGTCCGACCAACGCCATGATCATGCCGATGATGGTGATGACGACGAGCATCTCGACCAGGGTGAAGCCGGCCTCCCCTCGGTCTGCGCGCCGCCGGCTGCGCCTTGACGATGCATGTTTGGTCACCTGGAACCCCTCCCCTGCTTTACTCTAACCGACAATCTGGCTCACCGACATCAGCGCCGTCATCACCGACGTAATCAGGCCTCCGACGACGAGCGAGATCGCGATGATCGCCGCAGGCCCCGCAATGCCGACCGCGCGGTCGAGCGTACGCTGCAGCTTGACCTCATAAAATTCGGCGACCCGGCCGGACAGCATCGGCAACTGCCCCGTCTCGTCGCCGAGTCTCAGCATGCGCACCGCCATCGCCGGCAGCGCGTCCGTTTCGGCAAGCGCGTCGGAAAGCTTCGAACCATGGCGGACGCGGTCGGCAGCATCGCTCCAGACTGCGGACGGGCCCGTCGTTGCCATCATGTCGATCAGGATGCGCAGCGTGGTGGTGAGGTTGACGCCGCTACCGAGCAGCAGGCCGAGATTGCGGCAGAACAGCGCCGTGCGGTACGAGCGCATCACGTTGCGGATCGCCGGCAGCCGCGTGATCGCATTGGTCATGCCGCTGCGGACGCGCTCCTGGCGCAACAGCAACCACGCGACGACGATCGTGGCAGCAAGCCCGGCCAGCACAGCGTCGGAATTGCCACGCAAGAAAGTCGAGATGTTCAGGAACACGCCGACGATCGGATCGACCTTGGCGCCGAAATCCTGCAACACGCTGGCAAACTGCGGCAGCACGAAAGTCAGGAAGAACAGCAGCACGCAGCCGGCCGCGCCCAGCACGAAGAGGGGATAGCGGATCGCATCCGTCAGGCGCCGCCTCAGCGCCTCGCCGCGCGCGCGTTCACCGGCCAGCACCTCAAGCACCTGATCCAGCGATCCCGACGCCTCGCCAACCCGCACCAGCGCGATATACATCGGCGGGAACAGCCCCTCATGCCGCACCAACGCCTCGGCAAAACTCTCGCCGGACACGACGCGCGCGCGGATGTCGGCGACGACCGTCCGCAACCTTCCGAAATCGGGATCGGCGGCGAGCAGCTCCAAGCCGTCATTGATGCGGGCGCCGGCCCGTAGCAGCAGCGCGAGGTCACGGGTGAAGATGGTGACGTCTTCGGCCCTCGGCCTGTTGAAGAGGCTGAGCGCGCTGCGCGCCGCGCCGCCCTCTTCCGGCGTGACGTTGTCGACCAGCACCAGGCCGAGCCGCTCGATCCGCTGCGCGACGTCGCCAGGCGCAGACGCGGCGATGGCCCCGGAAACCAATTCGCCGTTGGCATTGAGCGCGCGATAGCGATAGTTCGGCATGGTTCTACCGCACCGTCGTGACGCGGAAGACCTCGGGCACCGTCGTCATCCCAGCCCGGCATTTGGCGACAGCATCCTCGAGCATCGTCGTCATGCCGCCCCGCATCGCAGCCGCGTCGATGGAGTGGGAGTCGGTCTGCGGCCCGATCAGTGTACGGACCTCGTCGGACATTTCGAGGATCTCGAACACGCCATTGCGGCCGCGATAGCCGGTGCCGCCGCAGCGTTCGCAGCCGCCAGCCTCGTGCACGACCTCGCCGCACTTGAAACCGATCACGGCAAAGCGCGGATCCTTGGCGAGATCGGCCGCGGTCAGCGCGTGCGGCACCTTGCAACGGTCGCACAGCATGCGAACCAGCCGCTGCGCCACCACCGCGCGCAGCGTCGACTTGAGCAGGAAACCCTCGATGCCGAGATCGATCAGGCGCGGCACGGCCGCAGCCGCGGTCTCGGTATGCAGCGTCGTCAGCACGAGATGACCGGTGAGCGCGGCATGGATCGCGATATGCGCGGTCTCGGTGTCGCGGACCTCGCCGACCATGATCACGTCGGGATCCTGGCGCACGAAAGAGCGCATGGCGGTAGCGAAGGTCAGGCCGATCGACGGCTTGACCTGGGACTGGTTGATGCCGGGGATCTCGTACTCGACGGGATCCTCGATGGTGAGGATTTTGCGGGTCGGCTCGTTGAGGATCGACAGCATGGTGGCAAGCGTCGTGGTCTTGCCGCTGCCGGTCGGACCCGTGATCACGATCATGCCGTGCGGCATCGCGAGCAGCCGCGTCATCACGTTCTCGTCGCGCGCGCCGAGCCCGAGCTTGCTCATCTCCAGCAAACCGCGGTCTCGTGGCAACAGACGGATCACTGCGCTCTCGCCATGCTGCGTTGGCATCGTGGCGACACGGACGTCGAGCTCACTGCGTCCGACGCGGACACGCGCCGCGCCGTCCTGCGGCAACCGCCGTTCGGCGATATTGAGGCTGGCGAGAATCTTGATGCGCGAGATCAGCGCCTGCGGCGGGATGCCGTGCGGCGACGGTAGCGGGCGCAGCAAGCCGTCAACGCGCATGCGCACTACGAGACCAGCGCGGAACGGCTCGACATGGATGTCGCTGGCACGCAGATCGACCGCGCGCTCCAAGAGATCGTTGAGCGCGCGCACCACAGGCGCACCGCTGGCGAGATCGCGCAGGCTCTCGATGTCGTCATCGGACTGCCCCGCGCGGCCGGTGCTTTGGTCTGCATTCGCATCGTCGGCATCGGTTCGCTGATCCAAGACCGTCGTAATGTCCTCATATGACGCTACGACGACATCGACCGGCGTTCCGAACACGATTTCGGCAGCACGAATAGCCGCCGTATCGGAGGGATCAGCAACAGCGAGGCGAAATCCACCATCGGGCGCGGCAAAGGGAAAGATGGTGGATTCTCGTAGAAATCGCCGCGAAAAACCTTCGAGTCGAGGCGTGGTCGTGAGCAGTTGCGGAAGGCTCATCCGCGGCAGAGCAAAATAATCGGACAGCTCGTCGGCGAATTCCGCCGCCGACAGATCGGTGGCCTCCCAAAATTCGCGCAGCGGACGCGTCAGCGCCGGATTGGCTGACCGTTCGACACGGACATGCGCTCGCGGCGGCAGTGAATATTTTTCCAGGAGATGCTGCCTGAAGCTATCGGCGGAGCGGTCGCGCATCGCATTCACGGCGTTGACCTTGTTACTTGAATACAACAGCTTCTATGGAGCACGGAAGGTCCTTTGCCCTTGACTTATTTCTTAGCAAAAACATAATCGTGCGGCAAATTATTGCGCGTCCGAGCCAAGGGGGATCGGATGCTTTTTTCTCGCAGCGTTGGTAGGCGTATCTTGTTTGAAGTGGTCCAGCCGCTTTTGCGCCTGCGCTCAGCGTTGACTGGAACGCTCGTTCTTTTGTCGTCCGCGTTCCTGCTCACCGCCTGCATCGTCACAGCCGACCAATCGGTCGAAGCGGACCCCAAGGATCCACGCGCCCAGGATCTTGTTGACAAAATCCGCGGCCTCGATCTCCAGCCGCGGCAACCTGCGGATGCAGGGGCAAGCGGTATCGGTCAGGCGAAATCGTCCAAACCCGCGATCTATCTCAGCGATGGTGCACCGCAGGGCGGCGCGCTAGCCGAGCGCGACGATGGCGGCGGCAGCGGCTACGATCTCAATTTCGAGAACGCCCCGGTCGCGACTGTCGCGAAGGTCATCCTTGGTGACGTACTCAACGTCGGCTACACCATCGATCCCCGCGTGCAGGGCACCGTGACGCTGGCCTCGGTGCGTCCGGTGCCAAAAGCGGACGCGATCTACGTCTTGGAAAATGCGCTGCGCATGTCCGGCGTGGCGCTGGTGCGCGACCGCACCGGCTATCGCCTGCTGCCGGCGCCGGAAGCCGGCCCCGGCGGCATCGACCGCTCGGCAAGCACGGAGGCCGGCCAGGGCGTCACCGTCGTGCCGCTGCGCTACACGTCGGCGCAAAACATCTTCAAGCTGCTCGATGCTTTCGGCGTCAAAGCTTCGACCATGCGCCCCGACAATTCCCGCAACACCCTGATCGTCAGCGGCAGCGGATCGGACCGGGCGACCGCGGTCGACACAATTCTTTCATTCGACGCCGACTGGATGCGCGGACAATCGGTCGGCATTTTCCCGGTGCGCAATTCCTCGCCCGAGCCTGTCATCGCCGAGATCGAGAAGATCATGGATTCCGGCGAAGGCGGCATGGGCCAGAACGTCATCAAGCTCCAGCCGATCGCGCGGCTCAACTCGATCCTCGTGGTGAGCCAGAAGCCGGAATATCTGAAGCGCGCGCAGACCTGGATCGCGCGGCTCGACCGTTCCGATACCGATGGCGTGAACCTGAAATCCTATCCGCTGCGCTACGGCAATTCCAAGCTGGTCGTGTCGATGCTGAACGAGATGCTGTTCAACCAGAGCGCGGCGAGCAGCTCGACGCTCGACAGCGCGTCGAGCCAGGTCGCGCCCGGTGCGGGCATCGCGACATCGTCCTCAACTAATCCAGTCGCCTCACTGAGCGCACTGCCGACAGCTGCGTCCGGCGCCGCGACCCCGGTCACCGGAGCTCCGGGATCATCGTTCGGCGCCCGCCCCGCTCCAGCGGCGTCCGCGACGCCGGCGCAGGACAACAGCTTCGGCGGCCCCAATAGCAACGGCGCGAAGTCCGGCATCAACGGCATTCTCCAGAATGTGCGGATCACCGCCGACGTGACCAACAATGCCGTTCTTGTCTATGCCAATCAGGACGCACAGCGCGTCGTCGAGCAAACCATCCGTCAGATCGACCGGCCACAGCGCCAGATCGCGATCGAGGCGACGATCGCCGAGGTGACGCTGAACAACCAGCTGAACTACGGCGTACAGTTTTTCCTGGCGAGCCAGAAAGGCTCGATCTCCAACACCATCTCCGGTGTCAGCAATGCCGCGACTGTTGGCAGCGGTGCCGTCGAAGCAGCGTCCAACGCCGTCAACGCCGCATCCGGCGCGCTGCTCGGACGCGTGCTGCCGGGCTTCAACTTCCTGATCGGCTCGGAAAACTCGCCGCGCGTCGTTCTCGACGCGCTGCACGGCGTCACCGACGTCAAGGTGCTGTCGAACCCGTCGCTGGTGGTGCTCGACAACCAGCCGGCGACCTTGCAGGTCGGCGACCAGGTGCCGTTCTCGACCGGCACTGCGACTGTGCTGACCGCCAACAACACCGTGGTCAACACCATCGACTACAAGAACACCGGCATCATCCTGCGCGTGCTGCCGCGCGCCAATGCCAACGGCAACGTCGTGCTCGACATCGAGCAGGAGATTTCGAGCGTCGCGGCCGGCACCGCCGCCGGATCGCTGACGCCGACGATCTCGCAGCGCCGGGTCAAGAGCTCGATCGCGGTGACGAGCGGGCAGACCGTGCTGCTCGCCGGCCTGATCAGCGAGAGCGAGAACAAGCAGCGCCAGGGCATACCGGTCCTGGATTCCATTCCCGGCGTGGGCGACGCGTTCTCGCACCAGACCACCGCGCGCGCGCGCACCGAGCTGATCCTGTTCATCCGCCCGACCGTCATCAAGGACGGCGTCGATGCGCATGTCATCGCCGAGGAGATGCGCAGCAAGATGAACAGCCGCCTGGTCGGGACCAGCAATCCCGTGGTCACCGTCAGCCCGCCCAAGGCAGCACGCTGACGGCGTGACCGGGGAAGTCGAGCAAGACGGGATACGCGCTCCGCTGGTCCTCAGCCTCGCGCTTCTGGTCGGCGTGTTCGCGAGCCTCGTCACAGCGCCGGGGGCGGAAGGCCTCTATGGCGCGTTCCTGGCCGCTCTCATGCTCGCCATCGCCGCGAACGATGCCCGCCATTATCTGATCCCGAACGAGCTGACCGGCGCCGCCTTCGCGCTTGCCCTGCTCCGGGCCGCCGCCTCCGTACCCGATGTGGGCGCCCAGGCGCTGCTCTGGCCCGTCGCGCGCGCCGTGGCCATGGCGCTTCCGCTGCTGCTCCTGATGCTGGCCTACCGGCGCTGGCGCGGCCGCGACGGGCTCGGGCTCGGCGACGTCAAGCTCGCCGCGGTGGCCGGCGCCTGGCTCGATCTTACGACGGTGGCCGCGGTGATCGAGCTCGCGGCGCTAGCCGCGATCGGCGCCTATGTCGCCAATGCTGCATTGCAAAGGAAACCGCTGCGCGGGACCGCCTTCCTGCCGTTCGGCCTGTTTTTGGCGCCGTCGATCTGGATCGGCTGGCTGGGCGAGACCTGGTATCTGAACTGGCTCGGCGGCTGGTCCGGCTAAAGCCAACCGTGATCTCCATAAATCGTCGTCTCGGCGCTCGCCGTCCGCCGCCCCCTACTGTGCATGGGGTTGTTTTCGATTTTTTGCCGGACGGGGGTCGTTCAGGCCCCTGCCGTCGGGGCTCAGTGCTCGCGGCTCGGCGCCCATTCCAGCGCCCGCAGGCGGGCCTGGGCGATCTCCCCGCGCGTCATCTTGCTGGTGACGGCGTCGCGGATCCGGGCCCGGGACTCCCGCACCCGCGGCGGCGACGCGGCGGTCGACAGGTTCAGCCATTTGGACGCTTCGACGATGTCCTGCGGCACACCCTGGCCGCGGTCGTAGAGGAGCCCCAGCGAATATTGCGCGCGGGCATCGCCCTGCTCCGCCGCCCGCCGGTACCACATCGCGGCTTCCGTGTAGTTCTGCGGCACGCCGCGGCCGGTCTCGAACAGCAAGCCAAGGTAGGTCTGCGCCGCCGAGTTCCCGCGTTCCGCCCGCGGAATGAAGACGCGTGAAGCCGTCACATAATCTTGGCGATTGAACGCCGAGATGCCCTGGCCGAGGGATTGGGCCTTTGCGCTAGCGCCGCCCGCGACCATCAGCCCGGCGACGCCAAACGCCAAAAGCGCACCTCGCAGCCTCAGAACGCGGCCGCGCCCGCTCGGATCGGGATCAATCATGCTCACCATCCAGCCTTCTCGTCGGTAACGCCCCCCGGCAGATTATTCTGGTCCCGTAACGGAATCCATGCCTTCGCCTTGATTCATCCGCGCCAGTCAGAATTGCCAACGATTGTTCATTCTATTATGACCCGGATATCCATCGGCACGAAGCGGCGATCTGCCAATCGGTCGTGGTGGGCGGCCGAGACAGCGGTAATTGCTCCGATCCGATCAATGACTACGAACGTTTCGACCAGCCAACTGATGCCGGCGACGGCGCGCCGACATGGCGACGCGCGGTTCGTCCGCCATCTGCTCATGGCTGCCGCGATCTCGATCGCCTGGGTGGTCCTGCTCTGCGCAACCTTCGATCCGAAATGGGATAGCAACGACGACGTCGGGATGTCGATGATTGCGCACGGCTACGGCGTTGTCGACTACGGTTCCGATCTCCTTCTCTTTTCCAACGTCGTGTGGGGCTGCATCGTCCGTAGTCTTCCTTCGATCGATGGTTTACTCGGCTATTCCACCGCAACCTTGTTGGCGTTGACGCTGGCAGCATCCACAGTCGTCTATTTCCTGCTCCGCCTCGGCGTCAGGCCGATCGTCGCCTGTTTGATCCTGACGGTCGCTTTCATGCGTCCGATCCTGTTCCCGCAATTCACGGAGACAGCTGGACTACTGGCCATTGCGGGGGTGCTAGGGCTGCTCGCCTATGATCGCCACAGATCGGCTTTCGATCTTGTGCTCGCCTGCTGCCTGACATTCCTCGCCTATCTTATCCGCGACCAGGAGCTCGCTCTGGTGGTCGCTGTAGCCCTGCCTTTGGTGCCGTGGCGGAAACTAGCCGCGTTGCGCGCCGCACGCATTGCGGCGGCGGGGCTTGCGATTTGCATCCTCGCCGCGACCGTCGCCAACGTCCGTGCATACTCGTCGCCTGAATGGCAGACTTTCCGCCAACAGAACCTCGCGCGGGCCCCGCTCACCGATTTCGGTGCTGCCAAGTTCATCTTGGAGCGACCGGACCTGATGCAACGTCATGGCCTGTCCCCAAACGACATTGTGCTGGTCAGCAGCTGGTTCTTCGTCGACCCGCGGCTCTCCAATCCCGAGTTGCTTTGGGCACTCATGAGCGAGATCAAGCCGCAGGCGGTCGTTGAGAAGAACCTCTCGTCCAGCGTTTCTGACCTTTCCTTGCTGCTCGGGCCCCAGTTGCTGACCTTGACGCTGCTCGGGGCCGCTCTGCTGATGATCCTGCTCCGACCACGCTTGTTTGTCGCCTGGTTCATCTGCCTCGCGGCCTTTCTTGCCTTTACGGCGGCCGGACGCAGCCCGCCGGTTCGCGTCTGCCTCCCGCTCTTGGCTCTGCTAACCATCGCCGCGGTTACCATGGATCTTCAAGTTCCGCGATGGAGGCGCCTCATCCTGTTCGCCGCGCTGCTCGCCGGCGCTCTCGTCAATGCGTGGAATCTGGTTGGCGAGGCGATCGCAAGCGACAAAGCCGTCGCGCAAGCCCGGCAGAACAGATTCGTCTCGCCGGAATCAATATTCGTTTGGGGCGCCTCGCTGCCCTATGAATTGGTGTTTCCCGTGTTTACACGCGAGCGGGACGTTCATTCCACCCGGATTTACGCGCTGGGCGTATTGACCCTAGCGCCGAACTCCGTACCCACCGCTGACGAGGCGAGAGGCCAGGGGTTTCTCACACGATTGCGCTCTCAGGCCGGCATTCCCCTGATCGCCGACGCTGACGAGGAGTCTCTCCTGAACACCTATTGTTTGGAGCACTACGGGGTACCGCTCAAGATGTCGGTTGCAACGCGAACTCCACTGTGGACGAAAAAGAATGCAAGCTGTGCAAATTCGGCCCAATAGGCGTACCGGACACTACCAGCAGCCGACGGTGCGGGCTCAGAAAGCCTCGCCGTCCGATCCGGTGCGAGCGGGAAAGCCAACCGACGCATTCTTGAACGTTCTGACAACGTGAATTCTAAGCGGACACCCGAAGTGCGCATTTCGATCATCCAGTCCTGCTACATTCCCTGGAAAGGTTTTTTCGACCTGATCGGGCAGTGCGACGAGTACGTCATCTACGACCGTATGCAGTTCGTGAAGCGTCACTGGCACAATCGGAACCGGATCAAGACCGCCAATGGCGTCGAGTGGCTCACGATCCCCGTCATCACCAAGGGGCGCTTCAGTCAGCCGATCGACGAGGTCTTGATCGAGAAGCCCTGGGCAGAAAAGCACTGGCGGGCACTGGAGCTGGCGTACCGTCACGCACCGTTCTTTGACGCCCTGGCACCCCGCGTGCAGGCTTGGTACGAGCGCGCCGACAAGGAGAGGCGTCTAACCGACATCAACGAGCTGTTCACCCGCGAGCTCGCAGGACTGCTCAGCCTGAAGACTCGGATTGTCCGGGACACGATCTATCCCGTCGAAGGCGCGAAGACCGAGAGGCTTCTCGCGATCTCACGAGACGCAGGCGCCGATCGTTACCTGAGCGGCCCTTCGGCGCGAGCCTATTTCGACGAAGCGGTGTTCGACGGGGCCGACATTGCAACAGAGTGGATGAGCTACGAAGGCTATCCCGAGTACAATCAACTTTACGGCGACTTTGAGCACGGCGTGACGGTGCTCGACCTGCTGTTCAACACCGGCGCTGACGCCGCCCGCTATCTCGAGCGTTCTGCGTCCCCGTCGTCGCCCTGATCGACCTCAGACGCGGAAGGGCTCCGGATGACACGTCATCCAGAGCTCTGGTCGGCGTGGAAGTATCCTATTTCAGCGGGATTGCCGTCATCGTGCCGTCGCTTCCGTTACCATCGAGTTGGTTGGTGGCGTAGGATGAAACGGCGCCGGAGACGCCCGTCGTATTGCCGGTGATCGCCGATTGACCGACTCTGACCGTGGTCGCGCCGCTGGCATTCTGAACGCCTGTAGCGTTTTGGTTGATCTGCGTTCGCATGATCATGACGTTGGTCGTTCCGGCACTAGCTGTCGCTACGATGCCAGAAAGCGTGTTGTTGCTGGCTACGCTGTCCTCGATCGCAATCTTGACATTGCCGTTGCTTCCGTCTGCAGCAATACCGAACACGTTGCGATCGGCCACGGCCTTGTTGATCGTGCCCGTGGCAGACCCGCCCGAACCCGGGACCACGCGAATTCCTGCACCCGTGGAGCCCGTGCCATTGCTGAACATGGTCGTGCGGTTCACTGAAAAGCCCACGCTCGTAGTCGCTTGAATCAGGATTCCCGATCCAGTGAAGCGTCGGATCACGCAATCCTCGACATGGAGGAAGCCGCCCGAATTGAACAAGATGCCGTTGATGCCGGATCCCAGACCTTCGATATCAAGCCCCTTCAGGTAGAGGTAGTCAGTTGAAGCGCCAGCGAAGACGATGCCGTTGGTGCCCGAGACCAGAACGCCGGCAGTCCCCGACTCGCACGAGATCGTCAGCGATTTGGTGACGGTCACCGCACCAAACCCACCTGGATCCAGGCAGTTGATTTCGCCCGCCGCGGCGGTTTTCGAGATCGCGCCCGCGAAGGTCTTGCAGGGCGCTGTGCGACTACAGGGATTGGCATCGTCACCGACGCCCGAGACCCAGGTTCGAGTCGCCTGGGCATTGGCCGGTGCCGAAGCCAGGAAAGGCAGGAACAGTCCAATGGCCAAGGCCATCAAGGCAATGCGACGCATGGATTATATCTCCTTAAAAAGTGAGTTTTCTCAACCAAGACTCGGTCCCGAAGCAATGTTCAAGGCTTGTCAAGCGTGGGACTAATGGGGTACGTGCTCGAACTTCAGTCATACTGTCGTATGCGTGGGGCGCGCCGCCCCTGGACATATTTCCAATGTTCACAGATTTTCGCCCCTGAGTTTGCGACCCGTGCCAAATCGTCGAAAGGTAGGCCGCGCGGTTCCGGTACCACAGTGCCACACTCTCGAAACCGCCCTGATAGGTCGGTTCGCCCCCCGGTAGAGGTTCAACGATCAAGCACGTTTTCTTTGTGAAGCTCCCCTTGGCGCCACGACAGACGAGAATGCGTCATATGACAAATAGAACACGCCATTTGACAAGGTCCTCCAGCAAAAAATCCAGCCAGGGTTGGAAAGGCGCGCCTTGGGGACAGCGATGATGGGATGACACCTGCCGTTGAAGGCTATAGAGTCCGTTGTGATAAGGACCAGGATGCAATTTTCAGTGTACGACTTCGTTTGTCCGCAGGACCATCAGCCGCTCACGCTTGCCGAAAAGGGAGCAGCGCTCGTCAGCGCTGCCGGGGCGCGTTATCCCGTGCGCGACGGCATACCGGATTTCGTTGCAGCGGCCGGACATGAAGATCCGCCGGAAGGAAACCAGCAATTCTATCGCACCCGCGCGCAGGAGTATGATCTCGGCAACAGCGTGATGTTCCGGATGCTGCAGTCGGAGGAAGAACCAGTTCGCGAGGATCTTGCCGACACGCTGAAGCTTGCCTCCGGTGCGCGCGTCCTAGAAATCGGCTGCGGTACTTGCCGCGACACCGTTCACCTTCTCCGCCGAAATGCCACCGTGTATGCAGGAGACCTGTCCCAGGAGATGCTCGCCATCGGAAAGCAGCGGCTCAGCGAGGCCAACGCCGACCTCAACCGCGTTCGGCTGTTTCGCGCCGACGCCATGTCTCTTCCTTTTCCGGACGGATTTTTCGACGCGGCCTTTCACTTCGGCGGGCTCAACCTGTTTCCGGATATCGCCGCTTCCCTGGCCGAGATGGCCCGCGTCGTGAAGATTGGTGGTCGAGTCGTCGCCGGCGACGAAGGCGTTGGATCTTGGCTCGCGCAGACAGAGTTCGCCAAGATTCTCAAAAATTCAAATCCGCTGTTCACGTACGCAGCTCCGCTGGACAAAGTGCCGGTCAATGCACGGGACGTAACCTGCCGCTGGGTGCTCCAGGGTTCATTTTACCTGATCTCGTTTGAGGTCGGTCAGGGCGAACCGCAACTCGACCTGGACGTGGAATTTCCCGGGTGGCGCGGGGGATCGCACCGGACCCGCTACTTCGGGCGACTCGAAGGCGTGTCGCCGCAGTTGCGGGACTCCGTCGTCAAGCAGGCCGCGACCGAAGGCTTGTCGATTTCGGCTTGGCTGGAGAAGACCTTGCACAAGGCGACCGGAACCAAATAGTTCGGCGGGTGAACAATGGTGAAGCAGCAAATCGTCGTATTCGGCATCGGCGAAATCGCCGAGCTTGCGGACTTTTATTTCACTCACGACTCGGAATTCGAGGTCGCGGGCTTTACTGTCGATCAGGCCTACGCCAAGGATCCCGTGTTTCGCGGGCGTCCGTTGGTGCCGTTCGAAAACGTCACACGGTCGTTTCCTCCGGCGGATTTTGGTTTCTTCGTTGCGGTAAGCTACTCGAAGCTCAACGAGTTGCGGGCATCCCGGGTTGCGGCTGCTCGCGCCGCCGGCTATCGGCTGGTCTCCTATGTGAGCAGCAAAGCAACGACCTTTCCCGGCCTGGAGGTCAGGGAGAACTGCTTCATTCTCGAGGACAACACCATTCAGCCCTTTGCGCAGATCGGGGCCAACGTCACGTTGTGGAGCGGCAACCACATCGGTCATCATTCCGTAATTGAAGACGACGTGTTCGTTGCCTCGCATGTGATCATTTCAGGCGGGGTCAGGATCGGTCAAGGAAGCTTTCTCGGCGTCAACGCCACCGTCCGCGACCACGTTGCGATCGGCAAGAAATGCGTGATCGGCGCGGGAGCGCTCGTGCTCGAGGATCAGCCCGACCTTTCGGTCCTTGCGCCGCGCGGCACCGAACGATCGCCCGTTCCCAGCAACCGCCTTCGCCGCATTTGAGAAACAGTTCGAAGATGCGCTGGAAGAAGCTCGGACGGATCTTCGTCGCCAATGGCCATTCGGAGTGGGTGCATAGCCACGGTATCGTTCCGATTGCGCGGGCGCTGGATGCGCATCGCTATAGAATCTATTTCAGTCCACGCGACCGGCAGAACCGGTCCAATGTGAGCTGGCTCGATCTTGATATTCGCGATCCGACCAGGGTCCTGCGGCTGTCGGATCACCCGCTCCTGTCGCCGGGGCCGCTCGGATGCTTCGACGACAGCGGGGCCATAGCATGCTGGATCGTCGAGCATGACGGTATCGAACGGCTTTACTATCAGGGGTGGATGCGCGGGGTGACCGTGAGTTTCTACGTCGCGGTCGGCGTGGCCGAGCGTCCGGCCGGCAATCCCGATCGTCCCTTTGAACGGATCAGCGAAGGGCCAATTCTCGACCGTTGCCGCCAGGAGCCGGTTTTCATCGCTGATCCTGCCGTCGTGATTGAGGATGGACATTGGCGAATGTGGTATCAGTCCGGGCGCCCATGGACTCGCCCGGCCGATGTCCCGCTGCCGTCGTACGACATCCGCTATGCGCAGTCGGTCGACGGTTTGAACTGGAGCCTGACGGGCATTCAGTCGCTGGCTTTCCAACATCCGGGCGAGGTGGCTATCGCTCGCTTCTGTCCCCTCAGGGAACGCGACGGGTCCTATAAGGCCTGGTATTCATACCGGGCCAACGATTGGGGCTATAGCATCGGCTTCGCAACCTCGACTGACGGCATTTCATGGACGCGCCGCGACGAAGAGGCCGGCATCGAGCGCGATGCCGGCTGGGAAGGCCCGATGATAAGTTATCCGTTCGTGTTCGATACAGATCTCGGCCGGATGATGCTCTACAATGGCGGACGCTATGGCGATGCCGGGTTCGGAATCGCGGTACTGGAGCAGGACTAGTGTGCAAATGTCAGATGCGCCGAACGATCACGGTAAATTCGTAGAGTCCGTAGTCCTGAAGCAGCGCCACTGACCGCCCGTAATGGCGCAGGCAGTGCGAAAGCATCGCGCAGGGATCCGCGTAGTACAAGTTCGGCGACCGGCGCTCCGGGTCGCTTGACAGGCTGAGAACATTGAACGCGAAACCGCGCCGTCCCGCCCTCGCCAGCGTCTCGATGGTCTCATAGACGTAGCGTTCCCAATTCTCCTGCAACACGTCACCCTTGACGTTGAAGATACCGCTGGCCACGGCGAAATCGGCAACATCGTCGGGTTCTGCGCCGACGTGCCATTGGCGATCCGCTCCGTCGCCGTGGATCCGTCGCGCCTCCTCAATCATCGCAGGCGCGATATCGTAGCCGATAAACGGGCCGCGGTGTCCGGCGTGGCGGAGGAAGCGCAGGAAATCGCCATATCCGCAACCGAGATCGAGAATCGAGCTCTCCGTGGAGCCGTCCAACAGCCGGAGAAATTCTTGATGCCGCAGATCGTGAGAAGTCGCGCCGTTCCAATCCACGCCGCGCGGCGTCGCGCCGTTAAGCCGGAGCTTGGACGTGTAATACGCCGCGACACTGCTTAAAATCGGAGATTCGGAGCTAACCGTCATCATAGGATTCTCCGACATCTACGTTCGCGGCCCGCTCTCATGCCGGGCCTCCCGAGATGGAACATGAACGACATTAGAGAGGCTAACCGCTGCGTCATGGGCACGATGGACCGATCGAACCACCGTGTAGGGCCGGCGTTTGACTTCGGAAACCACGTTGGCAATGTAAATACCCAGGATTCCGAGAATGAGTGTCGTCAGTCCACCGAAGAACCAGATCGACACGATGATCGACGTGTAACCATCGACGCCAATGCCCGAAAGAAGGTAGCGACAGACATAATATCCGATCGCAAGCGTCGACAGCACAAAAATGCATAAGCCCAGATAGAGAACCCCGTAGAGCAACTTCGTCGACGTGGTCGTCAGAAACTTCACCGCCATCTCAATGCGCATTCTGACCGAATAAGTCGTTGGCGACTCCGACAGCTTCTTGAGTGGGAGCTGAACCTGCCGAAATCCCGTCACTTGCAACAAATGCGCGATCAAGAACTCTCGATCGCGATGACGGATGAGCGCGCGGACATAGTCGCGCGTCATCAGACGGGCGATGACGACGTTGCGCGGAATGCTATGATCACTGAGAATGTTTACGAGCGAGAAGAACAACGCCCCGGTAGTACGCTCGAACAAGCCTCCGCGTCGCGCCGTCTGCACTCCGAACACGACGTCGCAATCTCCCTCCATGTACCGCGCGTAGAAACGCGTGAGGAGCTCGGGCGCCTCCTCGAGATCGCTGTCGATGAGAAAGACGAGATCGCCTGTCGCATGCGCGAGTCCCGTCATCAAGGCCTTGTGGTGACCGAAATTGCGGGACAGGTCGACAACAACGACACGAGGGTCCGCCTTATGGAGTGCCACGGCACGCGACAGACTATCGTCAGGCGAGCCGTCGTTCACCATCACGATTTCGATGTCCTGGGTGATGGGCTCGGCGGCGGCAACCGCGCGGCGATAGAACTCGTCAATCGTCGCCTTCGAACGGTAGAGGGTGGTCACGACGGACAGCTTCACGGTGAAAATCCCTCCAGATCATCGAACGTTCCGGGATTTGCCGCATTCTCCAGGCGCGTGCAAGGGCAATCTATGCAGGCGGGGGTGGGCCGGACGAGTATCGAGTCGCGCAGGTCTCAGCGGGCGGCGGCCGTACGGGCGTGCAATCCGCGGCGCCCAGCTAGGTGACGATATGCCATCCGGCACTGGCGTTGACGGTCCCGATCTGCTGGTTGATCGCGACCTGAGTCCCGTTCATCTCCCACACGATGAGGGCATGCGTGGTGGAATTCTCAAACAAGAGATCGGCCTTGTGATCGCCGTTGAAATCGTTCGTGCTGTCGAACGAGAAGCCCGATGCCATCGTTCCGATCTGCGGATTTGCGATGACCTGCGTGCCGTCAAGCTCCCAGATTGCGACGCCCTTCGTAGTGCTGTTGAGCAGGAAGAGGTCGGTCTTGCCGTCGCCGTTGAAGTCGCCGGTGCCGGCGAAGGCCCAGCCGGCCCCCGCATTGATCGTGCCGATCTGTGGATTTGCGATGACCTGCGTGCCGTCCAGCTCCCAGATTGCGACGCCCTTCGTGGTGCTGTTGAGCAGCAAAAGGTCGGTCTTGCCGTCGCCGTTGAAGTCGCCGGTGCCGGCGAAGCTCCAGCCCGCCGCCACGTTGATCGTGCCGATCTGGGGGGGCGCGGTGACCTGGGCGCCGTTCATCTCCCATATCGCAACGCCATGCGTCGTGCTGTTCAGCATCAGCAGATCGGTCTTGCCGTCGCCGTTGAAATCGCCCGTGCCGCCGAAACTCCAGCCAGCCCCTGCATTGATCGTGCCTATTTGTGGACTGGCGGTGACCTGGGTGCCGTTCATGGTCCAGATCGCGACACCATTCGTCGTACTATTGGTCAATAGCAGGTCGGTCTGGCCGTCGCCATCGAAGTCGCCCGTACCGGAATATTGCCAGCCGTCGGCGGCATTGATCGTTCCGATGGTCTGATTGGCCAAAATCTGGGCGCCATCCATCTCCCAGACGACGACATCATGGGAGGTGTCATTGACCATCAACAGATCGGATCTTCCGTCATCGTTGAAGTCGCCATACGCGGCATAGTGAAAGCCGGAGGCCATCGTTCCGACCTGCGGACTCGCTGCGACGGCGACGCCGTTCATCAGCCATTCCGCGACGCCTAGCGTGCCGCTGTTGACAAGGAGCAGGTCCGTGTTCTGGTCGCCATTGAAGTCGAATCCGGTCGCGCTGGCGTGCTTTGCACCACTGGCGGTGGCGCTGGTTGCGAAGGTGCCGTCGCTGAACTGGAAATACTCCGCCCCGCTCACCGTATCGGTCCCGTCCGGCGAGCCGGGACGCTCATCGACGATCGTGTAGGTCTGCGCGTTCTCGTCGTAGGAAATAAGATAATTCGCCTCGCTTCCGGAGTAGACGGCGGTATCGATCCCCGCACCGCCGATGATGGTGTCGTTGCCGGCACCGCCCGCAATGATGTCGTTACCGGCGCCGCCTTTCAGCACGTTGGCGATGGCGTTTCCAATGATCGTGTCGTTACCGGAGCCGCCGGTGGCGTTGTCGATGTAGGAGCGCGCGTCGCCATTGTAGAGATACGCGTTATAGACGTTGCCAGCCGCGTAATGGCCGTTGCCGAGATAGGCCAGCTGCGTGGTGGAGAATACCGACGACGCACCGGGATTGAGATTGATGGTCAGGTTGGTCGTGTAGTTCGACAGGTCGTAGGTATCGACGCCATTGCCGTCCCAGACCGTATCGTAGATGCGGTTGGCCGAGCCGCCGGCGCCGCCACTGGGCGCGAGCTGTCCGACGCCGTTGATGAACTCCTGCCCCGTCGTCGGGCTCCAAGTGTAGACGGTGTTGCCGCTCTGGGTATTGTAGTTCGCGCCATACAGTGTCTGCAGCGCGAGGATATCGTTGGCCATATAGGTCTGCGGATATCCGTAGGCCTCATTGGTGTAGCCGGTCAGCGGCCCGCCGACGTAGCTGCGATAGCTCATGACGGTGTATTCGCTGTCGTCATGCGCACTCGGCACCGCGACATTCGCGGGGCCGCCGGTCTCCTGGCTGTGCTTGAGGCCGAGAGCGTGGCCGAGCTCATGCAGCGCGGTCGTGAAATAGTAATTGCCGAGCTGTGCCTGCGTGTAGTCGTACTGCGTGCCGAACCAGACGTCGCCGCCGGCCGCGTAGTTGCCGGGGTAATAGGCGTAGGAGGTCGGATTGGCCGCCGGCGACTGCGCGACCATGATGTCGGCGGAGCCCGTGCCGTTATACGTGATGCTGGCGTTGGTGTAGCTCTGGATCAGCGCAATGGCGTAGTTGATCGCCGCCTGCATCTGGGTCGGCGCCGCCGAAAAACCCGACGTTGTCGGTTCGCCGTCACCGCCGGAATAGGGATTGGCATAGGTGCTGGACGAGGTTGGGAAGCTATAGCTGATCGTGCCGGACCATTTGGTGCCCGCCAGCAGGCCGTCTATGTCCGCGTTGTTGGTTGCACTAACGTTGACAGAGGTAGCCAAGGGAATCTCCGAAACAGCAAGCGCCGGTCGATTTGGGGCGCGGACAGTCGATTCTACCTTGAGAAACATATATTTGGTTTAAATTTGGCGATGCGGCCAGACCTCTTCCATAATACCGTGTTAGGCACCAAATCTCGTACTCATACGGGCAACGATCACAATGCCGGTTCCAGTGGCCATCGTGATTTGCAGGGAAAATCATGGAACTACGCCTGCTCTCGGCCGGCCTGTTCAGTGCCCTAGTGGCGCTCGCCGGGCTGGATTACCTGCCCCTCCGAGGAATGCCTGTCATGGTCGGAAAAGCCAACGCGGACGACAGCGCAAAGGGGTTGCTCGCGCCCTCGGTTCCGCCAGCCCGTGCGCCTTCGGCAGCGGTCGCCGAGGAATACGAGCTTGCCCGCCAGAAGGGGACGCCGGAGGCGTTTGAGCTCTTCATCGCGCGCCACGGCGACGATCCCCTGGCCGAGAAGGCGCGCGCCGAACTGAAGCGCTTGTCGCGCTGATCTCTCCAAGGGACAAAGGCAACACGAGGCATCGCATTTTGGCAGGCCGCTTCGGCGCCGGGCCGGACTTGCCGCATGATGTTTCGGCACTATGGTAGGCCCGCAATCTGTTCCCGGAGCCGCCAAAAATGCCCTTCCCGCATGCCTCGGAAGCCCTGTCGCGCTTCACTGTGCTCGATCTGACCCGCGTCCGCTCCGGACCCACCTGCGTGCGCCAGCTCGCGGATTGGGGCGCCACGGTGATCAAGATCGACGCGCTCACCGAGGATTCCGGGGGTGAGCAGCCGGGCGGGCCGCGCAGGGGCTCGGATTTCCAGAATTTGCACCGCAACAAACGGGCGATGACCCTGAACCTGAAGGACCCCAGGGGCCTCGAGGTGTTCAAGCGGCTGGCCGGACAGGCCGACGTCGTGGTCGAGAATTTCCGGCCCGACGTGAAGAAGAAGCTCGGCATCGACTATGAGACGCTGCGCGAGATCAACCCGCGCATCGTCTATGGCAGCATCTCCGGCTTCGGCCAGGACGGCCCCTATCACAAGCGGCCGGGCTTCGATCAGATCGCGCAGGGCATGGGCGGGCTGATGTCGATCACCGGCGCGCCGGGCGAAGGCCCGATGCGGGTCGGCATTCCCGTTGCCGACCTCACCGCCGGCCTGTTCTGCGCCATGGGCATCCTCACCGCGCTGCTCGAGCGCGAGGTTTCGGGCAAGGGCCAGTGGGTGCAGACCTCGCTGCTCCAGGCCCAGATCTTCATGCTCGACTTCCAGGCCGCGCGCTGGCTGATGGAGAAGGAAGTCGCCAAGCAGGCCGGCAACAACCATCCGACCAGCATCCCGACCGGCGTGTTCAAGACTTCGGACGGCTACATCAACATCGCCACGACGGGCGGGCGGATCTGGGAGCGCTGTGCGCAGGCGATCGGCGCGCCGGAGCTCTACAGCCATCCCGATTATGCGACGGCCCCTGCTCGTTCCAAGAACCGCGATGCGCTCAACGCCGAGATCGAGAAGCGCACATTGACGAAGTCGACCGAGACCTGGGTACGCGAATTCAACGAGGCCGGTGTGCCCTGCGGGCCGATCTACGCCATCGACCAGGTGTTCGAGGACGCCCAGGTCAGGCATCTCGGCATCGCCCAGAACGTGCCGAACGAAGGAGACCGCCAGCTCCGCCTGGTCGGCCAGCCCGTCACGCTGTCGCGCACGCCGAGCAAGATGGCGGCGCGGCCGCCGGAATTCGGCGAGCAGACTGACGAGGTGCTCACCGAGTTCGGCTTCACCGACAGCGAGATCGCCGGACTTCGACAAGCCAAAGTGGTCTAGGCGATTGACCTGAGACCATCGTCCGGCCGCCTCAGCCCGAGGCGGCCTTAGTCCGCCCAGTCAAACCGAGACGTCCGAGCAGCCCGTCGATCGCCGGCCAGAACAGCAGCACGATGGCCAGCGTCGTGATCGAGCCGACCAGCCCGTTCGACCAGAACACCTTGAGGTCGCCACCAGCGCCGATCATGGACAGCCGGAAGGCATCCTCGGCGCGGCTGCCGAGCACGAGTGCCAGCGTGAAGGGCGCCAAGGGAATGCCGATCTTCTTGAAGACGTAGCCGACCACACCGAAGCCGAGCATCAGCCATATGTCGAACATCGCATTCTGGATCGCATAGGCGCCGATCGCGCAGGACACCACGATCATCGGCGCCACCGCCGCGAACGGCACACGCAGGATCGAGGCGAAGATCGGCACCGTTGTCAGAACCAGCACGAGGCCGACGACATTGCCGAGATACATCGAGGCGATCAGGCCCCAGACGAAATCCTTGTGCTCGATGAACAGCAGCGGTCCGGGATTGAGCCCCCACACCATCAACCCGCCGAGCAGGATCGCAGCCGTGCCGGAGCCGGGAATGCCGAGCGCCAGCATCGGCAGCAGCGCCGAGGTGCCGGAGGCATGCGCGGCCGTCTCAGGCGCGAACACGCCCTCGATGCGGCCCTTGCCAAAGCTCTCGGGATCCTTGGAAAAGCGCTTGGCAAGATTGTAGCCCATGAAGGACGCCGCAATCGCGCCGCCCGGTGTGATACCGAGCCAGCAGCCGATGAAGGAGGAGCGCAGCAGCGTCACCCAGTATTTCGGCAGGTCCCTCCACACGCTCAGCACCACGCGCAGCGAGATGCTCGCGGCATGGCCACGCAGCGCCAGCCGCTCCTCCATCGTCAGCAGGATCTCGCTGATGCCGAACAGGCCGATGACGGCGACGAGAAAGTTGATGCCGCGCAAGAGCTCGGACGAGCCGAAAGTCATGCGCAGCTGGCCCGACACCGTGTCCATGCCTATGCCTGCGAGCAACAGCCCGAGCGACATCGAGATGAGCGTCTTGTGCTTGGCCTCGCGCCCGAGGCCGACGAAGGAGCAGAAGGTCAAGAGATACACTGCGAAGAACTCGGGCGGGCCGAACTTCAGCGCAAAGGACGAGATCATCGGCGCAAGGAAGGTGATGAGCAGCACCGCGACCAGCGAGCCGATGAAGGACGACGTGAACGCCGCGGTCAGCGCCTCCGCCGCCCTGCCCTGCTGCGCCATCGGATAGCCGTCGAAGGTGGTGGCGACCGACCAGGCTTCGCCGGGGATGTTGAACAGGATCGAGGTGATCGCGCCGCCGAACAGCGCGCCCCAGTAGATGCAGGACAGCATCACGATCGCCGAGGTCGGATCCATCGTGAAGGTGAGCGGCAGCAGGATCGCAACGCCGTTGGGGCCGCCGAGACCCGGCAGCACGCCGACGAAGATGCCGAGCACCAGCCCGACCATCATCAGCACGAGCGTCTTCCACGTGAGCAGGACGGCGAAGCCGTGAAGCAGGAGACCGAAAGCTTCCATCGCGGGTCCGCCTAGTAGCCGAAGGCCGCTTCGAGCGGGCCCTTCGGCATGATGACGTCGAAGGCGATGTCGAAGGTGACGAACATGATCGCCGTGAACAGGAAGGCGGTGAGCAGCGACTTCCACAGCGCGATCTTGCCGATCGCCCGCATGAAGCCCGCGATCAGCAGGAAGCTCGCGACGTAGAGACCGAGGAACTGCGTCACCAGGCAGAACAGCAGCGTCGGCACGAACACCGCCATCACCCGGCGCGCCTGCGCGCGCGTGACGAAGGTTTCGGCGGCCCCGCGGCGCGTGAGGAGCGCGGCGATCAGGCCATAGAGGCTGCTGCCGCCGAGGACGAGGCAGAGATAGAACGGGAAATAGCCAGGCTCAGGCCCGGTCGAATCCCAGGATGCCCCGGTCCGCCAATTGTCGTAGCCGAGGATCGCTGCCAGCGCGAGCAGCAGCAGGCAGACGATAATTTCGACCGTGCCCGAGCTCGTGACGGAAGGCGAGTTTTCCTCAGGCGCGGTCGGATCGTCGACGACGATTTCAAGATCGGTTTGGGACATGCTCTGCCAAATCAAAATGCGCTGTCATCATCCGCGAAGGCGGATGATCCAGTATTCCAGCTGCGGCGAGGAGTACGGATAAGCTTCGGCGTACTGGATGCCCCGCCTTCGCGGAGCATGACGTGGAGGTGGGATCACTTCGCGACGAATCCGGCTTCCGTCATCAGCGACTTGTTGGTGGCATCGTCCTCCTCGAGGAATTGCACCATGTCCTTGCCGGTGAGGAAGATCGGCTTCAATGCCTGCTTTTCCATGTAGTCCTTGTATTCGGCGGTCTGAGTCACCTTGTGGAACAGCTCGACATAGAACGCCTGCTGCTCCGGCGTGACCTTGCCGGGCAGGAACATCGCGCGCAGCATCAGATACTGGACGTCGATGCCCTCCTCCTTGCAGGTCGGGATGTCGGCCCAGGACTGCGTGTCGGTCACCTTGCTGGTGTAGGCGATGCGCTCCTTGTCGAACACGCAGAGCGGTCGCACCTGGCCGGCGCGCCAGACTTCGAGATTTTCGCTAGGGTTATTGACGTTGGATTCGGTGTGGTTGCCGACGAGCTGGGTCGCGGCCTCGCCGCCGGACTTGTAGGGCAGGTAGGAGAATTTCGCACCGGTCTTCTGCTCGAGGAAAACGGTCAGCACGTGATCCTCACGCTTGGAGCCGGTGCCGCCCATCTTGAACGGGGCGCTCGCCGCCTTCGCGGCGTCGACGAATTCCTTCACCGTCTTGGGGCCGGCGCTGTTGTCCCACAGCACGAACTGGTCGAGCGCGATCACCGAGACCGGGGTCAGCTCGCGCCAGTTGAACGGGATCTTGGCCGACAGCGGCAGCATGTAGATCAGCGAATAGGCGATCAGCACCTTGTTCGGATCGCCCTCGCTGGACTTCATGTACATCAGCGCTTCCGCACCCGACGCGCCGCCCTTGAGCGAGACCACCATCGGCTGCTTCATCAGATTGTTCTTCTGGATCGCGGCCTGCATCATCCGCGCCATCTGGTCGGAGGCGCCGCCCGCGCCCGCGGCCACGACGATCTCGACCGGCTTGGTGGGCTCCCAGCCGGCAAAGGCTGGCGCGCTCAACAACAAGGCCGTCGCAGCTCCGACGGCTTTCACTGGAATTCGCACGAGTTTCGTCCCCTGGTTCTTATTGGCTTTGTGACGCCGGGAAATCTATCGATGCATTGTGCGGACTAAAGATCGCGAGTTCAAGCAGGCGGACATTCGGCCGCATATGACTTCCGGCTGACGAAGCGCGCGCTACTTGCCCCTACTTGCCCTTCCAGTTCGGCGTGCGCTTGTTGAGGAAGGCGTCCATGCCTTCGCGGAAATCTTCGCTCATATAGGCCTTGAGGATCAGGTCCTCGCCCTGTTCGCGCGACAGCGTGGGGCGGATGCGGCGCACCGCTTCCTTGGTCGTTTCGAGGGTTAGCGGAGCGTGGCTCGCGACGAGCTTTGCGGTCTCGTCGGCGCGGCGCTGCAGCGTCTCGACATCAGGGACGATTTCGGTGAGCAGCCCGAGCGACAGCGCTTCCTGCGCCTCGACCAGCCGCGCCCTGAAGATCAGATCCTTGGTGCGGGCCGGCCCCACCAGCGAAACGACGCGGCTGATATTGGACATCGACAGGCAGTTGCCGAGCGTGCGCGCGATCGGGAAACCCATGCGCGTCGTCTCGGTGCCGATCCGGAGATCGCAGCAGGCGGCGATGCCGGCGCCGCCACCGGTGCAGGCCCCCGCAATGGCCGCGATCACGGGCACGCGGCACTGCTCGAGCGTGCCGAGCACGCGGTCGATCCGCGCCTCGTAGTCGAGCGCATCCTGCGCCGTCTTGAACGCGCGGAATTGCGAGATGTCCGTGCCGGAGGCAAACGCCTTGTCGCCGGCGCCGGTGAGGATCAGCGCCTTGATCGAGCGGTCGGCGTTGATCTCCTGGCAGATCTCCGCCATGCGGTCATACATGGCGAAGGTCATGGCGTTGCGCGCCTGCGGGCGGTTGAAGGTGATCCGCGCGATGCCGTCCGTGACGGAGTAGAGCAGGTCTTCGTTAGCAGTCGTCGGTGCGTTCATCGCGCGCTCACTCTCCAGATTAGTTGGACCCTAAGCTACCTGCGCCTTGGCCATCGGCACCGCGTCGCGTCCCTTCAGGACGTCCATGGCCGCCAGCACGCCGCCGCTCCGGTGCGGAATCTTTGCAAGATCCAGGCCCATCTCGACGCCGGCGAGCGTGCCCATCAGCATCAGATCGTTGAAATGGCCGATATGGCCGATGCGGAACACCTTGCCCTTGACCTTGTTCAGGCCGGTGCCGAGCGACATGTCGAAGTTCTCCAGCACCACCTTGCGGAAGGCGTCAGCGTCGTGGCCCTCAGGCACGCGCACGCCGGTCAGCGCCGGCGAATGCGCGGCGGGATCGGCGCACTGCGTCTCGAGACCCCAGACCTTGGCCGCCGCGCGCGTCGCCGCGCTGTGACGCTTGTGGCGGGACCAGACGTTCTCCAGCCCCTCCTCTTCCAGCATCTTGACCGCTTCGCGCAGGCCATAGAGCAGATTGGTCGCAGGCGTGTAGGGGAAGGTGCCGAGCTTATTGAAGGAGATCACTTCCTGCCAGTCCCAATAGGAGCGCATGCCGGGATTGGCTTTGGCGACGTTGAGCGCCTTCTCCGAGACGGCGTTGAAGCCGAGACCGGGCGGCAGCATCAGGCCCTTCTGCGAGCCGGCGACCGAGACGTCGATGCCCCAGGCATCGTGCTCGTATTCCATCGAGCCGAGGCCGGAGATGGTGTCGACCATCAGCAGCGCCGGATGTTTTGTGCGGTCGAGCAGCTTGCGCACTTCGAGCGGCGGCGTCACGCAGCCGGTCGAGGTCTCGTTGTGGACGACGCAGACCGCCTTGATCGCGTGCTGCTTGTCGGCGACGAGGCGCTTCTCGATCTCGGCGAGGTCGGCGCCATGGCGCCAGTCGCTCGGGATGAAATCGACGTCGAGCTTGAACTTGTCGGCGATGCCGCGCCACAACACGGCGAACTGGCCGGTCTCGCACATCAAAACCTTGTCGCCGGGCGCGAGCACGTTCACCATCGCCGCTTCCCAGGCGCCGGTGCCGGACGACGGGAAGATGATCACGGGCTGCTTGGTGCGGAACACGCGCTGCATCGCCGCAAGCGCGGCAAAACCAAGCTCGGCGAACTCCGCACCGCGATGGTCCAGCGTCGGCATGTCCATCGCCCGCAGCACGCGGTCGGGCACGTTGGTCGGTCCTGGAATCTGGAGAAAATGCCTTCCAGTATGCACGGTCATAGGCGTCCTTCCCGGTCTAGCCTTGTTTTGATGGCCGCCGAATAGCACCATTTGACCGGCTTGTCCCCTCTCCAAAGGGCGACTCCCATGCGTAACCGGGGACCCTCCGCCGCTCCTACTCCGCGGCCACCACCTTGCCGGACGGCAGGCGCCCCTCGGCCTCCGTAAACGGGCGTTCCGGGTGCATCAGGAAAGCCGAGAGGCCGCCGAGCAGCAGCAGCCCCATCGACATCAGGAACGGCAGGTACCAGTTTCCGGTCGCATCGATCACGAAGCCGGCGACCAGCGGGGAGACGATGGCCGCAAAGGCTGAGCCGGTGTTCATGAGTCCCGACGCGGTCCCCGAATATTTTGGGGCAATGTCCATCGGGATCGACCACATCGGGCCGATCACGAGCTCGGCGCAGAAGAAGCCGGCCGACAGGCACAGCGCCACGATCGTGATGTCGTGGACGAACAGGATGGGGAACAGCGAAAGCAGCGCCCCCGCAAATCCCGTGACGGTGACGCTGAGCCGCGCCAGCCGGACATTGCCGGTGCGGTCGAGGATCTTGTCCGAGATCACGCCGCCGACGCTGTCGCCGATCACACCGGCGAAGAAGACGCCGGAGGCGAACAACGCCGAGTTCTTGATGTCGAGATTGTAGTTGTTCTTGAAGAACAGCGGCAGCCAGTTGAGATAGAGCCACAGGCACCAGCCGTAGCAGAAATAGGTCAGCGTCACCGGCCACATCCGCCCCAACAGCGGGCCCCAGGGCACGCGCGGACGCTCGCCGGTCGGGCGCGGCGGCAGTGCAGCGAGCTCTGCTTCCGTGATGGCAGCGTGGTCTTTCGGCTCGTTGCGGAAGTACCAGACCCAGATCACGCCCCAGACGAGGCTGACGAAGCCGAGCACGACGAACGCGCCGCGCCAGGTCAGCCACAGGATCAGGAGCGCCACCACCGGCGGCGTCACGGCATTGCCGAGCCGGGCGAAGGAATGGGTCAGGCCTTGCGCAAATCCACGGCGGTTTGCCGGTGTCCAGTACTGCATCGCGCGCGTCGCGGTCGGGAACGTCGCGCCCTCGCCGAAGCCGAGCGCGAAGCGCGCGACGAACAGTGCGGCAAGTCCGTTGACGAAGCCGGTCGAGATGGTGGCGACCGCCCAGATCATGCCGCACCAAAACAGCGTCTTGCGCGGCCCGAAACGGTCACCGACCCAGCCGCCGATCACTTGAAACAAGAGATAAGGATAGGCGAAGGCGGAGAAGATCAGGCCGAGCTGCGTGTTGGAGAGAGCGAGCTCCTTCTGGATCTCGCTCGCCGCGGTGCCGATGTTCACCCGGTCGACATAGGTGATGAAATACATCGCGCAGAGCATCGCCAGCACGACATGCGTGGCCTTGAACCGAATTCCCATCTCCACCCCTCCTGATCGCTTTTTATGATTGGCCTTGCGTGTCCCTGCGCAATTAGGTGCCGACCACTTTCAGATGCGGCGATGCATTGCCATGCGGGCGCTGCTCCAGGAGCTTCATCGCGACGTCGACGCCGCCGGAGCGGTGCGGCACGCCGGCAACCGACAGGCCCATCTCCACGCCGGTGAGCGCGCCGAGCAGCGTCAGCGCATTGCATTCACCGAGATGACCGATGCGGAAGACCTTTCCGGCAACCTTCGACAGGCCCGAGCCGAGCGACATGTTGTAACTCTCGAGCACGATCTTGCGGAGCTGGTCAGCGTCATGGCCGGGCGGCATCAGCACCGCGGTCAGCACCGGCGAGAATTCCGACGGCTGCTGGCACAGCACTTCGAGCCCCCAATGATTGACGGCGGCGCGCGTTGCGGCGGCGAGCCGCTGATGACGCGCGAACACGTTGTCGAGCCCCTCTTCGAGCAGCATCGCGATCGCCTCGCGCAGGCCGTAAAGCAGGTTGGTCGCGGGCGTGTAGGGGAAGAAGCCGTTGGCGTTCGGCTTGAGCATCTCCTCCCAGTCGAAATAGGAGCGCGGCATCTTGTTGGTCTTCGCAGCCGCGCGCGCCTTCTCCGAGATCGCGTTGAAGCCAAGGCCGGGCGGCAGCATGAACCCCTTCTGCGAGCAGCTGACGCTGACATCGACCTTCCACTCGTCGTGGCGGTAGTCGACCGAGCCGAGCGAGGAGATGGTGTCGACCATCAGCAGCGCCGGATGGCCCGTGCGGTCGATCGCGGCACGGATCTCGGCGATGCGGCTGGTCGCACCGGTCGAGGTCTCGTTGTGCACGACCATCACCGCCTTGATCGCGCGCGCCTTGTCCTCGGTGAGTTTGGCTTCGATCATGGCGGGATCGGCGCCGCGGCGCCAGTCGCCGGGCACGAAATCGACATCGATGCCGAAGCGGCCCGCCATCTGCCGCCACAGCGTGGCGAAATGGCCGGTCTCGACCATCAGCACCTTGTCGCCCGGCGACAGCGTGTTGACGATCGCGGCCTCCCAGGCGCCGGTCCCCGAGGAAGGGAAGATCACGACGGGGCCCGCGGTTTGGAAAATCTTCTGGCTGCCTTCGAGCACGGTGCGGCCGAGCTCGCCGAATTCCGCGCTCCGGTGGTCGATGACAGGCATGTCCATGGCGCGAAGAACGCGCTCGGGGACCGGGCTCGGGCCCGGAATTTGAAGGAAATGGCGTCCCTGATGCATGAAAACCTCCCTGGCGGCGGATTCTGGCCGGCTCTGTTGGCCATTTTGCATTCATTTTTTGTCATTTCAATCGAAATTTGGTATTCGATTGCGGCCGTCGACGCGACCCAACGAGCAAACTACTGTGCTGCAAATGAAATCCACGATTCCCGACACCGGGGTTCCGATCACCCCGCCCGCCACAAATGGCGGCGACCGCCAAGAAAACCGTCACGAGGCCTCGCTCCATGGCGAGATCCTGCTGCGGCTGCGCGACTACGTCGTGGAAGGCAACATTCCCGACGGTGCCCGCGTTCCCGAGCGCCAGCTCTGCGAGATGTTCGGCATCTCCCGCACGCCCCTGCGCGAGGCACTGAAGGTGCTCGCGGCCGAGGGCCTGATCGAGCTGCTACCCAACCGCGGCGCCCGCATCCGCCAGCTCAGCCAGCGCGACCTGGAAGAGCTGTTCGACGTCATGGCGGGACTGGAGAGCCTCGCCGGGCGCCTCGCCTGCGAGGCCATTACGGATGCGGAAATCACTGCAATCGAGCAGCTGCATTACGAGATGTACGGCCATTATCTGCATCGCGACATGCACGGCTATTTCCAGGCCAACCAGCGCATCCACGAGAGCATCGTCGCAGCCGCGCGCAACGAGACGCTGAAGACGGCTTACGCCAACTTTGCCGGACGAATCCGCCGGGTCCGCTACTCCGCCAATTTCGCCCGCAAGCGGCAGCGCTGGGCGGAGGCGATGCGCGAGCACGAGGCGATCCTGGACGCGCTGCGCCGCCGCGCCGCGAGCGAGCTCAGCGACATCCTGTTCCAGCACCTGCGCAACAAGCGGACGGCCGCGATCGAGCACCTGGCCGAATCCGAAGACGACGCACCGGCGGCACCCTAAGGGGTAGCCGGCTTGCCCATTTTGAATTCATAATATAATCGGTCAGAAACAAGAATGAATAATCCGACGGGGCCGGGGCCTTGTAGGATCAATCCGGGACCAGGGATGACCAACGCCTCCTCGCTCGAACGGCGCCTGCGCGCGGACATGACTGGCGACGTCCTGTTCGATCGCTTCAGCCGCGGCCGCTACGCCACCGACGCCTCGTTCTACCAGATCGTGCCGTCCGGCGTCGTGGTCCCCAAGACCATGAACGAGGCGCTGCGGGCCCTGGCGGTCGCCCGCGACGAGGGCGTGAAGGTCACCCCGCGC
The DNA here is from genome assembly GCF_040546885.1 of Bradyrhizobium sp. S3.2.6. Classification (NCBI taxonomy): domain Bacteria; kingdom Pseudomonadati; phylum Pseudomonadota; class Alphaproteobacteria; order Hyphomicrobiales; family Nitrobacteraceae; genus Bradyrhizobium; species Bradyrhizobium sp. S3.2.6. The sequence continues at coordinate 30,638 of NZ_JBEPOS010000014.1, read as the reverse complement.
GGTGGCGGCACCTCGCAATGCGGCCAGACCGTCAACGATGGCCTCGTCGTCGATCTCTCAAAACACCTCAACCGCATCCTGTCGCTCGACGTCGAAGGCCGGACCTGCGTGGTCGAGCCCGGCATCGTGCTCGACGACCTCAACCGGCAGCTCAAAAAGCATGGCCTGTGGTTTCCGGTCGACGTCTCGACCGCGTCCCGCGCCACCATCGGCGGCATGGCCGGCAACAATTCCTGCGGCGGCCGCTCGCTTCGCTACGGCACCATGCGCGACAACACGCTGTCGCTGGAGGCCTCGCTCGCCGACGGCACGCTGAGCCGTTTCGGCGAGGTCTCGCGCGATCTCTCCGATCTCGACGCCGACGACAGCATGCGCGCCCTGTTCCGCGACATGCTCGACCTCGGCACGCGCGAGGCCGACGAGATCGCTGCGCGCTTCCCAAAAGTGCAGCGCCGCGTCGGCGGCTACAATCTCGATGCGCTCATCCCGCGCAATGCGCGCAACAACATGGCGCATCTCCTGGTCGGCTCCGAAGGCACGCTCGCCTTCACCACCAAGGTCGAGCTGAAGCTGTGGCCTGTCATCCGCAACAAGGCGCTGGGCGTCTGCCATTTCGGCAGTTTTTACGAGGCGATGGACGCGGCCCAGCACCTGGTCAAGCTGAAGCCGATCGCGGTTGAGCTGGTCGACCGCACCATGATCGCGCTCGGCCGCGACATCGCGATGTTCAAGCCGATCATCAATGCGGCGATCAAGGGCGATCCAGACGCCGTGCTGGTGGTCGAGTTCGCCGAGGAGGACCAGGCCGACAATCTATTGCGCCTCAAGCAGCTCGGCGAGCTGATGGGCGATCTCGGCTTCGGCTGGAATAACGACACGCGCAAATGGGGCGGCGTGGTCGAGATCACCGAGCCCGCGCTCCAAAGCGGCATCGCCGATTTCCGCGCCGCCGGCCTCAACGTCATGATGTCGATGAAGCAGGAGGGCAAGCCGGTCTCCTTCGTCGAGGACTGTGCCGTGCCGCTGCCGTATCTCGCCGACTACACCGCGCGGCTGAACGAGGTGTTTGCCAGGCATGGCACCAGCGGCACGATGTACGCGCACGCCTCCGAAGGCTGCCTGCATGTGCGCCCCGTGCTGAACCTCAAGCTCGACAAAGACGTCAAGGCGATGCGCGCCATCGCCGAAGAGGCTTTTGCGCTGGTGCGCGAATACAAGGGCTCGCATTCCGGTGAGCATGGCGACGGCCTGGTCCGCTCCGAATTCCACGAGACCATGTTCGGCGAGCGCCTCGTCACCGACTTCAAGGAAGTAAAGCACCGCTTCGATCCCGACGGCGTGCTCAACCCCGGCAAGATCGTCGACGCGCCGAAGATGGACGACCGCTCGCTGTTCCGTTTCAAGCCGGACTATCGCGTCGTTGACCTCAAGACCAAGCTCGACTGGTCGGCCTATCCCGGCGCCGGCGGCGGCTTCCAGGGCGCGGTCGAGATGTGCAACAACAACGGCGCCTGCCGCAAGCTCGAGGGCGGCGTGATGTGCCCGTCCTATCGCGCCGCGCGAAACGAGAAGGATGTCACGCGAGGCCGCGCCAACACCTTGCGGCTCGCGATCTCCGGGCAGCTCGGCCCCGACGCGCTGTCCTCCGACGAAATGATGGAGACCCTGAAACTTTGCGTCTCCTGCAAGGCCTGCCGCCACGAATGCCCGACCGGGGTCGACATGGCCAAGATGAAGATCGAGGTGCTGGCTGCGCGCACGGCCTCGCACGGCCTGACGCTGCGCGACCGCCTGGTCGGCTACCTCCCGCGTTACGCCGGCCTCGCGTCGCGCTTTGCGCCGCTAGCGAACTTGCGCAACCGAAGCCCGCTGCTGCGAAAGCTGTTCGAGCGCTTCGCCGGCATCAGCGCGCGCCGCGCCCTGCCCGCCTTCCGCAGCGATGTGTTCGTGGCGCCTGCCGACAGCGTCGGTCCGGAGGCCGGCCGCGAAGTCGTTCTCTTCGCCGACACTTTTAATCGCATCTACGAGCGCGAAAATCTCGAGGCCGCGTTGCGTGTGCTCGCCGCTGGCGGCTATCGCGTGCATATGCCGAAGCCCCCCAGCGGCAACCGCCCGCTCTGCTGCGGTCGCACCTTCCTGTCCGCCGGGCTGGTCGATGAAGCCAGGTCCGAGCTCGATCGTCTCGTCGCCGCCTTCGCGCCCTTTGCCACGCGCGGGGTGCCGATCATAGGCCTCGAGCCGAGCTGCCTGCTGACGCTCCGCGACGAGCTCGCCTCGCTGCGCAAGGACGATGACGCCAAGGCTGTCGGCGCCCACGCGCTGACCTTCGAGGAGTTTCTGGTGCGCGAGGCCGAGGCCGGCCGGCTGCAACTGCCGCTCGGCACCGTCGCTGAGAAGGCCCTCGTCCACGGCCATTGCCATCAAAAATCCTTTGGCGCCTTCAAGCCGGTCGAGCAGGTGCTGCGGCTCGTCCCCGGCCTTGAGGTCAAGACCATCGAGTCGAGCTGCTGCGGCATGGCGGGTGCTTTTGGTTACGGCGCGGACACCTATGATGCCTCGATCGAGATGGCCGAGCTGTCGCTGCTGCCGGCGGTGCGCCGCGCAGACCAGAGCACGCTCGTCGTCGCCGACGGCACCTCCTGCCGCCACCAGATCCACGACGGCGCGCAGCGCGAGGCGCTTCACGTCGCCCGCGTGCTGGCGATGAGCCTCGATCGCGCCGAGACCAATTCCACTCCTATTGCAAAGGAACCCAGTTATGGCTGACCTCACGCTCGACACCGCCCGCAAGATACTCGACGCCGCATTGGCGAAGGCGGCCGAGCTGAAGCTCAAGCCGCTCGTCGTCACCGTCCTCGACGCCCGCGGCGTGCTCAAGCTCGCAGCCGCGCAGGACGGCACCAGCCTGATGCGCGCCGAGATCGCCCACGGCAAAGCCTTTGGCGCGCTCGCCATGGGCATGGGTTCGCGCGCTTTGTACCAGCGGGCACAGGAGCAGGCCTATTTCATCGACGCCGTGAACACGATTGCAAAAGGCGCGTTGGTGCCGGTCCCCGGCGGCGTGCTGATCATGGACGGCACGACCCTTCTCGGCGCCGTCGGCGTCTCCGGCGACACGTCGGACAATGACGAGGCGTGTGCCGTGGCGGGCATCCAGGCGGCGGGGTGGAAGGCGAACGCGGGGTAGCCTTGTCCATGCTACTGGAGCGTTGCGCATTCTAAGATGCCAAGAGATAGTGTGCCGCTGGATCGTCGGGGTTCGAATCCCTGGAGCGCTAACCGCCTTTCCCATACCAGCCCAAGCTACGATACCTCATCCAATCTTATCCATAGGGCGGTGCGTGAGCCTCAGGACGACCGCAGCTCTACGCTTAGACGAATATCGAAGCCCTGGGCTGCCGGTCAGGTGAAAGCGACCTCCGCCGCCCAAAATCGAAGACGCGCATTTTCGATGCCCGCTTTCGTCGGCACAGCACGGTGTCTCTTCGGAACTACACCCAGCTCGCATTGTAGCTCAAATCCAGGAGGCGCAACCACCGATACCGACATTCGGTCCAAGTTGCGATCTGACTGAGGGATGCCTGCGTCCCGAACGCAGTGAACAACTTCTAAGTCGTTGATTTTTCTTGATCTGGATGGCCTTTTCGACCCGTTTTGTTCACGCTCGTTTCGTCCAATTCATTGCGATTTCGTTGCGGCGGCAGCCAGGGAGAACGGCGCTTGGCGCGTCATTGGGATCTTGGACTGGCGGCCGAGCAGCCGAGGCCTCCGAGGGTAAGCGCATTAGACTATGCCGTGATCTGTCGGGGATTCGAGTCACTAGACCGCCACATTGCTAAACCCACCGCCCTGGAGGCGCTGTTCTCCTACCGGGGGCAGCTTAACTCCGGACCCCGGTGTTTGGATAAGAGGGGCATTGGCCGGGTCTCGAATGCTGCCCGCTTCTGCAGGCTCGAACTTTCGCGCTACAGCGCCGTCGTTTCGCATTGAGACCTTCCGTTTGCTCCACGCTCACTTAATTGCTTCGACCAGTCCACGGTCGATCGGCAGCGAGGCGAAGGGCATGTAGAAGAAGGGCGCAGCCTGAACATTGCATGACAATGCCTGTTTGGTGAACCTCGCGAAATGCGATCAGGTGCCCCGCTTCCCTGCGGAAACATCCCAAAGCTCACTGCCTTGAACCGATCGCGGGAGGAGCAACAGCACGAGGATCGCGGCCAGGATCGGCACGGCCGCCGCCAAGACGATGGATTTCGGAGACCAGCCAAGCGAGAACAGCAGACCAACGAAAGCAGGCCCGACGATCGAACCGATCCGCCCCGCTGCCGCAGAGAAGCCGACGCCGTTGGTTCGCAATGGCGCGGGATAGATTGAGACGGCCAGCGCCGACTGGCCGACCGAACAGGCGATAAGCCCGGCGCCGACACCTAGAATCAGCGCCCAGACCCACGACGTCGTCGCCCAAAGCGCGATTCCGGTCACGCATACCGCAGCTGTCGACGCGGCAATCCTCATCACGCTGGTGACGGCGAAGCGGCCCACCAGCGGCACGACAATCAAATTGGCGATGAGGCCGCCGGCGCTGAAGAAGCCGACCGCGAACTGGCCGTCCGCAGCCGGAAAGCCGAACCCGATCAGCAGCGGGGGCAGCCAGAAGATGAGTGCATAGGCGTCGGCGAAGATGAGAAATGAAAAGATCCAGAGACATGTGGTTCGACTGCCGAGCGAACCGGCAAATAGGCTTGAGATGAGCTTCAGATTTCCCGCCATACGCTTGTCGCCCGCCGCCGTTGCCGCAGCATCGGCTTCATCTGGCGCAGGCAGCCAGCGCAACAGTACAAATGACAGCAACAATGGAAGCGCGCCTCCGAAGTAGAATAGTGACTCCCAGCCATACTTCCTGGTCAGAAGGCCGCCAAGCGCACCGCTTAGGGCCCCACCCGCAGCAAGTCCCGTTCCGACCACGATCGTGGCGGCAGCTCGCAGCGTGACGGGTGCCTGCAAGACTGCGATCGCCACGGCCGAGGGAAGTGCAGCGCCAAGTCCTATGGCCGTGACAAGACGGAGGATGGACAGGACAATAATCGAACTCGCAAAGGGTGTTGCCAAGGTGAGCACCCCGAATCCAATCACGCTGAAAATCAACACACGTCGAGCCCGCCATCGGGCCACCAGATAGCCGGAAGCCAGATATCCTAACACGGCTCCGATGCTTGTCTTGATAAATGGCAGTGTCAAGGAAGCTGTCGACACGCCGAAGTGAGCCGCGATTGCCGGACCGGCGACTCCGATGGAGCCCGTATCAAGGCCGTCGAGCAATATCGCTAGGAAACACAACAGCAAGGTTTTGGGAAAGGACGGCTGAAGACTTTCAGAAACAGCCGGAGAGGCGCTTGCGACGCTTGCGGCATCGCCCCTTCCAATCACATCCATCTTGTTCGTCAAGTTCATCCCCCGATGACTACGTTGTCTCGCGCATTCGTTTGTTAAAAGATTTCGTTCGCGGCTTGTCGAGACCCAGGAATGGGACTGTGCATTCCGAATCCGGGACAGGCGGCTCTCAGCGAGATGCAGGACGCAACGGGGAGCTCGCATAGCCGCGGGAGTTCCCAACCTCATGTCCGTTGATCGCCAGTCGAAGCAATACGCGAATACGTCGCAAGCCGCGTTCCCCGCGCGCTCTGCCCATTGCAGAGAGGACTGCACGGACGTCCGCTCCGAGACTTATTGCCGACCAGGTCTCGCGGGCCGCAGGCTGTTCGCCACGACTCGGTCAGGCTGCCGGCATGCTATCCTGCAGATGACGGGCCAATCCGGCCACAAACAGACGGCCGGCAAGCGTCAGTGACCGCCGCGAAGGGTAAAGAGCATAAACGGTAACGGAAGGCGGCGCCCAATCGGGAAGCGGAAGCACCAGACGTCCTTCCACGAGGTCGGCTTCGCACATCGTTAGCGGCAACCGCGCCAGGCCGGCGCCGCTCAACGCCGCCTGCCTGATCACGTTTAGGTTGTTCGCGCTGAACTTGAGATTAACGTTTAGTTCGGTCGTGTTTGCGTTTCGGTTCACGAGCGTCCAGCGTGCCAGATGGCCGTCTGCCGCCCAGCCAATTCCGTTCCGGTCCTGAAGCTCCGATGGATCGTTGATCATTCCGAGTGGTTTCATGAAGCCAGGCGAGGCAACGAGCCGGTAGCTTGCGGCGGCAAGCTTTTGCCGGACCAGCTCGGAGTCGGCCATGGTGTCCCCGCGCGCCGGATGAATCATCAGGTCATAGTCGCCGATCGCGGTGTCGAAGGCACCGACCGCACTATCCAGGGTGATGCGAACGTCGGTATGCACGATCGAGAATCCGATCGCGAATTCGGAAACCAGACTTTCGGCCAGCACGGCCGGGCAAGAGATGCGGAGCTTGCCTGACGGGTGATTTGAAAAGCTCTCCGCCAGCGCTTTAACGGCATCTAACTCCTCCTTGATCCGCTCACTTCGTTCATAGATCGAAATTCCGACTTCGGTTGCGGAGAAATTTCTCGGCCCCCGGTAGAGCAGATGCACGCCAAGCTGGCTCTCGAGATCGCCGATGCGACGGCTCAGGCTGGACTTCGGAATGCCGGTCTTACGGCTTGCGGCAGAAAGGCTGCCGGCCCTGACCGTCTCCACGAAAAGCGTAAGGTCGTCAACGATCCCCATTTTCGATCACCTCGGCCGCCATGGCGTCTGGTCAGCGAGCCCTGCCGGCGGCGGCCTTGACCATATTCCCAGCCGGAGGCAGGCGCCAGCAGTCGTATTGTCGAGCAAGGCTTCTGCCCTAGTGTTGCCCTTGCCGTCCGCGCTCCAACAGGCCGATCGCAAGTGTCATTGGTTCGCGGCATTCCGGGACACGCCGTCCATCCCTACGTCTCCACTCATGGCGCAGGCATGATTTAATGTGCCGGGCCTTGCCGAACGGCTCGCTCACGCCGACCACCGTTTTAGGCGTCGGGAAACGAAGGGCTCATTTCACCAAGGGACACCCACCAGCTTCCAAAGGACGAAATGCCCGTTCCGAAGGAATGGTCGAGAGATGCTTGTAATAGTCGTACGGATATCTCGATTCTTCCGGACGCTTCACCTCGAACAGGTGCATTGGATGTATGACGCGCCCGTCCTCGCGAATTCTGATATTGCCGAACAACTTATCCCGTCCATTCACCTTCTTCATTTCCGGTACCACAGCGTTCGAATCGTCGCTTTGCGTGGCGGCAACCGCGCCGAGAAAAGTCAACGTCGACGAATAGACGCCGGCTTGGTTTCCACTCGGCATTTTTCCGTTCATGCCGGCGCGCGCAGCGAACCGCTTCGCGAAGGCTCGCGTGTCATCGTCCGCATCCCAGTAGAACGCCTCGATCAATTGTAGACCTTGCGCGACCTTAAGACCCATTCCGTGAACATCGTTGATGAAGAGGAGGAAGGCGACCATAGACTGGCCGCCCTGCTGAATACCGAATTCAGACGCCTGCTTGATCGCGTTGATCGTATCGCCGCCGGCATTTGCCAGACCGATTACCTTCGCCTTGGAACTCTGGGCTTGCAAAAGGAACGACGCGAAGTCCGACGTGCCGATGGGGTGCTTGCTGGAGCCATACACTTTGCCACCGTGCTTTTCGATATAGTTCGTCGCTTCTGACTCGAGGCCCTGGCCGAGCGCGAAGTTCACGGTGATGAAATACCAGTCCTTGCCTCCACGCTCCATCATTGCCGCCGAGGTCGCATGCGCAGTCGCCCAGACGTCATTGACCCATTGGATGGTGTTGGGAGAGCACTCCTTGCCGGTAAGCTCGGACGTGGCTGTCGACGCAGCGAGAAAAGTCGCCCTTGTGCCGCGGAGCAGCGAGTTCACCGCCAGTCCGACCGCCGAATTTGGCACATCAACCACTGCATCGACCCGGTCGAGATCAAGCCATCTTCGTACGATCGCTGACGCCACATCGGCTTTATTCTGATGGTCTGCAAAGATCACCTCGACCCTGACACCTTTATGAGCCCCCTCGAAGTCCTCCGCTGCCATCCTGGCAGCCTCGACGGATCCCAGACCATTTGTGTCCTGATAAAGTCCCGACATATCGGTGAGCACGCCGATGCGGACGACCTTGTCCGACACTTCGGCGTTCGCCATCTGCGGCGCAGCGAATGCGGTTATGATGAGCAAAGTAAGCACGCGCATTCTCATCTTGTTACCTTCGGTTCAGCAATAGGGGGACTGGTTTTCTTCGGCCTTAGATCTGCTTATTCGGAATGTGGAGAAGTAGCCCGTCGAGGCCTGACGTCATCTGGATCTGGCACGACAACCGGCTCGTCTGGCGGCGTTCGGCCGCGACTTCGGTGAGCAGCGCTTTCTCTTGCTCCAAAACTGACGGCAGTCGATCGAGCCATTCATCATCAACGTATACGTGACACGTCGCACACATGGCGTTTCCGCCGCATTCAGCTAGAATGCCCGGTATTGCGTTCTGGGTAGCCGCTTCCATTGCGCTCTCTCCCTCGTGTGCCTGGACGACTTCCGAGCTCCCGGACGACTGGACGAACTTGATGGAAGGCATGCGTCAATCCATTGCTTTGAGGGTGACGGGAAGGCTGTCTAGGCCGCGCAGCGTGTTATTGTAGCGGCGCCGAACCGCTCCCGAGATTTCGATTGATTTCGCTTTTCTCGCCAAAGCCGACAGCATGACTTCTCCCTCGAGCTGTGCGAGGAATTGGCCGCTGCACATGTGGACCCCCGAACCGAAGCCGACGTGCCCGCTCGTTTGCCGACAAATGTCGTACTCATTCGGACGGTCCCATTTGCGTGGATCACGGTTAGCGGCGCCCAGGAACATCAGCACCTTTTCGCCCGCTGGAACCTCAAAACCGTCTATCTCGACCTTACGCGTGGTCGTTCGGAAGAAGGTTTGCACTGGCGATTCGAAGCGGATTGCCTCCTGAAACGCCTTGCGCGCCAGCGTGGGATCTCCCTTCAAACGGCTCCACTGGTCTGGAAAGCGCGCTAGGCAATACAACGCTGCTCCTAACGCATTGACGGTTGTGTCGAGGCCCGCGCTTAACAGTGACCGCACCAACAACGGGGCTTCCAACTCGCTGATCTCGCCAAGTTCAACGCGAGAATAAATGGACGCGCCCAAGCCTCCCGGCATGAGGTTCTTCCGCTGACACTGCTCTTGAACATAAGCTTGATGAGGCATCGACCGCTCCAGCGACTGCCGGCGAAGCTCATTCGGAGGGCCAAAAGCGTTGAATACGACCCCGGCATACGGGAGAAGATGCTCCCGCCCCTCTTTTTTCAGCCCAACCGCATCAGGAAATACTGAGAGTGGGAACGCCTCGGCAATATCCGAAATGGCATCGACATGGCCCTTTGAGACCACCTCCTCCGCCTTCAGTTCAGCGATCCTTGTGAAGTGCTCCCGCAGCTCTCTTACGAGAGCCGGCGACAATGTTCGATCGAAGACGGCGCGAATTCTGGTATGTTCCGGAGGATCTGCTTCAAGGATAAGGCTAGGCGGCCGCCACGGCGCTTCCTTTACAAAGTCGCTCAATCCGGCACCGCGGCTCGAGCAAAAGCTGGCGTGGTCATGTAGAATGGCTCGAACGTCCCGATGACGGGCAACCGCGTAGACGTTCCATTTTGAAAGCCGGATGACCGGTCCGGTTTCGCGTAGACGCTCGTGCGTGTGATATGGATCGTCGAAGAACTCCATTGAAAACGGATCGATGTCGAGTTCTGGAATTGGACGAGTTGTCGTCATCGCTGCAGCCCTTCCCTTCGCCACGAAACATAGCCCCTCGTGGCCCTCACAGGTTGCGCGCCATTCCTAGAGAGGCCGGGTGCCGCGCTCGCTTTAGGTTCTTACTCCTTCATGCTGAAGTCGCCTCCGCGAGCTGACAATGACCATTTCCGTAAAATCGGGAACCAGTGGCCAATAGCAGCGGCGCGACGGGTCGACGGAAATTCAGGAGAAGTTCACGAAGGGCGAACGGCTTGGTAGCTCCTGCCGGGAAGGACTCAACGCTCGTATGCAAGTTCTAGACGACATCGAGCCCACGCCACTACCAAAAATGGCCGCGCAACGAGGTCGCTGGCGGCCAGTGTTTGGGAGGAAACGCCAAAGAAAGGAAGAAAGAGGAGGCCCGACGCAACCGTCGCGCCCCTCGCCAATTCAGCTTCGCATTGGTCCCTTTAGTCGCGGGCGGCCTCCTCGATGGCCTGCGCCAACCGCGCCGGATTGCTGAAGAACATTTCATGGCTGCCATCGCACTCGACTAGGCGAAACAGACCCAGGCGCTCGGATAGCCGCGGATGCCACGGAAGGCTGTGAGGCAGCGAGATGTCCTGCCGGCAATTGACATAGGATTTGCTGACCGATAGCTCGGCCAACGGGCGCTTCAGCGTGATCTTGTCGGTGAAGGTGTTGTTTGGATGCGGATTGAGCTTGGCGTAAGCGGACTTTGCCAGATCGAGATCGGCGTCGTTAATAAAGGCCTCGCGCCAGATCTCAAACGGCAGCATGACCGCGTTGTTATTCGCGGCGGCCATCGTATCGAACAGGCTTACATAATGCGGCGGCGCCATGTCGTTGAGACACTGCCCGTCCAGCGGAACAAACGCGTTGACATAGACGAGACGCCTGATCCGGTCGGTAAGGCGGTCGGCGACACCGGAAATCACCATTCCCCCGTAACTGTGGCCGATCAGCCGGACGTTCCGCAGATCGTTTCCTTCAATGTAGCTGACAATTGAGCCGATCGCATCCTCGAGCCCTATCTTAGCGCGATCGTCGCCGCGGTTGTTGCCAGCGACTGTCGGGCAATGCACCAAATATCCCTTCTTCCGCAGATGTGCCGCGACCGCCTCCATCTCGGCCCCAGTGTGCCACGCGCCGTGAACCAGAACATAAGGCTCTATCATTTCTCTCTCCCTCGGTTCGACCATCGGAATTCTAGTCTAGGCACGGCTCGTTAAGCCGGATGGCCGGATTCCGCCGCAGTGATCGCCGATTTGTGCCACAACATTGTCCGGAAAAGCGGACACGGGTTTCCCGGGAAAGCATGCATCCACAGTCACAAATCTTTAGCGATACAGCGCTTCGAAGAAGCTTCAGTTCGCAACAGCATTAGCGCTGACGTCTGAATACGGCAGGTGTCACGCCAAGAGACTTTCGGCATTGGCGAATGAAATGGGATGGATCGGACAGACCTACGCGAAGCCCGATCCCACTGATGCTAATGTGATCGAACCGGGGTTCGCTCAGCATCCTGCGCGCCACTGCCATCCGGCAATCACTCAGAAGTCCGCTGAACGTGAGCCCGGCGCCGTTGAGGCAGCGATGCAACGATCGCTTCGAGATACGCAGACGTCTGGCGACGTGCCCTGCCGTCAATCCAGGTTCGGCGTAGTACAGCCGTATGCCACGGACGATCACGTCCATCAGCTTCGCAGCATCCTTCTGCTCGGATAGAGTAGCGGGAATCTCGCTTCCATAAGCCAGCGCCAGCAGCGCGCCAAGTTGGTCGGCGAGAACGGGCGCGGGCAGAGGCGGGTCGATCGCAAGATGAGGCGTCAGCTGGCAGGCATACGCGCTCAGCGCCGCACCCCAGCCCGTTCGCCCGTCGATGCGCTGTCCGATGCATCGATCGGGATCGGTGATCCATGACTCGACCCAGGGGATCGGCAGTTCCAGCGACAGCGTGTCCGCGGTCACCGGAAAATTGAACTCATAGCACCGCCGCGAGTCCAGCAGCACGAGATCGAACGTCTTCATGGGCGACGAATTACCGTTCTGCAGCACCCTCCAGTCGCCGTCGGTCTTGCAGAGTAGATAGTAGTAATTCGCGGTCGCGCGCGCGACGCTAGCTGGTCGGCGATAGACGTGCTGCGCCGAGCCCTGCACACGATTGACACCAATCCCATCCAGTTGCCCGCGCTGGATGGAGCAGTCGAATCCTCTGCGAACGGGCGTCGTGATATCCATCTCTAGAAAGCATTCGCAGACGGCGCCAATCCAGTAGTCGAAGCTCCGCGCAGGCTCGACTAGACTGGTCGACCAGGTGTCGATTTCTCCTGTCGTTTTGACCATAACGTTCCCTGACGCCTTGATCCTAACCGCATCAGCGTGTTGGAGGCACGGCTGTCTACTCAATGCCTGTCGATCGCGACTAAGTCGCCGAACGAGGCGCTATTTTCCAAGGGCGGCCGTTACGTCGATCTCTATGGTCATGAACGGCCACGCGAGCTGACTGACGACTAAGAAGGTCGAGGCGGGGATTGGAGCGCTCCCGAAGGCATCCGCTCTGCATTTTAGTGCATCCCGAAAGAACCTTACGTCAGTCGTGTAAGTAACGATCCGCACGACGTCATTCATTGTGGCGCCTTGGGCCTGCAGGGCCTTCTTGATCTTTGAGTACGCGTATGTGCATTGCGCCATGAAGTCGTCGCGAAACAGAATCTCGCCGTCTCCTTCGCGCTCCGCTCCCGTCCCAGAAAGAAAAATGAACTTGTTCGCGTTTGTGACAGTCACGACCTCCGAGAACTTCCCCTTGGTCCATTCACTGTAGTTGAAGCTCTCCTTCTTATAATCCGCTTGGACCTGAGCGGAAGCCTCCGCGCAACTTAATAGGGCGAGCATCATCAGCGACGCCATGAGACGGACGAGCATCCACTTCTCCTTTCGTTTTACTTCCTAAAGGCGGCCTGGAGTTACATTGCAACAACGGGGCCGACGAAATAAGAGAGGTGGAGTGAAGCCTGCACAACAGCCATTTGTGAAAAATCGCTAACCACTTACCCGCGCCGGTGAGATCGCGCCTACTCGATCTAGGGAATCGCGCGGTTCCTCGAATTTTCCATCATGTTTCCTTTGTGCCGAGTACCACTAGAAGATCCAGCGCGATCATTTTGGCTGATTCAGCATCGCCGTCGCTTAGCTAAATTGCACCGCGACGCCGCCGAGCACACCGAAGTCTGCGTGAAAACTGTCACCTTGCTGGGCGAAAACCACCCGGGTAAATGAGCCAGTAAGGACGATATGACCCGCCTCCATGGTAATGCCCTGGGCCCCAAGCTTGTTTGCCAACCACGAGACGCCGAGGGCCGGGTGGCCAAGCACACCGGCCGCTAGGCCCGTTTCTTCGATCTCGGCGTTGCGATAAAGGATGCAGCCGGTCCAGCGCAGATCGACTTCGCTGGGTCGGAGGGGTCGTCCGCCAAGCACAAGGCCTGCCGCCGCCCCATTGTCGGATATAGTATCGTAAATCTTTCGCGGATCCTTTACGCGAGCATCAACGATCTCGATCGCGGGGCAGACATAATCGCAAGCATCCAGCGCTTCGAATATACCGACACCGGGGCCTTTGAGAGACTTGCCCAACACGAAAGCGAGTTCGACTTCAACTCTTGGGACACAATATTTTTCACGAGGCGTCTTTCCGCCGTCCGCGATTATCATGTGCTGATAGAGATAGCCGTAATCGGGCTCGTCGATCTGGGAGGACCTCTGCATCGCTTTCGAGGTCAAGCCAACCTTATAGCCGATCAGCTTTGCGCCCGCTTCGAGGCGACGCCTGTTGACCTCGGCCGAAATCGCATACGCGTCATCGAAGCCGATCGACGGCCACTCAGTCGAGAGCTGCCCCGCCTGCTCACGAACACCCTCGGCCTCTATGAGAACGTCTGCGGCCTGGTGGCGCTGTTGGTCTGTTAGCATATGTGCACTTTCCTGCAGCTATGAAGATGCGCGCGGCTGACACGCGCGCGAGATTGGTCCAACGGCCTCATAGGCCGTCTGAATCGCGCTCATACTTCCGCGACGCAATCAATTTCGAGAAGAAAATCGGGCCGCGGTAGCCTAGCTTCGACGGTCGTGCGCGCAGGCCAACCAGAGGGATCGGTTCCGAAGAACTCCTGATAAATCTCATTCATTTGATCGAAGTCGGCTCTGCGATCGAGATAGATGTTCACCTTGCCGATCTTGTCGATTGAGCTGCCGGCGTATTCGAGCGTCGCCTTGACGTGCTTGAGAGCAAGCCGCATTTGCGCTGCGAAATCACCCTTCGGAATCTGCACGTTATCGTCGTAACCCGGAAAGCCCGAGACAAAGATCAGGTTTCCAATTCTCACGGCGTTCGAATGCGGAGATTTCGACCGTGGCAGGTTGGGATTGTTGAAGATCGTCCGTGTCATCAGGCATCCTTTTCATAGTTGGCGATCGAACCATGTTCGCTTGAATCAATTGCGGCCTCGCCGGGCGGGCCGTCGGTGCAAGCCCGGCGGAAGGCTTCTGGCGTCGCCCCGCGTCGTTGTTTGAAGAAGCGAGCGAAGTGGGAGGCGTGCGAATAACCAAGAAGGAATGAGATCTCCTTCACGGGCTTTGTCGTGTACAACAACAGGCGCGTTGCCTGCTCCAAGACGGCAGCCTGCAAGACGTCGCGAGCTGGAATGCCGGAAATGTGCTGGCAAGCGAGATTGAGCGTATATGGAGTGGCCGAGAGGCGTTGTGCGAAGAGTTCGACAGTGAGAGGGTTGGTTCTCTGGTCGTCGGCGAAGCCAATTGCATTCAGTGTTAAGCCGATCAATTCGCGATAGCGTTTGAATAGATCGAGTTCGAATGTGGATGCTTGCGGCATCTTGTTCTGAGACGGGGACATCAATGTCCCACCGAGTTCGAGGAGCAGGCTTCCGAAGAGATATCGCAATGCGTCGCGACGATAGGGGTTGCGCGAGGTCGCCTTCTCCGAGATCAACTCGAGCAACTTTCGGACCGTGGTAACCTGCTGGCCGCCTTCCAAGGCGACGACCCGTTCTTCCACCAAGCGCAGGAGAACTGTATTCGTCGCTCCCTCGACAGAAGGCAAACCAACGACGAAGTCTGGTGAAACGCTGATGACAAATCCGACCGCCGCAGATGAATAGTCAAATTGGTGCACAACGTTGGCTGGCGTATAAACGCAGTTTGGCGCCTCGACCCGCCGCGAAACACCGTCGTGTTCAAATGTGCAGTGTCCACTGAGAAGAATGGAAAGTTGGTCAAAGTCCAAATGCCGGTGCAGCGCAATGTGCCATTTGTTCGGAGCGTTCCGAACAAACAGCTCTTCGATATGGAAGAAGCCGAAGATGGAGCCCGACCAGTTTTCTCCATAAAGGAAATAGGCAGGAACGTTAAGCACCTGCGCCGGCTGGTCATGATGAGGCACCTCGATAGGGTCCTTCTCGCGCTTCATGCTCGTCCCCTTCTTGGCTAACGGTGCCTATTGAGTGGGCACCGGCATTCCAACCCTCCACGTCGTGGGGATCAGCCGATCCGGATTTATTGACCAAGCCTTCCAGGCTGCCTGAACTTTGGCGAGATCTTCCTCAATATTCTTTACCAGGAACTCGCCACGAAATTCCAGACAGCCCTTCTCGTCATACCACTCCAAGGCGTCGACCTCCCCAGGCTGGCGGTAACGCTCGATGACGAGCCCGATGCACCCCTCTGGCCGTTGCGGCGAATGGCGGACGTGCGACGGCAGGAGATACATCTCCCCTTCCCGCACAACGACCTCGCTGCGTTCGCCCGACGCGGGGTCGATCAGCTTGAGCGTGGCGTCACCGCGCAGTTGAATGAACAGTTCTTCGCCTGGATCGTCATGGTAGTCCGGTCGGTAATTCGGCCCACCAACCATCATAACGAGGGTTGTCTCCCAAGAGCCCTTCCAAAATTGACGATTACCGATCGGGGGCTTGAGCGTTGCCTTGTTCTTTTCAATCCAATCGTCGAGATTGATTGGTGGGTTCTCCAACGCGTGCTTCATAGGTTTCTCCAGGTTGTTGGTTAGCGCGTACGGGCTCCGCTTTGATCGACCACAGCCGGCCGCAGAAAGGGCACGACGCGATATTCGCGGTTGAGGTAAAGCAGCGCGTCGCGGGCTGGGTTGAGGGCTATCGCCACTACCCGTCCGAACAAGATGGTATGTGTGCCATAATCCTGCGTTTCGGAGATCTCGCAGTCGATCGCTCCGAGAGCGTGTCGCAGCGCAGGGGCGCCGGTGGCGACCCGATCCCAGGGGTAAACGGCGAATCGATCAGCCATGCCGATGTCACGACGTCCGGCAAACGTTGCGGAAAGGTCCTCCTGTTCCGCGCTCAGGACGTTCACGCACAGGACACCGTTTTGGCGAAAGACGGCGTTCATCTGACTCTTGCGATTGAGGCAGACCAGGATCGTCGGCGGTTCATCCGTGACCGAACAGACGGCTGTGCAGGTAAAGCCACACTGGCCGGCGGCGCCATCGGTTGTGATCACCGAAACGGCGACGCCGAACCGGGACATCATGTCCCGAAAGGCAATGCGATCGACAGACATCAGCGGCTCCTTGCGAGATAATCGAGCACAGAGACGTCGTCGCCATTGTGATATGCGGGATCGCGCCAGCCGTTCTCATCGTAGTCGGCGAGGCATGAAGTCGCCAAAGCCTCCATTTCTCCCATGGTGCCCGACACCTTGGCGTGGATGAGCGCCTGAAGTCGGATCGCTTCATGGTTGCCGGCATAGTTGCGCTCGTAAAGTTCGTGACGCGCACCGAACTCGGATCCGACGGCATCCCAGAGCGCCTTCATGATTTTGATGCGCTCGACGTGATCGATGCCGTTCGAACCGCGTGCATAGCGCGCGAGGTACTTTTCGATCTCCGGCACCTTCAAATCCCTGGCACTGGAAGGGAGGTAAATCAGGCCGGACGCTACGATCTGCTGAATAATGGATCGGATAGCGGGATAGGCTTCCGTGGCGAAGATCCGGAAGGAAGTGCAGGCGCGAATATTCGGCAGGAAGCCATCGTTGACCCAGCGATCTGGCGCGGCAGCCATCGCGTCAGTCAGCGACCAGAACAGGTTTCGCCAACCCACGATCTCGCCGAGTTGCACCTGAACGCCACGAAACTCATCGGTGCCGCAGGCACGCAGGGCCTTCTGCAGCAGGCCGATAATGAAGTCGAGCTTCACGGCGAGGCGCGTGCAACTCTGAAAGGTGAAGCCGTTGAGGAAGCCCGACTTCGGATAGAAGGTACGCAACATGTTGATGTCGCGGTGAACGAAGACGTTCTCCCAGGGGACGAACACGTTGTCGAAAATGAACATCGCGTCGTTTTCGTCGAATCGACTGGTCAACGGGTAATCGAACGGCGAGCCGGTCGCTGCGGCCGCAAGTTCATAGGAATTTCGGCAGATCAGCTTGATCCCGGGGCTGTTCATGTCGACCATGAACATCACCGCCATACTGTCATCCGTGATTTCTGCAGCCATATTTTGGCCGAGAAAATTGTAGTGGGTCAGCGCCGACGAGGTTGCGACGACTTTCGCACCCGAGACGAATATGCCTGCGTCCGTCTCCTTTTCGATGCGGACGTAGATATCCTTAACGTCGTCTGCGGCCTTGTTCCGGTCGATCGGCGGGTTGACGAGCGTGTGATTGATAAATGGCACCGTTTCCTGCGCATGCTTGTACCAGCCACGCGCATTGTCGGCGAACTTGCCGTAGAAGTCTGCGTTCGCCCCCAGGGTGTTCGTGAAGCTTGCCTTGTAGTCGGGCGTTCGTCCCATCCAGCCATATGTCAGGCGCGCCCAGGCTGCGATTGCATCGCGCTGCGCGATCAGATCTTCGCGCGACCGCGCGTAGCGGAAAAACCGATGTGTAAAGCCGCCGCTTCCCGTGTCGGTCTCGGTCGTCAAGACCTGCTTGAGGGACTTGTCGTGCAGCGCATCATATAGCTTGGCTATTGAGACCGCCGCGTTGCGAAACGCTGGATGAGTTGTAACGTCCTTGACACGCTCGCCATAGATCCACACCTCGCGGCCGTCTCGTAGAGACTGAAGATATTCGGCGCCCGTGAAAGGCCGGTTTCCACCGCGATTCATACGCTGCTCCTGGCTAAGGGGTAATTTGAATGCTTTGCATTCGAATGGTCCCCAACACTTCCGCGCATTGGCTCCGAAGACAACAGCCACTTTGGCAAAAGGAATTGCCGTGTAGCTGACTTCTTGACGAGGAGCGGGAGCAAGGTTGCCCTGATGCCTCACCGGTCAATCGGCCCAACCAGCACGTGCTCGAAGCCCTAACGGGCAAGCCGACCCGCTCACGCGGTGGCTAGAGATCATCCATGGGCATGAACAGCTCGCTCGAATTCGACGAAGGCCGACATAAGACGCGGATCGCCCAGGGGCGCTAACTGCGTCATGAAGAGAGCAGCCAGCTTGGCCTTGGGATCGATCCAGAAGTGGGTGTTCGCCCTTGATGAATGCTTACCGACGATGGGGCGGAGGACCGCTCCGATCGTCAAGGCATATTGGGATCGCGATAGACTTCTTTCCCGCCAACTACGGTCAATAATGCCTTCATCTTGGGAATGGCGTCGAGCGGCAGGGTCAAGAAGTCGTCGGTCAGTACCGCGAAGTCGGCGAGTTTGCCTGGCTCGATCGAGCCGCGACGATTCTCCTCTCCGATCAACACGGCAAAGTTAATCGTGACCAATCGCAGCAGTTGTGCTCGCGAGGTAACCTTCTGGTCGGCCCCGTAAACACCGTCGGACATCGTATCGCGGCTCGCAAAATGGTAGAGTTCCCAAAATGGGTTGCACGGAACGACCGGCGAGTCGGTGCCGCCGGCGACCAGCAATCCGGCGTCGAGATAGCTCTTGAGCGGCGTCGCTTCGCTGGCGATATCCCAACCCCAATATCCTTTCAAGACTGGCGCGGCGAGATAAAGGTGATCCTGCGCTGACACCATCAGTTTCAGGTTCTGCATGCGTTTGACGAGATCGGGCCGCGCGATGAAGGCATGTTCGATGGCCCATCGCTTCCCGGTCAACGGTTTGTCATTGTGGGCGATCTCGTAGGCGGTGAGAACCTCGTCCACGGCCGCATCCCCTACGGCATGCGTCGCGGCGCGCCAACCCAGGCGATTGATCTCGCGCACGACAGAATTGTAGGCCTCGGGAGGTGAAAGGGTAAGACCCGAATAGGTTCCGCTCTTCCCGAATGGCTCTTGATATGCGCGCGTGAGGTGAGCCCCCTCGAAACCACCGTCCACCACGAGCTTGATGCCGCCTACGCGGACGAAATCACTGCCTTCGTCCTGCGTCACACCCCATTGGGCGACCGCATCGTCGACCTGCTGCGGGGTTCTGAACCCGAACCCCGGCATATAGACGGTATAGCGCACGGTGAGCGCGTGCTCGGCGTCGGCCTGCCGCATCAGCTTCAGCGCCTCCACCAGGTTGCCCCGGTAGGCACCCGGAATTCGAACCGCCGTGAGGCCGAAAGGATTGATCGCTCTCTGCGTCGCGAGGATGTCCTCCATCGCGAGCGGCTTTGGAGCGGGTAGCGGCACAAGCGCCTTGGCCGCGTCAAACAACTCTCCGGTCAGTTCACCATTTGCGTCACGACTGATCTGTCCCCCGGCCGGCACCGGCGTCTGGCTAGTGATATTGAACTGCGCCAGCGCTCGCCCATTGAGGATGTAGGAATGACCGCCTCGCACTAGCACCACAGGATTGTTCGGCGCCGCCTCGTCCAACTGTCGCGCCGTTGGCAGGCGCTGTTCTCTCAACTGCGCTTCGTGCCAATCTCCGTTCGAAACGAGCAGCGCGCCCGGCGCGGCCCCCGCGGCGGCGTTGGCTACCGCCAACATGAGTTCGGCGAGACTACGGGTATGAGACAGATCAATACCGGTACCGCCGCCTTCATTGTGGAAATGCGCGTCGGCAAGGCCAGGGCTAACGAAATGTCCCTTCAAGTCGAACACACGGGTGCCGGTGGACGCGAGCTTCCTGATCTCCTCGTTGCTGCCAACGGCGAGAAAGCGATCGCCTGATAACGCGAACGCCTCCACCACGGTGTTCTTCACATCAGCGGTGTAGACTTTGCCATTAACATAAATGGTATCGGCTATCGCCGGCTGGGCCTCTGCAGCGGACCATGTTGAGCTTCCAAGCAGACCCACAATGATCCACGTGTACGCCAGCCGCTTCACAAACTTCATCGCAACCTCTCCTTCTCAGTTCATGGCCCACGAAGAGGCGGCCAGCAACGCAGCCTCGAAGAAGCTTGCGCACTGTCCGCCATGGAAGCATCCGAAAACTGTGCCGCGGGGCATGCGGCCAGAGTTGACCTTCGGGAGGTAAATGAAGCTAGAACTTCATCGTGACGCCGCTGTACAGACTTGATTCGGTACAGGTATTGTTGCTCACACCCGGTGAGAGGTTGCAAAGCCGACTGACGTTGTGATCCAATCCGTATTTGTTTTGCCAATAGCGATAGGCGACCCACACGTCGACGTAATGCGAATACTTTGGCCCCCACATCGCTTTCGATGCATCGAAGGTCAGACGGATCGGCTCGGAATTTAGCTGAACCGCTGTCATCGAGTTGGCAGGGCTAGCTAGTGGCAAAGGGTTGTAAGGAAGTGGACTATTCTCAGACCCCATCGTCCCAGTCCAAGCCGCTCGGCCGCTGATAGAAAAGTAGCGGACGCTCTCGGGCAAGAAATCGAGATTCATGTAGTAGTTGGTTTCGATTGCCCAAGTCGGCTGATATTGTCTGTTGCCGTCGGTAAGGCAGCCGACGCCTGGTGTATTGGGAGCGAACCCTCCGCCACACTGCAGGAAGCCCATGTGGGAGCTGTAGACCCAGGTCGCCAGAGGGGCAATATTTATGTAGCCCTTGTAGGGAAGATCGAACTGGAACTGCAAGCCCGCCGAGACGGCCTGCCCTGCGGACGCCCGATAATAGTTCGCGGCCGCCGCATCAAGGCCGATCTCGAACGAGATGTTGCGCAGCGGCCCGACAGTGAAAGTCTTGGCCCCGAAGATTTCGTTCCAGCCAAATGTCGACCGAAGCTGGCCCACGCCAGAAATAGCACCTGCGCAATTTGCAGGAGTGGTAACACGCGTGCCAGGATTGAAGATACTGCCGGCGTTGGTGCAAGGGCTGGCTGGATCGTTTTGATCCGCCTTGTACATTGATAGGTTCAGGAAATTCGTGCCGTATCGCCAGGCGTCGAAATGCGTGAACGAATAGACCTGCACCGCGGTGTTGCTGTTGAGCGACCCGTTCGGATTTACCGAGTACACACCTGGGTCTGCTGCTTTTGGTATATACGAAAAGGTGACACGGTCATCGATCACCAGGAAGAATGGCAGATCGGGCGGCGCTGGCTGGGCCTTGACCGGCAGATCTCCCGCCAGACCTGCCGCGCTACCAAAGGAAACCAAGGGCAGTACTGTTAGCATTATCTGAATTTGACGCTTCATTTTCCCCCGCCAATGTTCTGCCTAGCCAGCCGAACAGCGCTGTACCCAGGCCATTCTCCAAAATCCAACGGTTGGCAGCATAAGCGTCGAGCGGGTAAGCAAAAGCACCGCAGTTGGCACGATCGCGTTCCAAGAATGGGACGATCATTCTATTTCGCGCGTTTCATGGACGACGTTCGGGTAACGGCGCAGACGAGCGGGACAGCCTTTCAGCCGCAAGCCGAACGACGAGAGAAATCAAGATTGAGTGGCCGGATTGGCGAGTTCAAGCATCGGCTCGGCGCCCACATTTGCGACGTGGATCACCCAACTTCGCGGCGACTGAAATGAACTCGTTGATCTACCAACGTGCAAGATCAGGGCCGAGCTGAACACGATCAAAGCTCTGTCCCAGGAACGCTCCAGACGTACAACTTGTAAGCTCAAGCAATGCAACATCCTTCAACAACCCGCTTTAAGCGACTTGGGCAAGCGGCGCGCGCGACAGACTTTCCTCGGTCGCGCGACTCAACCGGCTAAAGAGTATCAGGCGACCCAGCCAAAGGCCTGAATGCGCCTATCAAAGTGGAGCACCGCACGGTTGTGTGTGTACGCGGGCCAATACGGCAAATCGGTCCCGTTTGGTTCGCCGCTCTTCGCAAATGCCGCAATCGCACCTCTAAATCGTCGGCTCAGCTCTTCCACCTCTCGCCAATCTGCTCCCTTGAGCATCGGAACGTTCCGCCACACGTCGATATTTCCGAAAAGAAACGGAAGATCGATACAGTGGCAGGCGCCTAGTCCTGGGACTGGCGACTGCCAATCGAAACGATAGGAAAACACATTCCGGCCAGCCTTCGCTTGGGCAGTTGCGACAGCCAGGCTCGCGTCCGTGAAGATCGTGTCTGTGTAGAGATCTCCCACTATCGTCCGAGGAATCGCGGGAACGCGCGCTGATCGGATCTTCATGATCGCATCCGCTGCGCCGCTTCCTATTTGTAACTTGAATATGTCATTCACTTCGTTTTCAGACAGGTCGTTCAAGGTCGGATTGGATAGCGAAAACGCAGCGTATTCTTCGCGTGTTACACCAATCATGATGTCGCACCACTGTGCGCTACCGTTTTGAATGGATGCGACAGGATCTCTCGGGATAAGGCTGCCATCCAGAACGGGCATGAACGGCGGGCTGATGTCCCCCGGTATCGCCGGAGGTCTGTTTTGCAACCCACGTAGTAATCCAAGAATTTGGTCAACGGGCATCGTCCGCAGTCTGTTGGCATCTTGGTCGGCCAATCCAAGAACGTCTAGAAGTGTCTTGGCCAGCGGCCTCACCGTTTCGACTGTGCGCAGCTCTACGCCGACAGGCGCGCTCATGATGATCGCTCGGCTGAAGAGGTCGCGCCCAAGATCAGTCCCGAGAAACGCAGCGATGCTGAAGGCGCCAGCCGACTGCCCAATAACTGTGATGCGCGCGGGATCGCCTCCAAAGCAACTGATCGCCTCCCTGATCCAACGCAGAGCTGCAACTTGATCGTGGAGGCCCAGATTCAATTCGCCGAAATCAGGTCCAGGCCAAAAGCCGAGAAGACCAAGGCGAGAGGTAATGTTCACGACTACAAGACCATTCTCCCCTGCGAGAACGCTTCCATTATAGCAAGGGAGCGACCCGCCGCCGGTCATGAAGGCGCCTCCGTGGAGGAAGACCAAGACCGGCGCATTGTCGCCGGCCCGGTGCGTCGTCCATATATCGAGATGGAGACAGTCTTCACTTTGCTCCACCTCGTAGGTACCCATAACGCTGTCCAGGCGCGAGGGTAACTGTGGGGGAACGGGGCCAGGTACGGTCGCGTCGCGAGTATCTCGCCATCGGAGAGCCGATCCCGCCAACTCGAAACGCCGCGGCCCGATCGGAGCCTCTGCGTATGGCACTCGATGAAACGCGGTAACACCGTCCACCGTGATGCCCCGCAGGCAGCCGAAAGGTGTTTCCAACTCGATATGATCCACGCTGCGCTCAACTCCAACCATTTCTCGTCTCCAACAATTCAACGCCGAAGCTAGCCCCGGATCAGACTCATACAACCATCAGAACGGCATTCGACTCTCTGCACCTCCTGCGTGTCTCGGGTGCCACGTCTGCGTCGCCCGGCATTGCCAACTTTGCTTCCGGCGCCGAAGGTCGCTTGCGGCCTACTCAACAGCGTTTCGATATTGCTCGTCCAGTTCCGCGACTGGAATGCCCCGTTCCGTAATTGAGACGTATCGATCGGCTAACCTCATCTATATTCCAATTTACTTTGCCCTAAATGAATTGGTCGGAGACTTGGTCTTTCCCCACGAGTGCTCGGCTACGTGTTGGATATCTTTGTGGTATCCGCGCCATTATGCCACTCATCCACTGAACCAACCGGGGCATCGTATTGTCCCCCAGGATCAGGAAAAAACGCATGTATGGGTACTGGAAATTACGGGAAAAGTGGGCGGAGCAACGGCAAAACACCTGTTGGCGCGCGGCAAGCAAGTACGCGCTGTCAGCAATCGCGAGAGGGACACCGCGGCGACCGCGACCATGCCGGACACCGCCCGGCCGGTTCTCGACATGGTGACGCTGTTGAGACACCTCTTTGAATCCGCATAGATGGGCGCCAGAACGTCCGCGACGGCGCCCGCCGCGAAGCCAGCGACGATCTTGGTCTGCTGGGCGTCCTGGGCCGACGCACAGGCCAACGCGAACGAGATTGCAATCGGGCGGCGATCACAAGTGACGCCCTCCATCGACGACGATGCGCGTGCCGGTGCTGGCCTTGAGATGGGTGATGCAGGCAACGATGGCGGCGGCCACGTCATCCGGTTCGATGACGCGCTTGAGCGGCGTCGCCTTGGCGCCCGCCTCGAGAGCGCTGCGATCGCGACCCGGAACGAAGTCGGTTGCAACGGCGCCGGGCGAAACCGCCAGTAGCCTTATTTCCGGGCCGAGCACGCGTGCCAAAGAGGCGGTCATGTTGTCCAGGGCGGCCTTCGATGCGCAGTAGGCGACGTTACTGCCGGACGCGGTGAAGCCCGAGATGGACGAGACGTTGATGACGACGGCGTCACCCGATGCGCGTAGCAAGGAGCGGAGCGCCCGGACAGCGGAGTACGGACCGCACACGTTCGCGATCAGGATGTCCTCGAACAGCTGGTCCGTCAGCGTGTCGAGATCGCCATGCGGTATCGCACGGGTGAAGCCTGCGGAATTGACCAGGATGTCGAGTTTTCCATAGCGGATTCCGAGTTCATCCGCCAAGGCTGCGAACGAGGTCTCGTCCTTCAGTTCCAGGCGCGCTACCGCGTGGTCGGCCGGCGGGAGTGTTTCCAGTAGCTTTCGCGCCCGCTCTTCGCTGCTGTGGTAGCCGATCACGACGTTGGCGCCGAGCATGGCGATTTCACGCACGGCGGCGGCGCCGATACCGTTGCTGCCGCCCGTGATCACGGCGACCCGGTCGCGCAGCGGTTTGGCGTCGTTCATCGATGGTTCCACCCTGAATTTGTGACAACGCCGCAAGGCGCTTGTCACGCGCTGATCCGGGGGGAGGCTAACACGCTGCCACCGGTCGCCCAGTCACATGAATAGGGGACACTATCCAAGCCGAAGCGCCGATTGCCTGCACCCGAATTTGCCTTTAAGTGGCAGGCGAGCGGACAGAGAGCCGCTGGCCGAGGTTCCGGGATGAAGGCTTACAAGGTGGACCATCCGACTGGCGTCTACGACATGACGCCGGCGCTGATTGGACTGATCGATCTCGCAGGCGCGGAAACGTTTCCCGGCACGTTGTTCAAGATGGCTCACGCGATGACCGGCTGCGGCCACCTTACGGCGTTCGCATTCGACCGCGATGCTGATCCACTTGTGCTGATCGCAGAGAACGCCGGGCAACGACCGGTGGCCAGAGACGTTGCGAACCATTACCGCAGCACCTACTGGCGTCACGACCTGGCCAATCAGGTGATGGCCGGTACGCCAACATCGGGGAGCGCGACCTGGTGCATCCGCACGCGCGCCTCCGAGATTAAGCATTCCGACTATCGCAGCGCCTGCTACACGTCGGTCGGACTGGGCGACCGCATCTGCATCGCCGGCGCGTCGGCGAACCGGACCATCCGCATCAATCTGTACCGTTCCGGTGGGAACGCGTTTTCGGATTCCGACGAGGCCTTGATCGCGCGTGGCGCCGACATGCTCTTGGCGTTGATCGGGCGCCATGCCCGCGATGCCCGAGCGGCCCAGCGCGGCCCGGCCCAAGACGTTCGCGCGCGATTGCTGCGGGTTGCGCCCGTGTTGTCCACGCGGGAAGCCGACGTCTGTGCCGGCATCATGGAGGGGTTGACCTCGGAAGGCATTGCGCTGCGGCTCGACATCGGCATCAACACGGTGCTGACCTATCGCAAGCGCGCCTATGCCCGCCTCGGCATCTCGTCGCAGAACGAATTGCTCCGCCTTGTCATGGATTAAACCTGCGCGCAGGGAAGCCTCAGACCGCAGGTGTCACCCTCCCCGTGCATTCACCAAAGCCGATCGTGGCGAAGCCGTCGCGATTGCACTATCCCGTCATCGAACTTCGTCGCCGTCCGCCAGGAACGATCGGGGCTCGCCGCCGAGATCAAACGGCTTGGTGGCCGCACGCGGTGATCTCGAGCGGGCTGCCGAGACTACCCAGCGTCGTTCCGGAGACGGTGCCGGATCCAAGCAGATCGCCGGTCTCTAGATTGCATCTGTTGCTCGTTTGGTGCGTGACGAACTGGGCAGGCCTCCAATACAGGCCGCGAGTGCAGGCGGGGCTGACCGTCAGAGCCACGGTCATGCCTGCCGCACGTAGAGCGCAACGCACGTCGATGTCGATCGCGCCGGACTGCTTATCGGCCTGGGCGTACAGATGCGGCAAAGCACGCGGGTCTTGTTCGTCACGCGGGAATGCAGTCACGCGGAACGGAAGCAGCACTTCGGCGAGACATTCGGTCGTTGAGAACGCAGAAGCCGAAGATGTGCTGCCACGCCTCATCGATGGAGACCGCAATCCGCACAGGTAGTAGAAGTTCCGCATCAGCCATCGCGACCAAGTGCGGCGACAGTCCCACGCGGGCGGCGACGTTCTGCGTATACTGTAGCCGGAAAATCTGCAGCCGAACTTCAGACCTTGTCCGGTCCCAACACCATGAACCATTCAGGCTCGATCCGCCTAAGGCGACCGCCCCAAGCCGCGAGGCCAGTGAAATTGGCGGCGCATATGCTTACATCGAGGATCATATCGCCGATCGCGATGCCACCTCGCGGAGCTTCGGCCGGGTCGGTGCGCCGGAACACGCCGAACGGCAGGTTCTGTATTGGAAGGCGTTGCCGGAATTGGCGGACTCCATCAAACTGCGGCGTGAGCCGTCGTGGGTTGCGATGAATTGACAGAACGGCACCGCCGTCCGGAAGAGCGGCCATGTCACACGCCGATGGGACGGGGATCGCGGACAGGGCGGCTTATGCTCGTGCCATTGGCAGCGCCACGCGCCAGGCAACGAGCAAGGTTCCTCGAACATGAACACACCGCAATACATGTCTGGATTCGGCAACAGCTTCGAAACAGAGGCGCTCCCCGGCGCGCTGCCGGTCGGGCGGAATTCGCCGCAGCGGGCCACCTACGGGCTATATGCCGAACAGTTGAGTGGCTCGGCGTTCACGGCACCGCGCGGCACCAACGAACGATCGTGGCTTTACCGTATCCGCCCCAGCGTCAAGCACACCAGCCGCTTCACGCCGGTCGAGCCGGGCTTCCTCCGCACCGCTCCCAACACGGGACAATCGAAGCTGCCGATCGGGCAATACCGCTGGCAGCCGGTCGCCATCCCCGCCGACGAACTGACCTTCGTCAGCGGACTGCGAACGGTGACGACTGCCGGCGATGCCGAAGCACAAGGCGGCATGGCCGCCCATCTGTCCTTCATCACCCACTCGATGAAGGACGAGTATTTCTGCGACTGCGACGGAGAACTGCTCGTCGTGGCGCAGCATGGCGCGTTGCGCTTCTGTACGGAGTTCGGCATCATTGAAATCGCACCCGGCGAGATCTGCGTGATCCGGCGCGGAATCATCTTCCGCGTGGAGCTTATGGACGGGCCCGCTCGCGCCTATGTATGTGAAAACTACGCAGGGTCGTTCACCCTTCCGGAAAGGGGGCCGATCGGCGCGAACTGCCTGGCCAATTCCCGCGATTTCCTTACGCCGGTCGCAGCCTATGATGACGTTGATTCATCGAGCGTCGTGACCTTCAAATGGTGCGGCGAACTGTTCGCGACCAAGATCGGGCATTCGCCGCTTGACGTCGTCGCCTGGCACGGCAACTACGCACCCTACAAGTACGACCTACGGCACTTCTCGCCGGTCGGCGCAATCGCCTTCGACCACCCGGACCCATCAATCTACACCGTCCTGACCTCGCCGTCGGAAAGTGCGGGCACCGCCAATATCGACTTCGTCATCTTCCCGGAGCGCTGGGCGGTCGCCGAGAACACGTTTCGGCCGCCTTGGTATCACCGCAACATTATGTCCGAATTCATGGGCCTTGTTTACGGCGTATACGACGCGAAGCCCGAGGGCTTCGTGCCCGGCGGCATGAGCCTCCACAACATGATGCTTCCGCATGGACCGGACGCCGTCGCCTTCGAGAGGGCGAGCACCGTCGAACTGAAACCGCACAAGATCGCCAATACACTCGCCTTCATGTTCGAGTCGCGCTTTCCGCAAAAGCTGACGCAATATGCGGCCGACTTGGCGGAAAGAGACGACGACTACGCCGAGTGCTGGACCGACCTTGCAAAGAAATTCGATCCTACATCGGCTCCGGTCAGGTGATGCCGGCGGGGTCCCTCGCTCAAGCCTCGCTACGCGGTCGAAGGGTCACGCTATGTCCTCGCCGCCTGCGCCGTCGTGAGCCAGGACATGTACGGCATGGTCGTGGATACGCCGCAGAAAGCCTTTTAGCTCAATCCGCGCACGTCCAAACCAGGCGCGGGATTCTCAATGATTAATGGACCGGACGCCCGCAAACTCTGTGAGCGTATTCCTGACCACCAAGAGGCATCCTCAACGCCGATCTCCATCCCGGAGCGCTTGCGGTCGCAAAATCCACTGCGGATCCAGCCGGCCGCTATTCGCGCACCGACGCAGTGCGGCTGGTAATCAACCGCGAGAAGCAGGCGGTGATCCGCGTAGCGGCAGTGGCGGCAAACCCGACTGTCGCTATGGCGCGGCCAAAGCTTTGCGATCCAGAGGCGCCGCGCTCGCCGCTCCGCCGCTTGCGAAGTCCGCAAGCGACTTGCGTCTCCGTTAGCTCGAGCGAATAGGTGACGAACTGACGTCTTCCCGCAGCGGGCCAAACGATTTCTCAAGCTCTGCCAAGACCGCACCAATCCCATCTAGCGTCGACACAGCCGCGACATATCGATCAGGCCGCACAAGCAGCACCCGACCGGTGAGCGGTCTCAAAAACGCTTCCGCCTCCGGCGAGGCCGGTCTAGCGTGGTGCACACCACTAACTTTCACACGCTGCATTTGATTGAAGCAAATAGACAAAAACCGCGGGCTCAACACTCGCGAATCGGCAAGCAAGAGCAAATCGTTGGTGGGTACAGCGATCCCTACCACCAGGAACCAACCGTCCGAAATCGCATCAATTGACTTCGTGCTACCACCATCCAGGAAAAGCGAAACACGCGGACATGTCCGTCCAACAACGAGTTCCTGCCGCCTGGACCGCACCATGAAGCCGGCCTTAATCCATGGTCGAGGCATATAGCGCATCTCGGCAAAGAAACGCTGGATCGCGGGGATAAGGTTCAATGTCTGGAAGAAGGCGTCCCTCGCCGCAGCAATAATGCGGTTGCGAATGTTTGCCATCCTTCCGATCATCACCGAATATCGAATAATCGCCTCAACCTGCGGCCTCCTTTCTGTCTCGTAGGTCTCAAGGATCGTGGGGTTGAGCCTCCCTTGCAGTACCGCCGCAATCTTCCAGCAAATGTTGTTGGCATCGCGAGCGCCCGTGTTCATGGCCTGCGCGCCGAACGGCGGCATGACGTGCGCTGCGTCGCCGAGCAAGAAGACCCGTTTCGATCCCATTCGCTCGGCGATGCGCTCCGAAAATCCATAGACCACCGACCGGATGATTTTGAGGGGTGTTCCTTTGTACGGAGTATGTCTGTCCACGAGATCACGGATGCTGTCCGCCGTGGCAATCTTGTGATGATCTTCGCCTGGGTTGAGCATGAACTCCAGTCTTCGCCCGCCATATGGCGCAGGCACGCTGTTGAACGGCCGCTCAGGATTGCAAAAAAAACGCGAGAAGGGGGACCGGTCGGGGAACTCGGCGAGGTCGACCACTAAATGGGGTTGATCAATGCGATTTCCGGCGAAAGAAATATTGACAGCCGAGCGGATGAAACTTCGCGCGCCATCACAGGCGAGTACAAATCGTCCAGTCACTAGATGCTCTCGCCCGGCACGAACGACCTTCAACCTGACGCCATTCTCATCCTGATCTAGGCCTGCGACAGTAGACCGGTACTGCAGATCGAGGCAGGGATAGCGCCGTGCGCCATGCAGCAGCTTCTTCTCGAAGACTGGCTGCATCAATCCCGCGCGGTTGCCAAATCCATTCGACGTCAAGAAGGGGTTGACCTTCACCACCGGCTTGCCCCGCATAGAATAAAAGAAAATTCCAAAAGGCGGCGAGAGGTGCTCTTCCATGTCGTCGAGCAAATCCAGGCTATCAAGAAGACGGAGATACTCGTCGTCGATCACGAGTGCTTTGGGCAAGTCCGACGTCAGTTCATTCCGCTCCAGCAAGATTGTGGAAATCCCGAGCGAGCCGAGAATGTTAGCGACCGTCAGGCCGATCGGACCCGCACCAACGACCAAGACATCGGCATCTTTGGTTCCTCGCCCGTCGGGTCCCGAAATCGGCTTGATGAGTTCGCGGATCTGATCAAGCGACAGATGATTATCCATTAACGCCCGCCTTTCTAATTTGGCAGTAAGTTTCGACCGGCGACCGCCTCAGAGCCAAACTACTAGTGGACTTGATTCGCGTCTGTCCCATGCACAGGTGACGAACAGAAGTTTGAGATCAGCAAAATACGGTCCGTTCCGAGAATTCTGCATCATCATCATCATGCCGCCGCCACTGCTTTTCCAGCGTAACCAACTAGATGCAGCCGACGAATCAAACCTAGACGACCGATTCCATGAAACCTGCGTGGTGGAGCGGGTTGAATTGGTGGAACGGACGGGTTGTTGGCGGATTCCTCGTTTGCGGTCGGCGAA